>NZ_JBVHPJ010000008.1:0-241709 GCF_055567995.1 Streptomyces sp. NPDC026246 | reverse complement strand
CCGCCACCCGCGGTGCGCGGCTTGCGGCGCGTCGTGCGGGCCGGACCGGCCAGCGGCCCGCCGTCGGTTGCCCCCGGCCTGCGGCCTGCGGCACGTTGCACGGCGGCCTGCGGCCCGGCCGCCCGCCACCCGCGGTGCGCGGCTTGCGGCGCGTTGCGCGGGCCGGACCGGCCAGCGGCCCGCCGTCGGTTGCCCCCGGCCTGCGACCTGCGCCACGTCGCACGGCGGCCTGCGGCCCGGCCGCCCGCCACCCACCGCCCGCGGCGCGCGGCTTGCGGCGCGTCGTGCGGGCCGGACCGGCCCGCGGACCGCCGTCCGTTGCCCCCGGCCTGCGACCCCCGGCCCGGTGCCCACGGCCCACGGCCCACGGCCGGCGGCCCGCTGCCACCCGCCCCCCTCGGGCCCGCCGCCCGCTGCCTGCGGCCCGCGGTGCGTCGCGCGGGGCGGACCGGCCGGCCGCCCGGGGCCGCAGCCTTCGGCAGGGCGGAAGGGGCCCGGCAGGGCTTCGCAGCCGTCGGTGGACCGTGGCGGTGGCCTCGGGCGGTGCCGGTCGGGGCGCATGCCGCAGACTTGGGGCATGTCCATTCACGAGAACCTGCTCGGGGGCCCGCCCCCCACCCACCTGCCCGACGACCCCGGGCCGCGCGAGATGCTCGCGTCGGGTGCCGCGTCCGCCGAGGTCGCCGCCGCGCACCCCACTTCCTCCCTCGCCTGGGCGCAGCTCGCCGACGAGGCGTTCGAGCGGGGCGCGGCCGTGGAGTCGTACGCGTACGCCCGGACCGGCTACCACCGCGGTCTGGACGCGCTGCGCCGCAACGGCTGGAAGGGGCACGGCCCGGTGCCGTGGGAGCACGAGCCGAACCGCGGCTTCCTGCGCGCCCTGCACGCCCTCGCCCGCGCCGCGCAGGCGATCGGCGAGCAGGAGGAGTACGAGCGCTGCGCGCAGTTCCTCAAGGACTCCTCGCCCACGGCGGCGCAGGTCCTGGGCTGAACCCCGCCGGCGGTACGAGGCCCGTCTCTCCGGAGGCGGGCCTTGCGGTTCCGGGGCACGATTGCGGAGTATTCCCCGTGGGGACCGGGGCCCCCGTGCCGGCATCGGCAGGGGCGGACCGCTACCCGGAGTTATCTGCAGGAGACAGCGATGTCCCACGAGGCTCATGAGCCCGAGACCCCGCATCTCGACTTCCACGGCACGACGCCGTACGAGGACTACGTCAAGGCGGACGTGCTCACGCACCTCCAGCACACCCTCTCCGACGATCCCGGAGAGATGGTCTTCCTGGTGACGACCCAGGTGATGGAGTTGTGGTTCACGGTCATCGTCCACGAGTGGGAGACGGCGGCCCGCGCGCTGAGGAGCGACGACGTGCCCACCGCGACGGCCGCGCTGAAGCGGTCGGTGCGCGAGCTGGAGGCGCTCAACGCGTCCTGGAAGCCGCTCGGCCAGCTCACGCCGGCCCAGTTCAACTCGTACCGCAGCGCCCTCGGCGAGGGGTCCGGCTTCCAGTCGGCGATGTACCGGCGCATGGAGTTCCTGCTGGGGGACAAGTCGGCGTCCATGCTCGTCCCGCACCGCGGCTCCCCGCGCGTGCACGCGGAGCTGGAGAAGGCGCTGCACGAGCCGAGCCTGTACGACGAGGTCGTGCGGCTGCTCGCCCGCCGCGGGTACGACATCCCCGAGGCGGTGCTGGGGCGCGACATCGCGCGGCGCTACGAGCCGGCGCCGGAGGTGGAGGCCGCCTGGACGGCCGTGTACTCGGGTGACGAGAGCGACGAACTGGCCCGGCTCGGCGAGGCGTTGAGCGACGTCGCCGAGCTGGTGTGGCGCTGGCGCAACGACCACCTGGTCGCCACCCGCCGCGCGATGGGCGCCAAGACCGGCACGGGCGGCTCCGCCGGGGTGGCCTGGCTGGAGAAGCGCGCGCAGAAGAACGTGTTCCCGGAGCTGTGGACGGCGCGGTCCCATGTCTGAGCTGAGGGCACGCGCGGAGAAGCTGGACGCCGCGGACGAACTGGCGCACAAGCGGGCCGCGTTCGTGCTGGACGACGTCGTCTACCTGGACGGCAACTCCCTGGGGGCGCTGCCGGCCGTGGTGCCCGGCCGGGTCGAGGACGTCGTCCGCCGGCAGTGGGGCGAACTGCGCATCCGGTCCTGGGAGGAGAGCGGCTGGTGGACGGCGCCCGAGCGGATCGGCGACCGGATCGCCCCGCTGGTCGGGGCCGCGCCCGGGCAGGTCGTGGTGGGCGACTCCACCAGCGTCAACGTGTTCAAGGCGCTGGTGGGTGCGGTGCGACTGGCCGGTGAGGGCCGGGACGAGATCGTCGTGGACGCCACGACCTTCCCCACCGACGGGTACATCGCCGAGTCCGCCGCCCGGATGACCGGCTGCACCCTGCGGCCGGTGACCCCCGCGGAGGTGCCGGGCGCGCTGGGCGGGCGGACCGCCGCGGTCCTGCTCAACCACGCGGACTACCGCACCGGCCGGCTGCACGACCTGCCGGCCCTGACGGCCGCCGTGCACGCGGCCGGTGCGTACGCGGTGTGGGACCTGTGCCACACCGCCGGCGCGCTGCCCGTGGGGCTGGACGAGCACGGGGTGGACCTCGCGGTCGGCTGCACCTACAAGTACCTGAACGGCGGGCCGGGTGCGCCGGCCTTCCTGTACGTGCGCGCCGACTTGCAGGACCGTTTCGACTCGCCGCTGCCCGGCTGGAACTCGCACGCCGAGCCGTTCGGGATGCGGGCGGGGTACGAACCGGCCGCCGGCGCCCTGCGCGGCCGGGTCGGCACACCGGACATCCTCTCCATGCTCGCCCTGGAGGCGGCCCTGGAGATGTGGGACGGGGTGCGGGTCGAGGCCGTGCGGGCCAAGTCCCTGGCGCTGACGGACTTCTTCCTGGAGTGCGTCGCGGAGTACGTGCCCGAGGGACGCGTCGAGTGCCTGACGCCCCTGGCCCACGCGGAGCGCGGCAGCCAGGTCGCACTGCGCTGCCCCGACGCCGGGGACGTGATGAAGGCCCTGGTCGAGCGGGGTGTGGTCGGCGACTTCCGGGCGCCGGACGTGCTGCGCTTCGGCTTCACACCGCTGTACGTGGGCTTCGCCGACGTGGAGCGGGCGGCGGGCGTGCTGGCCGCGACCCTGGCGTGAGCCGCCGGGGCCGGGAACGCACCGCGCGGACCCGGCCCCACCGCCCGCCGGCGAACCGCCCGTCCCGTGCTCACCGAGCGTGACATCCCCGGGTCCGCGCATGTCACGGGCCTGGTACCGTCCCGGCCAACGGCGCACCCCCCTGGACCGGTTCGCCGTGTACAGCTCATCGCTGGAAGGGTGGAGCATGACGGACGACGCCGCAGCCGCACGGGCCGCTGCCGAGGAGGAGTCGGCTCTCTCCCACGCGCCCGTCGACCCCGACGCCACCGCGGCCTACGGCGACCACCCCGACCAGGTGATCGACTTCTTCGCCCCGCGCGGCGAGGGCGGCCCGGGCGGTCCCGCCCCGGTCGTCGTGGTGCTGCACGGCGGTGCCTGGCGGGCGCCGCACGACCGGCGGCACATCAGCCCCTTCGCCGGGTTCCTGGCCCGGCACGGCTTCGCCGTGGCGAGCGTCGAGTACCGGCGGGGCACCGGCGACGCCTCCGTCGCGGGCCGCTGGCCCGACACCCTCGACGACGTGGCCGCGGCGCTGGACGCCCTGCCCGCGCTGGTGCGGACGCATCTCCCGCAGGCCGACCCGCGCCGGACGGTCCTCACCGGCCACTCGGCGGGCGGGCACCTGGCCCTGTGGGGGGCGGCCCGGCACGTCCTGCCGGCCGGCTCGCCCTGGCGGCCCGGCACCCCGGCGGCCCTGCGCGGCGTCGTCGCCCTCGCCCCGATCGCGGACCTCGCCGTGGCCGACAAGCTCGGCGTGTGCGACGGTGCCGTACGCCAGTTCCTGGGCGGTGACGAGCACGTCGCCGAGCGCCAGCCGTACGCGGACCCGGCGCTGCTGCTGCCCACCGGCATCGCGACCACCGTCGTTCAGGGCCGCGCGGACCTCGATGTGCCGCAGGCGGTCGCCGAGTCGTACGCGGACGCGGCGGCGAAGGCCGGCGAAGTGGTCGGGGTGACGCTGCTGGAGGACGTGGGGCACTTCCCGCTGATCGACCCGGCGGCCGACGCCTGCGCGGTGGTGGTCGAGGAGATCGCCCAACTGGCCTGGTGAGCGCGGGAAGCGGCGGGCCGCCGGTGCGCCGGCCCGGCTCATACCCGTAGTACCTGAGAGCCACCTCGCGGGTGAGCTCCGCGGCGGGACGCGGACGACACCGCCGCCTCCGTACCTTCCCTTCCGTGCCAGCCCGACCGCCGGGCGCGCAGGAGGGGGAACGACCGTGGGACGCGCACACGGAAACCGCCGCAGGGCCGGCCGGGGGCGGCGGGCGGCACTCGCGGCGCTGGTCACGGGCGCGCTGGTGCTGCCGTTGACCGGGGCCGTCCGGCCCGAGGTACCCGCTCCGGCCCCCGCCGCCCTCCCCCCGCTCGGCGCGACGACGCTGGAGGCGGCGTACGCGGCCAACCGCGCCAACGCCGCCGAGGCGGCCCGCATGGCCGCCGCGCACCACGACCGGCACCGGGCCGCCGCCGACCGGGCCCTGGCCGCCCCGGCCCGCCGGCTCCTGGCCTTCGACGGCCGCGGCCCCGGCCGGGTGACCGAGGTCCTCGGCGACCTCCGCCGTGCCGAGCGCGTCGCCGTCCTGGTCCCCGGCTCCGACACGAGCCTGGACACCTACGGCCGGTTCCGCGCCGCCGCCACCGCCCTGCACGAGCAGCTCGCCCGGCGCGGCGGTCCGGGCGGCCGGCGCACGGCGGTGGTGGCCTGGCTCGGCTACGCGACGCCCGGCACGGTCGGCACGGCGGTCGCCACCACCGGCCGGGCGGACCAGGCGGCCCCGCGGCTGCGCGCCCTGGTCGCGGACCTGCGCGCCGTGACGGGCGGCGCGGCCCGCGTCTCCCTGCTGTGCCACTCCTACGGTTCGGTGGTGTGCGGGCGGGCCGCGCCCGGTCTGGACGTGGACGACATCGCGCTGGTCGGCAGCCCCGGCACCGGCGCGGACACCGCCGCCGAGCTGGGCACGCGCGCCCGGATCTGGGCGGCGCGCGGCGGCGACGACTGGGTGGAGCACGTCCCGCACCTCGACGCCGCCCTGTTCGGCACCACCGTCGGCTTCGGCACCGACCCCGTCTCGCCGGGGTTCGGGGCGCGGGTCTTCACGGCGGGCGACGGCGGCCACAGCGACTACTTCCGGCCCGCGACGGCCTCCCTGGCCAACCTGGCCCGGATCGTCCTGGGCGAGAGCGAGGCGGTGACCCGTGACTGACATGCGGGCAGGAGCACTCCGGCGGGCGCTGCACGCGGGCGCCGCGCGGGTCGGCGCGGCCACACCCGCGGGCCGCGACCGGGCCGTGGACGGGCTGCGTGCGGCCGCCGTGCTCGGGGTCGTCCTCGGGCACTGGCTGGTCACGGCGCTGGTGTCCGACAGCGGCACCCTGCGGGCGGAGAGCCCGCTGCAGCACCTGCCCGCCCTGGCGCCCGTCTCCTGGGTGTTCCAGACCCTCGCCGTGTTCTTCCTGGTCGGCGGGTACGTCGCCACCCGCGGCCACGCATCGGCACGGGCGCGCGGGGTGCCGTACCGCCGCTGGCTGGCGGCCCGGCTGGCCCGGCTGTTCACGCCCGTGGCCGCCGTCCTCACCCTGTGGACGGGCGCCGCGCTCGCCCTGCTGCTGTCGGACGCCGGGTTCGGGACGGTCCGCACGCTGGTGAAGCTCGCCCTGTCCCCGCTGTGGTTCCTCGTGGTGTTCGCGGGCCTGACCGCGGCGACCCCGCTGCTGGCCCGGCTCTCCCCGCTGTGGCCGCTGGCCGTCGTCCTGCACGTGGACCTGCTGCGCTTCGGCCTGGGCGGGCCCTCCTGGCTGGGCTGGGTGAACGTGGTGGCCGGCTGGGCCGTGCCCTACACGCTCGGCGCCGCCTGGAGCCGGGGCGAGCTGGACGGCCGCCGCGCGGGCTGGATCCTCCTCACGGGCGGGGCGGTGACGACCGCGGCCCTGGTGGCCCTCGCGGGCTACCCCGCGTCGATGGTCGGCGTCCCCGGGCAGGCCGTGTCCAACCTGGACCCGCCGACCCTGGCCGCGGTCACCTTCGGGGGCGCCCAGTGCGGCCTCGCCCTGCTGCTGCGCGAGCCGCTGCGCCGCGCCCTGCGCCGGCCTCTGGCCTGGGCTGCCGTGGCGCTGGTGAACCTCTCGGGGATGACCGTCTTCCTGTGGCACCAGACGGCCCTCATGGCCACCACCGCCACCGGCCTGCTCGCGGGCCGCCTCCCCGGGCTGCACACCGTGCCCGACGGCCCCGGCTGGGTCGCGGCCCGGCTGCTGTGGCTGCCGGTGTTCGCCGCGGCCCTCGCCCTGTGCACGGCCGCGTTCCGGTCCTTCGAGCGGGGCGGCGGGCCGGGCGGTGGGTCACGGGTGGTGCGTGCGCACCGGCCCACCGACCAGGGTGCGGCGCCGGAGGTCCGCCATGTCTAGGCTGAGCCGTGTGACGGACACGGGGGTGGGCCGCGCGCTGCGGGCGCGCGTCGGCAGCTGGCTGCGGGCGCTGTGCGCGGACCTGTGGACCGTCCGCCCCGACCCGCTGCCCCCCTCCACCTGGCTGCGGTGGCTGCCGCACGGCCTGCTGTGCCTGGCCGCGTTCGGCGTCACGATCGGGAGCGCGGGCGACCTCCAGGGCAACGGGCACCTGGCCTTCGGCCCGGCCCTGCTGGTCGCGATCGGGCAGGGCGGGGCCGTCGTCCTCGGCCTGTGGCGGCCGGTCCCGGCGTGGTGGCTGTCGCTGGGCGTGTTCGTGCTGTGCGCCGCGGCGGTGCGGACCCGGCTGGGGACCGGCCCGGAGACCTACACCTGGCCCTGGACCGCGGCGGCGATCATCGCCGGGCTGCTCGTGCTGCTGCTGCTGGCGCTGCGGGTGCCCACCCGCGCGGCGGTGACCGCCCTGGCCGTGACCGCCCTGGTCACCTGGCTCGCCCAGAGTGCCGCGGCCGGGGTTCCGCACGACGACACCGGCCCTCTGATGCTGTCCCTGGCGACCGTCGTCGTCGTCGTCGGCACCGCCCTGCGCGGCCGCCGCGTGGCCCGGGCCCAGCTCGTGGAGCAGACCACGCTCACCTCCGAGGAACGCACCCGGCGCACGCTGCTGGAGGAACGCAGCCGCATCGCCCGCGAGCTGCACGACGTGGTGGCCCACCACATGTCGGTCATCTCCATCCAGGCGCAGGTCGCCCCCCACCTCGTGCCGGACCCGCCCGAGGAGCTGAAGGAGAACCTCGCGGGCATCCGGCAGAACGCGCTGGAGGCGCTGACCGAGCTGCGCCGGGTGCTGGGCGTGCTGCGCTCGGAGCATCGCGGGCCCGGGGACGCGCCGGCCGGGCCCGGCGAGGAGGCCGTCCCGCACGCCCCGCAGCCCACCCTCGACCGGCTCGACGCGCTCGTGGAGAACACCCGGGCCGCCGGCCGCGAGGTCACCACCGAGATCAGCGGCGAGCGGCGCCCGCTGCCGCAGGGCGTCGAGCTGTCGGCGTACCGGATCGTGCAGGAGGCGCTGAGCAACGCCCTGCGGCACGCGCCCGGCGCCGCCGTCACCGTCCGGCTCGGCCACCGGCCCGACGGCCTGCGCGTGGAGGTGGTCAACGGCCGCCCCACGGCGCCCCCGCCGCCCTCCTCCGGGGCGGGCCACGGGCTGCTCGGCATGCGGGAACGCGTCGCGATGCTGGGCGGCACCCTGACCGCCCGCCCGGTGCAGGGGGGCGGATTCGAGATCGCCGCGTTCCTGCCCGGCACCCCGCCCGCGGACCCCCCGGGCACCGGCCGCACCATCACCCCCAGGAAAGGACGACCATGACGAGCCGCACCGGCGACCCCATCCGGGTCCTCATCGCCGACGACCAGGCGATGGTCCGGCAGGGCTTCACCGTGCTGCTCGGCACCCAGCCGGACATCGAGGTCGTCGGCGACGCGTGCGACGGCGCCGAGGCCGTGACCCGCACCGCCGAGACCTCCCCGGACGTCGTCCTCATGGACATCCGCATGCCGGGCATGGGCGGCATCGAGGCCACCGGGGTGATCACGGCCGCCCACCCCGGGGTGCGGGTGCTGGTCCTCACCACTTTCGACCTCGACGAGTACGTGTACGAGGCGCTGCGCGCGGGGGCCTCCGGGTTCCTGCTCAAGGACGCCTCCGCCGAGCAGCTCGCCGAGGCGGTCCGGGTGGTGGCGTCCGGGGAGGCGCTGCTCGCGCCGGTCATCACGCGCAAGCTGATCGCGGAGTTCTCCCGGCTCGACGACCGGCCCCGCGCCCCGCTCAAGAACCGCGTGGGGGAGCTGACCGGCCGGGAGACCGAGGTGCTCGCGCTGATCGCGCAGGGCCTGTCGAACGCGGAGATCGCCCGGCACCTGTTCGTCGCCGAGCAGACCGTGAAGACGCACGTGGGGCGCATTCTCGTGAAGCTGGGCCTGCGGGACCGGACGCAGGCGGCGGTGTTCGCCTACGAGTCGGGGCTGGTGCGGCCGTCGGGCCACTGAGGTCCCGGGGGAGCGCGTAGTACCTGAGAGGGACCCGCGGTGACCCCTCTCACTGGGGACGACCGCGGCCCCGGGGTGCCCCTACCGTTCTGTACGTGACCGAGACGACTCACCTGCACACCACCGCGCCGGGGGACGGGACGCCCTCGCGCAGCCCGGAGTACCGGGTGGCCGTGGACTCCCTGCGCGGACTGCGGCAGGACCTCTTCCACGACGCCTTCGCCTACCGGCCGCTGCCCCGCAGGAGCCCGGACGGCCGGCTCGTGCGGCGGCTGCCGCGACGGCTGCGGGAGTACGCGACCTGGACGCCGCACGCGCTGATCGTCACGGCGGCCCTGTTCGGCCTGCTGCTCGCGACCGTCGACGGCCCGGTGCTGTTCATGGCGCTGCTGACCGTGCTGCCGGTGCTGGCCACCATGGTCCGGCCCGTGGGGGCGTTCTGGATGTCCATGGCCGCCACCCCCATAGCCGGCGTACTCGGCAGCAGCTGGGGCGACTGGCCCTGGCAGGCCGGCAGCTTCCTGTGCCATCTCACGGTGCTGACGGTCGTGGCGATACGCACGCGGCCCCGCACGGCCGGCTGGATGTGGGCGCTGACCGCGCTGTACGCGCTGATCGCGGACGCCGGTGTGGGCCCGAGCCACATGTACGGCACCAACTCGGCGCCCATGCTGATCCTGTCGGCCCTGATCCTGCTGTGCGTCACCGTGTGGCACACCCGCCGGAGCGCCGCCCAGGAGGTCACCGCCCAGCAGACGGTCACCGCGCACGAGCGGTCCCGGCGCACCCTGCTGGAGGAGCGCACCACGATCGCCCGCGAGCTGCACGATGTGGTGGCCCACCACATGTCCGTGGTCGCCATCCAGGCCGAGGCCGCCCCCTACCGGGTGGAGAACCCGCCGCCCGAGCTGGAGAAGGCGTTCGTCACGATCCGGGAGAACGCGGTGGCGGCCCTGACGGAACTGCGCCGGGTCCTGGGTGTCGTGCGCGCCGAGGACTACGAGGCCCCGGACGCCCCGCAGCCGACGCTCGCCGACCTCGACGCGCTGCTGGCCAATGTGCGCGAGGCCGGGACGACCGTGGACAAGGTGGTGACCGGGGCCGTGCGGGAGCTGCCGCCGGGCGTGGAGCTGTCGGCGTACCGGATCGTGCAGGAGGCCCTGAGCAACACCCTGCGGCACGCCCCCGGCGCGACCGCCCGGGTGGAGATCGGATACGTGCTCGGCGGCCTGGGGCTGCGCGTCGTCAACGGCCCGCCGCCCGAGCCGGGCCTCATCAAGCCCTCGCCGGGAGCCGGGCACGGCATCACGGGGATGCGCGAGCGCGTGACGATGCTGAACGGCGAGATGACCACGGGCCGCACGGACGACGGAGGGTACGAGGTGACGGTGTTCCTGCCGGTCGCCCTGCCGGACGAGGACGAGGCATGACGATCCGCGTCCTGATCGCGGACGACCAGATGATGGTCCGCGAGGGCTTCTCGGTGCTGCTGAACGCGATGCCGGACATGGAGGTCGTCGGAGAGGCGGTGAACGGCCTGGAGGCCGTCGCCAAGGTCCGCGAACTCGCCCCCGACGTCGTACTGATGGACATCCGCATGCCCGAGCTGAACGGCATCGAGGCGACCCGCGAGATCGTCGCGGCGGACAGCGCGGCGAAGGTGCTGGTGCTCACCACCTTCGACCTCGACGAGTACGTGTACCAGGCGCTGCGCGCGGGCGCCTCCGGCTTCCTGCTCAAGGACGCCTCGGCCCGCCAGCTCGCCGACGGCGTCCGTGTGGTGGCCTCGGGCGAGGCCCTGCTGGCGCCCTCGGTGACCAGGCGCCTGATCACGGAGTTCTCCAAGCTCTCCGAGACGCCGCGCCTGATGCCCTCCGCCCAGGCCGCCTACGGGGACCTCACCGAGCGGGAGACGGAGGTGCTGGTCCTGATCGCACAAGGGCTGTCGAACGCGGAGATCGCCGGGCGGCTGGTGGTCGCCGAGTCGACGATCAAGACCCATGTCAGCCGGATCCTGGTGAAGCTCGGCCTGCGCGACCGCACCCAGGCGGCGGTGTTCGCCTACGAGGCCCGCCTGGTCACCCCGGGCTGACGAGCGGGCGCCACCCCTGGTCAGGGCGGGGTGCGCCGGGCTAGCGTCCGTGCATGGCAGCTGTCTCCGACACCGGGTTCGACCCGTGGGACCCGGCGTTCCTGGCCGACCCGTACCCCGCCCTCGCCGAGCTGCGGGCCGCCGGCCGCGTGCACCGGTTCGAGCCCACGAACCAGTGGCTGGTCCCGCACCACGCGGACGTCTCGGCCCTGCTGCGCGACCGGCGTCTGGGCCGGACGTACCAGCACCGCTTCACGCACGAGGAGTTCGGCCGCGGCGCGCCCCCGGCGGAGCACGAGCCGTTCCACACGCTCAACGACCACGGCATGCTCGACCTGGAGCCGCCGGACCACACCCGGATCCGCCGCCTGGTGTCCAAGGCGTTCACCCCGCGCACGGTCGAACGCCTCAAGCCGTACGTGCGGACGCTGGCCGGCCGGCTGGCCTCCGCCCTGGCCGACGCGGGCGGCGGCGACCTGCTCAGGGACGTCGCCGAGCCCCTGCCCGTCGCCGTCATCGCGGAGATGCTCGGCATCCCGGAGTCGGAGCGGGCCCCGCTGCGGCCCTGGTCGGCCGACATCTGCGGCATGTACGAGCTGAACCCGTCCGAGGAGACGGCGGCCAGGGCGGTCCGCGCATCCGTCGAGTTCTCCGCGTTCCTGCGCGAACTGATCGCGACGCGCCGCAAGGAGCCCGGTGACGACCTCGTCTCGGGTCTCATCGCGGCCCACGACGAGGGTGACCGCCTCACCGAGCAGGAGATGATCTCCACCTGCGTCCTGCTGCTGAACGCCGGCCACGAGGCCACCGTGAACGCCACGGTCAACGGCTGGTACGCCCTGTTCCGCAACCCCGCCCAGCTGGAGCTGCTGCGCGCCGACCCCTCGCTCGTCCCCTCCGCGGTCGAGGAACTGATGCGCTACGACACCCCGCTGCAGCTCTTCGAACGCTGGGTCCTGGACGACGTCGAGATCGCCGGTACGACGATCCCGCGCGGCGCGGAGATCGCCATGCTCTTCGGCTCCGCCAACCACGACCCGGCGGTGTTCGACGACCCCTCGGCTCTCGACCTGACCCGCCGGGACAACCCCCACATCTCCTTCAGCGCCGGGATCCACTACTGCATCGGCGCCCCGCTGGCCCGCATCGAGCTGGCCGCGTCGATGGGGGCCCTGCTGGAGCGGACCCCCACGCTGCGCCTGGCGGCGGAGCCCGTCCGCAAGCCGAACTTCGTGATCAGAGGGCTCGAGGGCCTGGCCGTCGAGGTGGGGTGAGCCGCCGAGGGGGAGGGGACGCGGCGTCGGCGGGCCCGCCGGCCCGCCTCACGCCCCCGCCGGGACCGTCAGGCTCCACGCCCCCTCGCGTACCACCCAGGTGCGGGTGCGCACCGGGCCCGAGATCTGGGTGTCCGCCCGGTAGCGGAAGTGTGCCCCGGAGACCGTGACCGTGCGGCCCTCGGCCAGCAGCGGTGAGGCCTCCGCGCCCACCGACACCGGTCTGACCTCCACCGCTGCGACGCCCGCGGCGGACGGGGCCACCGACACCGCCTCCACCGGCTGGTTCAGGTCCACGAGGGTCTGCCCGTCCACCTCGACCCGCAGCCGCGACGGCCCGGGCTCCGGCGGGGACACCGGCCGTGTGGGACGGGACGCGGGGACCAGGGTGCGCACCAGCGACTGGCAGGTGCGCAGCCACGGCCGCCCCGCGGCGTCCTCCGCGTCGGCCACCGGCTCCCGGTCGCCCTCCCCGCCCGCCGAGGGCGACAGCGGCGGTATGCGCAGCGCGCCCAGCACCACCCCGTCGCTGTCGTCGACCATCAGGTCCATCCGCCGCTCGACCCCGTCGAGCACCGCCCGCGCGGCCGCCACCGTCCCGGTCGGCACCCCCAGGGAGCGGGCCAGGGACAGGGCGCCTCCGACCGGTACGAGCGACAGTCCGCACGCCGCCAGCTCCCGCTGCCGGTGCAGCACCGACACCGCCCGCAGCAGGGCCCGGTCGTCACCCACCACCACCGGGCGCCGCGAGCCGCGCCGGGCCAGCGCCCGGGCGAACTCCTCCGGGCCGTCCGGCAGGCACAGCTTCATGCCGGCACCCGCGCCGAGCACGTCCTTCGCGATCCGTACGGACTCGCCGTCCGACCGTCGGGCGACCGGGTCGACCACCACCAGCAGCTGCTCGGACGTCGCGGAAGTCGCCACCTCGGCCATGCCTCGCTTCCTCGGGTAGCATCTTTGTGCAAGAGCCCCTTGCGCTATTGCGCCAGGGGCTTCGTCTATTCCGGGGCATCCGGTCCGACGGTTGGCGGCCAACGGCGGTCGCGGTGCACGCGGCGGAGACCTCCGCGTACGCCCTCGACCATGGACATGCCCCGCCCGGAAGGGGTGTACGCGCGTGCCCGCACTTGTGCTGCTCGGTGCTCAGTGGGGTGACGAAGGCAAGGGAAAGGCCACCGACCTGCTCGGTGGCTCGGTGGACTATGTGGTGCGTTACCAGGGCGGTAACAACGCAGGCCACACGGTGGTCGTGGGCGACCAGAAGTATGCCCTCCACCTCCTCCCTTCCGGAATCCTGTCCCCCGGCTGCACGCCGGTCATCGGCAACGGCGTCGTCGTCGACCCGTCGGTCCTGTTCTCCGAGCTGAACGGGCTGAACGAGCGAGGCGTCGACACGTCCAAGCTCCTCATCAGCGGTAACGCGCACATCATCACGCCGTACAACGTGACGGTGGACAAGGTGACCGAGCGCTTCCTCGGCAAGCGCAAGATCGGCACCACCGGACGCGGTATCGGCCCGACCTACGCGGACAAGATCAACCGCGTCGGCATCCGGGTGCAGGACCTCTACGACGAATCGATCCTGACGCAGAAGGTCGAAGCGGCCCTCGACGTCAAGAACCAGATGCTCACCAAGCTCTACAACCGGCGGGCGATCGCCGTGGAGCAGGTGGTCGAGGAGCTGCTGGGCTACGCCGACAAGCTCGCGCCGTACGTCGCCGACACCGTGCTGGTCCTCAACCAGGCGCTGGACGAGGACAAGGTCGTGCTGTTCGAGGGCGGTCAGGGCACCCTGCTCGACATCGACCACGGCACGTACCCCTTCGTCACCTCGTCCAACCCGACCGCCGGCGGTGCCTGCACCGGCGCCGGCGTCGGCCCGACGAAGATCAGCCGGGTCATCGGCATCCTCAAGGCGTACACCACCCGTGTCGGCGCCGGTCCCTTCCCGACCGAGCTGTTCGACGAGGACGGCGAGGCGCTGCGGCGCATCGGCGGCGAGCGCGGTGTCACCACCGGCCGCGACCGCCGCTGCGGCTGGTTCGACGCGGTCATCGCCCGCTACGCGACCCGCGTGAACGGCCTGACCGACTTCTTCCTCACCAAGCTCGACGTCCTCACCGGCTGGGAGCAGATCCCGGTCTGCGTGGCCTACGAGATCGACGGCAGGCGTGTCGAGGAACTGCCGTACTCGCAGACCGACTTCCACCACGCCAAGCCGGTCTACGAGATGCTGCCGGGCTGGAGCGAGGACATCTCCAAGGCCAAGTCCTTCTCCGACCTGCCGAAGAACGCCCAGGCGTACGTGAAGGCGCTGGAGGAGATGTCCGGCGCCCCGATCTCCGCGATCGGCGTGGGCCCGGGCCGCGACGAGACGATCGAGATCAACTCGTTCCTCTGATCCCGCTCCGCGTTTGCCGGCCGCTCCCCTCCCCAGGGGGGCGGCCGGCGGCCTTTTCCCACCGGGTGGCCCGCCGCGAACGGGCATAGGCTGGAAGCCTTATCCCGCGTGCGTCGACACAGAAGAAGGTGAGTGCGATGCGCGTACTGCTCAAGGTAGGCATGGACACCGAGAAGGCCAACGAGGCCATCCGGAACGGCACCCTGGGGAAACTGATCCAGGAGGCCACGGAGACGATCAGGCCCGAGGCGGCCTACTTCACCACCGACCACGGCAAGCGGACCGCCTACATGGTCTTCGACATGCAGGAGAGCTCGCAGATGCCGGTGCTGAGCGAGCCCTTCTTCCTGGATCTCGGCGCGGAGATCACCTATACGCCCGTGATGAACATGGAGGACGTGCAGAAGGGCCTGTCCCAGCTCGGACGCTGAGCGTCCGGCTCAGCTGAAGACGATCATCGAGCCCTGCGCGAGGCTGCGGGTCGCGGCCGCGTGCAGCCCGAGCCAGACGTGCCGCTCCCGGGCGAAGGGACTCGGGTCGTAGGGCGCCGGGACGGCGGGCTCCTCCAGCTCCGTGGGCGCGAGCGGCGGTTGGGGAGCCACCGGCGGGTTGGCCGGGTCGACGCCGATGGCCGGGGCGACCACCTCCAGCTCCCGCAGCAGCGCGTGCGAGGAGCCCAGCGGGCCGCCGCCCGCGAGGAGGTCGTCGTCGGCGAGCGGACTGGGGAAGTCGACCGGGACGTAGGCGCCCGCGTGGTCGTAGTGCCACACCAGGTGCGACTGCTGGGCCGTCGACTCGAACATCTCCAGCAACTGCTCGTAGTCGCCGCCCAGTTCGTCCACGGGCGTCACCGGCAGCCCGCACACCTGGAGCAGGTAGGCGCGGCGCAGGAAGTGCAGCGCGTCGTAGTCGAAGCCCGCGACCGGGGCCACGTCGCCGGACAGGCCCGGCATGTACTGGTACACCGGCACCGGCGGCAGCCCGGCCTCGGCGAGCACCTTGTCGTATTGCGCGAGTTCCTCGGCGAACGGGTTGTCCGGTGTGTGGCACAGGACGTCCACGAGCGGTACCAGCCACAGGTCACAGGCCAAAGAAGGCTCCTCGCTCAGCGCGGTGGTCGGGTAGCACGGTGGTCAAGAAGGGTAGCGGTGCGGCACGGTCACGGCTCCCGCCGTGCATGTCCCATACCCATACGGACCGGCTCGACGCCGGTCACCGGGGAGCGAGCCGCTCGATCAGCGCGAGCGAGTGCGTGTTGTAGGCCGTGATGAGCGCGCGGGCGGCGTCGTGGTCGCCCGCGATCAGCGCGTCGACCAGCTCGGTGTGCCCCGCCCACAGGGCGCCGCGCAGGTCGGTGAGCCGGCGCAGGTGCTGCACCGCGCACACCCAGGTCTGCACGCGCAGCCGGTTCAGGAAGTCGGCCAGGTAGGGGTTGCCGAAGCAGGCGCCCAGCTCCCGCCAGAAGCGCAGGTCGTACCCGATCAGCACGGTGAGGTCCCCGGCGGCGGCGGCCCGCTGCGCCTCCTCGCCGCGCCTGCGGACCCCGGCGACGACGGAGGCGGCCCGCGGGTCGTCGGGCCGCACGGCGTTGGGGCGCCCCTCGGACAGCGCCAGGAACATCCCCTCGATCACCAGGCCGCGGGCCTCGATCATGCCGCGGAAGTCCTCGGCCGAGTACTCGTGGACCCGGAAGCCACGGTGCTGGTCGGCGTCGAGCAGCCCCTGCGCGGAGAGGTCGACGAGCGCCTCGCGGACCGGTGTCGCGGACACCCCGTACTGCTCGGCGATCTCCTTGACCGTGAACTCCTGCCCCGGCTGGAGCCGTCCGGCCAGCACCTCGTCGCGGAGAGCTTCGGCGATCTGCTGGCGCAGGGTGCTGCGCATCACGGCGCCGTTGCCGGTGCTGCCGGGCATGGTCAGGGCGTCTCCTCGTCGCGGGGGTGGCGTGCTCGTCCTTGACTACGAGCACGCCACCTTACGCGTTCGAACGACGTCCGAGGTTGTCGCCCACTGACGGGTTCGTGTCCGTCTACGCGGTGTATTCGTCCGCGACCGACAGCGCCGCGTCCAGCGCCGCGAGCCCTTCCTTCAGCTCCGCCTCGCCGATGTTGCAGGGCGGCACGACGTGCGTCCGGTTCATGTTCACGAACGGCCACAGCCCGTTGCCCTTCGCGGCGGCGGCGAAGGCGGCCATGGGCGCGTTCGCCTCCCCGGCCGCGTTGTACGGCACCAGCGGCTCGCGCGTCTCGCGGTCGCGCACCAGTTCCAGCGCCCAGAACATGCCGACGCCGCGCACCTCGCCGACGCTGGGGTGCCGCTCGGCGAGCGCCCGCAGCTCCGGCTCGACGACGGCCGCGCCGAGCCGGGCCGCGTGCTCCACGACGCCCTCCCGCGCCATCACGTCGATGGTCGCGACGGCGGCGGCGCACGCCAGGGGGTGCCCGGAGTACGTCAGACCGCCCGGGTAGGGGCGCTTGCCGAAGGTCTCCGCGACGGCACCGGAGATGGCCACACCGCCCAGCGGCACGTAACCGCTGTTCACGCCCTTGGCGAAGGTCAGCAGGTCGGGCGTGACGTCGAACAGGTCCGCCGCGAACCACTCACCGGTGCGCCCGAAACCGGCCATGACCTCGTCCAGCACGAAGACGATGCCGTACGTGTCGCACAGCTCGCGCACCCCGGCGAGGTAGCCGGGCGGCGGGACCATGATCCCGGCGGTGCCGGGGATGGTCTCCAGGATGATCGCGGCGATCGTCGAGGGGCCCTCGAAGCGGATCGTCGTCTCCAGGTGCTCCAGCGCCCGGGCACACTCCTGCTCCTCGGTCTCGGCGTAGAAGCGGGAGCGGTAGAGGTAGGGCGCCCAGAAGTGCACGACGCCGGCCGTGCCGCTGTCGGAGGCCCAGCGGCGCGGGTCACCGGTGAGGTTCACGGCCTGCTGGGTGCCGCCGTGGTACGAGCGGTACGCCGAGAGCACCTTGGGGCGGCCCGTGTGCAGCCGGGCCATCCGGATCGCGTGCTCGACGGCGTCGGCGCCGCCGTTGGTGAAGAAGATCTTGTCCAGGTCGCCCGGGGTCCGCTCGGCGATCAGCCGGGCCGCCTCCGAGCGCGCCTCCACCGCGAAGGCGGGCGCGAACGTCGTCATCCGCGCCGCCTGCTCCTGGATCGCGGCGACGACCGCGGGGTGCTGGTAGCCGATGTTGGTGTAGACGAGCCCGCTGGAGAAGTCCAGGTAGCGGCGGCCTTCGTAGTCCCAGAAGTACGACCCCTCGGCACCGGCGACGGCGAGCGGGTCGATCAGTTCCTGCGCGGACCAGGAGTGGAAGACGTGGTCACGGTCGGCGGCCTTGACGGCGGCACCGGCCTCGGGGTTCGGCTGAGGGGTCATGCGGGCGAGCGTAGGCGCCGGGGAGCGGGCGGTGACATCGGCGGCCTGTCTGCCGTCGGCGGCATTTGGCGACAGGTTGTCCAGGCGGACCCGGCCCAGCATTGACAGCGTACTGTCCTGATGGCAGCCTGCTGTCAAAGGGTAGCTGCCGCAGGGCCGCTCCCGAGGCAGGGTCCGAGGAGGAGCCATGCACGCCACCGCAGCGCACAAGCCCGTCCATCTCGCCGTCTACGACACCCTGGCCGACTGGGAGACGGGCCACGCCACGGCGCAGCTCGCCCGGGCGGGCCGGGAGATCCGCACGGTCGGTCCGGCCACCGCCCCCGTCCGCAGCACCGGCGGGCTGCGCATCCAGCCCGACCTGGCCCTCTCCGGCCTGCGGCCCGAGGACAGCGCGTTGCTGATCCTGCCGGGCGCCGACCTCTGGGACACGGGCGACGACCTGGCCCCCTTCGCGCGCACGGCCCGGTCCTTCCTCGACGCGGGCGTGCCCGTCGCCGCGATCTGCGGGGCCACCGCCGGCCTCGCCCGCGAGGGCCTGCTCGACGACCGCGCCCACACCAGCGCGGTCTCCTTCTACCTGGCCGCGACCGGTTACGCGGGCGCCGGGCGCTACGTCGAGGCGGACGCCGTCACCGACCGCGGCCTGGTCACCGCCGGACCGACCGAGCCGGTCGCGTTCGCCCGGGAGATCCTCGGGCTGCTCGGGGTCCACGAGGGCGAGGTCCTGGACGCCTGGTACCGGCTCTTCCACGACTCCGACGCCGCGGCCTACGCGGTGCTGGAGAAGGCCGGGGCGCTGTGAGCGGTGGGCGGCAGGACCTGCTCAGCCGCAGTGCCCTCGGGGTGTTCCGGCTGAACGGCCAGTTCCTCGGCGTGGCGGAGGAGCTGGCCCGGCCCGCCGGGCTCACCGCCGCCTGGTGGCAGGTGCTCGGCGCGGTCCTCGGCGAGCCGCTGCCGGTCTCCGGCATCGCCCGCGCCATGGGCATCACCCGGCAGAGCGTGCAGCGCGTCGCCGACCTGCTGGTGGAGCGGGGGCTCGCCGAGTACCGGCCCAACCCGGCGCACCGCCGCGCCAAGCTCCTCGCACCGACCGAAGAGGGCCGGGCCGCGGTGGCCCGGATCCACCCCGGGCACGCGGCCTTCGCCGACCGGCTGGCCGAGGCGTTCGGGGAGGCGGAGCTGGCCCGGGCGGTGACCCTGCTGGAGCGGCTGTCGACGGTGCTCGACCAGGTGGGGCCGCCCCTGGCCGCCGCGCCTGTTACGGAACCGTAGAGATCGCCCGGGCCACCCCGGCCCGGCCCGGCACTATTCTCGATCCGTTGCTCGCGTGTGGGGGGAAGGCGGCTGAGCGATGGAGAAGCTGGGGGGCGGGGATCCGCAGCGGATCGGCGCGTACCGGTTGCTGGCGCGGCTCGGTGCGGGCGGCATGGGGCACGTCTACCTGGCCCGCTCGGAGCGGGGCCGGACCGTCGCCGTGAAGCTCGTGCGCGAGGAACTGGCCGCGCAGGAGGAGTTCCGGGAGCGGTTCCGCCAGGAGGTCCGGTCCGCGCGGCGGGTCGGCGGGTACTGGACCGCGCCGGTGCTGGACGCGGACACCGAGGCCGCCGTGCCGTGGGTCGCCACCGGGTACGTCGCCGGGCCGAGCCTGCAGCAGGTCGTCGGCCACGACCACGGGGCCCTGCCCGAGCGGTCGGTCCGCATCCTCGCGGCCGGGCTCGCCCACGCGCTGAAGGACATCCACGCGGCCGGCATCGTCCACCGCGACCTCAAGCCGTCCAACGTGCTGGTCACCATCGACGGCCCGCGCGTCATCGACTTCGGCATCGCCCGCGCCCTGGAGACCGTCACGGACGGCGGGCTCACCCGCACCGGCGCGCTCGTCGGGTCGCCCGGTTTCATGGCGCCCGAGCAGGTGCGGGGCGACCGCATCACCCCGGCGTGCGACGTCTTCTGCCTCGGCTCGGTCCTCGCCTACGCCGCGACCGGCGCCCTGCCCTTCGGCACCGCCAACAGCGGCGTGCACGCGCTGATGTTCCGTATCGCCCAGGAGGAGCCGGACCTGGAGGGCGTCCCGGAGGGCATCGCCGACCTGGTCCGCGACTGCCTGCGCAAGGACCCCGCCGCCCGGCCCACCCTGGACCAGGTCCTGGAGCGCACCGGCGCCGACGACACCGTCGCGGACGGCCGCGCCCTGGACCCCTGGCTGCCGAGCGCACTGGTGGCCCAACTGGGCCGCCACGCTGTGCGGTTGCTGGACGCGGAGAACCCGGAGGCGGACCCGGCGGCCGGCGGAGCCGCCGCTGCCCCTCCGCAGGCGGGGCAGGGCGATCCGGTTCCGGGGGAACCTCCGGGCCGGGGCGGGCCTTCGGGGTCCGGTGCGCGGCAAGGGGCCGGTCACGAGGGGCAGTCCGGTCCCGGCGGGCATCCCGCCGCCGACGGTCGGCCCGGGCCCGGCCCGTCCCCCGAGCACGCCGCCGTGGCCGACGAGTCGTCCCGGCCCGCCCTGCCCCCGGCCCCCGCACTGCCCCCCGGGGCCGCCGTGCCGCCCCCACCGGGCCGGCCCGGTGACGGGCCGGCGGTGAACCATCTGCCGACCATGGTCGCCGGGCCGGGCACGACCACGCCGCCACACCCCGCGTACGGCTACCCGCAGCAGCACCCCCAGCCCCGCCCCCCGGCGCACCCCGGCTACGGCGGACCCGGCTCCACCCCGCCGTACGGGCCGCCGCCCCACGGCCTCGCCCCGCCGTACGGGCCGCCGCAGCCGGCGCAGCGCAGGGACGGCCGGTCCACCGCGCTGCTCGTGGTGATCGCTCTGGTCGTCGCGCTGGCCGCGGGCGGGTCGGTGTACGCCCTGATGCAGGGCGGCGACCACGACACGTCCGGCGGCGACCCGTCCCCCACCCGGAGCACCGGCGCACCCCCGACCACCCCGGGCCCCGGGCCGACGACCACCCGGCCGGACGTCTCGCCCTCCCCGCAGGACGGCACGATCCCCACCGGGTACCTCGGCACCTGGACCACGACCATCGACAACGCCGACGGGCAGCACAGCCGTTCGCTCACCATCCAGCAGGGCGAGCCGGGCGACACGGTGCTCTCCCTCGTGGCCGACGGCCCCACCCGGGGCGGCGGGTCCTACCACTGCGTGTTCGAGGGCGAACTGGTCACGGCTCCGGGATCGGGCGGCTCGCTGAGCATCGGCCCGTCCACCGTGACCGTCGGACAGCCGCGCAGCGCCTGCACCCCGGGCGCCGCCACCGAGGTGACCCTCCTGCCGAACGGCACGCTGGAGCGCCTCAACACGAGCAGCGGCGAACGCCTGACCTACACGAAGCGGTAGCCGAACACCCGCCCGCGCCACCGGGGTCGAACGTCCGGCGCACTCGCTCGCGGCCGGCTTCCCCAGCTACCTGACCTACCTGTCCCGGGGCAGCGGACAGGACATCGTGCGCACGGGAGGGCGGCGGCCACCGACCGTCGGGACGGCGACGGGCCAGGCCCCGGGCCTCACCTCGGCTCGGGCGGACGCTGCCGGGGCATGTTCGGCCGGGCGCCGCCCGCCGGCGGAACCGCGAAGCGGCCGTTCACGCTCCCCGCCTCCACCGGGCGGCCCGGCCCCGGGAACACCACCGTCTGCAGACCGGCCGCCGTGCCGCCCCCGGTGCGGAACTCGCCCATCCAGTCCGCCGTCTCCACCCGCACCAACTCGGTCACGTCCTCGGAGAACCTGCGCAGCACCCCCAGGCACCGCTCCGCGGCCTCACCGGCCGTGCCCTCCGCCGGACCCAGCACCTCCCGCACGCTCTCCGCGGCCCAGTCGAACTGCAGTGCCTGGAGCCGGCGCTGCACGGCCTGCGCGGTGGCCACGTCCCGCATCCAGCCCGACGTCACCCCGAAGTACCGGTCGACGGCCACGCACGCCACTGCCAGCAGCAGGGCCAGGCACCCCCAGGACGCGATCCCGCCCGCCACGCCCGTCAGGTCCAGCAGGGGCAGCGCCAGCCCGGTGACCGCTCCGGCCAGCGCCCCGCAGCGCAGCACCCGCGCGCAGCGCCGCTTCCAGATCCGGTCCGCCAGATACCAGGCCGCCGTCCGCAGTGCCCCCCGCTCCACCCACCGGTACAGCTCGTCCAGCCGGACCGCCGGCTCGCCCCAGTCCCCGAGCGGGAAGGCCCGCCCGGTCAGGTCGCCCGGCCGCAACCGGGCCGCCGCCCCCTCGCCCCGCCCGTCCTGAGGTGGCACCTCGGGCTGCATCTCCGGCTGACCCACCCGGCACTCCTCACCGACCCACGAATGACCACGTACGGTTCACTCACCGATCACGCTGCGCGACGGACGGCCGCGGCGTCCTGCCGCGCCCGACCCTTCCTACCCCCCAACGGGTGGCGAAGATGAAGCTTTCGCCGGTTTTCCGCCCGGAAGTATTCCTTGATCGGTTATGGGGCGCGAGAGGGACTCACTCGAAAGAGTGCTGGGGCGGTGGCAGGCCCGACCACGTAGGCTCGTGCCGAGCGGGAAAACCCGTACCGAGCAAGGAGCTGATCGTGATCCCCGGTGGTGGCCAGCCCAACATGCAGCAGCTGCTCCAGCAGGCCCAGAAGATGCAGCAGGACCTGGCGAAGGCGCAGGAGGAACTGGCGCAGACGGAGGTCGACGGGCAGGCCGGCGGCGGCCTGGTGACCGCGACCGTCACCGGCGCCGGCGAGCTGCGCGCGCTGAAGATCGACCCGAAGGCGGTGGACCCGGAGGACACCGAGACCCTCGCCGATCTGGTCGTGGCGGCCGTCCAGGCGGCCAACGAGAACGCGCAGGCGCTCCAGCAGCAGAAGCTCGGCCCCCTCGCGCAGGGCCTCGGCGGCGGCGGGATCCCCGGTCTGCCGTTCTGACCCGGCGCACCGCCTTCCTCCGGGAGGCGGCTGACAACTACGGTACGTACGGGTGGGTGCGTACCGACCCCGAAGACCCAGGAAGGGCAGTCCGTTGTACGAAGGCGTGGTCCAGGACCTGATCGACGAGCTGGGGCGGCTGCCCGGCGTCGGTCCGAAGAGCGCCCAGCGGATCGCCTTCCACATCCTCCAGGCGGAACCGACGGACGTGCGGCGCCTCGCGCAGGCGCTGATGGAGGTCAAGGCGAAGGTCCGCTTCTGCGCGACCTGCGGCAACGTCGCGCAGGAGGAACTGTGCAACATCTGCCGCGACACCCGCCGCGACCCGGCCGTCATCTGCGTGGTCGAGGAGCCCAAGGACGTCGTGGCGATCGAGCGCACCCGTGAGTTCCGGGGCCGCTACCACGTGCTGGGCGGCGCGATCAGCCCGATCGACGGGGTGGGCCCGGACGACCTGCGCATCAGGGAGCTCCTGGCCCGGCTCGCCGACGGCACGGTCACCGAGCTGATCCTCGCCACGGACCCGAATCTGGAGGGCGAGGCGACGGCGACGTACCTCGCCCGCATGATCAAGCCCATGGGCCTGAAGGTCACCCGCCTGGCCAGCGGCCTCCCGGTGGGTGGGGACCTGGAATACGCGGACGAGGTCACGCTCGGACGCGCCTTCGAGGGGAGACGACTCCTAGATGTCTGACGCCACGCTGCACGCGACCGAACAGAACCCGGACGACTTCGCGGTCCAGATCGCGGACCAGATCGAGAGCTTCCTGGTCGCCGTCACGGAGGTCGCCAAGGGCGACGAGCCGGAGTCGGCCGTGCCCTTCCTCCTCCTGGAGGTCTCCCAGCTCCTGCTCGCCGGGGGCCGGCTCGGCGCGCACGAGGACATCGTGCCCGACGAGCGCTACGAGCCCGACTCGGGCCCCGAGGCGGACGTCGACGAACTGCGCGAGAACCTGGCGCGGATGCTCGACCCCATCGACATCTACTCCGAGGTCTTCGACCCCTACGAGCCCCGCAAGGCGCCCGTCCCGGCCCGGATCTCCGACGACCTGGCCGACGTCATGGCCGACCTGCGCCACGGCATGTCCCACTACCGCGCGGGCCGCACCAGCGAGGCCCTGTGGTGGTGGCAGTTCTCCTACTTCTCCAACTGGGGCTCCACCGCGTCGGCCACCCTGCGCGCCCTGCAGTCGGTCCTCGCCCACATCCGCCTCGACCAGCCCCTCGCCGAACTCGACGGACTGGACACGGACCAGGGCATGGGCGACGACACGCTGGAGTTCGAGGCGGGCCGCGTGATGGTGGAGGAGATCGCCCGCCCCCTGGGCCTGCGGCAGACCAAGTGACGTACCGTCAGGCCCGGTCGGCCGGACCCGGAACGCCGGTCGGCTGACGCCCCGTCAGATCCGGACGGCCCTGCCCGTCACGCCGATTCCCTCTCGCGGGCCGGCCGGCACGGACACGGTGAGGGTGCTCGGCCGCCCCATGTCCTCGCCCTGGCGGATCGTCAGGGTCGCCGGGGGAGTGACGAGTCCGAGCTCGCGCAGGTAGCCGCCGAACGCGGCCGCCGCCGCGCCCGTGGCCGGGTCCTCCACGACACCCCCGGGCGGGAACGGGTTGCGGGCGTGGAAGACCGTGGGCGACTCCCGGTGGACCAGGTCGACCGTCGTCCAGTCCCTGCGGGCCATCAGGCCGGCGAGGGCGGCCATGTCGTAGTCCAGGCGGGCCAGCCGCTCCCGGCTCGCGGCGGCGAGCACGGGGTGCCAGGCCCCGGCGTAGGCGACGCGGGGCGGCAGCAGCGGGTCCAGATCCTCCGCCGACCAGCCCAGGAGCGACAGCAGCGCGTCGAGGTCGGCCTCTTCGAGCGGGACCGTGCGCGGGGCCACGCTGACCAGGGTGGCGACGAGGCCGCCGTCGGCCGCCCGGTCGGTGGTCACCGGGACCGGCCCGGCCGGCGTGCGCAGCAGCAGGCGACCGGTGCCGTGCCGCTCCGCGTGCGCCACGGCCGTGGCGATCGTCGCGTGCCCGCAGAAGGGGACCTCGGCGAGCGGGCTGAAGTAGCGCACGGCCAGGGAGCCGTCGCGGTCCTCCGTGACGAACGCGGTCTCCGAATAGCCGACCTCGGCGGCCGCCGCCAGCATCGCCGCGTCGTCGGCCCCCGCGGCGTCCAGCACCACCCCCGCGGGGTTTCCGCCCTCGGGATCCCCGCTGAACGCCACGTAACGCAGTATCTCCATGCCCGCACGGTAGCGTCCGCTTCCCGGCCGCAGGGCGGCACCGGGCGGCCCGGAAGCGGGCCGGAGCCCTTGACCAGGGGTTGTGACGCCGGGCACTTTCCGCGTGGCCCGTGCCCAGATGGGCATGAGCCACTCTGGACGGGCGCCGGGGTCTCACCATGCGATATCGCGGAGGGGATTTTCGGACGCTCGTTAGACTGAGCCGACCGCGGTACGAATGCGTATGAGCGGACAGAGACGGATTGAGCGAGGAGCGCACGTGGGCCTTGTCGTGCAGAAGTACGGAGGCTCCTCCGTAGCCGATGCCGAGGGCATCAAGCGCGTCGCCAAGCGGATCGTGGAAGCGAAGCAGAGTGGCAACCAGGTGGTTGCCGTCGTTTCCGCGATGGGCGACACGACGGACGAGCTGATCGATCTCGCCGAGCAGGTTTCCCCGATGCCTGCCGGGCGCGAGCTCGACATGCTGCTGACCGCCGGAGAGCGGATCTCCATGGCCCTGCTGGCGATGGCGATCAAGAAACTGGGCCACGAGGCGCAGTCGTTCACCGGCAGCCAGGCGGGTGTCATCACCGACTCGGTCCACAACAAGGCCCGGATCATCGACGTCACGCCGGGCCGGATCAAGACCTCGGTGGACGAGGGCAACATCGCGATCGTCGCCGGTTTCCAGGGCGTCAGCCAGGACACCAAGGACATCACCACCCTCGGCCGCGGCGGCTCCGACACCACGGCGGTGGCCCTCGCGGCCGCGCTCGACGCCGACGTCTGCGAGATCTACACCGACGTGGACGGCGTGTTCACCGCCGACCCGCGCGTGGTGAAGAAGGCGAAGAAGATCGACTGGATCTCCTTCGAGGACATGCTCGAACTGGCGGCGTCCGGGTCCAAGGTGCTCCTCCACCGTTGCGTGGAGTACGCCCGCCGGTACAACATCCCGATCCACGTCCGGTCCAGCTTCAGCGGACTGCAGGGCACGTGGGTCAGCAGCGAGCCGATCGATCAAGGGGACAAGCAGGTGGAGCAGGCTCTCATCTCCGGTGTCGCGCACGACACCTCCGAGGCCAAGGTCACGGTCGTCGGCGTGCCGGACAAGCCGGGCGAGGCGGCCTCGATCTTCCGTACGATCGCCGACGCCGAGATCAACATCGACATGGTCGTGCAGAACGTGTCCGCCGCCTCCACGGGCCTGACGGACATCTCCTTCACGCTGCCGAAGACCGAGGGCCGCAAGGCCATCGACGCGCTCGAGAAGAACAGGGCCGGCATCGGCTTCGACTCGCTGCGCTACGACGACCAGATCGGCAAGATCTCCCTCGTCGGCGCCGGCATGAAGACCAACCCGGGCGTCACGGCCGACTTCTTCACGGCCCTGTCCCGGGCGGGCGTGAACATCGAGCTGATCTCGACCTCCGAGATCCGCATCTCGGTCGTCACCCGCGCCGACGACGTACCCGAGGCCGTCCGTGCCGTGCACACGGCCTTCGGTCTCGACTCCGACAGCGACGAGGCCGTCGTCTACGGAGGCACCGGCCGCTGATGACCGGCCTTGGAGGGGCCGGCCGGACCGGCCGGTCCGGCCGGCCCACGCTCGCCGTGGTGGGAGCGACCGGCGCCGTCGGCACGGTCATGCTCCGGATCCTGTCCCAGCGCGCAGACGTCTGGGGCGAGATCCGGCTCGTCGCCTCCCCGCGCTCGGCCGGCCGCAAGCTGGCCGTGCGGGGCGAGGAGACCGAGGTCGTGGCGCTCACCGAGGAGGCCTTCGACGGGGTCGACGTCGCGCTGTTCGACGTCCCCGACGAGGTCGCCGAGCAGTGGGCGCCCGTCGCCGTCGCCAAGGGCGCGGTGGTGGTCGACAACTCCGGCGTGTTCCGGATGGACCCGGACGTGCCGCTCGTCGTGCCCGAGGTCAACCCGCACGCCGTGCGCATGCGCCGGCGCGGCATCATCGCCAACCCCAGCTGCACGACGCTCTCCATGATCGTGGCGCTGGGCGCGCTGCACGCCGAGTTCGGCCTGCGCGAGCTGGTCGCCTCCTCGTACCAGGCCGTCAGCGGCGCCGGACGCGAGGGCGTGGCGACCCTGCGCCGCCAGCTGTCCCTGGTCGCCGGCACCGAGCTGGGCACCCACCCCGGCGACGTGCGGCGGGCCCTCGGCGACCGCACCGGGCCGTTCCCGGAACCCGTCGCGCTGAACGTCGTGCCGTGGACCGGTACGGCGTGCGAGGACGGCTGGTCCTCGGAGGAGCTGAAGGTGCGGGGCGAGACCCGCAAGATCCTCGGGCTGCCCGGGCTGCCGGTCGCCGTCACCTGTGTGCGCGTCCCCGTGATCACCACGCACTCGCTGACCGTGCACGCCCGCTTCGAGGGCGAGGTCACCGTCGACAAGGCGCGCGAGATCCTCGCCACGGCGCCCGGGGTCGTGCTGTTCGACAACCCGGCCGCGGGGGAGTTCCCGACCCCCGCCGACGTCGTGGGCACCGACCCCACCTGGGTCGGGCGGGTGCGCCGGGCCCTGGACGATCCGACCGCGCTGGAACTCTTCGTGTGCGGGGACAACCTGCGCAAGGGATCGGCGCTCAACACCGCCCAGATCGCCGAGCTGGTGGCCCGGGAGCTGTCCTGAGAGCGGCCGCCACGCTCCCGTGACCGCCCGCCGGCACGGAAAACTCCGGGCCGGTGTCGGTGCCGGTTTGTAGGATCGGTGCACCCCGCATGTGATCCGGTCGATGATCCGGACCACTTGTGGCCTGGGGCTTTCGCGACGGAGGATTTAGCTCCCCGCTCTCCGCAACCACGCGGAGGGCGGGGAGCGTCTTTGCCGTCGCCCTTCGGGCCGTGGGAGCGCTTGTCAGGCGTGGGGACGCCTGGAACCGGACGTGGGGACGCCCGGTCACATCTGGACATAGGGGAAGAGCGGGACGCATGAGGGCATGTGAGGCACCATCGGTTGTGCTGCCTGACGCGGGTAGACCGTCGGCGGCGGCGGTCGGCGCGAAAGTGACGCCCGGCACGTACAACCCTCAGCGGGGTGAGCGTGTCCAACAAGCGTGGCAGAGGTACTCGACTTCAGCGCGGCACGCGGCACGGTCCTCAGACCGCCCCGTCCGGCGGCTCTCCGACCCCGCATGCCCGGCACGCCCGGTGGCATGCCGGTGATCGCGCCCGTGCCCGCAGCGCGGCCGGCCCGCATCCCCAGTCAGCGTGACGGCGCCGAGGACTCGGTCGCGGCCGGGACGACCGTCGATCACCTCACCGAGACCTACCGCGCGCACTACCGCTCGCTGCTGGGTCTCGCCGCCCTCCTCCTCGACGACACGGCCTCCTGCGAGGACGTCGTCCAGGAGGCGTTCATCCGTGTCCACTCCGCCCGCAAGCGGGTCCGCGACCCCGAGAAGACCCTGGCGTACCTGCGCCAGACCGTCGTGAACCTCTCGCGGTCGGCGCTGCGCCGCCGCATCCTGGGCCTGAAGCTGCTGTCCAAGCCCATGCCGGACATGGCCAGTGCCGAGGAAGGCGCCTACGACCAGCTGGAGCGCGACTCCCTCATCGCGGCGATGAAGGGCCTGCAGCGCCGCCAGCGCGAGGTGCTGGTGCTGCGCTACTTCGCGGACATGACCGAGGCGCAGGTCGCCGAGACGCTCGGCATATCGCTGGGCTCCGTCAAGGCGTACGGCTCGCGCGGCATCGCGGCGCTCCGGGTCGCCATGGAGGCGCCGGCATGAGCGACGGCGACGGTGCGCCCCGCGACGGGCGCGACCGGCACGAGCCCTTCGAGTGGCACGAGCCGACAAGGCTGCACGGGCAAGATCCGAAGCAATCGCACGCTGGGAACGGAACTGTGAACCACGGCCCCGACGACCAGAGCCCGGACCGGCTCGACTCGGACGAGCTGGACCTGCGCAGGATGCTGCGGCAGGCGGTGCACGAGGTGGAGCCGCGCGACGGCACCCTGGACTACCTGCGCAAGGCGGTGCCGCAGCGGCGCGCCCGCAAGCGCCAGGCCCTCGTGGGCATGGCGGCGGCCGCGCTGTTCGTGGGCACCGCCGTCCCCGCACTGGTGCACGTCTCCAACGCCACCGGCTCCGACGCCAACCCCTCCGCCATCGGCCACGCCTCCGAGACGCCCGGCGGCTCGGGCGGGAGCAAGGACCCGGACGGCGGTGAGAACTCCTCGGGCAAGCCCTCCGACAAGGTCGAGGGGAAGGAGAAGGACGGCAAGAAGGACAAGGACAAGGGCAAGGGCTCCGGCGCCTCCAAGGGCGGCTCCACCGCCGGCACCGGCCCCTCCTCCACGACCAGCGCCGGCGTCGCCGCCTGCACCGCCGCCCAGCTCGGCCCGGCCTCCGGCAGCAGCGGCGCCCCCGACTCCACCGGAGCGGTCTCCGGCTCCTTCCGCGTCGTGAACGTCTCCGGTGCGGCCTGCACGGTCACCGGCCCAGGCTCGGTGTACGCCGCGGCGCAGGGCGGGGCGGACCCCGCGAAGGTCGGCTCGCTCCGGCACGCCGCGGGCGACGCGGCGTCCGGTCTGCTGCCCGACCCGTCGCTGGAGGCGGCCGGGCTGGTGCTCCAGCCGGGCACCGGCTACGACGTGAGGTTCGCCTGGGTCCCCTCGGAGACCTGCGGCACCCCCGGCGGCGGCACCGGCGGCCCCGACCCGAGCCCCGACCCCACCGCGTCGGAGGACCCGGCGGCCACGGCGGGCACCTCCACCGGCGGCGACACGGGCACCGGCACGCAGCTCCTCCGGGAGGACGGCACGGCCGACGGCAGCGTGGCGGTGACGTACACCCCGGGCACCGGCTCGGGCGCGGGCTCGGTGACGGTGCCGAACGCGTGTGCGGGGACCGTGTACTGGACGGGAGTACTGGCGGGGGCGTGATCCCCGCCGGGGCGTGCGCGGCCCGGCGGGGCCCTGCCGGGGCGGTGCGCGGGGTGTGCCGGGGCTACCTGGTGGCGTCGCGGGGCTACTTGGCGGCGGGGGCGGTCTCCACGGTGACCGGCTCCTCGTCCGGCACCAGGCCCAGCTCCAGGTCGCGCGCGAGCTCGGTCTCGCGGCGCAGCAGCCGGAACCACATGAAGATCACGAACCCGACGAAGGCGAACCACTCGGCGGTGTACCCGAGGTTCTGGAACGCCTTCAGGTCGAGCCCGGAGTCCGGCGGCGCGGCGGCGGGCACCGCCTTCATCCCCGCGTCGCCGTCGGCCAGCGTCACCCACGCGTCGTACACGTCGTAGGGGACGAGGTTCACCAGCGACGCCGCGCTGATCGCCGCGGTCTGCCCCGCGGGCAGCCCGCCCCGCGCGCTGACCCCGTTGTCACCCGGGGTCTCCGACGCCTGGAGCACGCCGGTGACCGTGACCTCGCCGCGCGGCGGGGCGGGCGCCTTCGCCGCGTCGGCGGGGCCGGGCAGCCAGCCGCGCACCACCGGAAGCGCCTCGCCCGAGTCGGTGCGCAGCAGCGTCAGCACGTAGAAGCCCTGCCGGTCGTCGAGCTTGCGGTCCGGGACCAGCAGCTGCTTGCCGTAGCGGCCGGTCGCGGTGACCGGCTTGCCGGACGTCGCCTTGGTCACCGGCAGCATCTCGCCGAGCGGCCGCGGCGCCTCGCGTCCCGCCCGGGAGACCTGCTCGCTCGCGGTGCGGTGGTCCTGCACACGGTCCTCGAACCGGCCCAGCTGCCAGGACCCCATGAAGATGCAGAAGGGGATGGACAACAGCACGAAGACGTTGATCCCCCACCATCGGGGCGTCAGCAGAAACCGGTACACACCCCCACGGTACGGGGCCGGGAGGCGTCCCCGGCCCGCGGGGTGGGCAACGGGGGTCCCGCCACGGCCGTCTCCCGGTCGCCGCCGTGGCCGGCCGGCCACCGAGGAGGACCGCCGCGGGTTTTCCACAGGCTGGGGACCTCGTCGGCGAACAGCCGGCCTGTGCGTGCACTATGGGGCCATGACTGAGAGCAACGGGTCCGAAGCGCGGGATCAGCGGGACCAGCAGCGAGGGGCGGCGTCGGGGCAGCAGGAGCCGATGCCGGACTGGGAGAAGCGCTTCCGGGCACCCCGGGTGTCCCTGCCCGACTGGGCGCTGGACGCGCCGGACCGCTCCCTGTTCGTGTCCAACGCGACGGGGACCTACGAGCTGTACGCCTGGGACCGGGCCACGGGTGAGCAGCGCCAGGTGACCGACCGGCCCAACGGCACGACGGACGGCGTGCTGACGCCCGACGGCGCCTGGATCTGGTGGTTCGACGACAAGGACGGCGACGAGTTCGGCGTCTGGCGCCGCCAGCCCTTCGAGGGCGGCGCGGACGAACCGGCCGCCGACGGCCTGGACGCCTCCTACCCGGCGGGCCTCGCCCTCGGCCGCGATGGCCGGACGGCGATCGTGGGCCGCTCGACCGACGAGGACGGGACGACGATCCACCTCGTGCGCACCGGCGAGAGCCCCGTGGAGATCTACCGCCACCGCGAGTCGGCCGGCGTCGGCGACCTCTCCCACGACGGCTCCCTGATCGCCGTCGAGCACACCGAGCACGGCGACGCGATGCACTCCGCGCTGCGCGTGCTGCGCCCCGACGGCACGCCGGTCGCCGAGCTCGACGACACCGAGGGCGGCACCCGCGAGCTGGGCCTGGAGGTCCTCGGCTTCGCGCCCGTCGACGGTGACACGCGTCTGCTGATCGGCCACCAGCGCCGCGGCCGCTGGGAACCCCTCGTGTGGGACGTGGCCACCGGCGAGCAGACGGACCTGGCGCTGGACCTGCCGGGTGACGTCGGCGCCGAGTGGTATCCGGACGGCAGCGGCCTGCTCGTCGTGCACAGCTTCGAGGCGCGCAGCGAGCTGTTCCGCTACGACCTGGCGGGCCGCTCCCTGAACGCGATCCCGACCCCGCCCGGCACGGTGTCCGGGGCGACGGCCCGCCCCGACGGCAGCGTCGAGTTCCTGTGGTCCTCGGCCGCCGAGCCGCCGGCGGTGCGCTCCACGGCCGGCGGTGTGGTGCTCGACCCGCCCGGCATGAAGTCGCCCGGCTCGGTGCCGGTGCGGGACGTGTGGGTGGAGGGTCCCGGCGGCCGCATCCACGCCCTGGTGCAGAAGCCCGAGGGCGTCACCGGCCCGCTTCCCACGGTCTTCGACATCCACGGCGGCCCCACCTGGCACGACAGCGACTCCTTCGCCGCGGGCCCGGCCGCCTGGGTCGACCACGGCTACGCGGTGGTCCGGGTCAACTACCGCGGCTCCACGGGCTACGGCCGGGCCTGGACGGACGCCCTGAAGCACCGCGTGGGGCTCATCGAGCTGGAGGACATCGCCGCGGTACGCGACTGGGCCGTCGGATCCGGCCTCGCCGACCCCGACCAGCTGATCCTCACCGGCGGCTCCTGGGGCGGCTACCTCACGCTCCTCGGCCTCGGCGTGCAGCCCGATGTGTGGGCCCTGGGCATCGCGGCGGTCCCCGTCGCCGACTACGTCACGGCGTACCACGACGAGATGGAGGCGCTGAAGGCGATGGACCGCACCCTCCTCGGCGGCACCCCGGAGGAGGTCCCCGACCGCTTCGAGGCCTCCTCACCCCTCACGTACGTCGACAAGGTCACGGCCCCGGTGTACATCTCGGCCGGCGTGAACGACCCGCGCTGCCCGATCCGCCAGATCGAGAACTACGTCGCGCGCCTGGAGGCGCGGGGCGCGGTCCACGAGGTCTACCGCTACGACGCCGGCCACGGCTCGCTGGTCGTGGACGAGCGGATCAAGCAGGTGCGGCTGGAGCTGGAGTTCGCGGAGCGGCATCTCAAGGAGGTTCCGGGCGCCCGGTAGCACGGGAGCGGGAGTCGGGGGTGGTTCGGCGGCTGCGGGTGGGTGCCGGCCGGTCGCGCAGTTCCCCCGCGGCCCTCGGGCGTCGCGGCCTTCGGGCGTCGCGGCCCCGGCGTCACGCTCCCGCCCGCTCCCGCCGTCTGCGTCCCAGCAGCTCCGCGAGGCCCCGCCGGGTCGCCGCCAGCACCACCCGGTCCCCGGGGCCCAGCACATACGAAGGAGGCAGGTCCCACACCAGCCCCGACGTCGCCGCGCCGTCCTCCTCGGCGCCCTCCCGGTCACCCCACCGGCCCCCGGAGGGCGCCGTGTTGAGGGCCAGCACCCGCCAGGCCCCCGGCCGGAACGTCTCCCCGACCGTGCGGCCCTCCAGCTGCGGGTGCCCGCCCACCTCGATCTCCGCGAAGAGCAGCACCCGCCGCTCCACCGGGATCGCCCCGAGGATCTGCCGCCCCATCATCGCCCCGGCGAAGGCGGGCGCGGCCAGGTGGGACACGCTGCGGCTGCGGGTCAGGGCGGACGGGTGCGCGGCCCGCAGCGTCCGGTAGACGGCGGTGGCGAAGTCGTCGTCGTACAGCCGCAGGACGACCCGCAGGTCGGGCCGCAGGGACCGGGCGTACAGCGACGCCTCCAGGTTCGTGGTGTCCGCGCTGGTCAGCGCCAGCAGGGCGTGGGCCCGGTGGATCTTCGCCGCCTCCAGCACGCCCTCCTGCGTGACGTCGCCGAGCACCACCGGCACCCGCAGGCGCCGGGCGGTGGCCATGCCGCGTGCCTCCGGGTCGGACTCCACGCACACCACGGGGATGTGCAGCTCCCGCAGCCGCGTCAGCACGCGGGTCCCGATCTTCCCGAGGCCGAGCAGCACCACGTGACCGCCCAGCCCCCGCGGCGGCTTGCGCAGGGCCGACGCGCTGCGGAAGGTGCCCAGGGCCTCCAGGACCGCGGCCAGCAGCACCGGCAGCAGCAGTAACCCCACCAGCCCGGACAGCAGTTGCAGGACCTGCTGCCCCGTCGGCTGGTGGAACGCGGGGTCGTTGATGCCGAACAGGTCGAGCAGGGTGACGTAGGTGGCGTACAGCGGGTGTTCACCGGTCACCAGCGTCAGCGCGACCGCGAGGGCCAGCACGCACCCGATCAGCCCGGCCAGCGACCACCGCAGCCGCCGCGAGAACAGCGAACCCAGCGGTGGTACGCCGCCCCGCCCGTTGGCCAGGGCGGGGCCGGAGTACGACACCTGCTCCAGGACGACGGTCCCGCGCCCCGTCGCCGCCGCCACCGCGGCCTCGTCGGGCAGCAACTGCGGTCCCTGCTCCCCGCTGCCCTCCGAACCGTCGGCCCCGGCCGGGTCGTTGCTCGTCGCGGACAGCAGGGCCAGCGTGCACAGACCCGGGTCGGCCACCTCGCCCGGCCGGGGCGGCTGCCGTTCCACGGCGCGCAGGACGAGCCCTTCGGTCTGCACGACCTTGCTCGTGCCGGCCAGGGCGGTGGCGGCCAGCGCGGGCGCGGCCGTGTCGGCGTCCGACAGCACGGTCGTCGACGTGTCGAAGCCCGGTCCGCCGCCCGTGCCCGAGCCGGAGGCCAACGCGGCCGTCTGGTCGAGCAGTTCCTCGATGTGCTGCCCCAGCCGGCGGTTGTACAGCCGCAGGACCAGCCGCAGCCGGGGGTTGAGGCGGCGGGCGGTGAGCGCGGCGCGGATGTTGGTCTCGTCGTCGTCGTACACGAGCGCCAGGGCCGCCGCCCGCTCCGCCCCGGCCTCACCGAGCACCGCCTCGGTGACCTCCGCGGCCTCCACGACCTGCTCGTTCCCGGCCGGTTCGCCCCCGGGCCCGCCCGCGCCCGCCCGGTTGACGGCGGCGCTGACGCGGTCGAGCAGGGCGGCCGAGGCGGCCCGGGCCCGTCCGACCACCGGCTGCCGCACCCGGCGCCCGGAGGGCGGCACGACGAGGGTGACCTGTTCGCCGTACACACCCCGCAGTTCGGCGGCGAGGCGGTGTGCGAGACCGTCGTCGCCGCACACGATCATGTGCGTGGCCGGATCGCCTGGCTGACCTTGGTTCGGAACGCTCCCCACGGGGAGAAGACTGCCCCACCCGGGCGGCCGGTTCCACAAGGGGCCGCCGGTGCGTGAACGCACGGCCCCGCCGGCACGTACGCACGGGGAGGAAACGGGGAACGCCCCCGCGCACCACCGGAGGTACCGGGCCCGTGACCACCACGAAGAGCGCCTCCCGCGACGGCGGCGAGCGCGCGGCCACCGCACCGGACGGGGGCACCCCGCCGGCGACCCGGCGGCTCGACTCCCCGCTGCTGCTGACCCTGCTGCTGATCACCGCGGTGATGTTCCAGGACCCGGTGCGCGGGGCGCTGGCCGCGCCGGTGATGCAGAGCTGGATGACGGTGTTCGTCGCGGTCCTGGTCCAGGCACTGCCGTTCCTGGTGCTGGGGGTGCTGCTGTCCGCGGCGATCGCGGTGTTCGTGCCGCCGTCCTTCTTCGCCCGCGCCCTGCCCCGGCACCCGGTGCTGGCAGTGCCGGTGGCGGGCGCGGCCGGTGCCGTGCTTCCGGGCTGCGAGTGCGCGTCCGTGCCGGTGGCCGGCGCGCTCGTCCGCCGGGGGGTCACACCGGCGGCGGCGCTGGCGTTCCTCCTGTCGGCGCCCGCCATCAACCCGATCGTGCTGACGGCGACGGCCGTGGCGTTCCCCTCGAACCCGGAGATGGTCCTGGCCCGTTTCGTGGCGAGCCTGCTCGTGGCCTGCGCCATGGGCTGGCTCTGGCACCGGCTCGGCCGCGCGGACTGGCTGCGGCCCCCGGCCCGGGCCTCCTACGAGGGGCAGGGCAAGGGGGCGGCCTTCTGGGGTTCGGTCCGCCACGACGTGGTGCACGCGGGCGGGTTCCTCGTCGTCGGCGCGATGGCCGCGGCGACGCTGAAGGCGGTGGTCCCGGCGCACTGGCTGGGCGCGGCGGCCGGCCACCCGGTGCTGTCGGTCCTGGTCCTCGCGGCGCTGGCCGTGCTGCTGTCCATCTGCTCCGAGGCGGACGCGTTCGTCGCCGCCTCCCTCACCCAGTTCTCCCTGACGGCCCGGCTGACGTTCCTGGTCGTCGGCCCGATGATCGACCTGAAGCTCTTCGCGATGCAGGCGGGCACCTTCGGCCGCGCCTTCGCGCTGCGCTTCGCCCCCGCGACCTTCGCCCTGGCCGTGCTCGTGTCGGCCCTGACCGGAACGGTCCTGCTGTGAACCGCCTCGCCCAGTCGGCCCTGCTGTTCCTGCTCGGCGCGACGCTTCTGCACGCCGGCACGACCGACCTCTACCTCCGCTACGTCAAGGAGGGGCTGCGCCCCCTGGTACTGCTGGCGGGCGCGGTCCTGATCGCCACGGCGGCGGCGACCCTCTGGTACGACCGCCGCCGCGCCCCGGCGGACGACCACGGGCACCGCGAACCCCGCGTCTCCTGGCTGCTCGTCCTGCCGGTCTTCGCCCTGATCCTGGTCGCACCGCCGGCCCTCGGCTCCTACAGCGCGACCCACACCGGCACGGCCCTGACCGAGCCCCTCGGCTTCCCGCCCCTGCCCGCCGGCGACCCCCTGCGCCTCGCCGTGGCGGACTACGCCGGCCGGGCCGTCTACGACGACGGCCGCTCCCTGCGCGACCGCGAGGTGCGGATCACCGGTTTCGTCGCCCTCGACCGCGCGGGCACCCCGTACCTGGTCCGCATGGGCCTCAACTGCTGCGCGGCGGACGCCCAGCCGGTCAAGATCGCCCTGACCGGCGACATCCCCCCGGTGCTGCGCCCGGACACCTGGCTGGAGATCACCGGCCACTACACCCCGCGCCGCACGAAGGACCCGGTCAACGGTGGCCCGATCCCGTACGTCGACGTCACGGGCTCCCGCCCCGTCCCCGCCCCGAAGGACCCCTACGACGAGACGTCGAACGGCTGAACTCCGGTGTGGCAGGCGCCGATCGGGGTACTCGGATCTGCCGCTGATCAGCGAGGGGGGCTGATGACCACACTCGAGACCCGGCGAGCGGGGAGCGGAGTCACCGCGTCGGCGAGGCGCGAACGGGCGAAGGCCGACGACCGGGCGAACCTGGTCCTGGCGACCCTGGGCGCGGCGCTGACCGCCCTGCTCGCGGCGATCACCACGGGCGTCCTGACGCCGGCCCAGTACGCCGTAGTGCCTCAACTCCTGCTGTGGACCGGCTGCGCGGCCTGCGCCCCGTCGCTGTTCCTGCTGAACCTGGCCGCCGGCCCCGGCCCGACCGTCACGGCGAAACACCGCCGCACCCGGCACGCGATGCTCTGGGGCGCGGCGTTCCTCGCGCTCACGACGGCGGGCACGCTGACCGGGACGCTGACCTGACCGGGACGCTGACCTGACCTGACCTGACCTGACCTGACCTGACCTGACCTGACCTGACCTGACCGGACGCTGACCTGACCGCCGGATGGCCTGACCGCCGGCCGTCACACCGCCGGATGGATGGCGAACACCCGGGCCGGGAAGCCGGAACCGCCGTGCGGCCGGGGCCAGGAGGCGACGAGCAGCGAGCCCGCCTCGGGGACCCGGTCCAGCTGGGTGAGCAGCTCCAGCTGCCAGCGGTCGCGGGCGAGCACGTACTCCTCCAGGCCGTAGTCCCCCGCGGAGGCGGCGAGCCCCGGGTCGGTGTCGGCCTGCTCGTGACCGATGGCGGTCACACCCGCGTCCTCGAACAGGTACCGCAGGACCTCCCGCGACCAGCCCGGGGTGTGGCGGACACCGGCGTCGTCCCGGTTGTCCATCGCCACCGGGTCCGGCCAGCGCTTGCTCCAGCCGGTGCGCAGGGCGACGAACGAGCCGGCGGGGACGGGCCCGTTGCGGCGTTCCCAGGACGCCACGTCGTCCGGGGTGGGGGTGGCGTCGGGGTCGGCGGCGACCCGGTCCGTGATGTCGAGCACGACCAGCGGCAGGACCATCTCCCGCACCGGGATGCGGTCCAGGGTGCGGGCCCCGGCCACGAAGTGCGAGGGCGGGTCCACATGGGTGCCCCACTGGCCGGCGAGGGTGTAGCGGTGGACGGTGAAGCCGTCGCCGCGTGCCACGTCGAAGAGGGTCTCGCGCCGCTCGTCGCCGAAGCCGGGGAAGTGCGGCTGGCCCGGGCGGAAGGCGTGGGTGAGGTCGGTGAACACGGTGCCCTCGGTCAGTTCCCGGTGCAGGGCCCACAGCCGGGGCTCCGCGCCGCTCACCGTGTCCTGCCCAGCGTGTCCTGCCGTTCCGCGGTGGCGTGGGCGGAGCGCGGGGCGGTTCCCGGGCTGTCGCCTCCGGCTTTGCCGGCGCCGGCCCGGGTCATGGCGACGCCGGCCAGGACCACGGCCATGCCGAGCACCACGCGGACGCCGACCTGCTCGCCCAGGACGACGACGCCGAGGAGGACGGAGACCACCGGCAGCAGGTAGCCGACCACGGCCGCGTTGGTGGCGCCCTCGTCGTTGATGATGCGGTACGTGAGGTGGAACGTGACGGCGGTGCAGAGCACGCTGAGGGCCACGGCGGCCACCAGCACCACCGGCGAGAGGTCCACCGGCTCCAGGCCGCCCACCGGCAGGGCCACGGCGGTCAGTCCGCTCGCCGCCAGCAGCTGGGCGGACGACAGGGAGAGGGTCGGCGTGCCCCGGCGGACCAGGGTGCGGCCCATGTAGGTGAACGCCACGGCATAGCTGGCGGCCGCGCCGAGGATGGCCAGGGCGCCCCAGCCGACGGCCCCCGAGGTGTGCCAGGGGGCGAAGATGACGATCGTGCCGGCGAAGCCGAGCAGGAGCCCGCCGAGCCGGACCGGCCGGATGCCGCGCTCCGAGCCCAGGAGGAGACCGAGCACCACCGACCACAGCGGGGTCGTCGCGTTCAGGACCCCGGCGAGTCCCGAGCCCACCGTCTGCTGGCCCAGGCTGAACAGCGCGAAGGGCAGGGCGTTGCAGAAGAAGGCCGCGACGACCAGGTGACGCCAGACGGCGGCCCCTCGCGGCAGCCTCCGTCCCGTTGCCCGGGCCGCGCCGAGGAGCACGAGCGCGCCGAGGAGACAACGGACGAACGTGACCTGGAGCGGGGAGAGCCCGCGCAGCGCCAGTTCGATCCACAGGAAGGTCGAGCCCCACAGCAGGGCGAGCACGGCCACCCGCACCCCGCCCCGCAGGCCCCTTGTCCCACCGTCCACCTCGGCCCTCCTTCGCCGGGCCCCGACGGGCCCGCACTCTCGACGGTGCCTCACGGATGGATTGAGCACAAGCAAATGGTTCTGCACATTCTGTTAAGCTGGACTACATGCTCGATGTGAGGCGACTGCAGGTCCTGCGCGCGGTGGTCACCAGCGGCACCGTCACCGCCGCGGCGGCCCACCTGGGCTACACCCCGTCCGCCGTCAGCCAGCAGGTCGCGGCACTGGAGAAACAGGCCGGCACGGCACTGCTGGAGCGGGTCGGCCGGGGTGTGCGGCCCACGCCCGCCGGTCTGCTGCTCACCGAGCACGCGGCGCTGATCGGCTCGGCGGTCGCTCAGGCCGAGTCCGCCCTGGCCGACCTGCGGGCCGGCCGCACCGGACGCCTCGCGGTGCGCTACTTCGCCACCGCGGGATCCACGCTGGTCGCCCCGGCCCTGGCCCGGCTGCGGGCCGATCACCCCGGTGTCCGGGTCGACCTGCGGCTCACCGACCCGGAGGACCCGTTCCAGGACGTGGCGCGTGGCCGGGCCGACCTGGCCGTCGTCGTCCAGGCCCCGGGCCGCTCGGGCGAGGGGTTCGAGCTCGTACGCCTCCTCGACGACCCGTACGCGGCGGTGCTTCCCGCCGGTCATCCGCTCGCCGGCGAGGACGTCGTCGACCTGCACGAACTGGCCGGTGAGCACTGGGTGGGCAGCGAGCCGCCCGGGCCGTGCCTGGAGCCGGTGACCGAGGCCTGCGCGGCGGCCGGCTTCAGCCCCGACTTCGTCATCCAGAGCGAGGACTACGCCACCGCGCAGGGCTTCGTCGCGGCCGGTCTCGGTGTCGGCCTGATGCCGCGCCTGGGGCTGCGCACCCTGCATCCCGGTGTCGTCGTCCGCCCGGTCCGCAACCCCGAGCCGGTCCGGGTGATCTCGGCCGCCGTCCGGAGCACCGCGCTCGAACAACCCGCCCTGCGCGGGCTGCTGGACGCGCTGCGGGATGCGGCCACCACCGCCGATCCGCCCCTGCACGGCCGGGACTGAGCGCGCGTGCGGCGGGAGCGGGCGGCGGCGGCGGGCCGGGCCCGTCTCACGCGGCGCGGTCGGCGGTGACGGCCGGTACCGCGGCGAGGCTCACCACGCTGGAGAAGATCTCCCGGTCGTGCTGCCAGGCGCCGACGCGCACCAGCCCCTGGTCCGGCAGCCGCTCGGTCTCCAGCCGGCACGGGGCGTCCATCTCCGCGTACTTGACGAAGTCGGAGTCCATGCCGGTGACGACGGCGGAGCGCGGGTGGGCCGTGGCCAGGGCCGCCTGCCGGGCGGCTTCGAGCAGCAGCATCCCCGGGGCGTGGTCCACGACATGGTCGAAGAAGAAGGGGTGAGTGGTGTCGACGCGCAGCTGCCAGCGGTCGGGCAGGTCCGTCGCGGCCAGCACCACGTCCTCGAACCGGTCGCGGCCGAACGCCGTGAGGCCGGCCGGGGGCGGCAGCGGAACGGCCCGCGCGGTGGCCGCGGCGGCATCGGCGTAGGCACCGCGCAGCCGGTTGTAGACGGTGCGGTCCTGGATGGTGAACCGGGAGCGCGCGGTGGCCAGCCGGCGGCCGTCGCGCGTCACTTCGGCGCGCAGCGAGATGCCGGCCGCCCGTTCCCGGCGGTAGGTCACCTCGTCGCAGGTGATGTGCAGTTCGAGCTCCGCCGGATCGCCGTCGGCGTACGCGGCGGAAGGGTCGAGCGTCCAGTCGAAGTCCTTCCACAGCAACTGGTGCCCGAACGGCACCTGGTAGGCGCCGTGGGACAGCAGCGGCAGCGTCTGGCGGACCGTCTCGCAGAGCAGGAGCGGATCGTGCAGACCCAGGCGGTTGCCGTAGAACGGGTGCGCGGCGGGCCAGACGGCGGTGACCGTGAAGGAGTCGGACGCGGTCCGCCGCCAGGTGCGCAGCAGCACTTCACTCTCGTTCGTCTTGTGGGTGAAAGACGGAGATATCACGTTAAAACGGCTGTCTTCGAGGCAGTGCTGGGCGATGTCGATGGACACGAGGTCCCCCCTGGATGCGGTGGCTCTGCGAATGGGCACGCGCAACTGAAGCGGCGTCGTTGGTCGTGACAGGCCGACGCCGACGTGAATAAAATAGAGGTCGTTCTTTTTGTTTGTCTACGGGTACTAGGGAGACTGCCGATGGCACGGCAACGGCAGGAACGCGCGGAACGCACTCGCGCCACACTCATCCGCGCGGCGGCCGAGGTCTTCGACCAGGCCGGATACCGCGGTGCGGGGCTGAACACGATCCTGCAGCGGGCCGGCATGACCACCGGCGCCATGTACTTCCACTTCAAGTCGAAGGAGGAACTGGCGCGCGCGGTCATCGTCGAGCAGGCCGCCGGGCTGCGCTGGCCCACCGGAACGCAGGGTCTGCAGCAGCTGATCGACGTCTGCGGGTACCTGGCCGTGCAGATGCGCTCCGACGTGCTGTTCCGGGCCGGTGTCCGCCTCGCCGTCGAGCAGAGCGAGGTGAACCTCCTCGACTACTCGATCTACGACTGGTGGGCCGAGCGGTTCGGGATCTACCTGGCCGAGGCCCGCGAACTCGGCCAGCTGCACCCGCAGGTCGACGTGGCCGCCTTCGCTCAGGTCCTGGTCGCCTCCTACACCGGCACGCAGATCATGTCCCGCCTGGCCAACAACCGGGACGACCTGCCCGGCCGCATAAACGAGATGCTGCGCTGCCTGCTCCCGGCCATCGCACCGCCGGACGTCGTCGCCGCGCTGCGGTTCCCCGCCGACGGCGGCCGCCTGCCGGAGACGGCCGCCGCCGACGCCGCGGACGGTGCCGCTTCATGAGACCGGTCCGGGTGCTGCTGACGGGCTCGACCGGCTTCGTCGGCCGGGCCGTGCTCGACCGGCTGAGGAAGGAGCGGGCCCTGGGCCGGGACCTCGAGGTGCGGGCCCTCGCCCGGGCCGTGCCGGAGGGGCCGCGGGAGCCGGGCGTGGAGTGGCTGCGCGCGGACCTGTCCGACCCGGCCTCGGTGGCCGGGGCGGCGAGCGGCGCGGACGTCCTCGTCCACCTGGCCTGCCGGGTGGACGGCAGCGCCGAGCAGTGCGAGCGGACGAACGTCGGCGGCACCCGCGCGATCGTCCGGGAGGCCCGTCGCGCCGGCGTGGAGCGCATCGTCCAGCTCTCCACGGCGGCGGTGTACGGCCCCGGGCCGCACAGCGGCATCCCCGTGGACGGGGTCGCGCCCGCACCCGTCTCGGCGGCCAGCAGGACCCGGCTGGCGGCCGAGGGGATCGCGCTGGAGGCGGGCGCCGTCGTCCTGCGTCCCGGGCTCGTCCTCGGCGCGGGGGACCGCTGGGTCGTGCCCGCGCTCGGCGAACTGCTGCGGCGGGTTCCGGCCCGCTGGGACGGCGGGCGCGCGCAGCTGTCCCTCGTGGCCGTCGAGGACCTGGCCCGGCTCGTCGCGGCCCTGGCCACCGGACCGGAGCCGGCCGGCCCGGGTGTCTTCCACGCGTCCCACCCGGTGCCGGTGCGCAACGGCGAGCTCATGACGCGGCTCGCGGAGCTGGACGTGCTGCCCGCGGCCGGGCCCGACTGGTCCTGGGAGCGGTGCCTGGAACGGCTGCGGCAGTCGCCGGGCCGCATCAGCGAGCGGCAGTTCGCCCTGCTTGCCCGGGACCACTGGTACGCCGGCGAGGAGATCTGGCGACTGACCGGCTGCGCCCCGGGCCCCGGGCCGCTCTACCGCCTGGCGGCGGCGGCCCCCTGGTACCGACGACAAGCGCCGGCGGCCTGAGGCAGCCGCCGGTCCCGGGCGTGGCCCGGCGGGGCTTTCGGTGACGCGGGGGCTCGACGCCCGGCAACCGGCGGCATCCGAGGCCGAATCGGCTGCGGCGCGGCAGCCGGTGGCGGTTTCGCTGGGGCGTGGCAGCCGGTGGCAGGCGGCGTGGTGTCCCGGTGGCGGGGGCGCTCGGCGCGGCGCCCCGGGTATCGGCGGGGGAGTTCGTGCGTCCTGGGTGGCGGCGCTCGTCCCGACGCCCCGTGACCGGCGGCCCCGGCGGTGAATCGGCTGCGGCGCGGCAGCCGGTGGCGGCTTTGCCGGGGTGCGGCAGTCGATGGCAGGCGTCGTGGTGTCCCGGTGGCGGGAGCCCTCGGCGCGGCGCTCGTCCCGACGACGTCCAGCAACCGGCGGCACCTGACGCCGAATTGGCTGCGGCGCGGCAGCCGGTGGCGGCTTCGCTGGGGCGCGGCAGCCGGCCGTCGTTGTCGGCGTGGTGCGGTGTCGTGAGCGGGGCCGGTGTGCCTCGGTGAGTGTGAAGGGCCGGCAAGGAAGTCGGGGAGTTCGCAGGCGACTTGGCCAAGCCGTTTCGGGTTCGTGCGCGGTGGGAGCCCTCCGCGGCGCCCGGCGGTACGTTCGCAGGACCGGGCCCGTGGGGCTTCCGTCGCCCCGCCGTGCGGGCGGGCCGGAGCCCTCGCCGGGCCCTCCCCGGGCACGTGGAGCGCGCACCCGCCGTCCGGGCGGCCCGTGGGATTCAGTCCCCGCGATGGATACCGAGGTCAAGCCCATGGTGAAGCAGGTGAGAGCGGAACGCACCCGTCAGGCGCTGATCGCGGCGGCGGCCGAGGAGTTCGACCGGCAGGGATACGCCGGTACCTCGCTGTCCGCCGTGCACCGGGCCTGCGGCGTGACGATGGGGGCACTCACCTTCCACTTCCACGCCAAGGCCGACCTGGCGACCGCCGTCTGCCGCGAGGCCGAGGACCTCACCCGGCGGGCCCTGGCGTGCCTCAAGCCCACCGAAGCGCTGCCACCGGTCGCGGAGTTCACCTTCGTCGTCGCCCGGCTGCTGGAGGAGGAGGTCACCGTGCGCGCGGCGGCCCGGCTCGCCCGGGAACAGGCCGTCACGCCGTGCTGGCAGACCGCCTGGCGCGACGCCCTCCGTGAACTGGTGGCTCCGACGCGGCGGATGGCCGCGAGCGGCGGCGATGCGCTCGCCGACCGGCTGGAGCTGCTGGCGGTCTACCTCACGGCGGGGGCCGAGGCGGCGCTGCGGGCGGGCCGCCCCGGCCGGGACGTGCAGACCGAACTGGTCCGCCTGTGGGCCCTGGTGCTCGTGCCCGGACCGCTCCCCGGCATGGACCGGCGCCCGGCCGGCGTCACGACCCGCCCCGAGCCCTCCCGGTCCCCGTAGGGGCCGCCCACGCACTGCCGTTCATCCCCTCACGAAAGAGCTCACTCCATGACTCGACGCTGCGCGCTCGTCACTGGTGCCTCCCGGGGCATCGGAGCCGCCATCGCCTCCGAACTCGCCACCGCCGGACACCGCGTGGCGGTGCACTGCCGGGCCGACACGGCCGCCGCCGAGGCCGTGCTCGACTCCCTGCCCGGGACCGGCCACGTCCTCGTCACCGGCGACGTCGGCGCCCCCGGCGCGGCCCGGGAGGTCATCGGCTCCGCGGTCGAGCAACTGGGCACGGTCGACGTGCTCGTCAACAACGCCGGGCTGTACGCCGAACAACCCGTGGCGACGACGTCCTACGAGGACTGGCAGGCCGCCTGGCGGCGCCTGGTCGACGTCAACCTGCTCGGCCCGGCCGACCTGATCTGGTGCCTGGTCGACCACCTGCGCCACCGGATCCAGGGGCCCCAGGGCGCCTGCGTGGTCAACGTCGGCTCCCGCGGCGCCTACCGCGGGGAGCCCGACGCCCCCGCCTACGGCGCGACCAAGGCCGCCCTGCACGCCCTGACCCAGTCGCTCGCCCAGTCCCTCGGCCCGCTGGGCATCGCGGTGTCCGCCGTGGCCCCGGGCGTCGTCCGCACCGATCTGACCGAGCCCATGCTCGCCGGTGACGCCGAGGAGGCGATCCGCCGGCAGAGCCCGCTCGGCAGGATCGCCGTCCCGTCCGACGTCGCGGCCGCGGTGGCCTGGCTGAGCAGCGCCCCCGCCGAGTGGTGCAGCGGCGCCGTCCTCGACGTCAACGGCGCTTCCCACCTGCGCTGACCACCCGGCCCACCCGACCACGCACCCCCTGAGGAAACGGAGACACCGTGCGCGCCGCACTCCTGCAGATCGCCGTACGACCCGGGGAGCCGGCCGAGGAGCGGCGGCTCCGGGCGGCCGCCCTCGTGCGCGAACAGCGCACCGCCGACCTGGTGATGCTGCCCGAGCTCTGGACGGTCGGCGCCTTCGCCTTCGAGGCGTTCGCCGCGCACGCCGAGCCACTGGACGGCCCGACGGCCCGGGCGATGGGCGCCGCGGCCGCCGACGCGGAGGTCTGGCTGCACGCCGGCTCGATCGTCGAACGCGACCCGACGGGCGGCCTGTTCAACACCTCCCTGGTCTTCGCACCCGACGGCCGGCTGCACCGCACCTACCGCAAGATCCACCGCTTCGGCTTCGACCGGGGCGAGGCCGCCCTGCTGGGCCGGGGTGAGGAGACCGTCACGACCCCGCTCGGCGCGGGCCCGACGGCTGGTCTCGCCACCTGCTACGACCTGCGCTTCCCCGAGCAGTTCCGGCTGCTGGTGGACGCGGGCGCCGAACTGCTCCTCGTCCCCGCCGGGTGGCCCGCCGCCCGCCGGGCCCACTGGTCGCTGCTGGCGCGGGCCCGGGCCGTGGAGTCCCAGGCGTACGTCCTGGCCTGCGGCACGGCGGGGGCGCACGCCGGGGTGGCGCAGGCCGGCCACAGCGTCGTCGTCGATCCCTGGGGCGAGGTCGTGGCCGAGGCGGGCGCGGGGGAGGAGGCGCTCGTCGCCGAGCTCGATCTCGCGCTCGTGGCCAGGACGCGCGCCGAGTTCCCGGCTCTCGGCGATCGAGTGCTCGGTGTGCCGACGCCCCGCTGACCGGCGCCCGGCGCCCGGTGCCGTCCACCCCGCACACCGCGGGGAGGGCGGCATCTGCCGTCTGTGCAAGTGGAGTTGGTGTTTCTCCGGCAACCTCTTGCGGCTGATGCGGCAGACGTGTAACACTCTTTCGCGAAGGAGTGTGTCCGCTTCCGGCCCCCTTCGCATCGTCACCGCGTCGCCCTCGGGCGGCGCTTTTTTGTTGCCCGCGCGAGCTTTCGCCGCGGTGCCCGTCCCCGCGCACGGTGCCCCTTCCCGCACCCTGCCCGACCCTCTCCCCGGTGAGGCGACCAGTGACCATGGCAGACCCGACCACCTCCGACTCCCCTTCCGGGGCGTGCACGTCACGTCGATGCCGCCGTACGGCCGGCTCCGGCGCGCTGCGACGCAGGCCCGCCCTGCCCGGCGCCCGGCTCTGCGGCTCCTGTGCACGCGCCCTGCGCGCCGACCTGGCCGCCCTGCCGGAGCTCCACCAGGACAGCGAGGAGCACCTGATCCTGCCCGCCCGGCAGGCCGGACTGCCCCGGGTGACCGGCCACCGGCCGCAGGCGCCGCCCGTGAGCGAGGAGGCGCTGCAGGCCCGGCACGACACCGTCGTGCGCCTGGCCTTCTGGGCCCGGCTGGTCCTGGAGGAGGCCGCGCCCGCCCCGGCTCCGCCGGACCGGACGGCGCCCGCCCCGGCTCCGCCGGACCGGACCGTGGCCGCGCTGGCCGCCTTCCTCGGCCGGCACGCCGACGTCCTGGCCGCCCTTCCCGCGGCCGGCACGGCGGCCGACGAGATCGCGCACGCGGCCACGGCCCTGCGCCGGATCGTCGCGCCGCCCCGGCCCGCCCTGGTGCCGCTCGGCCGGTGCGTCGAGCCGGGCTGCGAGGCCGAGGTGTCGCTGCCCGGGCGCGGCGGTGACGGTCTGGTCCTGCGCGGACCGATGTGCGGGGCCGGCCACGTACTGACCCCGCGCCAGTGGCTCCTGCTGAGCCGCCGACAGCACACCTCCCCCGACAAGGAGACGGCATGACCGGCGACCGGACCACCCGCGGCGCACGTGTCCCCACCTCGCTCGCGGCGCTCGCCCTCGGCGTCCGTGAGGGCACCATCCGCCAGTGGGCGCGCCGCGGCAGGATCACCCGCTACGGCACCCGACGCCAGGCGCTGTACGACCTGAACGAGCTGGCCGCACTGGCGGCCGGGGAGGACGCGCCCGCCACCGGCGTCACCAAGGCCCGCGCCGCCTGACCGGGCGGCGCCACCCCCGGCAGCACCCGCACCTCATCCCACCCCACCCCATCCCACCGTCCGGCGCATGCGCCGCGCGGCGCCGACGCATGCCCGGACACGGGCCGCCGGCCCCCTTCTTCGAGGAGTGAAGCAGCAGTGGAGACCTCGCACACGACACCGTGGCAGCAGAACTGGCAGGCGCGGCGCGACCCCTTCGCCGAGGAGTGCTTCGCAGCACGCGACAGCCTGCTCGCCGACCTGAAGGACCCGGCCGCCGCACAGGCCCGCGTCCTGGACGACCTCATCGACATCGGCGTGAGCGCGCTGCACTGGAAGGAGCGCGGCTACGACGTGGTCGCCGCCGACCCGTCCCGCTTCCGGTCGGTCCTGCCGGTCATGCGCTACGACGACTTCGCCGAGCAGATCGACCGGGAGACCCGGACCAAGGGCGGCATCCTCTCGTGCAGCCCGGTCCTGCGCTGGCTCAAGACCAGCGGCACCACCGGCGACCCCAAGCGGGTCCCCTACACGCTGCACTGGCTGCTGACGTACCGCATCCCCGCCATGAAGGCCATGTGGGGCACCTACCTCCAGCACCACCCCGAGATCCTCGCCCATCCCTGGGCCACCCTGGACACGCAGACCGTCCGCGAGGACGTCTACGACTTCGTGCACGGGGTCGAGCACCAGGCGATCAGCAACCGGCACCCGCAGATCAACAGCCGCGACTGGAACCCGCCGTGGTACGACTCGCCCTGGTTCGGCCCCGGCACGCCCGCCGGCCACGCCGAACGGATGTACCACCGCGTCCGGCACCTCGTCGGCAAGGACCTGCACTACATCTCGGCGATCAACCCCAGCACCCTCGTGTCGCTGCGCGACCTCATCGCCGAGCACGGCGACCGGCTGGTGCGCGATCTGCGCGACGGCACCCTGGACGGCCGGCCCTGCGCCGAGCCCGACGAGGACGCGGCCCGTCACCTGGAACGGGTCCTGGCCGAGGACGAGTTCAGCCTGGTCGACATCTGGCCGTCGCTGACGCTGTACAGCTGCTGGCTGTCGGCGTCGGCCGAGCTGTACCGGCCGCGTCTGGACGCCGTGCTGCCCGGCGTGGCCAAGCTGCCGTTCATGAGCTGCGGGACGGAGGGCGTCACCACCATCCCCGTGGACGACACCCTGGACAGCCAGCCGCTCGCCGTCGGCCAGGCGTACTTCGAGTTCGTCCCCGCCGACGTACCGCTCGGCACCCTGCTCGACGCCGGTGAGGAGATCGAGACGCTGCTCCACGACGAGGTGGAGGCGGGGCGCGACTACCACCTGATCATGTCGCAGGGCAACGGCCTGTACCGCCTGTGGACCGGCGACATCTACCGGGTCGACCGCGTCGTGGACGGCACGCCCTGGATCCACTTCACCCACCGGGACGGCGTCTTCCACTCCTTCACCGGCGAGAAGATCACCGAAAGCCAGGTCACCCAGGCCATCCGGCAGGGCCTCGCGCACAGCGGCCTGGACACCGGGCTGTACATGTGCGGTCCGCGCTGGGACGAACTGCCCTCCTACACCGTCGTGGTGGAGGTGCCGGCCCCGAGTGCCGCGCTGGACGGCGCGCTGTCCGCGGCGATCGACCGCGAACTGTCCGTCATCAACATCGAGTACGCGTCCAAGCGGGACAGCGGCCGCCTCGCCGGGCTGAACGTGCGGACCGTGGCGCAGGGCGCCATCGCCGGGTACGTCGAGTCGCGGCGCCAGCAGGGCAACGCCACCCAGTACAAGTACAAGCCCTTCCAGAAGGACACGGACTTCGCCGACGCGATCCTCGCCGGCTGACACCGCGGGGCACGGCCCCACCGACCACCCCTCACCTCAGGAGAACCCGTCATGATCGAGACCCTCAGGCCCCCGCAGAACACCCGCCGGGAGATCGTCGACCTGCCGTGCGGCGACACCCGCCTCGCCCTGCACGTGTGGCGGCCGGAACGGATCAAGGGAGCCGTCTTCTACTTCCACGGACTGCAGAGCCACGCCGGGTGGCTGTGGGAGGTGGGGCCCCGGTTCGCCGACAACGACATCGCCTTCTTCGTCCTCGACCGGCGCGGCAGCGGCATCAGCCCCGGCCCGCGCAACGAGATACCGGACGCGGACACCCTCCTCGGCGACTACGCGCAGGCCGTCGCCCACGTACGGGAGATGATCGGCGAGAGCGTGCCGCTGTCCCTGTTCGGGCACTGCCTCGGCGGCTCCTTCCTGGCCGCCCTGCTGTGCCACGAGGAGTTCACCACCTCCTACGACGCGGCCGTCTTCTGCTCCTCCTGGCTCGGCCGCATGCACGCCACCCTCGACGCGGACGCCCGCGCGGCCGTCGCCGAGGACACGAGCGAGGAACCCTGGGACGCGGGCCTGCAGTCCGCCGACTTCACCGACGAGGTGAAGTACCAGCACTTCATCGACCACGACGACCTGGCCGTACGGCAGTTGACGCGCCGCTCGCGGGCCGTCCTGCTCGACCTGGAGCGGCGCTACCTGAGCCGGGGCCGCGCGCACCCGAACGTCCCCGCGGCGACCTTCGTCTCCGGCATGACCGACCCGATCGTCGACCTCGACGCCGCCCACCGCGTCTTCCAGGACCTCGTGTCCGGGCGCGGCGCGATCGTCAAGTTCCCCACCGACCGGCACTACCTCTTCTACACCGACGTCAGCGGCGACCTGGTCGACTGGACCTCGACGTACACCCTGCTCCGGGGCGTGAACCGTGGCGCCTGAGGGCGGCCGGGCCCGGCTGTACCACGTACGGCTGCCGATGCGGACGCCGTTCGACCACCCCGCCGCCCGGCGCCGCAGCTCCGACAGCCTGGTGCTGAGACTGTCGGCGGACGGCACGGACGGCATCGGTGAGTGCGCGCCCCGGTCGTACGTCACCGGCGAGACCACCGCGAGCGTGCGCACCGCGCTGGGCCAGGTGGACCTCGGGGCCCTGTCCCGGCTGCTGACGGGCCGGCCGCCCGAGGAGACGCTGGGTGCGCTGCACCGGGACGGGTTCGCGCGGACCTTCGGTGTCGACGGCGGGAACAACCTGCTGTGCCTGCTGGAGACGGCCGTCCTCGACTGGCTGGGCCGCCGCACCGGCACCGGCGCCCGCGCGCTGCTGCCCGGGACGTCACCCGGGCCCGCGACCCTGCCCGTGTCGCAGGTGCTCGATCTCAGCCTGGACGCCGAGGAGTTCCTCGCCGGCCGCGGTCCCTTCCACTTCGTGAAGATCAAGGCGTCGGACGACATCGAGCGCGACGCCCGCACGGTCCGCACGATCCGCGACAAGCTCGGCGACGGCGTACCGGTCATGGTCGACGCCAACATGAGCTGGAGCCCCGGCGACTGCGTCGGCCACGCCCGCCGGCTGGGCGAGGCCGGCGCCGACTGGGTCGAGGAACCGCTGCCCCGCAAGTCCTGGCAGGCGTTGCGCAGGCTGCGCCGCGAGGGAGGGGTGCGCATCATGCTGGACGAGTCGGTGTGCACGGCCCGCGACGCCAGGGTGGCGATCGAGTCCGGGGCCTGCGACGCGTTCAACATCCGTGTGTCGAAGAACGGGGGACCGCTGCCCGCCGCCCGGCTCGTCGCCCAAGCCCGGCAGCACGGTCTCGGCTTCCAGTTCGGCGTCCAGGTGGCCGAGGTGGGCCCGCTGATCAACGCGGGCCGGGCCCTGGCCTTCGGCCACCCGGACGCCCTCACCGTCGAGGCCGGCCAGTCCGACCGGTTCTTCCCGGAGATGATCGTGGTCCCGCCCCCGGCCGTCGACCGGCACACCAACACCCTGTCGCCCGCGGGCGGCACCGGCTGGGGCATGGACCTCGCCCCGTACGCGGAACGCTGGGCCGTCGCCGACCTCTGAGACCGGCCACCTCCCGCACCCCTGCGCTGCTCCTCTGCGCCACGCCACGCCCCTCACCCGTGCCCGAAAGGCTGGACACCCATGACCGTACTGTTCGAATGCACCTATCAGGGCCGCCGCCTCGTCGGCCTCGGCCTGCCCCGGGCCGGTGAGCCCCTGCGCCTCGCCGCACTGCCGGCCGGGGAGCCGGCGCGGGCCCTGGCCGAGGGCCGCGACCTCACGGCCCTGCTCGCCGGCGCGCCGGAGGTGACCGTCCCCGCGGAGGCGCTCGACCAGGTGTCCTTCCGGCCGCCGCTGCTGCCGGAGCACCCCGGGGACGCCATGGTCGGCGGGTTCATGCAGACCCACAACGTCAAGGTGGACGCGGACACCCCGTCCCAGCCGAACTGGTTCCTCAAGGGCCTCGGCGACGTGCTGAGGACCTCCGGGGAGGACCTGCGGGCCCCCGCCGGTGCGGTGGCGCTCACCGAGGAGGCCGAGATCGTCCTCGTCTACGTCACGGCCGCGGACGGCACGCCCCGGTACGTCGGCCACACCTTCGGCAACGACCTCACCGACATCGGCCGCTTCCGGCGCCACCGGGGCCATCTCTCCTACGCCAAGCTGTGCGACGCCGCCGTCGCGCCGTGGCTGTTCCTCGGCGAACCGCCGCGCCACGTCACCGGCCGCGTGACCGTGGAGCGGGACGGCGAGACCCGCTACCGGGGCGAGTTCACCACCGGAACGAAGGCCCTGCACTACGGGCTCGACGCCATCATGTCCGAACTGTTCGCCCACGACGCCCTGCTGGCCCCGGGCCGGGTGCACTACGTCTACATCGGCGCCGACCGCAGCAGCTTCCACGGCGGCTACCGCATGACCGACGGGGACCGGGTCACGCTGGACTTCACCAGCCACGGCGTCACCCTGTCCAACACCGTGCGATGTGCCTCGCCGGCGCTCGCGGCCGCCGGGCGCGAGGCATCGTGAGGCGGGACGGCCGGGCCCCCGGGGCCGGTGACCGCGTCCGCGGACTCAGCGACACGGAGGCCCGGTTCGCCTACGCCCACGCCCTCACGGGAGGGGGCCGGATCACGACCTCCTTCACGGTGGACGGCCGGTTCTCGCAGGGAAGGGTCGAGCGGGCCGTGCGGCAGTGGACGGTCCGCCTGCCGCTGCTCTCGCTGCGGATCGCCGGCACCGGGGACGGGCTGTGCTTCCACGGCCCGGTGCCCGGTGCCGAGGGTGGGGAGCGGCTGTGGGACCTGCGCGTCGGTCACGGACCGTCCGGGGACACATGGTTCGCCCTCACCCTGCATCCGGCGATCGGTGACGCCTACTCCACCGGGAGGCTGGTGAGGCTGCTGCTGGACGCCCTGCTCGGCGCCCCGCACACCGGCTCCGCCGGCCCCGCCCGAGAGGCCCTGCCGCCCGACACGGACGAGCTGACCTACGAGGCCGGCGTCGGCTGTGCGTGCGGCGGCTGCGGGTCCGCCGGGCCCCGCCGGGTCCGCGGCACCGCACCGGCGCGGCAGGGGGGCGGGCCGGTGCCCGGCGGCCGTGCGGACGGTGCCGTGACGCTCACGCTGACCGCCCGGGAGAGCCGCCGGCTGCGGGACTGGTGCGCCCGGCACCGGGTGACGGCCGGGGGGTACCTCACGAGCGTGCTGGCCGAGGCGCTCGCCCGGGAGACCGGCGGCGGCGAGGTCGCCGTGGCCACGGCGATGTCGCTGCGGCGGCGGTACGCCGAGCGGACGCTCATCACCGAGCCGGGGTGCGTCCAGACCATGGTCGGGGCCCGGTTGCGGGTGGGCACCGGTGGCGAACCCCTGGGGCGGGCCCGTGCGCACGCGACCGCCCTGTGCTCGGCCCGGCGTGCCTGGCGTCCCGTGCGGTGCGGGCACGCCGTGGTCCGCCGGGCGGTCGAGCGGGCGGCGGAGGCCGCCGTGCCGGAACTGCATGTCACCGACGCCGGATGCGTCGACACCGCGCTCGGCGCGCACGCCGCGCGGGTCACCGCCCTGTGCACGACGGCCGGCCACGGCGGCGTGGGGCCGGGCGGCTCGCTGTATCTGTCCACGTTCAAGGGCGGGTTGACGCTGGCCCTGTCCTCGCGCGGGCTCGGTGAGCACTGGGCCGCGCTGGCCGAGCGGGAGCTGCGCGCGGCGTTGCCGCCGCTGTCGGTGCTCTCCGCCGCCGCGGGCGACCGGGTGTGACCTCGCAGGTGGGGGCGGTGGCCCCAGCCGGACTCCACTAAGTCGCAAGCGTGGCCGGACTTCTGCTTTGAAAACAAAGAGATCACTCTTTATTGTTTTGGAGCGGGCCTCGCACCGGCGGGTCCGAGCGCAGCGACCCGTCAGACCAGAGGAGGGGAACGCGTCATGGTGAGAGCGTTGTCCACGCCCGCGTCACGTCCCCGGGCCGGTTCCGTCGCACGGCACGCCGCCTTCGACGGCTTCACCGCGGAGCTCTTCGGCCGGCTGCCGCGCGTCGACCAGCGCAGATGGGCCCAGGCCTACACCCGGGGCCTGCTGGTCACACCGGGCCGCAAGACGGTACGGCGGCTCGCGGCCTGCGTCTCCGACTCCGCCACCGCCGCCCAGGCGCTGCACCAGTTCGTCAACGCCAGCCCCTGGGACTGGGAACCGGTCCGCGCCCGCCTCACCGACTGGGCCGTCCGCCGGTCCACGCCCCACGCCCTCGTCCTCGGCGCCGCGGTGCTGCCCAAGCGGGGCGACCGCTCCTGCGGGGTGCACCGGCGCTTCGTCCCCGGCGAGGGCCGCACCGTCAACTGCCAGGTCGGCATCGGCGCGTTCCTCGCCGTGGAGAGCGGCACCGTCCCCGTCGACTGGCGGCTGCTGCTGCCCGGGCCCTGGTCCCAGGACCCCGAACTGCGCGGCCGGGCCCGCGTCCCCGGCTCCGCGACCGGTGACGAGGACTCGGCCTGCGCCCAGGCGCTGGCCCTCGTCGACGCCTTCACCCGGCGCCGGCGCGAGAGGGGCCCGGAGCCGGCGGCCGGCGCGGACGCCCTTCCGGTCGTGGCCGACCTGTCCGGGTTCGCGGACGCCGCCGCCCTGGCCGCCGGACTCGCGGCCCGCGGACGGCGGTTCGTGCTCGCCGTACCGGACGGACTGGTCGTCGTGCCGGAGCGGGCCGTCGCCGCCGACCGGGGGGCGGCCGGTGTGCGGGTGCGGGACGTGCCCGCCTCCCACCGGTCCCGGCCGTCCCTTCCCCGGCCGGCCGCCGTGGCGACGGGGAGGGTGCGCCTCCCCGGCCTCCCCGTCGCCCTCCGGCTGGTCGGCGAGCGGCTGCCGGACGGCACCGGTGAACGGGTCTGGCTCACCGACCTCGTGGACCGGCCACCCCGTGAGGTGGTGGCACTGGGCCGGCTGGCGACGGACGCCGCCCGCACGGTGGACCGCATGGCCGAGGACTTCGGACTGCGTGCCTTCGAGGGGCGTTCGTACCCCGGCTGGCACCACCACATGACCCTGGTCTGCGCGGCGTACGCCTACGGCACCCTCGGCTCCACGCCGCCGCCCACCCCCGCCGTCCCGTCGCGGTCCGCCCGCGGCCCCCGTGCCGGCCGCCCGCCCCGCGGCGCCCGCACGCCGTCCGCACCGGCCCGGACCGCACCCCCGGCCCCCGCCCCGTCCTCGACGCGGCACGGTCCGGCGGCCCCGGCGCCATCGCCGGTTCCGGCCGGGGTGCCGGAGCGCGATGCGCGGGACGGGTTGTCGGGTGCGCACCCGTCGGTGGTGCGGGCGCGAACGTCCGGGTCTCCGACGGACGTCGGCGCTGCGGCGCCCGAGCGCGATCCGTGGGACGGGTTGTCGGGTGCGCACCCGTCGGTGGTGCGGGCGCGAACGCCCGGGTCTCCGACGGACGTCGGCGCCGGGGTGCCCGAGCGCGATGCGCGGGACGGGTCGGCGGGAGCGCGCATGCGGGCGGTACGGGCGCGAACGCCCGGGTCTCCGACGGACGACGGCACGGACCGCCCCCGGACTCCCACCTCCGCAGCACGCACCCCGCAGGGCGTGCCCTCGCCGGACCGCGCCCGAATCCTCACCTCCGCCGCACGCACCCCGCAGGGCGTGCCCCGGCCGGACCGCGCCCGAATCCTCACCTCCGCCGCACGCACCCCGCAGGGCGTGCCCCCGCCGGACCGCGCCCGGATTCCCACCTCGGCCGCACGCGCCTCGCAGGGCGTGCCCCCGCCGGTCGGGCCCCGTGCCCCGGCCACCCCGCCCCGCCTTCGGCAGGACCCCACCCGGTGCTCGCCGACCCCGACACGAACGGACTGCTCCTGATGGCCCTTCCCCGAGCGTTCTGGCTGCTGTGGTGCGGGCAGACCGTCAGCCGGCTCGGCACCCTCGCCCCCGCCTTCCTCGTCCTCTACCTGGAGCAGGACGGCCTCGTCGCCCCCGGGACGACCCCGCTGGTCGTCGGCCTCTTCGGCGCGGGGGTCGTGCTGTCCGGACTGGTGGGCGGCGCCGTCGCCGACCTGATCGGGCCACGCCGGACCATCGTGGCGGCCCAGCCCGTCACCGCCGCGATGGCCCTGCTGTTCGCCGTCGCCGACCACGTGGTCGCGCTGTGCGTCCTGTCCCTGATCACCGGCTTCCTGTCGTCCGTCGACCGGCCCGCCGGGGCCGGTCTGATCTCGGCGATCGTGCCGCAGGAGCAGTTCTCGAAGGCGTACAGCCTCTTCCTCGTCGGCTTCAACATCGGCATGTCGCTCAGCCCGGTCGTGTCCGGCTTCCTGCTGGCGGTCAGCCCCGGCGCGCTGTTCGTCGTCTGGGCCGCCTCCAGCCTGATCTACGCGGCCCTGGTGTTCGCCGTGCCCGCCGACGCGCCCCCCGCCGCCGACCGGCCCGCCGGTGCGGGTGCCGCCCTCAGATCCGCCGCGCGCGGCATCACCGAGCCCTTCCGCACCCCGGTGCTCCTGGGCTTCCTCCTGCTGACGTTCCTGCTGGCCTGCATCTACCTCCAGGTCAACTCCGCCCTGCCCCTGGGCATGCGGGACGACGGCCTGACCCCCGGCGACATCGGCTTCGTCCTGGCCGTCAACGCGGTGCTGTCCGTCATGCTGCTGCCGCTCGTACCCCGGCTCGTGGGACGGCTGCGCGCCCACGTGCCCCTGATGCTGGCCGGCGCCCTCATGGCCGTCGGCTTCGGCGCCAACGCGTTCGCCGGGGGCGTCGTCTCCTTCACGATCACCACGGTCGTCTGGACGCTCGGCGAGGTGCTGTGGGCACCGATGTCCGCGACGTTCATCGCCGACCGGGCGCCCGCCGGGCGCAGCGGCACCTACCAGGGGTCCTACTTCTTCGCCTGGAACGCCGCCTTCGTCGTCGGCAGCCCCGCCGGACTGGCCCTCGCCCGGGTCCACGGCTACGCGTCGCTGTGGATCACCGTCCTCGGCCTCGGCATCGTCGTGACGCTCGGCTTCGCCCTGCTGCCGCGCCTGGCCGGGTTCGCCACCGAGCCGCGCACCGACGCCGAACCCGAGACCACCGCGGGGACCACCGCACCCGAATCCATCGCCCTCGAAACCCCCGCTCCCGAACCCACCACCCCCGAACCCACCGAAGCGCTGACCCGAGAGAACAGGTGACCCCCGTGTCCGCACCGCACACCCCCCGCACCGCCCTGCTGATCGGCGCCGCCGGCGGCATCCTCGAGGAAGTCGCCCGCGAGCTGGCCGAACAGGGGCACACCCTGGTCCTGTTCGACCGCGACGCCGAGGCCCTGGACCGCCTCGCCGCGCAGCTCACCGCGATCACCAAGGTCGAGGCCGTCGTCGGGGACATCACCGACATCCCGGCGGCCGAACGGCAACTGACCGACATCGTCGACCGGTTCGCCCCGTCGATCCTCGTCAACGGCGTCGGTGGCGACACCCGCGTCATCGGTTACGCCGACCTCACCCCCGACCACTTCGACCAGTCGTTCCTGGAGAACGTGGTCAGCAGCTGGATCGCGGTCAAGGTCTGCGCCCCGCGCATGGCCGCCGACGGCTACGGCCGCATCGTCAACTTCGCCTCCGCCGGCGGCCGTACGTACAGCCACTTCAACAACGCCGCGTACGTCGCCGCCAAGGCCGCCGTCATCGGCATGACCAAGCAGATGGCCTACGAACTGGCCGCCACCGGCGTCGTCCTCAACGTCGTCGCCCACGGCCCCATCGCCACCGCCCGGGTCGCCGGCGCCTGGGAGCGGCGTGACCCCGCGCAGAAGGAGGCCGTGCTCGCCCGGCTGCCGATGGGCCGCATGGGCACCGTCTCCGAAGCGGTCGGCAGCGTCCTCCACCTGTGCTCCGAGAGCGCCGGCTACTCGACCGGCTCGGTCATCGACATCAACGGCGGCCTCTACATGTGAGGCGCCCCGCCCCCCGTCCCCGATCCGGGAACCGCCCGGACACCCCCAGGAGGCATCCATGGCGACCTTCGTCGTCGAGTTCGAGTACAACGTCGACCGCGAGGGCCGGGAGCACCTGCACTCCGCCCACACCGCGTACCTGCGCGACCTCACCGACCGCGGCGCGCTGCTGCTCGCCGGTCCGCTCAAGGACGTCAACGGCGGCCTGCTCGTCTACGAGGCCGACGACGCCGAGCACCTGCAGCAGATCCTGGACGCCGAGCCCTACGTCAAGGGCGGCATCGTCTGCCGCGTCCGCATCCGCCAGTGGGCCCCCGGCAAGGGCGCCCTGCTCGCCGCGCCGCAGCCCTCGGCCGCCTGACCCCACCGCGACCCGCCCGGCCGCCCTCCCGTTCCCCAGCCCCGGAAGGAAGCAACTGACGTGCTCGTGACGCCAGTTCAGCCAGACACCGCCCTTCGCCGCGAAGCGCTGCACGCCGGCATCGTCGATCCGGACATGGACTCGATGCGCCTGCTCAGCGAGACGGCGATGAAGTTCCCCGACGCCCTGTCGTTCTCCTCGGGCGCCCCCCACGACGGCACCCACGACCTGACCAAGCTCTCCTACTACGTCGACCGGTACCTGACCCACCTGCGCGACCAGGGCGTCCCCGAACAGCGCATCACCCGGCTGCACTTCCAGTACGGCCCGGTCAACGGCTTCATCCAGGACGAGGTCGTGCGGATGCTCGCCAAGGACGAGGGCATCGAGGTGCCGCCCGAGGCCGTGATGATCACACACGGCTTCCAGGAGGCGGCCCTCATCGCCCTGCGCGGCCTGTTCCGCTCGCCCGACGACGTCCTGCTGTGCGTGTCCCCGGCGTACGTCGGGATCCGGGGCGCCGCACGCATGCTGGACATCCCGGTCAAGGGCATCACCGAGGGCCCCAGCGGTCTGGAGCCCGAGGCCGTGGCCGCCGCGGTCCGCGCCGTCCGCGCCGAGGGCCGCCGCCCCACCGCCCTGTACCTGGTCCCCGACTTCTCCAACCCCTCGGGCACCGTCGTCCCGCTCGAAGCGCGCCGGCGACTGCTGGAACTGGCCGCCGAGGAGGGCTTCACCATCCTCGAGGACAACCCCTACGGCCTGTTCGCGAGCGACGAGGAGCGGCTGCCGACGCTGAAGGCGCTCGACACCCGCGGCGACGTCGTCCACCTCGGCTCGTTCGCCAAGTCCGCGTTCCCCGGAGCCCGCCTCGGCTTCCTGGTCGGGGACCGCACGGTCGTCGGCGAGGACGGCGTGCGGCGCACCCTCGCCCAGGAACTGTCCAAGGCCAAGGCCATGTTCACCGTCGGCTCCTCCTCGCTCTCCCAGGCCGCGATCGGCGGCATCCTGGTCGACGCCGGCCACGACCTGCGCTCCGCCACCCGCGAACTGGCCGCCGTCTACAAGGAGCGGCTCGCCGCCACCCTCGACGCCCTCGCCGAGCACTTCCCGCCGGAGCGCTACGCCGAGCACCAGGTGCGCTGGAACCGGCCGCGCGGCGGCTTCTTCCTGGTCGTCGAGGTGCCCTTCGAGGCCGACCTGGCCGCCATGGAACGGTCCGCCCGCGACCACGGCGTCAGCTGGGCGCCGATGAGCATGTTCCACCTCGACGGCGGCGGCGAGCGCGCCCTGCGCCTCGGCTTCAGCAACCTCACGCCCGGCGCGATCCGCGAGGGCGTCGCCCGCCTGGCCGGGTTCATCACGGCCGAGTCCGGCTCCGCCGGCACGGCTCCCACATCCCCGATCGTGCCGGAGGCCCACTCATGACCAGCACATCCACCACCGGACCGGGCGGGCGCCGCGTCGCCGTCGTCGTCGACGGCTACTCCGCCGGCAACTTCTACCCCGTCGCCTTCGCCGCGTACGACACGGACGTCGTCCACGTGCAGAGCACGCCGGAACTGATCCCGGCGATGGCACCGCCCGACCTCACCGCGTACCGCGAGAACATCGTGTCCTCGGACGAGACCGCCCTCGTCGAGGCGCTGCGCGCGCTGGACCCGGTGTGCGTGATCGCCGGCCAGGAGTCGTCCGTGCCCCTCGCCGACCGGCTGAGCGAGGCGATCGGTGTCCCGTCCAACGGCTCGGCGCTGTCCCCGGCCCGCCGTGACAAGTACGAGATGACCGAGACGCTGCGGCGGGCCGGCGTGCGCTGCGCCCGGCAGATCAAGACCGCCGACCCGGACGCCGCCGTGGCCTGGGCCGAGGAGCACGGCAGCTACCCGGTGGTCGTCAAGCCGCTGAGCTCGGCCGCCTCCGACGGCGTGGTCGTCTGCGACGGCCCCGACGCGGTGCGCGCCGCCGCCCGCGCCGTCCTCGACGCCCCCAACATGTTCGGCCTGGCCAACACCGAGATCCTGGTGCAGTCCTACCTCAAGGGCACCGAGTACATCGTCGACACCGTCAGCTGCGGCGGCGAGCGCTACGCCTGCGGCGTCTGGGAGTACGAGAAGACGCTGCTGCCGTCCGGCAAGAACATCTACAACCGCGATCTGCTCGCCGACCCGGACACCACCCCGCTGGTCGCCGACCTGATCGGATACGTCGACCAGGTGCTCGCCGCCCTCGGCATCGCCTGGGGACCGGCCCACGCCGAGGTCATCGTCACCGACGAGGGTCCCGTCCTGGTCGAGATCGGCACCCGCCTCAACGGCAACATCAACGCGCCCTTCCACGACGTGTGCCTGGGCCACAACCAGGCGGCGCTCACCGCGCAGGCGTACACCCGGCCCGACGAGTTCCGCGCCCGCCACGGCGGCCGGACCTACGCCCGGCTGCAGCCGGCCGTCGTGTACAACACCCCGACCGCGCTCGACGGCGTGGTGGAGGCCGTCGACGAGACGGCCGTGGCGGAGATCCGCTCCCTGGAGAGCGTGTTCTTCACGGCGGTCAAGTTCCCGCCCGGCTCCCGCATTCGGCCCACCGTCGACCTGCTGACCAGCTCGATGCGCGTGTACCTCACGGCACCGGACGAGGCCGCGCTCACGGCCGACTACGAGAAGGTCCGCTCCCTCAAGGACGCGGTCTACACGCTCGCCTGACCGGACGTCGTCCGGCTCCCCGATCTCCTCTTCCCTCATCACGACCCTTCCCGGAGGCTCACTGTGCACAGCCGTATCGGTCTCTTCCTGTCCCCCGTCCACGAGACCGGCCAGGACCCGCACCTGGCGATCCGCCGGAACATCGACCTCGTCGAGTACGTCGACGACCTCAACTTCGACGAGGCGTGGTTCGGTGAGCACCACACCCTGGGGTGGGGCCTGGTCGGCGCCCCCGAGACGCTGATAGCCGCGGCCTCGCAGCGCACCCGCCAGATCAAGCTGGCCCACGGTGTCGTGCCGCTCTCCGGCCACCACCCCTTCCACGTGGCCAGCCGGGCCGTCCACCTCGACCACCTCACCCGCGGCCGGTACATCCTGGGCGTCGGGCCGGGCGTGCCCTTCGACGCCAAGATGTTCGGCCTGGAGCAGCCGGTGCAGCGCCGCCGCCTGGAGGAGGCCCTGCCGACCGTCCTGGAACTGGTCAACGGCGAGGAGCGCATCACCCAGCAGACCGACTGGTTCGACCTGCGCGACGCCAAGCTCCAGCTGCCGCGCTTCAGCCCGCAGGGCATCGAGGTCGCCGTCGCCACGTCCGGCACGTCGCAGTCCAGCCCCCGGCTGATCGGGCAGTACGGGCTGAGCATGACCTCGTTCGCCCTGCCCTTCGCCCTGCTGACGCCGGGCGCTCCCGCGCACATCAACCTGGCCCACCAGTGGAAGTACGCCGAGGAGGCGGCGGCCGAGCACGGGCAGACGCTGGACCGCGACAAGTGGCGCATCGCCCTGCCGGTGCACGTCGCCGAGACCCGCGAGGAGGCCTACGCGGACGTGCGCGACGGCTACGACCGCTGGCTGTTCGAGTACTTCGGCAAGGCCGCCGGCCGTGAGGTGCTCAGCCCCGACGTGCCCCGGGAGCGGGCGCTGGAGGCCCGGGTCGAGGCGGGCGGCGCGCTCGTCGGCTCCGTCGACGACGTGGTCGCCGGCATCGAGCGGCTGCACGAGATCACCGGCGGTTTCGGCACGCTGCTCGTCTACGTCGCCGACTGGACGTCGTGGGAGAAGACCAACCGCAGCATGGAACTGCTGGCCCGCTACGTCGCCCCGCGCATCACGGGCTCGGCGGCCCGGCCGCAGGAGGCGGTCGACTTCGCGATCGCCGGCCGCCGCAAGTAGCCCGCGGAACCACCGCCGACCGGGCCCCCGCCACACCACCGCGTTACCGCACCACCGCACCACCGCACCACCGCTCCGCCGCACGGGGCCCGGTCGACGGGCGGGGGCGCCGACGGCCGCCCCGGCCCACCCCGTGCCACGCCACGCCTGCACGCACGCCATCGGAGAGAACTCATGCTGGAGCAACGCTCGTTCCGCGACATACTCGGCCGGTTCACCACAGGAGTGGTCCTGGTCACCGCAGACACCGCCGAGGGCCCGAAGGGCATGGCGGTCAACTCCTTCACCTCCGTCTCCCTGACGCCTCCGCTGGTCGCCCTGTGCGCCGCGGACACCTCGTCGACCTGGCCGGCCATCCGCGAGCACGGCACGTTCGCCGTGACGATCCTCGGGGACGGTCACGCGGACCTGTGCCGGCTGTTCAGCACCAAGGGCGCGGACCGGTTCGCCGCCGGCCGCTGGACGTCGACCTGGGCCGGACACCCCATTCCGGCCGACGGCCTGGGCTGGCTCGACTGCCGCATCAGCACGCTGCACCGGGCGGGCGACCACGAGCTGGTGATCGCCGAGGCCCTGGAAGGCGACCTCACGGAGCAGGCCGGACCCGGACCCCTGGTCTTCCACGCCGGCCGCTTCACGGCGCTGGCAGCGGCCTGACGCGCGGCCGGGGTGGTCACCCCGGCCCGGCGTCACCCCAGGCGCTGCCGTCGCCGGCATCGGCGGCCGGCACCGGCCCGAGGCCACCGGCGTCCTCGGCCCACCCGCCCGCCCCCGACCGACCCCTGGGCCTGCTCGACCCGGCGCGGCCCACCCGGCTCGGCCTGCTCGGCCTGGTACGGCCCACCCGCCCTGCTCAGTTGCTCGGGTCCGCTCAGCTCGGCCCGCCCGCCCCGCTCGGTCCGGGATCCGCTCGGTCTGGCTCGGCTGCTCGCTCCGCTCCGCTCGGCTCGGCCCGCCCGTCCTGCTCGGCTCCTCGGTCCGGTCGACCTGCTCGGTCGGCTCAGCACACCCGCCCTGCTCGGCCCGGCTCGGCCCACCCGCCCTGCTCGGCCCGCGGGACCAGCCGGGCTCGTCGTGAGCCGGTCCCGGCCGGAACACGGCGGGTCCCTGCCGGACACGGCCAGCCGCGGCCGGTCCCTGCCGGACGGACACGGCCGGTCTCTGCCGGACACGGTCGCGCGCCGATCGGCTACGCCGGACCCGGACGGACACGGCCCGGCACCCGCACCCCGGCCCGACCCGGCCGCCCCGGCAGGACCGGCCCGGCCAAGCCCCCGGCCAGGTCCGGTACGCGCCCGTGCCGACGCCCACGAGAAAGGCAACCCGCGTGTCCCTCACCGACCCCACACCCACCCTGCCCCTGCCGCCGGATACCAGGGGTGAGGCCGAGCTCCGCTTCGTCCGGACCGCACCACGCCATCTCGTCGACCGCACCACCGTCGCCGAGGTGCTGATCACGGACTGGCGCCGGCTCGGCCCGGACACCTTCCGCCTGGGCGCGCAGTGGCCGCGCGGCCACCACTTCTACGCGCCCGTCGCCGGTGTCTGGTACGACCCGCTGCTCGCGGTGGAGTCGCTGCGCCAGGCGTCCGTCCTGGTCGGCCAGACGTACTACGGGGTCCCGGCGGACCACCACTTCGCCATCGCCGACCTGGAGATCGAGATCGTCCCGGCCGCCATGCTGCTGGGCCCCCGGCCCGCGGAGGTGCGCATGGAGGCCGGCGCCTCGGAGGTCCGGCGCCGCGACGGCACCCTCACCGCCCTCACCCTGGAGGCCGACCTGCTGCGCGGCGGCGACTTCGCCGGGGCGGGACGCCTCACCCTGCGCGTCGACGCCCCGCGCGAGCCCGCCGCAGCGGAGGGCGGCGGGTATCCGCCCCTGCCGCCCCCCGTCCCCCCGGCGATCGTGGGCCGCCTCGACGAACGCGACGTCGTGCTCGGCGTCCCCGGCTCCGCGGCCGCCCGCCGCAGCTTGTCCTGGGACCTGCGCATCGACCCCGGCCACCCGGTGCTCTTCGACCACCCCGCGCACGACGTACCCGGCATGGTCCTGCTGGAGGCCACCCGCCAGGCCGTCCAGGCGGCCTGCGCCCCCTACCGCGTCCTGCCCACGGAACTGCGCAGTGCCTTCCACGCACCCCTGTCACTCAGCGTCCCGTGCCACGTCACCGCGACGAGACTCCCGCCCCAGGACGCCACGGAGGACGCCGTACTCCGCGTCACGGCCCACCAGTCCGGCCACCTGGCCTTCGACAGCCTGGTCGTGGCGACCCTGTGCGACTGAGCCCGTGGCCGGCGGCCGACCGCCCGGAACACACAAAAGGTGAGGCACCCAGGAACGGATCCTGAGTGCCTCACCTGATGTTTCAACTGTCGGGGTGGCGGGATTTGAACCCACGACCTCTTCGTCCCGAACGAAGCGCGCTGCCAAGCTGCGCTACACCCCGATGTCGCTGCTGTCGCGGCGACGTCGTTTACTTTAGCCCACCGGTGGCTAGAGACGAAATCCGGTTTTGCCGCGGTGGCGCATGGGGTTCGGGCGGGCGTGGTCCAGCCCCACCAGCAGGACTGCCAGCGCGTAGAAGGACAGGCCCAGGAGCAGGGCGTTGCCGAAGACCTTCTTGTAGCCGTCCTGGGCGACGTCCAGGAAGGGGTAGAGGTACTGGTCGGTGCTGCCCGGCAGGAGCAGTTCTCCCCGGACCAGGCAGAAGGCCAGGTAGGCCAGGGGGTACAGCAGCCACGTGCTGGCCTGGCGCAGGTGCAGGCGGCCCGGGGCCGTGAGCAGGAGCCAGTCCAGTATTGCCAGGACGGGGGTCACCGTGTGCAGCACGGCCTGGGAGACCGCCCGCCGGCCGGTCGGCTCGGCCGCCGCCTCGCCGGTGAGGGCGAAGGGGCTCGCGTCGTTCGCCAGGAGCAGGTGGTGCACCGCCGCCGCGATCACCACGTAGAGGAGCGTCGCCCCCAGGAGGCCGCCCGGCAGCGGGCGGCTCGCTGTCCAGGCACGCCGGGCCGACAGGATCATGACCAGTGCCAGCAGGATGTTGCTCTGGACGGCGAAGAGCCCGAGAGCACGGGACGCGTCGCCGAGGAGCAGCTCCAGCGTCACGGCCCCGGCCGCCGCGGCGGCGACCAGGAGGCGGAACGCCGCGGCCGCGGGGCGGCGGACCGGGGTGACGACAGCCGTGGCGGGCACGGGCGTCGGCTTCAGCGCGGGCTTGCCCGGAATCGCGGGGAGGTCCGGTATGTCCCTGGGTATCGGGGCTGTCATGCCCTCACGCTGACAGAACCGGACAAAGGGGGCTATGTGGGCGGCGCTGAGTGGGTGACCGAGCATGGCCCAGGGGGGCCATGCTCCGCCCGGCCGGCTACCGCCTGCCCTGGTCCCGTCCGACCAGCGTCAGCAGCGTCGCCTCCGGCGGGCACGCGAACCGTACGGGGGTGTAGCGGTTCGTCCCGCAGCCGGCCGAGACGTGCAGGTACGACGTGTGCCCGTCGGCCGTGTGCGTGGACAGGCCCTTCACCCGGTCCGTGTCCAGGTCGCAGTTGGTGACCAGGGCGCCGTAGAAGGGGATGCACAGCTGTCCGCCGTGGGTGTGGCCGGCGAGGATCAGCGGGTACGCGTCGGCCGTGAAGGCGTCCAGGCTGCGCAGGTAGGGGGCGTGCACCACGCCCATCGAGAAGTCGGCCGAGTCGGACGGGCCGCCGGCCACGCGCGCGTAGCGGTCCCGCTTGATGTGCGGGTCGTCCAGACCCGTCAGCTCCACCGTCGCGCCCTCGAGCTTGAGCTCGCCGCGCGTGTTCGTGAGGTTGAGCCAGCCCGCCGCGTCGAAACCGTCCCGCAGGTCCTCCCACGGGTTGTGCACCACACCCACGGCGGGTGCGTTGCCGTTCAGGCCGTGGCGGCCCTGGGCCTTCTCCATCAGATAGCGGGCCGGGTTGCGCAGCTTGGGGCCGTAGTAGTCGTTGGAGCCGAAGACGTACGCGCCGGGGAACTCCATCAGCGGGCCGAGCGCGTCCAGGACCTCGGGGACACCCTCGGGGTCGGACAGGTTGTCGCCCGTGTTGATCACGAAGTCCGGGCGCAGACCGGCCAGGGAGCGCAGCCAGCGCTGCTTCTTGCGCTGTCCGCCGACCATGTGGATGTCGGAGACCTGGAGCACACGCAGGGGGCGCATCCCCGGGGGCAGGACCGGGACGGTGACCCGGCGGAGGCGGAAGGAGCGGGCCTCGAAGCCCGCGGCGTACAACAGACCGGCGGCGCCAGCCGCCGCGATTCCCAGGGGGACTCCGTATCGCGCGCGCATGCGCCCATCGTGTCAGACCGTGAGGGCGGGCCGGGTACGGCGGTGGGTGAAATGGCCTGCCGGTACGGGCCTTTGCCGTGCCGGCGCGGGCCGGGGCCGCGGTACGGCCGCTAAATCGAGGGCGCCCTTCGTCGCACACCTGCGACAATCGCCGCATGACCACGCTCAAGTCGAAGCTGCAGGAAGACCTCAACGCCGCGATCAAGGAGCGCGACGAGCTCCGCTCCTCGACGCTCCGGCTGACGCTCGCCGCGATCACCAAGGAGGAGGTCGCGGGCAAGGAGAAGCGCGAGCTCTCCGACGACGAGGTCCAGAAGGTGATCACCCGTGAGGCGAAGAAGCGGCGCGAGGCCGCCGAGGCCTTCGCGCAGGGCGGTCGTCCCGAGCAGGCCGAGCGGGAGAAGGCGGAGGGCGAGGTCCTCGCCGGTTACCTGCCCCAGCAGCTGTCCGACGACGAGCTCCAGCGGATCGTGGCGCAGGCCGTCGAGGAGGCCAAGGCGGCCGGTGCGGAGGGGCCGCGGGCCATGGGCGCCGTCATGAAGATCGTGAACCCGAAGGTGGCCGGTCAGGCCGAGGGCGGCCGCGTCGCCGCCGTGGTGAAGAAGCTCCTGGCCGGCTGAACCGACGCCGAGGCCGGCGCCTGCGCTGCGGCCGACGCCGACGCCTGTGCTGAGGCCGTACGCGACGCGGCCCCCTGTCCACCACCGGGTGGAGAGGGGGCCGCGCTCATGTCACCGCCCGGCGGACGCCGCCCGCGTCAGCGGAAACCGCCTCCGTTGCCGTTGCCCCCGCCGTTGCCTTGGCCGCGGAAGAGGCCCTCCGGGATGGAGAACGAAGGCGTCGGGAAGGGGTTGTCGCCGCCGCCGCCTCCGCCGTTGTTGTTGCCCCCGAACAGACCGCCGATGAGGCCGTCGTTCCCGCCGTTGCCGTCACCGTTTCCACCGTCGTCACGGCCACCGCCGTCGTCCCCGCGGTCCCGGTCCCGGTCGCGGTCGATGCCGCCGGGGATGTGGACGTCGTTGAAGTTCTCGACGGGCTTGCCCGCCAGCGCGCCGGACATCATGTCGCGCCAGATCGGACCGGGCACCTCGCCGCCGAAGACCTTGCCGTAGGACCGGCCGCCGATGGTGATGCCGGTCATCTTGCGCTCGTGCGCCGGGTCGCCGACCCACACCGCGCCGGCCATGTTCGGCGTGTAGCCCACGAACCAGGCCGCGTACCGCTCGTCCGTCGTACCGGTCTTGCCCGCGCTGGGACGGCCGCCGAGGCCCGCCTTCGAGCCGGTGCCGTCCTCGACCACGCCCTTGAGCAGCGCGTTGATCGTGTCGGCGGTCTTCTCGGACATCGCACGGGAGCAGGTCGACTTCGGCACCGGGAGCGACTTCGTCTTGTCGCCGACCCGCCGGCTGACCGCCTCGATGGCGATCGGCGTGCAGTGCATGCCGCGCGAGGCGAAGGTCGCGTACCCGTTCGCCATGGTCAGCGGGGACATCTCCTGGGTGCCGAGGGCGATGGACGGCACCTGCGGCATCTCGTCGCCGTCGGCGCGCTGGACGCCCATCTTCTTCGCCATCGTCGTCACCGGGCAGATGCCGATGTCGCTGATCATCTGCACGTAGTAGGTGTTGACCGACTTGGCGGTCGCCTCGCGCATGTCGTACGGGCCGACCTCCGACTCGTTCTCGTTCTCCAGCCTGGCCGGGTTGCCCGGGTCGTTCATCCACTGCTTGCCGTCGCAGGCCGAGACGGGGCTCGGGTACGGCATCCGGTACGGCGAGGAGTACACCTTGTTCGCCGGCATCCCGTCCTCGAGCGCCGCCGCCGCCACGATCGGCTTGAACGTCGAACCGGGCTGGTAGCCCATGCCGCCGCCCATGGCGTCGTCGACGGACAGGTTGAGGGTCGTCTCGCCGTCCTTGATGTTCACGCCGTACGGACGCGACTGGCCCATGGCGAGGATCTTGCCGGTGCCCGGCTGGACCACCGTGGCGGCCGTGGCCACCTCGTCGCTCTGGTAGACGTGGTCCCGGATGGAGTCCTGCGCCGCGTCCTGGGCCTGCGGGTCCAGGGTGGTGCGGATGACGAGGCCGCCCTGGTTCCAGACCTTCGCGCGCTGCTTCCTCGTCTTGCCGAAGACCGGGTCGGTCAGGAAGACCTCGCGCACGTAGTCGCAGAAGAAGCCGGCGCCCTTCACGGCCGTGATGCAGCCGTTCTTGGGCTTGCTGACCTTCAGCCCTAGCGGTGCCTCCATGGCCTTGGCGGCCTGGGCGCGGGAGATGTCGCCCACCTCGGCCATGCGCTGCAGCACGATGTTGCGCCGCTTGGTGGCCTCCGCCTCGTCGTTGACCGGGTCGTACCGGCTGGGCGACTGGACGATGCCGGCCAGCAGGGCCGACTCCTTCAGTTTCAGGTCCTTGGCGGGCTTGGAGAAGTAGCGCCGGGACGCGGCCTCGATGCCGTAGGCCTGCTGGCCGAAGAACGTGATGTTCAGGTAGTTCTCGAGGATCTTCTTCTTGCCCAGCTCCTCCTCGACCTGGATCGCGTACTTGAGCTCGCGGATCTTGCGGCCGATGGTCTGCTGGGTGGCCTCGGCGACCTTGGTGGGGTCGTTCCCGGCCTCCTCGATGAAGACGTTCTTCACGTACTGCTGCGTCAGGGTGGAGGCGCCCTCGGAGACGCCGCCTGCCTGCGCGTTCTTGTTGAGGGCGCGCAGGACGCCCTTGAGGTCGACGGCGCCGTGCTGGTAGAAGCGCGAGTCCTCGATCGCGACGATCGCCTTCTGCATGGACGGCGAGACGTCCTTGAGGGGGACCACCGTGCGGTCGCGCGAGTAGACCGTGGCGATCGGGCCGCCCTCGGCGTCGAGGATGGTGGTGCGCTGGCTCAGCGGCGGGGTCTTCATGTTGGCCGGGAGCTCGTCGAAGCTCTCGACGGATCCTTTCGCCGCCAGCCCCAGTGCGCCGACCGCGGGCAGCGCGAGACCGGCGAGCACCGCCCCCGCCAGGACACTGACACCGAGGAACTTGGCGGCCTGCTGCGTGGGAGACAGACCACCGCCCGAGCGCTTGTTTGGCATGAGGGCAGCCTACGTTCTCATTCGCCGGACAGGCGTATATGCCTTGGCCTAAGCTGCTCTCAACTGTCACAGCAGCGAGGTCACGTATCAATACGTCCGGCGACCCCGAATCGTTCCGGATGTTCCCGACTTTCTGGTGGGGGCGTGTCCGAATCCGCCTTGTGTGTCATACGGCGTCCGTTGTGACGCAACTGAACTGTCCCGCTTTGACGGGAAAGTTGCATATGTCGCCAGCTCACTCCCCCGGGTGATCTGCCGCTTACCCATAGTCCGTTCGGGCCATTCAAGATTGGGCCCGAAGGGGGTGTTGCGCTGTGCCCACCTTCCGTAACGTCCTCAACTGGCGGCGGTGAATATGCCGCTGCCGCCGTGGGGGAGCCTCGATTCGGGAGAGGACGGCGCCGGTATGGGCTGGGTAACCGACTGGAGTGCGCAGGCGGCCTGCCGCACTACCGATCCGGATGAACTGTTCGTTCAGGGAGCAGCGCAGAACAGGGCCAAGGCGGTGTGCACCGGATGCCCGGTGCGCACGGAGTGCCTGGCCGACGCGCTCGACAACCGCGTCGAGTTCGGCGTGTGGGGAGGCATGACGGAGCGGGAGCGCCGCGCACTGCTGCGCAGGCGACCCACCGTGACCTCCTGGCGCCGGCTGCTGGAGACGGCGCGTACGGAGTACGAGCGGGGGTGCGGTGTCCTCCCCCTCGACGACGACGAGGTCTACGAGAACTACGCGGCGGTGAGCTGAGCGGCTCCCGCCGGGAGCCGCCGGAGGTCGAGGGCCCTTCACGGGGCCCGCACCACCGGTCGCGGACGGCTCCCGCCATCCGGTCACGGTGTGGCGCCACCCGGCGGCACGGGGCCCGGTGCCCTTCACGCCACCGGCCTCACGCGGTCACTTCCGGCCGCACGCAGTCGCTTCGGGCCTCACGCGGTCACTTCCGGCCTGACACGGTCGCTTCCGGCCGTACGCAGTCGCTTCGGGCTGCCGCGTGGCCGGTCCCGGCAGTCGTCCCGGGCGCCGGCGATGCCGGTGGTGCCGGCGGTGACGGCCTCAGGCAGTCGCCTCGGGCGGGTCCTCCGACTCCGTTCCGGTCGTCGCGGCCGGGTCGGGCAGTTCCCGCTCGCCTGCCGCGAGCCGGTCGCCGATCTCACGCAGTCCCGTGAGGTCGTGCACGTCACCCGGCAGCGCCGCCACCTCCGTCACGGCCACCTCGGGGTGGAGCGCGGCGAAGCGGTCACGCGTGCGCTGCTCGCGGGAGAGCAGCTGCATCCGGTCCGCGTGCAGCCTCAGCAGGCCCGCGGTGAGCCGGTCGACGGCCTGCTCGTCCTGCGCGGCGTCCCCGACGGTCTCGCTGTCGTCGCCACCCTCGGTGTTCTCGGTGTCCTCGGCGGGGGAGCCGGACTCGGGAGCCGGGGCGACGTCACGTTCTGGGGTTCCGGGCGTGGGAGAGTCTGAACTGTCCTGTGCGTCGGGGGAGTTACGAACTAGTGCTTTCCCGCCCCCCTGATCCACAATGCGGGCCTCTTCAAGATTTTCCGCGGCGGCGAGCGCCCGCTCGGCCGACAGCCCGCCGGCGCCGCTGCCGTGGACCCGGTTGAGCACCAGACCGGCGAGCGGCATGTCCTCCGCGGCCAGCCGCTCCACGAAGTAGGCGGCCTCGCGCAACGCGTCCCGCTCCGGGGCCGCCACCACGAGGAACGCCGTCCCGGGCGCCTGCAGCAGCTTGTACGTCGCGTCCGCGCGGGTGCGGAAACCGCCGAACGTCGTGTCCATCGCCGAGACGAACGTCTGGACGTCCTTCAGGAGCTGACCGCCGAGCAGCTTGCCCAGGGTGCCCGTCATCATGGACATCCCGACGTTCAGGAACTTCATGCCGGCCCGGCCGCCCAGCTTCGCCGGGGCCGTCAGCAGCCGGATCAGCCGCCCGTCCAGGAACGACCCGAGCCGCTTGGGCGCGTCCAGGAAGTCCAGCGCCGAGCGCGAGGGCGGGGTGTCGACGACGATCAGGTCCCACTCGTCCCGGGCGCGCAACTGCCCGAGCTTCTCCATCGCCATGTACTCCTGCGTGCCCGCGAAGCCCGCCGAGAGCGACTGGTAGAAGGGGTTGTTCAGGATCGCGGCCGCCCGCTCGCGGTCCGCGTGCGCCTCGACGATCTCGTCGAAGGTGCGCTTCATGTCCAGCATCATCGCGTGCAGCTCGCCGCCCGCCGAGTCGTCGATGCCCTTGACCCGGCGCGGGGTGTTGTCCAGCGAGTCGATGCCCATGGACTGGGCCAGTCGGCGGGCCGGGTCGATGGTCAGGACGACGACCTTGCGGCCCCGCTCCGCCGCGCGCAGTCCCAGCGCCGCCGCGGTCGTGGTCTTGCCGACCCCGCCCGAGCCGCAGCAGACCACGATCCGGGTCTGCGGGTCCTGAAGCAGCGGATCGACGTCCAGCGGGCGGGCGGGGGCGAGGCGGTGACGGGCCTGGTCGTGCGTGTGGGCCGGGTCCGGACGACTCATTACATCCCCTGCTTCCCGCTCGTGACCGACCTCGACCGCGCGCCCCTCGACCATGCGCCCCCGCTCATGACACGCCCTGCTCGCGCAGCTCGCGCGCCAGGGCGTACAGCCCCGCCAGGTCCATGCCCTCGGCGAACAGCGGCAGTTCGTGCAGCGGCAGGCCCAGCTCGGTGAGGACCGCGCGCTGCTCCTGCTCCAGCGTGTACCGCTCGGCGTACTCCCCGGCCTGGGCGAGCAGCGGGTCCACCAGCCGCTCCGCGTGCCCCCCGCGCCGCGCCCCGCCCAGCCCCGCCGACGACAGCGACCGCGCGACGGTGGAACGCGCCACGGCCCCCACGAGTTCCAGGTCGGCCGCGTCCAGCACCTCCGGGCGGACCATGTTGACGATGACCCGGCCCACCGGCAGCCGGGCCGAACGCAGCTCGGCGATGCCGTCCGCGGTCTCCTGGACGGGCATCTCCTCCAGCAACGTCACCAGGTGCACCGCCGTCTCCGGCGACTTCAGCACTCGCATCACCGCCTGCGCCTGATTGTGTATCGGGCCGATCTTGGCGAGTCCGGCGACCTCGTCGTTGACGTTCAGGAAGCGGGTGATGCGGCCGGTCGGCGGCGCGTCCATGACCACGTAGTCGTACGTGAAGCGGCCGCTGCGCTCCTTGCGGCGCACGGCCTCGCACGCCTTGCCGGTCAGCAGGACGTCCCGCAGGCCGGGCGCGATCGTGGTGGCGAAGTCGATCGCGCCGAGCTTCTTCAGGGCCCGTCCCGCGCTGCCCAGCTTGTAGAACATCTGGAGGTAGTCCAGCAACGCCTGTTCGGGGTCGATGGCGAGGGCGTACACCTCCCCGCCCCCGGGAGCGACGGCGATCTTCCGCTCCTGATAAGGCAGCGCTTCCGTTTCGAAGAGCTGCGCGATGCCCTGGCGGCCCTCGACCTCGACGAGAAGCGTCCGCTTCCCCTCCGTGGCGAGGGCCAGCGCTAGGGCAGCGGCCACCGTGGTCTTGCCGGTACCGCCCTTGCCGCTGACGACCTGGAGCCTGCTCACGTATTCGAGCCTAACCAGTCCGCGCCCGCGCTACGCGGCAGGCTGTGGACAACGGGTGGCGGGGTCGCCCCGGGACCGCGGCCCTGGCCCGTCCGGACACGGGCTAAAGTCGGCCGCATGACCAAGTGGGAATACGCAACCGTGCCGCTGCTCGTCCACGCCACGAAGCAGATCCTGGACACCTGGGGCGAGGACGGCTGGGAGCTCGTCCAGGTCGTGCCCGGGCCGAACAACCCCGAGCAGCTCGTGGCCTACCTGAAGCGGGAGAAGCAGTAGTGGGCGCCGTCGAGGCGAAGCTCGCCGAGCTGGGCCTGGCCCTGCCCGACGTGGTCCCGCCGCTCGCCGCGTACCAGCCCGCCGTGCAGTCCGGCCCGTACGTCTACACCGCGGGCCAGCTGCCCATGGTGGACGGCAAGCTCCCGGTCACCGGCAAGGTCGGCGCCGAGGTCACCGCGGAGGAGGCCAAGGAGCTGGCACGCACGTGTGCGCTGAACGCCCTGGCCGCCGTCAAGTCCGTCGCCGGTGACCTGGACCGCATCGCGCGCGTGGTGAAGGTCGTCGGGTTCGTGGCCTCCGCGTCCGACTTCACGGGCCAGCCCGCGGTGCTCAACGGCGCGAGCGAGCTGCTCGGCGAGGTCCTCGGCGACAAGGGCGTGCACGCGCGCAGCGCCGTCGGCGTGGCCGTGCTGCCCCTGGACGCCCCGGTCGAGGTCGAGATCCAGGTGGAGCTCGCGTAGCACCCCGCACCCCTGCGAGCTGCACGATCCGTACCCGGGGGCCACTCGAACATCCGGCCGTCACGGGATAGCCTCGCGCCCATGGCGAACGGTCAGTGGTACCCCGCGGAGTGGCCGGACCGCATCCGCGCCCTCGCGGCGGGGACCCTCACTCCGGTGACCCCGAAACGCGCGGCCACCGTCATGCTCCTGAAGGACACGGGCAGCGGCCCCGCCGTCCACATGCTGCGCCGACGCGCCTCCATGGCTTTCGCCGGGGGCGCGTACGCGTACCCGGGCGGCGGTGTGGACCCGCGCGACGACGACCACCAGGTCCGCTGGGCGGGTCCCACGCGCGCGTGGTGGGCCCGGCGGCTCGGCGTCGGCGAGGCGGAGGCCCAGGCGATCGTCTGCGCGGCCGTCCGGGAGACGTACGAGGAGGCGGGCGTGCTGCTCGCCGGCCCGGCGCCCGACTCGGTCGTCGGCGACACCACCGGCGCCGGCTGGGAGGCCGACCGGGCCGCCCTGGTCGCCCGGGAGCTGTCGTTCGCGGAGTTCCTCGACCGCCGCGGCCTCGTCCTGCGCTCCGATCTGCTCGGCGCGTGGACGCGCTGGATCACCCCCGAGTTCGAGTCCCGGCGCTACGACACCTGGTTCTTCGTCGCCGCGCTCCCCGAGGGGCAGCGCACGCGCAACGCCTCCACGGAGGCCGACCGCACGGTGTGGATCACCCCGGGCGACGCGGCGGCCCGTTACGACGAGGGCGAGTTGCTGATGATGCCGCCGACGATTGCGACCCTGCGCCAGCTGACGGCGTACGGCACGGCCGCCGAGGCCCTCGCGGCCGCACCGGAGCGCGACCTGACGCCGGTGCTGGCCACCGCGCGCCTGGTGGACGGGGAGATCGTGCTCTCCTGGCCGGGACACGACGAGTTCACCAAGCACGTCCCGACGTCCCCGACGGGTGGAGCCAGCGCATGACGGACGCCGCAGCCCTGCCCGGTCAGCCCCGCGGCGGGGTCCTCTCCGGGCCCGCCACCGCGCGGGCCGTCAACGTCCTGGCGCCCAACGCGTCGGCGATGACCCTGGACGGCACCAACACCTGGATCCTGTCGGAGCCCGACTCGGACCTCGCCGTCGTGGTCGACCCGGGACCGCTGGACGACGGGCACCTGCGCCGGGTCGTCGCCACGGCCGGGCAGGCGGGCAAGCGCGTCGCCCTCACGCTGCTGACGCACGGCCACCCGGACCACGCGGAGGGCGCGGCCCGCTTCGCCGAACTGACCGGCACCCGCGTGCGTGCCCTCGACCCGGCCCTGCGGCTCGGCGACGAGGGACTGACCGCCGGGGACGTGATCACCACCGGCGGTCTCGAGCTGCGGGTCGTGCCGACCCCCGGACACACCGCCGACTCCCTGTCCTTCCACATCCCCGCCGACGGGGCGGTCCTGACCGGCGACACCGTCCTCGGCCGCGGCACGACCGTCGTGGCCCACCCCGACGGCCGCCTCGGCGACTACCTGGACTCCCTGCGCCGCCTGAGGTCCCTCACCGTCGACGACGGCGTCCACACGGTGCTGCCGGGCCACGGCCCGGTCCTGGAGGACGCCCAGGGTGCCGTCGAGTACTACCTCGCCCACCGCGCCAAGCGCCTCGCCCAGGTGGAGACGGCCGTGGAGGACGGCCACCGCACCCCGTCCGAGGTGGTCGCCCACGTCTACGCGGACGTGGACCGCTCCCTGTGGCCGGCGGCGGAACTGTCCGTCCGCGCCCAGCTGGACTACCTGGAGGAACACGGCCTCATCCAGCGCCTCGGCTAGGGGGCCGGGCAGCCTTCACGCGCAGGACGCCTGCACCACCCCGGGACACGGCGTCGGGCCCCGTCCCTGCAGGACGGGGCCCGATGACGTACGGCTCGGCGGGTCAGCGCTCAGCGTGAGCGCTTGGCGAGGCGTTCGACGTCCAGGAGGATCACCGCGCGGGCCTCCAGACGCAGCCAGCCGCGCTGCGCGAAGTCCGCCAGGGCCTTGTTGACCGTCTCGCGGGACGCGCCGACCAGCTGGGCCAGCTCCTCCTGCGTGAGGTCGTGCACGACGTGGATGCCCTCCTCGGACTGCACGCCGAACCGGCGGGACAGGTCCAGCAGGGCGCGGGCGACGCGGCCCGGGACGTCCGAGAAGACGAGGTCGGACATCGCGTCGTTGGTCTTGCGCAGACGCCGCGCGACGGCGCGCAGCAGTGCCGTGGCCACCTCGGGGCGGGCGTTCAGCCAGGGCTGGAGGTCGGGGTGGCCGAGGCCGAGCAGCTTCACCTCGGTCAGCGCGGTGGCGGTCGCCGTGCGGGGGCCCGGGTCGAACAGCGACAGCTCGCCGATCAGCTCGCCGGGGCCGACCACGGCCAGCATGTTCTCCCGGCCGTCGGGCGACGTGCGGTGCAGCTTGACCTTGCCCTCCGTGACCACGTACAGGCGATCACCGGGGTCGCCCTCGTGGAACAGCGAGTCCCCGCGGGCGAGGGTCACCTCACTCATGGAGGCGCGGAGCTCCGCGGCCTGCTCGTCATCGAGCGCCGCGAAGAGCGGATTGCGCCGCAGAACGTCGTCCACGAGTTCTCTCCCTTTCGACCTGCTCAGGGGATCTTGCTCCCCTGCGTACCAGGGGACCGTGGTGCCCATTTTGCCGGACGGTCCAAACAGTGTGATCTGTCACAAGGATGCCGCACACGTGTCCCGGGGTACGCGGCAGGGGTCCAATTGGGCGCCGATCTTCGGGGGCCGGGGCGGGCGAGGGTGCCACGCCTTAGGCTGGCCGGGTGTCCAAATCGCCGGTGAGAGCACAGGCCGAGGGGGCTGCGCGGGTGGTGGTACGTCGCGATTCCGCTGTGGGCGAACAGAGCCCCGATGGCGGTAGGAAAACGGCGAAAGCGACAGAGGAGGCGGCGGTGAGGAAGACAGCAGCCTCGGGGGAGACGACGCCCGCTGCGAAGGGAGCGGCGCCCGCGAAGAGGGCGACGCGAGCGGCGGAGAAGGAGCAGGCGCCGGTGGCGGAGAAGACCTCGGCCGCCAAGAAGGCCACGGCCGGGAAGGCCACCGCCAAGAAGACCGCCGTGAAGAAGGCCACCGCCAAGAAGGCGCCCGCCAAGAAGGCCGGTGCCGTCGGGAAGACCGCCGCCGTGAAGAAGGCGCCGGCCGCGAAGAAGGTCGCCGTCGCGCCCAAGAAGGCCACCGCCCGTCTCAAGGACACCCCTCCCGCGAGAACGGTCGTCCACCCGCCGGGCGACGAGTCGCGCACGGCCCTGGTCCGCCGCGCCCGCCGTATCAACCGCGAGCTGGCCGAGGTCTACCCGTACGCCCACCCCGAGCTGGACTTCGACAACCCCTTCCAACTCGTCGTCGCCACCGTGCTGTCGGCGCAGACCACGGACCTGCGCGTCAACCAGACCACCCCCGCGCTGTTCGCCAGGTACCCCACCCCGGAGGACCTGGCCGCCGCCAACCCCGAGGAGGTCGAGGAGATCCTGCGCCCGACCGGCTTCTTCCGGGCCAAGACCAAGTCGGTCATAGGGCTGTCGAAGGCCCTGGTGGAGGAGTTCGGCGGGGAGGTGCCCGGCCGGCTGGAGGACCTGGTCAAGCTGCCCGGGGTCGGCCGCAAGACGGCGTTCGTCGTGCTCGGCAACGCCTTCGGGCGGCCCGGCATCACCGTCGACACGCACTTCCAGCGGCTGGTGCGCCGCTGGCGGTGGACCGCCGAGACCGACCCGGACAAGATCGAGGCAGCCGTCGGCGCGCTGTTCCCCAAGAGCGACTGGACGGACCTGTCCCACCACGTCATCTGGCACGGCCGCCGTATCTGCCACGCCCGCAAGCCCGCCTGCGGCGCCTGCCCGATCGCCCCGCTGTGCCCGGCCTACGGCGAGGGCGAGACGGACCCGGAGAAGGCGAAGAAGCTCCTCAAGTACGAGAAGGGCGGCTTCCCCGGCCAGCGGCTGCGGCCCCCGCAGTCCTACCTCGACGCGGGCGGCACACCGGCGCCGCCGCTGGGGGCCGGATGATCCGCCCGCACCACCCGCACCGCCGTACCGCCGGCCCGGGCAGCCCAGGGGCGTGCCCGGTCGCCTCGCGCGCCGCTGTCCACCCCCGCACGAGCTCCCCGATCGGTGGAACAAGGCCGTCCGCGGAACGATCCGCCGGCCACCGGGCGTTGGAAGCGGCAGGACGACGGGGGTGGCGATGACGCGCGCGAGTGAGACGCAGGGCGGGCCGGTGACGGTGAGCACGGAGGACCTGCCCGGCTGGCTGGACCCCGTGGTGCACGCGGTCGAGACGGTCCGGCCGCAGCAGTTGAGCCGCTTCCTGCCGCCCGAGGACGGCGCGGGACGCCAGTCCGCCGTACTCGTCCTGTTCGGGGAGGGCGAGCGCGGACCCGAGCTGCTGCTGATGGAGCGGGCCAGCTCCCTGCGCTCGCACGCCGGCCAGCCCTCCTTCCCGGGTGGCGCGCTGGACCCCGAGGACGGCGACCCGGCCGGTGACGGCCCGCTGCGCGCCGCTCTGCGCGAAGCCGAGGAGGAGACCGGCCTCGACCCGTCCGGCGTGCAGTTGTTCGGCGTCCTGCCCCGGCTGTACATCCCGGTCAGCGGCTTCGTCGTCACGCCCGTACTGGGCTGGTGGAGGGTGCCGAGCCCGGTCGGGGTGGTCGACCCGGCCGAGACCGCCCGGGTCTTCACCGTCCCCGTGGCCGATCTCACGGATCCGGCGAACCGGGCCACCGCTGTCCACCCCAGCGGTCACCGAGGTCCGGCATTCATGGTCGAATCGGCCCTCGTCTGGGGCTTCACAGCCGGCATCATCGACCGGCTGATGCACTTCGCGGGCTGGGAGCGGCCCTGGGACCGGGAGAAGCAGGTCCCGCTCGACTGGCGCGCATGACAGGGTGGCCTCCGTGAACGTGCTGGACATCTTGTTGCTGGTCGCCGCCGTGTGGTTCGCGGTCGTGGGGTACCGCCAGGGGTTCGTCGTCGGCATCCTGTCGGTGATCGGCTTCCTGGGCGGCGGCCTCGTCGCGGTCTACGTGCTGCCCGTCATCTGGGACGCGCTGACGGACAAGGCGGAGGTGAGCACGACCGCCGCCGTCGTCGCGGTCGTCGTGGTCATCGTCTGCGCCTCCGTCGGACAGGCCCTGACCACCCACCTCGGCAACAAGCTGCGCCGGCACATCACCTGGTCCCCGGCCCGGGCGCTGGACGCCACGGGCGGCGCCCTGGTCAACGTCGTGGCGATGCTCCTGGTCGCCTGGCTGATCGGCTCGGCCCTCGCGGGCACCACCCTGCCCACGCTCGGCAAGGAGGTCCGCAGCTCCAAGGTGCTGCTGGGCGTCTCGCAGGCGCTGCCCGACCAGGCGGCCACCTGGTTCGCGGACTTCTCCTCCGTCCTCGCACAGAACGGCTTCCCGCAGGTCTTCAGCCCGTTCTCCAACGAGCCGATCACCGACGTCCGGCCGCCCGACCCGGCGCTGGCGCACAGCCCGGTCGCCACCCGCGCCCAGCGCTCCATCGTCAAGGTGATGGGCACGGCCCCCGGCTGCGGGAAGGTCCTGGAAGGCACCGGCTTCGTCTTCGCCGACCGCCGGGTCATGACCAACGCGCACGTAGTCGGCGGCGTCGACGAGCCGACCGTGCAGATAGGCGGCGAGGGCAGGAAGTACGACGCCGAGGTCGTGCTCTACGACTGGCGGCGCGACATCGCCGTCCTGGACGTGCCGGACCTCGAGGCGCCCGTGCTGCGGTTCACCGACAAGGACGCGACCAGCGGCGACAGCGCCATCGTCGCGGGCTTCCCGGAGAACGGGGCGTACGACGTGCGGGCCGCGCGCGTGCGCGGACGCATCACGGCCAACGGCCCGGACATCTACCACCGCGGCACGGTCCGCCGCGACGTCTACTCCCTGTACGCGACCGTCCGCCAGGGCAACTCCGGCGGCCCGCTGCTCACCCCCGACGGCAAGGTCTACGGCGTCGTCTTCGCCAAGAGCCTCGACGACGCCGAGACGGGGTACGCGCTCACCGTGGACGAGATCCGCGAGGACATCACCAAGGGGCGCACCGCCGACCAGCAGGTGGACAGCGACAGCTGCGCGCTCTAGGCACCCTGGGGAGGAACCGCCGGGTTGTCACTCACACGAGTGACAACTCAGTCGCGTGGGTGACGCAGGCGTACGGAGACCCACCGGGCCCGCCGGCGGAGGATGCGCGGGATTCCCACCCGGGGATCGGCGGTCACCATCTGCGGTGCGCCGCTTCGCCGGTAGGGGTTCGTACCGCTCGCCGAGCGGCGACTGCGGGTTGCGTCACTGTAGTCGTGCGTCCAGCCCATACCCGGACGTGTGCCCCCGCCCCATGGTCCATAACCGCTTCGGCGGCGGCCAATTGGCCTATGCGCCGGGCAAGTGGCCGTTCGTCGGGCACGCGTTCAGACCGGGGCGTACCGGGCGCCACCCGGCGGTCACCGGTCGGGTTCGGGATCCCGCAGCCAGTTGACGAGTTCCGCCGAGAACGCGACCGGGTCCTCCTCGTGCGGGAAGTGACCGAGGCCGTCGAACAGGCGCCAGCGGTACGGGGCTTCGACGTACTCCCCGGAACCGGCCGCGCTGCGCGTGCGCATCACGGGGTCGAGCGAGCCGTGCAGATGCAGCGTCGGCACCCGCACGGGCCGCTTCATCCGGCGGTTGTACTGGATGCCGTCGGGCCGGGCCAGGGAGCGCACCATCCAGCGGTACGGCTCGACCGCGCAGTGCGCCGCGGAGGGGATGCACATGGCGCGGCGGTAGTTCTCCAGCGCCTCGTCCTCGGGCGGGCGCGGCCCGGACCAGTCGCGGATCAGGTCCCCGACGAGCGCCCCGTCGTCGGCGGTGAGCTGCCGCTCGGGGATCCAGGGGCGCTGGAACCCCCAGATGTGTGAACCGGCACGGGTCTGCTTGACGTCGCGCAGCATGGCGGCGCGCCAGCGCCGCGGATGCGGCATCGACGCGACCGCCAGCCGCCGCACCAGCTTGGGGCGCATCGCGGCGGCCGTCCAGGCGAGGTATCCGCCCAGGTCGTGGCCGACCAGCGCGGCGTCGGGCTCGCCGAGGGAGCGGATGACGCCGGTGACGTCGAGCGCGAGGTTGGCGGGGTCGTAACCGCGCGGCGTGCGGTCACTGCCCCCGACGCCCCGCAGGTCCATGGCCACGGCCCGGAACCCCGCGTCGGCGAGCGCCACCAGCTGGTGCCGCCAGGTCCACCAGAACTGCGGGAACCCGTGCAGCAGCAGCACCAGCGGCCCGTCGCCCAGCTCGGCGATGTGGAAGCGGGCGCCGTTGGCGGCGACGTCGCGGTGGCTCCAGGGGCCGTCCAGGAGGACGGCCGAGGCCGAGGGAGCCGGGGGCGGGGCGGGGTCCGTCATGACGACGAGCGTGCCACAGCCTCGATGGCCTCGGGGACCCGGTCCTTCGGGAGCTCGGGGCGCGGGTGCGGCTTGGCGTTCTGCAGGACGACCGCGCTCTCCTTCATCGACGCGGCGACCTTCTGCGGGCCCTTGCTCTTCTTGGCCTTCTTCGCGAAGACCACGCCGATCAGCGCCAGCCCGCCCGCCACCAGCACGTTCGCGGCGAAGGACAGCAGGAAGCAGACGGCGAGGTTCCAGTCCGACCAGGTCCGGATGCCGTACGCCAGCGCGAAGTTCAGCATCGGCAGGGAGAACACCAGGACGGCGCCGGCAAGCGAGAAGGCGCCGCCACTGGTCGCACCGCGCTTGACGTCCTGCTTGAGCTGCGCCTTCGCCAGCGCGATCTCGTCGTGCACCAGCGCCGACATTTCCGCCGTCGCCGTGGCGAACAGCTGGCCGATGCTGCGTTCGGCGCCGACCGGGCTGCCGTCGGGTGCGCTCATCGCGGTCTCCCTCTTTCGCGTACGGTCCGATTTCCGCTACTCCTGCCGGACCCGCACACGGTCGTCCTGTGCGTCCGGCCCGACTGCGTACGGTTCCGTCTTTTGTACCGTCTCGTCAGATCATGCCGGACGGTGGTGGTCCTCGCCTGCCCCGCCCGGCACTTCGGCAAGCTCGTGGCGCGCGGCCGCCTTCTCCCGGGCGATCCGGCGGTGCTCTGCGGCCTTGCGCTCGTAGATGTCGGCGAGCCGCAGGTGGTAGGCCGGGTCGTCCTCCTCGTAGACGTCCGGGATGCCGTCGGCGTCCTCGTCCCGGTTCTCGTTCTCGCACAGGCTGCGGTACTTGGCGTTCCGTATCTTCAGCAGCACGGTGGCGAGTGTCGCGGCGACGAGCGACCCGATCAGGACCGCCGCCTTGATCTCGCCGGTCATCGCCTCGTCGCCCTCGAAGGCGAGTTCGCCGATGAGCAGGGAGACGGTGAAGCCGATGCCGGCGAGGCTCGACACGGCGAACACGTCCGCCCAGGCGAGTTCGTCACTGAGCGAGGCCCGGGTGAAACGGGCCGTCAGCCAGGTTCCGCCGAAGATGCCGAGGGCCTTGCCGACCACCAGGCCCAGGACGACCCCGAGCGTCTCCGGCTGGGTGAACACGTCCGCGAGGGCCCCGCCCGAGATGGAGACGCCCGCGCTGAACAACGCGAACAGCGGCACGGCCAGCCCCGCCGACAGGGGCCGCACGAGGTGTTCGATGTGCTCGCCGGGGGAGACGTCCTCGCCCTCGCGGCGGTGGCAGCGCAGCATCAATCCCATGGCGACACCGGCGATGGTGGCGTGGACGCCGCTGTTGTACATCAGCGCCCAGATCACCAGCGCGAGCGGCACGTACACGTACCAGCCGCGCACCCCGGTGCGCAGCAGCAGCCAGAACACGACCAGTCCGGCGACGGCACCGCCGAGCGCCGCGAAGTTCAGGCTGTCGGTGAAGAAGACCGCGATGATCAGGATGGCGAAGAGGTCGTCGACCACGGCCAGGGTGAGCAGGAAGGCCCGCAGGGCGCTGGGCAGCGACGTGCCGATGACCGCCAGCACGGCGAGGGCGAAGGCGATGTCCGTGGCGGTCGGCACCGCCCAGCCCGCCAGCGAGCCGCCGCCGCCGAGGCTGGTGAGCGTGTACACGAGCGCCGGTACGGCCATGCCGCACAGCGCGGCGACGACCGGGAGGGCGGCCGCCTTGGGATCGCGCAGATCGCCCGCGACGAGTTCGCGTTTGAGTTCGATGCCGGCGACGAAGAAGAAGACCGCGAGCAGCCCGTCGGCGGCCCAGTGCGCGACCGAGAGATCGAGTCCGAGGGCGGCGGGGCCGAAGTGGAAGTCGGAAACGCTTTCGTAGCTGCCGTGCAGGCCCGGGATGTTCGCCCAGAGCAGCGCGGCGACGGCGGCGACGAGCAGGAGCACGCCGCCCACGGTCTCGGTGCGCAGCGCGTCCGCCACATAGGTCCGCTCGGGCAGCGACAGCCGGCTGAGGACCTTGCGGGTGGTGGTGGGACGGGGCGCAGTCACGGGGAGGACCTCCGGGAGACGGGCAGGGCGGAACACATGCCGACCAGACTTCCCGGCGCACCATGGAGCACTTGTGTTTCTTAGCTTAGCTAAGGGAGTGGTCGCCCGCATCCCTTGATCTGCGGTGGAGGTGCGCGGAGGGCACCCGGCGTACCGCTCACCGGGTGCCCTCCGCGGCCCGTGCCATGCCTGCGCGCAGGTCAGTCCTCGCTGGGCGCGGCCGGCAGCTTGGCCTGGATGAGGTCCATGACCGTGGAGTCCGTCAGCGTGGTCACGTCACCCAGCTGGCGGTTCTCGGCGACGTCCCGCAGCAGCCGGCGCATGATCTTGCCGGAGCGTGTCTTGGGCAGCTCGGCGACGGGCAGGATCCGCTTGGGCTTGGCGATCGGCCCGAGGGTGTTGCCGACGTGCGTGCGCAGCTCGCCGACCAGGTCCTCGGTCTCGGCGGCCGTACCGCGCAGGATCACGAACGCGACGATCGCCTGCCCGGTCGTCTCGTCCGCCGCGCCGACCACGGCCGCCTCGGCGACCGAGGGGTGCGACACCAGCGCGGACTCGACCTCGGTGGTGGAGATGTTGTGCCCGGAGACGAGCATGACGTCGTCGACCCGGCCCAGCAGCCAGATGTCGCCGTCGTCGTCCCTCTTGGCGCCGTCACCGGCGAAGTACTTGCCCTCGAAGCGCGACCAGTAGGTGTCGAGGAACCGCTGGTCGTCGCCCCAGATGGTGCGCAGCATCGACGGCCAGGGCTCGGTGAGCACCAGGTAGCCGCCCCCGCCGTTCGGCACCTCGTTGGCCTCGTCGTCGACGACCGTCGCGGAGATGCCGGGCAGCGGCGTCTGCGCCGAGCCGGGCTTGGTGGCGGTCACGCCCGGCAGCGGGGTGATCATCATCGAGCCGGTCTCGGTCTGCCACCAGGTGTCGACGACCGGGGTGCGGTCGCCGCCGATGTTCTTGCGGTACCAGACCCACGCCTCGGGGTTGATCGGCTCGCCCACCGAGCCCAGCACGCGCAGGCTGGACAGGTCGAACTTGGCGGGGATGTCGTCGCCCCACTTCATGAACGTGCGGATCGCGGTCGGCGCCGTGTAGAGGATCGTCACGCCGTACTTCTGCACGATCTCCCAGAAGCGGCCCTGGTGCGGGGTGTCGGGCGTGCCCTCGTACATGACCTGCGTCGCGCCGTTGGCCAGCGGGCCGTAGACGATGTACGAGTGGCCGGTGACCCAGCCGACGTCGGCGGTGCACCAGTAGACGTCGGTCTCCGGCTTGAGGTCGAAGACAGCGTGGTGGGTGTAGGCGGTCTGGGTGAGGTAGCCGCCGGTGGTGTGCAGGATGCCCTTCGGCTTCCCCGTGGTGCCCGAGGTGTAGAGGATGAACAGCGGGTGCTCGGCGCTGAACGCCTGCGGGGCGTGCTCGGCGCTCTGCCGCTCCACGAGCTCGTGCCACCACACGTCGCGGCCCTCGGTGAACGCGACCTCCTGGCCCGTGCGGCGCACGACCAGGACGTGCTCGACGTTGCCCGCCTTCTCGACGGCCTCGTCCACGGCCGGCTTCAGCGCGGACGGCTTGCCGCGGCGGTAACCGCCGTCGGAGGTGATGACCACGCGCGCGTCGGCGTCCTGGATGCGGGTGGCGAGGGCGTCGGAGGAGAAGCCGCCGAACACGACCGAGTGCGCGGCGCCGATGCGGGCGCAGGCCAGCATCGCGATCGCCGTCTCGGGGATCATCGGCATGTAGACCGCGACCCGGTCCCCGGCCTGAACTCCGAGCTCCAGCAGCGCGTTGGCCGCCTTGGAGACCTCGTCCTTGAGCTCGGCGTAGGTGATGGCGCGGCTGTCGCCGGGCTCGCCCTCGAAGTGGATGGCGACGCGGTCGCCGTACCCGGCCTCGACGTGCCGGTCGACGCAGTTGTAGGCGACGTTGAGCTCGCCGTCCTTGAACCACTTGGCGAACGGCGGGTTCGACCAGTCGAGGATCTCGGTGAACTCCTTGGCCCAGGTCAGCCGGCGGGCCTGCTCGGCCCAGAAGCCGAGCCTGTCAGCCTTGGCCTGTTCGTACGCCTCCGCGGTGACGTTGGCGTTCGCGGCCAGGTCGGCGGGGGGCGAGAAGCGTCGCTCCTCCTTCAAGAGGTTGGCCAGGCTTTCGTTGCTCACGGCATCTGCCTTTCCCAGGGTGTCCGTTGTGTCCCAAGCCACAGCTCATCAGACCCGGGGGTGCGCTGACAAGGGCCGACCGCCGATTGGTTTAGACCTGTCGACGGTGCTGGTGGCGGTGCTGCCGGGGACCGGGGTCATCCGTACCCACGGACGCCGACCAGGGAAAGTTCACGCGGGGCGCGGGGCGCGGGGCGCGGGGTGCGGCGGGGTACGAGGGGCAGGGTCCGGGATGCGTAGTGCCGCGTGCCGGGCGGCAGGCGACGAGCGGCGGCAGGAGAGGGGACGGCAGGGGCGCGTGGGTGAGGGTGCCGGGGCGGCGGGCCAGGGGCCAGGGCGTGCGGCCGCGCCCGCCACGCGGCTGCACGCCCTGCCCGCTCATCGTGCCGACCGGCTCACGCCGTCACGTCCGCCTCCCGTACGCGGTCGAGGACGCGGTCGAAGACGCCACCGGCCTCCGTCTCGGTGAGCAGATACGCCTCCGCCTCGCCCACGTGGAAGTACATGCCCTGCAGCTCCAGCGCCCCCTTGTCCAGGGCACGGGCCACCGACTCGTGGGCGCGCAGGTGCTCCAGCTGCTGGACGACGTTGGTCAGGCACAGTTGCTCGACCGCGTCCTCGGGCATCCGGCCGGCCAGTCTGCTCCAGGGCCGGCTCCCGTCACCCATCCGCTCCAGGCTCGGCATGCCGTGCCGCAGCCACCGCTGCAGCGGGGTCCGCTCACCGCCGGGCTCGGCGTCGAGCAGGGCCTGCATGGCACCGCACCCCGAGTGTCCGCACACGGTGAGGGAGCGCACGCCCAGTACGTCCACGGCGTACTCGATCGCCGCGGCCACCGAGTCGTCACCGCTCTCCTCGCCCGGGCGGGGGACGAGGTTGCCCACGTTGCGCACCACGAACAGATCCCCCGGGCCACTGGAGGTGATCATCGACGTGACCAACCGGGAGTCGGCGCAGGTCAGGAAGAGCTGCGAAGGCCGCTGCCCCTCACGTGCCAGCCGGGCCAGCTCGCTGCGCACCAGGGGTGCGGTGTTGCGCTGGAACGCGCTGATGCCGCGCGCCAGTTCGTGCCCACTGCCCCCACCGGTGCTCGCCGTGCCCGACGGCTCCGGCTGTGAATCGTCCGTCCTCCCCGCCGTGTCCCGCTCCTGCTCCGGGCCGGCGGGCCGGGGGCGGTCGCACTGGTGATTGCGCCAGGGCGTCCAGGGCCGGCAGCGGCAGCCGGTGAAGTCCTGGGGCTCGGAGATGCGGATGCCGGGATGGCGTCCGGTGATCTCCACGCCGCCGCCCTGCGAGGTGTGCGTCTTCTGCCAGTCCTGCAGCGTCTCGTACGCGGCGTGGTCCATGAACGACCCGTCGAGCTCGACGACGGCGTCGGCACCGTGCGGCACGAGGTGCAGGGCCCGGCTGAGCCGCGGCACGGCGAGGAACGTCAACTGCCCTCTGACGTGGACGTGATGGACTCCTTCCCTCTCCTCGTGCGTGATGCGGGTGCGGGTGAGGCGGTGCAGGGCGACGCCGACGGCCATGGCGACCCCCAGCGCCACGCCCTGGAGGACGCCGAGCAGCACCACGCCCAGGGTCGTCACGGCGTAGACCCACACCTCTCGGTGGCGGGTCACCGTGCGGATGTGGTTCAGGGACACCATCTGGATGCCGACGGCCATCACCAGGGCGGCGAGCGAGGCGAGGGGGATGAACTCGAGGATCGGGACCATCAGCAGTGCGGCGAACACCACGAGAACGCCGTGCAGCATCGTGGAGTTCCGGCTCACCGCCCCCGCGTGCACGTTCGCCGTGCTGCGCACCGCGACACCGGCGATGGGCAGTCCGCCGAGCGAGCCGGAGACGATGTTGGCGGCTCCCTGCCCGAGCAGTTCACGGTCGAGGTCGGAGCGTCCGACCCGGGCGGGCAGGCCCGGGCGGCCGGCCACCAGCTTGTCCACGGCGACCGCGCCGAGCAGCGACTGCACGCTGCACACCAGGGTCGTCGTGAGCACGGCGGCGGCGAGGCCCAGTACGGGGCCCTCGGGGAGCCCGGCCAGCGCGTGGTTGCTCCAGGACGGCAGGTCGACCTTGGGCAGGCGCAGGCCCGTGAGCACGGCGACCGCGGTGGCCCCTGCGACGGCCACGAGCGCGGCCGGGACCTTGCGCAGCACCCGGCCGGCCCGGCCGGGCAGTCTCGGCCAGAGCAGCAGCAGGGTCAGGGTGAGCACGCTCACCGACACCGACGCCGGGCGCATGTCCGCCAACTGTGCGGGCAGCGCACGCAGGTTGTCCGGCACGGAGCTCTGCGGAGTGCCGCCGAGCACGATGTGCAGCTGGGCGACGGCGATGGTGACGCCGATGCCGGCGAGCATGCCGTGCACGATGGCGGGGCTGACGGCGAGGGCGCCCCGGGCCACGCGCAGGCAGCCCAGACCGAGTTGGGCGAGCCCCGCGAGGACGGTGATGGCGCAGGTCGTCCGCCAGCCGTAGCGCTGGATGAGGTCGGCGGTGACGACGGTGAGGCCGGCGGCCGGTCCGCTCACCTGGAGCGCGGAGCCGCCGAGCCGGCCGGCGACGAGCCCGCCCACGGCGGCGGCGACGAGGCCGGCCTGCAGGGGGGCGCCGGTGGCGAGGGCGATGCCCAGGGACAGGGGCAGGGCGATCAGGAAGACCGCGATCGAGGCCGACACGTCGGCTCCCGCGATCCGGTAGCGGCGGGGGCCGGTGGGCGGCGGGCTGTGGGGTGGATGGGTGCACTCGGTCCGGTTCGGGTCGGCGGCGCGGGTGGGGACGCAGGCTGACATGGATTCCCGTCTCCTCCGGGGCTGCGCGGTCGCATGACTGGGGTCCCCGCTCCGGCGGGGTCGGTCGCGGCCGTGGGTCACGGCGTGAATCGGCGGGATGAATCAACGCTCGGTAAACGGATCGTAATGCAGAGTAAAGGAGGGGCATAGACTTTCCGGGCAAATGGGTGAATGCATCATCCGGAAGAGTGGCGTGGATATTTGATCGGCTTGTCGTACTAATTCCTTCCCCGGGTCGTGCGAATTTGGCGGCGCTGTCGGCACCCGAGAGAAGGAAGAAGGTGGGCGGAACATGGCCGCCACCCACAGGATCGCCGTGTGCTCCGTGATCGCCGCGGTCTGCGCCGCATCGCTCGCCGGTTGCGGGACCGGCACCCCCCGGCAAAGCAACCCCGAACCGTCCAAGGCGAAGCCCGCCCAGGCCCCGAAGAGCATGGTCCGCCTGATCGGGGACGGCTCCACCGCCTACACCGGCGCCCAGCCGCACCTGCCCACCCCCGAGCGGCTGCGCCCGGGCCAGAAGCCGCCGCAGTTCGTCGTCTTCTCGTGGGACGGCGCCGGCGAGGACAGCCAGAAGCTGTTCTCGCACTTCCGCAAGGTCGCCAAGGAGAACAAGGCGACCATGACGTACTTCCTGAGCGGCGTGTACATGCTGCCCGAGGAGAAGCGCGACCGGTACCGGCCGCCCCAGCACTCCCCGGGCCGCTCCGACATCGGCTTCAACGACCGCAGCGGCATCGCCGCCACCGCCAAGCAGCTGCGCCTGGCGTGGCTGGAGGGCAACGAGATCGGGACCCACTTCAACGGCCACTTCTGCGGCAGCGGCGGGGGCGTCGGCGAGTGGTCGGTGGAGGACTGGAAGGACGAGATCTCCCAGGCCAAGCAGTTCGTGAAGACCTGGAAGACCAGCACCGGCATGAAGGACGCGGCCCCGCTGCCCTTCGACTACGACAAGGAGCTGATCGGCGCCCGCACGCCCTGCCTCGAGGGCCAGCACAACTTCATGCGGGCCGCCCGCGACCTGGGCTTCCGCTACGACACCAGCGGCGTCAACGACCAGGTCTGGCCCAAGCGGAAGCAGGGCCTGTGGGACCTGTCCATGCAGCTCGTGCCGTTCCCCGGCCACTCCTTCGAGCAGCTCACCATGGACTACAACTTCATGGTCAACCAGTCGGGCACCAAGACCCAGGGCAACCCCGCCATGCACGACTTCTGGGGCGACCAGATGCGCGACGGGCTCCTCGCGGGCTTCCAGAGGGCGTACGACGGCAACCGCGCGCCCTTGATCATCGGCAACCACTTCGAGTCCTGGAACGGCGGCACCTACATGCGCGCCGTCGAGGAGGTCATCGAGACCGTGTGCACCAAGGAGGAGGTGCGCTGCGTGTCGTTCCGCCAGCTCGCGGACTGGCTGGACGCGCAGGACCCCAAGACGCTGGAGAAGCTGCGCACCCTGAAGGTGGGGGAGGCGCCCAAGGGCGGCTGGGAGGCCTTCCTGTCGGGCCGCCCGGCTCCGGCGCCGAAGGGCGTACCGGGCGCCCCGGCGGCCAGGGACTAGTCCTCCCGGTGGCCTTCCTCCGCTCCACGCGCGCGTGAAGAAGGCCACTCCGCCGCAGGGCGGGGCCGCGGGATGCGTAGGGTCGTACTCATGAGTACAGCAGGTGCGACCGATCCGCTCGCGGCCCTGGGCGCGTTGCCCGGCGTGGCCGATTCCGTGGAGTCCGTGCGCAAGGCCGTGGACCGGGTCTACGGGCACCGGATCATGCGGCGGCGCAGCAACGAGATCACCTCCGAGGCGGCCCTGCGCGGTGCCCGCGGTTCGGCCGCGCTGTCGGGTGCGGACTGGGCCCTGGAGGAGGTGCGCCGCCGTACGGACTTCAGCGGGGACGCCGAGGCGCGCACCGTGGGCGCCGCCCTGCGGCTCACCGCGGAGGCGGGCCAGCTGCTGTCGATCTGGCGGCAGTCACCGCTGCGGGTCCTCGCCCGGCTGCACCTCGTGGCGGACGCCGCACAGGCCGACCACGTGGGCCGCCCCCGCCAGGAGGGCGAGCCGGTCGACGAACCCCTCGTCGGCCTGCCCCTGCCCGGCGCCGCCGAGACGCACGGCCGGCTGGAGGGACTCGCCGAACTGATCGTCGCGGGCGGCTCCGCGCCCGCCCTGGTCACGGCGGCCGTGGTGCACGGCGAGCTGCTGGCGCTGCGCCCCTTCACCTCGCACAACGGCCTGGTCGCGCGCACCGCCGAGCGGATCGTCCTGGTCGGCAGCGGCCTGGACCCGAAGTCCGTCTGCCCGGCCGAGGTCGGTCACGGCGAACTGGGCCGCGCCGCCTACCTGAAGGCGCTCGACGGCTACGCCTCCGGCACTCCGGAGGGAATGGCCGCGTGGATCGCCCACTGCGGCAGGGCGGTCGAGCTGGGCGCCCGGGAGTCGACGGCGGTGTGCGAGGCACTGCAGCGCGGAGCCGCGTGACGCCGCGGCGCATCCCGGAGCGTTCGGAACCTCCGGAACGTCCGGAACACGAAAATGCGGCGGTACGAGAACTCGTACCGCCGCTGGCATGACCATCGGGTTACCAAGCGTCCTCGATATGTGCCCATCAGGCCGGGGACTTTGCCCGTCACCTGGTGCGGCTGGCCCGTAATCGACGGGTCGACGTCGCGTGGGTGCCCGGTGTTCATGCGCGGTCCGTGGGGCCAAATGCGTGTTAAAGGTGATCCTTTCGGATGTCCTTGGTCTCGCGGGCCGTTGAATCCTTTGTACTCCTGACCCGGTGGTAGCGGAAGTCCGGGCCGCAGTTCTTTACTTTTAGGTTCAAACAGGGCGTCCGTGCGGGGTGGATCAGGCGACCGATGCGCGGCGCCTGCTGGCGTACCAGACGAGTCCCGCGGTCGCCGCCGCCGCGCCTATCGCGGCGATCGCGACGAGCGCCGGACGCGGCGGCACCGAGAAGGCGGGCATGCGCTGCTTGAGCCGCACCGGACGGTGGAAGTCCAGGATCGGCCAGCCCCGCGCGAGGGCCTCGCGGCGCAGCGCCCGGTCCGGGTTCACGGCATAGGGATGGCCGACGGACTCCAGCATCGGTACGTCCGTGGCCGAGTCGCTGTAGGCGTAGCAGCGGCTGAGGTCGTACCCCTCGGAGGCGGCCAGCTCCCGGACGGCCTCCGCCTTCGTGGGGCCGTACGCGTAGTACTCCACCTCGCCGGTGAAGCAGCCGTCCTCACCGACGACCATGCGGGTGGCCACCACCCGGTCGGCGCCGAGGAGTTCACCGATCGGCTCGACCACCTCCGCGCCCGACGTGGACACGATCACCACGTCGCGGCCGGCGGTGTGGTGCCCCTCGATGAGGGAGGCGGCCTCGTCGTAGATGATCGGGTCGATCAGGTCGTGCAGCGTCTCGGCGACGATCTCCTTGACCTGCTGGACGTTCCAGCCGCGGCACAGCGCGGACAGGTAGGCGCGCATGCGCTCCATCTGTTCGTGGTCGGCGCCGCCGGCCAGGAAGACGAACTGGGAGTACGCGGTCCGCAAGACGGCCCTGCGGTTGATCAGACCGCCTTGGTAGAACGACTTGCTGAAGGTGAGCGTGCTCGACTTCGCAATGACCGTCTTGTCCAGGTCAAAGAAGGCCGCTGTGCGGGGCAAGGAGTGGTTTTCCACGCCCTTGAGCATAGGGGCAGCCCATTCGGCGTAAGGTGTGGCGCGTGGGTTTGCCTGAGAGGGCTCTCGGGTACACCATGGAAGTCACGGATCGTTCGCGACCGTGCTAACCCGGCCCGACTCCTCCCCCCCCGAGTCGGCCGTGGGGACGACCCCCGCTCTCCCCCCCGGCGGGGGTCGTCGCATGTCCGGGTGGGTTTTTCCTTCCTTCGCACGGCCTTGACGCCGTCTCGCAGCGGCTGCGGCCGCTCCTCCGGCGCGCCCCGGAACCGTCACTGACTGTAGTCGTCGGACTCCTCTGTGGAGGTCGCACAGAGGGCCTGACGGCCTCACCGGTTTGGGTGACGACGATATTCACAACCCCCGGGCCGTCCACAGTTTTCCACCAAGATCCACACGTTTTCCGGGATCGCTGCACCGTGATTCCAGCGCACCCCGCTCGCGGCGACTTCCTTGGCCGCCCGGCGATTGCGGGGAGGCGTTTGGCCGGTTTCCGTCGGCCGTTCCGAGGGAGCCGCGTTGCCGGTTCTCCCGGCGTTTTGGCAATCGCGGGGCCGCAGGGGCTCTGTGAGCAGTGAAGGGGGATGGAGACCGTGGCCGGAACCGTCACACACGATCCGCCGCCCGCCGCAGGGCGGCAGGGTGGACCGCTGATCGTCACCGAGGACACCGACCTTCTCGACGACCTGCTGCGCCTGTGCGCCGCGGCGGGCGCCACACCCGAGGTGCACCACGGGGTGCCCGAGCGCAGAGGCCGGTGGGAGGCCGCACCGCTCGTCCTCGTGGGCGACGACGCGGCGCGGCGGGTGCGCGGCGCCGCCCGCAGGAAGGGTGTCGTCCTCGTCGGACGGGACCAGGACGACTCGGGGGTGTGGCGGCGGGCCGTCGAGATCGGCGCCGAGCACGTCCTGATGCTGCCCGACGGCGAGCAGTGGCTGGTCGACCGGATCGCCGACGTCGCCGAGGGCGTCGGCCGGCCGGCCCTCACCGTCGGAGTCATCGGCGGCCGCGGCGGGGCCGGCGCGTCCACGCTCGCCTGCGCCCTCGCCGTCACCTCCGCGCGAGAGGGACTGCGCACCCTGCTGGTGGACGCCGATCCGCTGGGCGGCGGACTCGATGTCCTGCTCGGCGGGGAGACGGCCGAGGGTCTGCGCTGGCCGGCGTTCGCGTCCTCACGAGGGCGCGTCGGCGGGGGCGCCCTGGAGGAGTCGCTGCCCGAGCTGCACTCGCTGCGGGTGCTCAGCTGGGACCGGGGCGACCGGATCGCTGTCCCGCCCCAGGCGGTGCGCGCGGTTCTGGCGGCGGCACGCCGGCGGGGCGGCACGGTAGTGGTCGACCTGCCGCGCCGGATCGACGACGGTGTCGCCGAGGTGCTCACCCAGCTCGACGTGGGCGTGCTGGTGGTGCCCTCCGAACTGCGGGCCGTGGCCGCTGCCGGCCGGGTGGCGTCCGCGGTCGGCATGGTCCTGCGGGATCTGCGGGTGGCGGTCCGCGGCCCGCACGCGCCGGGGCTCGACGACCGGGAGGTGGCCCGGCTGCTGGGGCTGCCGTTGGCCGGCGAGGTGCCGGTCGAGCCGGGGTTGCTGCGGCCGGACGGAGGTGCGGCACCCCCGGGTGCGGCCCCACGCGGACCGCTCGCCCGGTTCTGCCGGGAGTTCTGGGAGCGGGCGCTGGTCGAGGCGGGTGCGGCATGAGCACGCTGGCCGGACTCGAGGGCGCGGACCTGCTCGACGGCGTACGGCGGTGGCTGGCCGACAGCGGGGCGGAGCCGACCCCCGCACGCGTGGCGCAGGCCCTGCGGGAGCAGGGCCGGGTGCTCGGGGACGCCGAGGTTCTGGGGGCCGCGGCACGGCTGCGGTCCGAACTGGTCGGCAGCGGGCCGCTGGAGCCGCTGCTCGCCGACCCGTCGGTGACCGACGTGCTGGTGTCGGGTCCGGACCGGGTCTGGGTGGACCGGGGCGGCGGGCTGGAGTTGACGCCGGTACGGTTCGCGGACGCCGCGGCCGTGCGGAGGCTGGCGCAGCGCCTGGCCGCTGTGGCGGGACGCCGGCTGGACGACGCCCGCCCCTGGGCCGACGCCCGGCTGCCCGACGGCACCCGGCTGCACGCCGTGCTGCCACCGGTGGCCGTGGACTGCGCCTGCCTGTCGCTCCGGGTGGTCCGGCCGCGGGCCTTCACCCTCGGGGAACTGGTCGCGGCGGGCACGGTGCCGCCCGGCGGGGACCGGGTCCTGCGCGCACTGCTCGACGCCCGGCTTTCCTTCCTGGTCAGCGGCGGCACCGGCAGCGGGAAGACGACGCTGCTGAGCGCCCTGCTCGGCCTGGTCGGGCCGGACGAACGGATCGTCCTCGCCGAGGACTCGGCGGAACTGCGGCCGGACCATCCCCACGTGGTGCGGCTGGAGACCCGTCCCGCCAACCAGGAGGGCGCGGGCCTCGTCACCCTCGAGGACCTGGTCCGCCAGGCGCTGAGGATGCGACCCGACCGGCTGGTGGTGGGTGAGGTGCGCGGGCCCGAAGTGGTGCACCTGCTGGCCGCGTTGAACACGGGACACGAGGGCGGCTGCGGAACGGTGCACGCGAACGCCGCCGCCGACGTCCCCGCCCGGCTGGAGGCCCTCGGCACGGCCGCCGGGCTGGACCGGGCCGCCCTGCACAGCCAGGTGGCGGCCGCCCTCTCGGTCGTCCTGCACCTCGCACGCGACCGCGCCGGGCGGCGGCGCATCGCCGAGGTGCACGTGCTGGAGCGCGAACCGTCGGGGCTGGTGCGGACCGTGCCGGCGCTGCGGTGGGGAGAGAAGGCGTTCGTGCGCGAGGGCGGGTGGGAGCGGCTGCGGGGACTGCTGCGCGGTGAGGGTGCCGGGGGCGGGCCGGCCGGCGGCTGGGCGGTGGGCTCGGGAGGCCGGGCCGAGACGAGCCGCGGTCTGACGAGTGGACACGGGGCTCCGGAGAACCGGCCGGTGACGGAGCCGGAAAGGAGCCGAGGGCGGTGAACGGGGTGACGGCATGGTGCTCGGGATGACGGGGACGGCGGCGATGTCCATGGGAGCCGCGGTGGCCTGCGGGGGAGCGGCCGCGGGGCTGCTGGTCCGACGGGACTCGGCGGCACGCCGGGCCCGGCTGCTGTTCGCGGGAGGGGGAGCTGTCGGTGCCGATCCGTCCGGGTGGCGGACGAGAGCTGGTTTGCCGAGGTGGGTGCGGGCCCGGTGGCGGACCGAGTGGTGGGCGCCGGCGGCCGGAGTGCTGATCGCGGTACTGGGGGCTTCGGTACTGCCGGTCGTGCTCGGAGCGGCCGGGGTGCCGTTGCTGCGGAAGGCCCGGCTGGCCGGGCGAGTGCGCCGGGACCGGGAACGACGTGCCGGCGAGGTCATCGCCCTGTGCTCGGCGCTCGCGGGCGAGGTGCGGGCCGGGCGCCAGCCGGGTGAGGCACTGCTGCGCGGCGCCCGGGACTGCGGCGGACTCGCCGAGGCCCAGGCCACGGTACTGGCAGCGGCACGGTTCGGGGGTGACGTGCCGGAGGCCCTCGCGACGGCGGCGCGGCAACCGGGGGCCGAGGGCCTGCGCGGACTCGCCGCCTGCTGGCGCGTGGCGGTGGACCAGGGCGCGGGCCTCGCGGCCGGCCTCGACCGGCTGGCAGCTGCCCTTCGGGCCGAGCGGGACCAACGGTCGGATCTGAGCGCCCAGTTGGCCGGTGCCCGGGCGACGGCGGTGATGCTGGCGGGGCTTCCCGCCCTGGGGCTGCTCATCGGCACCGCCCTCGGCGCGGATCCCCTTCACGTCCTGCTCCACACTCCGGCCGGCCTGGGCTGTCTGACCGTCGGCGGGGTTCTGGAGGGCCTCGGGCTGTGGTGGGTGTCGCGGATCGTGCGGGGCGCGGAGGCGATGGCATGAGCGCGGAAGTTGTCCACAGGCTGGGGGTGGTCATGGGGATGGTGCTCGCCCTCGGTTGGTGGGGCCGATGGCTGGTCGAGACGCGGCGCCACCGGGCGATGCGGCGGCGGCTGGCACGGCTGCGGCCCCGGGAGGAGGTCACGCGTTCCCCGCGTCTCGATCTGCGCGAGACGGCGCGCACATGGTCGGCTCCCCTGGGCGTGGCGTGTGCCGGATGGGCGCTGGTCGGAGGTCCGGCCGGAGTGGCTGTGGGACTCGCCGGTGCGGTGGGCGTGTGGCGGTGGCGGCTGCACCAGGAGACGAAGGGCAAAACCGCCCGGCACGCACCCGGACCGGCCGAAACGGAGCGTCAACTGCCCTTGGCGGCCGACCTGCTGGCCGCCTGCATCGCGGCGGGTGCCGGCCCGGTCGTCGCGGCCCAGGCCGTCGGGCAGGCGCTGGGCGGGCCCGTGGGCGATGCCCTGGCCAGAGGCGCGGCGGAGGTGCGGCTGGGTGGGGAACCGGGCGCGGCCTGGCGGAGTCTGGCGGTCTTGCCCGGTGCCGCGGGGCTGGCCCGGCTGCTCGAACGGGCCGGTGTGTCGGGCCTGCCCGCCGCAGCACCGGTAGCCCGGCTCGCCGCCGAGGCCCGGGCCGACTGGGGCCGGGCCGCCACGGCCAGGGCCCGCCGGGCGGGCGTGATGGTCAGCGCTCCGGTCGGCCTGTGCTTCCTGCCCGCGTTCATCGCGGTCGGCGTGCTGCCCGTGGTGATCGGCCTGGCGGGCGGAGTGCTCGCAGGAGGTGGTGACTGACGCGGACACCGGCTGGAGCACCTGAGCGACGTGAGTGAAGCAGACGACGAGCAGTGGAAGTTCGGACTCTTTCCTACGGGGGTTGAGATGTATCAGGCGGTACGGGCGCGGCTGCGTGCCCTGGTGTGGGGAATGCGGGCGACGCGCAGGGACGCGGGGATGGTCACCTCCGAGTACGCGATGGGCATCGTGGCCGCCGTGGCGTTCGCGGTGGTGCTCTACAAGGTCGTCACGAGCGGCGCGGTCAGCGCGGAGCTGCAAGGGATCGTGAAGGGCGCCCTCAATGCGCGGATGTGAGCGGGGCGACGACCGCGGGTTCGCCACGGCGGAGTCGGCGGTGGTGCTGCCCGTGCTGGTCATGTTCGCGATGGCACTGGTGTGGGGCCTGCTGGTGGTGGCCGCGCAGATCCAGTGCGTGGACGCCGCACGGACCGGCGCCCGGGCGGCGGCCCGCCAGGACCCGCCCGAACGGGTCGTGCGTCTGGCCCGGGAGGCGGCGCCGCCCGGCGCGGAGGTCACCGTCAGCCGTGGGCCGGAGCAGGTCCGGGTCGTCGTGGTGGCCGAGCCGCCGGTCCTGCGCGGTCTGTCCGTCTCGGTGCGCGAGGAGGCGGTGGCCTCGGTGGAGGAGGCGGTGGGCACATGAGACACCGGGGTCGCCGCCTCGTGTGCGGGGCATGGCGTGGGCCGGGAGGCGGTGTGCGAGAGGGGTTTGTGCCGGACCGGGGGTCCGCCACCGTCTGGAGCGTCGGAGCCATTGCCGTCCTGTGTGTCGTCTTCGGCGTGGTCCTCGCGCTGGGACAGGCGGTGGTGATCCGGCACCGCGCGGCGGGCGGCGCCGACCTCGCCGCCCTCGCGGCGGCGGACCACTGGGCGGAGGGCGGCACGCTGGCCTGCGCCCGGGCCGGCCGGGTGGCCCGGGCACAAGGTGTGCGGCTGGTGCGGTGCGAGGTCGTCGGAGAGATCGCGGACGTCACGGCGGCGTCGGGACGGGGACCGTTCACGGCGCGGGTCAGGGCCCGGGCCGGCCCGCCGACGGCGACGGACGGGGCGGTGCCGACGGAGGGAACGGGGCGGAAGGAGGCCCGCGGAGATTCCCCAGTCGGGTAGGTGGCCGGATCTCACGGGCGGCGCCGATCGTCGCGGGCACCGGCCGCACCACCCCCGGCCGGGGGCCTGGCCGGGCCCCCGGCCGCGCCGCCCCGGTTAGCCGTCCGCCGCCTGCCCCTCCGCCCCTCCGGCGGGCACCGTGCCCCGCTCCTGCTGCCCCGGCTCCCCGTCGGCCTCCTTGTCCTCCGGCGCCCCCTCCAGCAGCACCGTGAGGAGGCGTACCGCGCCCCTCTTGTGCAGTGGGTCGTTGCCGTTGCCGCACTTGGGGGACTGGATGCAGGACGGGCAGCCGGCCTCGCACTCGCAGGAGGCGATGGCCTGGCGGGTGGCGGTCAGCCAGGTACGGGCCGTGTGGAAGGCCCGCTCCGCGAAGCCCGCGCCGCCCGGGTGGCCGTCGTAGACGAAGACGGTCGGCAGGAGCGTGTCGGGGTGGAGGGGGATCGACACGCCGCCGATGTCCCAGCGGTCACAGGTCGCGAACAGGGGCAGCAGGCCGATCGAGGCGTGCTCGGCGGCGTGCAGGGAGCCGCCGAGGATCTCCGGACTGATCCGGGCGCGGTCGAGCTGGTCCTCGGTGACCGTCCACCACACGGCGCGGGTGCGCAGCGTACGCGGAGGGAGGTCGAGCTTGGTCTCGCCCAGGACCTCACCGGTGATGAGCCGGCGGCGCAGGAAGGAGACGACCTGGTTGGTGACCTCGACGGAGCCATAGCACAGGCGGCCGTCACCCCAGGGGATCTCGACGTCCGTCTCCAGCACGGAGATGGCGGTCGTGTCGCGGGCGACCGTGGAGTAGGGCGGGGAGGCCTCCTCGACGAGGGCGACGGAGTCCTCCAGGTCGAGGGAGCGCACCAGGTACGAGCGGCCCTGGTGGAGGTGGACCGCTCCCTCGTGCACGGTCGAGTGGGCCGCGCCCGCGTCGACCGTGCCGAGCAGCCGGCCCGTCGCCGCCTCCACGACCTGGACCGGCCGTCCGCCCTCACCGCGGATGTCGGTCAGGTCGGCGGCACGCTCGCGGCGGGTCCAGTGCCAGGCCCTGGTGCGGCGGCGCAGCAGTTTCGCGGCCTCCAGCTGCGGCAGCAGGCCCTCGCTGGCGGGGCCGAAGAGGTCGAGGTCCTCGTCCGTAAGTGGCAGCTCCGCGGCGGCCGCGCAGAGGTGGGGAGCGAGGACGTAGGGGTTGTCCGGGTCGAGGACGGTCGACTCGACCGGCTGGTCGAACAGGGCCTCCGGGTGGTGGACGAGGAAGGTGTCCAGCGGGTCGTCCCGGGCCACCAGGACGGCCAGTGCGCCCTGACCCGCCCGTCCGGCCCGGCCGGCCTGCTGCCACAGGGAGGCCCGGGTGCCCGGGTAGCCGGCGATCACGACGGCGTCGAGGCCGGAGATGTCGATGCCGAGTTCGAGGGCGTTCGTCGCGGCGAGGCCAAGGAGTTCACCCGAATGGATGGCTCGTTCCAGTGCGCGGCGTTCCTCCGGGAGATAACCACCCCGGTAGGCCGCGACACGCCCGGCCAGCGAGCGGTCGACCTCGGCCAGTCGCTCCTGCGCGATGACGGAGATCAGCTCCGCGCCACGCCGGGAGCGGACGAAGGCCACCGAGCGGACGCCCTGGACGGTGAGGTCGGTCAGCAGGTCGGCGGCCTCGGCCGTGGCCGTCCGGCGAACGGGGGCGCCCTTTTCGCCGTGCAGCTCGGTCAGCGGCGGCTCCCAGAGGGCGAACACCAGTTCACCGCGCGGTGAGGCGTCGTCCGCCACCTCGACGACCGGCACGCCGGTCAGACGCCGCGCGGCGACCGCGGGCTCGGCGGCGGTGGCGGAGGCCAGCAGGAACACCGGCGACGCGCCGTACCGGGCGCACAGCCGGCGCAGCCGCCGCAGCACCTGGGCGACGTGGGAGCCGAAGACGCCCCGGTAGGTGTGGCACTCGTCGATCACGACGTACTTCAGCGACTTCAGGAAGGAGGACCAGCGGGGGTGGGAGGGCAGGATGCCCCGGTGCAGCATGTCGGGGTTGGTCAGCACGTAGTTGGCGTACTGGCGGATCCACTCGCGTTCCTCGAACGGAGTATCGCCGTCGTAGACGGCCGCCCGGACGGCGGTGCCGAGCGGTTGTGAAAGTTCCTTCACCGAGCGCCACTGGTCCGCCGCGAGGGCCTTGGTGGGAGCCAGGTAGAGGGTGGTCGCGCCCCGGCCGTTCGGGGCCTCGGATCCGTCCAGGAGGGTGGACAGCACCGGCACGAGGTAGGCGAGGGACTTGCCCGAGGCGGTGCCGGTGGCGACCACGACCGACTCGCCGTCCAGGGCGTGCTCGGCAGCCCGGGCCTGGTGGGCCCAGGGGTGTTCGATACCGGCCGCCTGCACGGCCGCCACGATCTCGGCGCGGATCCGGTCCGGCCAGACGGCATGCCGACCCGCGCGCGGGGGCAAGTGCTCCGTATGAGTAATGCGCGAAGCCCTGCTCGGACCGGACGCGAGCCGGTCCAGGACCGCGCCCGGCGCGGGCCGGGAGGCGGGGTCCGGCGGGGTTCGATCGGATCGGTGATTCTTGGCCATCGGCACCGAGTGTGTCACTGGCGTGACGGACAATGGAGCCAAGGCGTCGTGCACGCCTGCCGGTAAGTGATTGAATGCCATCGCGGCTGGCGAAGCGTCCAAGGGCTGAAGCCGAGATGCCCCGAGGGCGACCGCTCGATAGCAAGGTGCTGGAGGATCCGTGGACCTGTCCCTGTCGACCGAGACCATGGGCGATCGCACGATCGTCAGGGTCGGTGGCGAAATCGACGTATATACCGCGCCCAAGCTGCGCGAGCAGTTGGTCGAGCTGGTGAACGACGGCAGTTTCCACCTTGTCGTCGACATGGAGGGCGTGGACTTCCTCGACTCCACCGGACTCGGCGTTCTGGTCGGCGGCCTGAAGCGCGTGCGTGCCCATGAGGGCTCCCTGCGCCTGGTCTGCAACCAGGAGCGCATTCTGAAGATTTTCCGTATCACCGGCCTCACCAAGGTGTTCCCGATTCACACCTCGGTCGAGGAAGCGGTTGCGGCCACCGACTGACACCGGTCCCGGGCCCCGTGCCCGGGCCGGCCGACGTTCGGCGGAAGTGAAGACCGAGGGGGCCCGGGCTTTCGGCGGCCCGGAGCCCCTCGACAGCACGCCCGAAGTTGCGAGGGGGATGCATGGCCACCGTTGAGCTCCGCTTCAGCGCGCTGCCCGAGCACGTCAGGACCGCCCGGCTGGTGGCGGCAGCGGTGGCGCGCAGGGCCGGAGTGGAGGAGGCCGTCCTCGACGAGGTCAGGCTTGCCGTCGGCGAGGCGTGCACCCGGGCCGTCGGCCTGCACCAGCTGGGCGGGATCTCGGCACCGGTGAAGGTGCTGCTGATCGAGGAGGAGAAGCAGTTCTCCATCGAGGTCGGCGACGAGGCCCCGCACGCGACACCCGGCGACCGCGCGTCCGGCGCCGACGGCGAGGCCGACGAGGACGAGATGGGCCTCGCGGTCATCAGCGGACTCGTCGACGACGTCGAGGTCAGCGCGGGAGAGCACGGCGGATCCATCAAGATGACCTGGCCGACGACGCCGCCGCCGACGATCCTGGTCTGACACCGCCACCGCGCACGACGGCCACCGCGCAAGCGGCGACCGCGCACACCGCTCGTCACGAAGGGCCCCACCCGTGGGGCCCTTCGTCATGTGCGGGTGTCAGTGATCGCCTTTACAGTGGTTCCTGTGCCGTTCGACGCGTGAATTGATTCACGATCATTCGCGCGCCCGAAAGTGCTACGTGAATGCTTTCAGGGCATTACCCTGCACGGCGAATTCCCTTTATCGCGCACTGTTTTGATCAGGTTCCGGTACCTACAATCCCGTCCACATCTTGAGCTCAGCCCAAGCGTCAAGGAGGACGAATGGCGGGGCTTTCCTTCACACCACAGTCGGGCCGATCCACCGATCTCGCAGCCGCCGTACTGACCGACGGCAACCGTGTGCTCGTCGTGATCATCGCGGTCGTCGCCCTGGCGGCCCTGGTGCTCGCGGGGGTCCTGGTGCGCCAGGTGCTCGCGGCAGGCGAGGGCACCGACAGCATGAAGCAGATCGCGGCAGCGGTCCAGGAAGGCGCGAACGCCTATCTGGCCCGGCAGCTGCGCACCCTCGGCGTATTCGCCGTGGTCGTGTTCTTCCTGCTCATGCTGCTTCCCGCGGACGACTGGAGTCAGCGTGCCGGACGTTCGGTTTTCTTTCTGATCGGAGCGGCGTTCTCGGCGGCCACCGGTTATATCGGTATGTGGCTCGCCGTCCGCAGCAATGTGCGCGTCGCCGCCGCGGCGCGCGAGGCGACACCGGCCGAGGGCGAGCCGGAAAAGGATCTGACCACCGTCTCGCACAAAGCGATGAAGATCGCTTTCCGTACGGGTGGTGTGGTCGGCATGTTCACGGTGGGCCTGGGCCTGCTCGGCGCTTCCTGCGTGGTGCTGGTGTACGCCGCCGACGCGCCGAAGGTGCTGGAGGGCTTCGGCCTCGGGGCCGCGCTGATCGCGATGTTCATGCGGGTCGGCGGTGGCATCTTCACCAAGGCCGCCGACGTCGGCGCCGACCTGGTCGGCAAGGTCGAGCAGGGCATTCCGGAGGACGATCCGCGCAATGCCGCGACCATCGCCGACAACGTGGGCGACAACGTCGGCGACTGCGCGGGCATGGCGGCCGACCTCTTCGAGTCGTACGCCGTCACCCTGGTGGCCGCGCTGATCCTGGGTTCGGCGGCCTTCGGCGACGCCGGTCTCGGCTTCCCGCTGCTGGTGCCGGCGATCGGTGTCCTCACGGCGATGATCGGCATCTTCGCGGTGGCGCCCCGGCGGGCCGACCGCAGCGGCATGAGCGCCATCAACCGCGGCTTCTTCATCTCCGCGGCGATCTCGCTCGTGCTGGTGGCGGTGGCCGTGTTCGTCTACCTGCCGGGGAAGTACTCGGAACTGGACGGTGTCGGCGATGCCGCCATCCGCGCCAAGGACGGCGACCCGCGGATCCTCGCCCTGGTCGCGGTGGCCATCGGCATCGTGCTGGCCGCCCTGATCCAGCAGCTGACCGGCTACTTCACGGAGACCACCCGCCGGCCCGTCCGGGACATCGGCAAGACCTCGCTGACCGGCCCGGCCACGGTGGTCCTCGCCGGTATCTCCGTCGGTCTGGAATCGGCCGTCTACACCGCCCTGTTGATCGGACTCGGGGTGTACGGGGCGTTCCTGCTCGGCGGCACGTCGATCATGCTGGCGCTGTTCGCGGTGGCGCTGGCCGGCACCGGCCTGCTCACCACGGTCGGGGTGATCGTCGCGATGGACACCTTCGGGCCGGTCTCCGACAACGCGCAGGGCATCGCGGAGATGTCCGGCGACGTCGAGGGCGCGGGCGCGCAGGTGCTCACGAACCTGGACGCGGTCGGCAACACCACCAAGGCGATCACCAAGGGCATCGCGATCGCCACGGCAGTGCTCGCGGCGGCGGCGCTGTTCGGGTCGTACCGCGACGCGATCTTCTCCGGGGCGCGGGACGTGGGCGAGAAGCTCAGCGGCGAGGGTGCGCCGATGAGTCTGATGATGGACATCTCCCAGCCCAACAACCTCGTGGGCCTCGTCGCGGGCGCGGCCGTCGTCTTCCTCTTCTCGGGGCTGGCGATCAACGCCGTGTCGCGGTCGGCGGGTTCCGTCGTCTTCGAGGTGCGGCGCCAGTTCCGCGAGAAGCCCGGGATCATGGACTACAGCGAGAAGCCGGAGTACGGCAAGGTCGTCGACATCTGCACCAGGGACGCCCTGCGCGAACTCGCCACTCCCGGTCTGCTGGCCGTCCTGGCGCCCATCTTCATCGGGTTCACGCTGGGCGTCGGCCCGCTCGGCGCGTTCCTGGCGGGCGCGATCGGCGCGGGCACGCTGATGGCGGTGTTCCTCGCCAACTCCGGTGGTGCGTGGGACAACGCCAAGAAGCTCGTCGAGGACGGCCATCATGGCGGCAAGGGCAGCGAGGCCCACGCGGCGACGGTGATCGGCGACACCGTCGGCGACCCGTTCAAGGACACCGCCGGTCCCGCGATCAACCCGCTGCTGAAGGTCATGAACCTGGTGGCTCTGCTCATCGCGCCCGCGGTGATCAAGTTCTCCTACGGTCCGGACAAGAGCATCGGGGTGCGCATCCTCGTCGCGGCCCTGGCGTTCGTCGTCATCGCCGGGGCGGTGTACGTGTCCAAGCGGCGCGGGATCGCCATGGGCGACGGCGACAACGCCGAGCCGAAGCCCCCGAAGCCGAAGTCGGCGGATCCGGCGGTGGTTTCGTAGGGGGTTTCCCGGATATCCGGCTCAAGGTGCGGGCGGGCGGCGTGCGTTGACGCGCCGCCCGCCCGCACTGTGCGGTGCACGACCACGCGTGAGCCTTCTCTCGCTTGGTGCAAAAGGTTACAAAACGGTCTTATTAGGCGCTCGACGTGCGGTTGCCGTGCATGCGGCGTGTATGTTCCGGGGCCGAGAGCCATGGAAGGGACCAAACCGGTGAACAAGAAGCTCGCGGCCGCACTGTCCGGCGGTGCGGTACTGGTACTGGCGCTGTCCGGCTGCGGCGGCGACGACGGCAACGACAAGCTCGACTCCTGGGCCAAGCAGGTCTGCGACGCCGTCCAGCCGCAGGCCAAGAAGATCGAGTCGGCGAACGCCGCGATCCAGAAGGAGACCTCGGACAACAGCGCGCCCGAGGAGGTCCAGAAGACCGACGCCCAGGCCTTCCAGGACATGTCCGACGCCTACAAGGCGATCGGCAGCGCCGTGAACAAGGCCGGGGCGCCGGACGTCGAGAACGGCGAGAAGAAGCAGCAGGACGCGGTCAAGGAGCTCAACTCGATCTCCGCGTCGTACGCCTCGCTGAAGAAGCAGGTGGACGACCTCGACACCAAGGACCAGGGCAAGTTCGCCGACGGCCTGAAGGACATCGCCGGCGAGCTGGACAAGCTGAGCCAGAGCGGCAACGACGCCCTGAAGAACCTGGAGGAGGGCGAGGTCGGCCAGGCGATGGCCCGTCAGTCCAGCTGCAAGGCGGCCACGGCGTCGGCGGGCGCCACGCAGAGCTGACCCGGCGCCGGGCGGGGCAGCGGACCACGCCGGTGCCCCTGCCCCTGCCCCTCGCGTCTGCGCGAGGCCGGTCCCGTTGGGGCGGGCCACCCCGCACGGCAGCATCCTTGCCGGGGCGGATCACGTCCTCCCCGGCTTGGACGCCGTGCCCGGGGCGGATCACGTCCCTCTTGCTCGGACCCGTGCCCGTGCCGGGGCGGGCCCGTAGCGAACCCCTGCCCGTGCCGGACAGTGCTCCCCGGCCGCCCTGGGGAGTGCGTGGCACGCGCGCGTGCCGCCCCCCGGCCCTCGGGAGTGCGCGGCACGCGCGCGTGCGATCTCGTTCCCGGCGGCCACAATGGGGGCGTGAGTAACGCCAGCCAGTCATCCCTGCCCCCGCTGCCCGCCGCCGACCGTCCCGAAGTCGCCGCCCGGCTCCGGGACGCCCTGCTCGCGGCCTCCTTCACCGCCGACGGACTGCTCGACCTGCTCGGAGCCCCCGCATACGCGGCGCTGGCCCGCAGCGAGACCGTGCCCGCGCTGCGGGCGACCCGCGGGGACACGCCCCTGGAACTGCTCGTCCGGTTGTTCCTGCTGCAGCAGCCCGTGCCGCACGCGCGCGTGGCGGAGGTGCTGCCCGTGGACGCCTGCCTGGAGAGCGGCTGGCTGGCACGCGCGGGCGAGGGCGAGCTGACCGCCACGGTGGACGTACGGCCCTACGGCGGTCCCGGCGGCGAGGACTGGTTCATCGTGTCGGACCTGGGCTGCGCGGTCGGCGGCGCCGGCGGCATCGGACGCCGTGACGAAGGGGTCGTCCTCGGCGTCGGCGGCGCCTCCACGACCCTCGCCGGCATCACCGTCCGCACGCCCGTGGACTCCGCGCTCGACCTCGGCACCGGCTCCGGCATCCAGGCGCTGCACGTCGCGCAGCACGCCACGCGCGTGACGGCCACCGACCTGAACCCGCGCGCCCTGCACATCACCGCGCTCACGCTGGCGCTGTCCGGCGCCCCGGCCGCCGATCTGCGCGAGGGCTCGCTCTTCACCCCCGTCCGGGACGGCGAGACGTACGACCTGATCGTCTCGAACCCGCCGTTCGTGATCTCGCCCGCCGCCCGGCTCACCTATCGCGACGGCGGGATGGGCGGGGACGATCTGTGCCGCACGCTCGTTCAGGAGGCGGGGGAGCGGCTGACCGAGGGCGGGTTCGCGCAGTTCCTCGCCAACTGGCAGCACGTGGAAGGGGAGGACTGGCAGGACAGGCTCAGGTCGTGGCTGCCGCGCGGCTGTGACGCGTGGATCGTGCAGCGCGAGGTGCAGGACGTCCATCAGTACGCCGAGCTGTGGCTGCGGGACGCCGGTGACCACCAGGGCGACCCGGCGGAGTACCAGGCGCGGTACGACGCGTGGCTCGACGAGTTCGAGGCGCGCAAGGTGAAGGCCGTCGGCTTCGGCTGGATCACCCTGCGCAGGACGGACGCCGCCGTGCCCTCGGTGACGGTCGAGGAGTGGCCGCATCCGGTCGAGCAGCCGCTGGGCGACACCATCCGTCACCACTTCGACCGGCTCGACTTCCTGCGCGGCCACGACGACGCCGGGCTCCTGGCCGCGCACTTCCGTCTCGCCGCCGAGGTGGTGCAGGAGCAGGTCGGGCTGCCTGGCGCGGAGGACCCCGAGCACGTCGTGCTGCGCCAGAACCGCGGCATGCGCCGGGCCACCCGGGTGGACACCGTGGGGGCGGGCTTCGCGGGGGTGTGCGACGGCTCGATGGGCGCCGGCGTCATCCTGGACGCGATCGCCCAGCTGCTCGGAGAGGACCCGGTGCTGCTGCGCGACCGCACCCCGGCCCAGATCCGGCTGCTGGTCGAGCAGGGCTTCCTGGAACCGGCCCGCTGACCCCGTCCCCGGCGGCCGTCCGGCCCGGGCCCGACGGGTCCGCCGCCGGCCCGGGCAGGCGCTCGACAGCGAACGCGCCGACGAACTCGCCAACAAATTCGAGTCGAATTGCACACCTCCCCCGGGACGGGCGGCGAGGGCCGTGCGTCCTCGGCCGCGCCCACCCGCCGCCCCGGCGTTCACCTCGGGTTCGTCTCCCCGCCGCCCACGCGTGACAGCCTCCCGGGGCTGGGCACGGGTGGGTGGGAGAAAAGGGGCGCGGCGAGCCATGGAGAGCGAACCGGCGATCTTCGCGGGAGCGGTGTTCTCCCTGTTCGGGGGCGGACTGCTGGCGTGGACGGTGGCCTGCGTGCGGCAGGAGCGGCCCGTCGCCGAGGGTGTGAGGCCGGTCGCATCGGCGGCCGTGGCGGGCGTGGTCGCGGTGCTCGCGCTGGCCGCCGGAACCTGGTGCCTCACACGCCTCTGAGAGGCGGTCGGGCCGGATGCCCGCCCTTGATCGGGGAGCTCGCGCTCCGCTCGAGGCCGGGCCCGGGCCCCGCACTCCGGGCGGCAGGAATGGTGGTAGTCGGGTTACCGTTCGAGTGGCCGTTGCGGGCTTTTCCCGTTTGACACGGGGGCGGGATGTACCGTCACACTCCGCAGCGTCAGCACGTACCCAGCCCCGGTACACGACTCCGGGGAGGCCCCAGCGTCGACCGGAGAGAAGAGCGAAGTTGTCCCCGACCAGCGAGACCGCGAAGGGCGGCCGCCGACTCGTCATCGTCGAGTCGCCTGCCAAGGCGAAGACGATCAAGGGCTATCTCGGCCCCGGCTACATCGTCGAGGCGAGCGTCGGGCACATCCGTGACCTTCCCAACGGCGCCGCCGAGGTGCCCGAGAAGTACACCGGCGAGGTCCGCCGCCTCGGTGTGGACGTCGAACACGACTTCGCGCCGATCTATGTGGTCAACGCCGACAAGAAGGCGCAGGTCAAGAAGCTCAAGGACCTGCTGAAGGAATCCGACGAGCTCTTCCTCGCCACCGATGAGGACCGCGAGGGCGAGGCCATCGCCTGGCACCTCCAGGAAGTGCTCAAGCCCAAGGTCCCGGTCAAGCGGATGGTCTTCCACGAGATCACCAAGGCCGCGATCCAGGCCGCCGTGGCCAACCCGCGCCAGCTCAACCAGCGGCTCGTCGACGCCCAGGAGACCCGCCGCATCCTCGACCGCCTCTACGGCTACGAGGTCTCGCCGGTCCTGTGGAAGAAGGTCATGCCGCGGCTGTCCGCGGGCCGTGTCCAGTCCGTCGCCACCCGCCTCGTGGTGGAGCGGGAACGCGAGCGCATCGCCTTTCGTTCGGCTGAGTACTGGGACCTGACGGGCACCTTCGCGACCGGCCGCGCCGGAGACCCGTCGGACCCGTCGTCGCTGGTCGCGCGCCTGCAGACCGTCGACGGCAGGCGGGTCGCGCAGGGCCGCGACTTCGACTCCCTGGGACAACTGAAGAGCGCGAACACCCTCCACCTCGACGAGGCGAACGCCCGCGCCCTGGCCGCCGCCCTGGAGCAGACGCGGTTCGCCGTCCGCTCCGTGGAGTCCAAGCCCTACCGCCGCTCGCCGTACGCCCCGTTCCGTACGACGACGCTGCAGCAGGAGGCGAGCCGCAAGCTCGGCTTCGGCGCGAAGGCCACCATGCAGGTCGCGCAGAAGCTGTACGAGAACGGCTACATCACCTACATGCGTACGGACTCCACGACCCTGAGCGACACGGCGGTCGCCGCCGCCCGCGCCCAGGTCACGCAGCTGTACGGCGCCGACTACCTGCCGCCGCAGCCGAGGACGTACGCCGGGAAGGTCAAGAACGCGCAGGAGGCCCACGAGGCGATCCGCCCCTCGGGCGACCGCTTCCGCACCCCCGCCGAGACCGGACTGACCGGTGACCAGTTCAAGCTCTACGAGCTGATCTGGAAGCGGACCGTCGCCTCCCAGATGAAGGACGCCACCGGCAACAGCGTCACGGTCAAGATCGGCGGCACCGCCTCCGACGGGCGGGACGTCGAGTTCAGCGCGTCCGGCAAGACGATCACCTTCCACGGCTTCCTGAAGGCCTACGTCGAGGGCGCCGACGACCCGAACGCCGAGCTGGACGACCGCGAGCGCCGGCTGCCGCAGGTCTCCGAGGGCGACGCCCTGACCGCCGAGGAGATCACGGTCGACGGGCACGCCACCAAGCCCCCGGCCCGCTACACCGAGGCGTCCCTGGTCAAGGAGCTGGAGGAGCGCGAGATCGGCCGCCCGTCGACCTACGCGTCGATCATCGGCACCATCCTCGACCGCGGCTACGTGTTCAAGAAGGGCACGGCGCTGGTGCCGTCCTTCCTGTCCTTCGCCGTGGTCAACCTCCTGGAGAAGCACTTCGGGCGGCTCGTCGACTACGACTTCACCGCCAAGATGGAGGACGACCTCGACCGCATCGCCCGCGGTGAGGCGCAGTCCGTGCCGTGGCTGAAGCGGTTCTACTTCGGCGAGGGCACGGTCGCGGGTGCCGCCGCCGACGCCGGCAACGGCGACGGGGACCACCTCGGCGGTCTGAAGGAACTGGTCACGGACCTGGGCGCGATCGACGCGCGCGAGGTGTCCTCGTTCCCGGTGGGCAACGACATCGTCCTGCGGGTCGGCCGCTACGGGCCGTACATCGAGCGCGGCGAGAAGGACACCGAGCAGCACCAGCGCGCCGACATCCCCGAGGACCTGGCGCCCGACGAGCTGACGGTCGAGCTGGCCGAGGAACTGCTCGCCAAGCCGAGCGGTGACTACGAGCTGGGCACCGACCCCGCCACCGGCCACACGATCGTCGCCAAGGACGGCCGCTACGGCCCGTACGTGACGGAGATCCTGCCCGAGGGCACCCCGAAGACGGGCAAGAACGCGGTCAAGCCGCGCACGGCGTCCCTGTTCAAGACGATGTCCCTGGACACGGTGACCCTCGACGACGCCCTGCGGCTGATGTCGCTGCCGCGGGTCGTCGGCACCGACGCCGAGGGCCAGGAGATCACCGCGCAGAACGGCCGCTACGGGCCGTACCTGAAGAAGGGGACGGACTCGCGGTCGCTGCAGGCCGAGGAGCAGCTCTTCACCATCACGCTGGAGGAGGCGCTGGCGATCTACGCCCAGCCCAAGCAGCGTGGCCGGGCCGCGGCCAAGCCGCCGCTGAAGGAGCTGGGCACGGACCCGGTGAGCGAGAAGCCGGTCGTGGTCAAGGACGGCCGCTTCGGCCCGTACGTCACCGACGGGGAGACCAACGCGACCCTGCGCTCCGGCGACAGCGTCGAGACGATCACCCCGGAGCGCGGCTACGAGCTGCTCGCCGAGAAGCGCGCCAAGGGACCGGCGAAGAAGACCGCGAAGAAGGCGGTCAAGAAGGCCCCGGCGAAGAAGGCCACGACCAAGAAGACCGCGGCGAAGAAGACCACGACCGCGAAGAAGACGACGGCGAAGAAGACGACGTCGGCGAAGACGACCGCCGCCAAGACGGCCGCCGCCACGAAGACGGCCGCCAAGACGGCGTCCGCCTCGAACCCGGCGGACGACTGAGGCCGTCGGGCCTGTCGTGAAGAGAATGTGAGAACCCTCCGGGGATCCGGGCGCCAAGGCCCGAATCTTCGCCCCGGGTTCGGAATGCGAACGCCCCGGCAACACTTCGGTGTCGGGGCGTGCGCATGCCAGACCGGGCGGGCCGTGGTGTCGGTGGCTCCCGATAGGCTGAACGCATGACGCGAGCCGACGAACCGACGGCCCCTCAGCCGGCCCCCGACGACGCACTGGTCACGGACTCCCGTGAGCGCGCCGTCCGCGCCCTGCTGCGACGTCCGCAGCTGAGGCGGTTGTGGAGCGCCCAGCTCGTGGGCGGCGTGGGAGACACGCTCGCCCTCCTCGTCCTGGTCCTCCTCATGGTCCAGGCGGCGGTCGCCGAGGGCCCGTTCGGCGGCGGATACCGAGGTGTGGCGTTCGCAGTGGCGATCGTCTTCGGGGTGCGCATCCTCGCGACGCTGCTGTTCGGAGCCGTTCTGCTCGGGCCGCTCACGGCGCTCACCTCGCAGGACGGCCCGCTCGACCGCCGCTGGACCATGGTCGGCGCGGACGGCGTGCGCGCCGCGCTGCTCATCGTCGCGCCCCTGTGGATCGACTGGACGCCCGGCAACGCGCCGGCCCTGCTGCTCGCCACCGTGTTCGTCGCGGGTGTCGCCGAGCGGTTCTGGACGGTGTGCCGGGAGAGCGCCGCCCCCGCCCTGCTGCCCGCCCCGCCCCCCGAGGGCGCCACGGTCCGGCCGCTGCCCGACCACATGGACGCCCTGCGCCGCCTGTCGCTGCGCACCGGCTTCGTGGCGATCCCCCTCGCCGCCCTCGTCCTCGTCGTCGCGTCCCTGTTCAACAACGCGCTGGGCGCCGGCATCGACTGGTTCGGCCAGCACCAGGCGGCCCTCGCCTCCTACGTGGCGGCCGGGCTGTTCGCCGCGTCGCTGTCGGTGCTGACCTTCCTGGAACTGCCCGGCACGCGCACCCCGCGCGCGCGGTCGCCGCTGGAGGGACTGCGCCGCCCGAGGACCGGCACCGGCGCCGACAAGGGCCGCACCGGCGCGACGCCGCTGCTCGTCGTGACCTGCGCGGCCGTCGCCGCCGCCGTCTCGGCCGCCGTCGCCGTGGCCGTGCTGCACGCCAGGGACCTGGGCGGCGGCCCCGTGCTGTACGGGCTGTTCGTGGGCGTGCTCACCGGCGGTGTCGTCGTCGGCATCCGCACCGCCCCGGCCCTGCTGCCCGCGCTGTCGCGGCGCCGGCTGCTGGCGCTGACCGTCGCCTTCACCGGTGTAGCACTGCTGGCCGCCGGGCTCGTCCCGGACGTCACCACCGTGCTGCTCATCCTGGCGCTGGCCGGGACCGGGGCGGGCATGTCCGCAAACATCGGGCACACGCTGCTCGACCAGGAGACCGAGGAGTACCGCCGCCCCCGGACGACGGAGCACCTGCACGCGGTCGTCCGGGTGAGCGTGGCGCTCGGCGCCCTCGTCGCCCCGCTCGTGGCGGCGGGGATCGGGCCGCACCGCCTGGAGAGCGGCAAGTTCGTCTTCGCGCACGGTGGCGCGGCCTTCACACTGATGCTGGCCGGCGCCCTGCTGCTGCCCGTCGCCGCGCTGGTGCTGGCCAAGGTCGACGACCGTTCCGGTGTGCCGCTGCGGCAGGACCTGAAGGACGCCCTGCTCCGCGGCGACGACCCGGACCAGGCACCGGCCGCCGACGGCTTCTTCATCGCCCTGGAGGGCGGCGACGGGGCCGGCAAGTCCACCCAGGCCGAGGCCCTCGCCGAGTGGATCCGCGGCAAGGGCCACGAGGTCGTGCTCACCCGCGAGCCGGGGGCGACGCCCGTGGGCAAGCGGCTGCGGTCGATCCTGCTGGACGTGTCGAGCGCGGGCCTGTCCCACCGCGCGGAGGCCCTGCTGTACGCCGCCGACCGGGCCGAACACATCGACACGGTCGTACGGCCCGCCCTGGAGCGCGGCGCCGTCGTCATCTCCGACCGGTACATCGACTCCTCGGTGGCCTACCAGGGCGCGGGCCGCGACCTGTCGCCGACCGAGATCGCCCGTATCAACCGCTGGGCGACGAACGGACTCGTGCCGCATCTGACCGTGCTGCTGGACGTCGCGCCGGAGACCGCCCGCGAGCGGTTCACCGAGGCGCCCGACCGGCTGGAGTCGGAGCCCGCCGAGTTCCACGCGCGTGTGCGCGCCGGTTTCCTGACCCTGGCCGCCGCGGACGCCGGACGGTATCTGGTGGTGGACGCCGGGCAGGAGCCCGAGGCCGTCACGACCGTCATCCGCCACCGGCTCGACCAGGTGCTGCCGCTGTCCGAGGCCGAGATCAAGGCCCAGGAGGAGGCGCGGAGGAAGGCCGAGGAGGAGGCCCGCCGCAAGGCCGAGGAAGAGGCCGCCCGCAAGGCCGAGGAGGAGCGCCTGGAGCGCGAGCGCCAGGAGCAGCTGGCCAAGCTGCGCGCCGAGGAGGAGGAGCGCAAGCGCCGCGAGCTGGAGGAGGCGCAGCGCCGCGAGGCCGAACGGCAGGCCGAGGAGGCCCGGCGCCGGGCCGAGGAGGCGCGCAAGAAGGCCGAGGAGGAGCGGGCCCGCCTTCTCGCCGAGGAGAAGGCCCGGGCCGAGGAGGAGGCCCGGCGCAAGGCCGAGGAGGAGCGGCGCCGCAAGCAGGCCGAGGAGGAGGCACGGCTGCGTGCCGAGGCCGAGGCGCTCCGCCTGGAGAAGCAGCGCAAGGCCGAACAGGCACTGCTGCGGGCCGAGGAGGCCCGGCGCCTCGCGGAGGCGGCGGCAGCCGCCGCCGAAGCCGGCCCCAGGACCACCCCGCGCGGGGCCGCCGCGGCGGGTCAGGACGCGGCGACCGTGCCGACGCCCGTGGTGACGCCGGGCGGCGGGACGGACGACACGACCGTGCTGCGCCCCGTGCGGGACGAGAGCGCCGCCGACCGCGACGCGCGCCGGGCGCCCGGGGCGTCCGGTGCGTCGGGCGTGTCCGAGTCCGAGGTGACGACCGAGCTGCCGCTGCCGCCCGCTCCGCAGGACTCCGTGGAGGAGACGGCGGTGCTGCCTCCGGTCCGCCCGGGGGACGCGGAGGACACGGCCGTCCTGCCGCCCGTCCGGCCGGACGCCGAGGAGACGGCGGTGCTGCCGCCCGTGTCCGCTGACGGACCGGACGACCGGGTGCCGCCCGGGTACTTCCGCGACGAGGCCGCCCGGCCCGACGACCGCGAGGACCGCACGCGCGAGCTGCCCCAGGTCGACGCGGAGGGCGCGCCGCGCCGCCGCCGGTCCGACTGGGCCGAGGAGACACCGCTGGACGACCTCCCGTCGCTGGCGGACGAACTCCTCGGACCGCACGAGGACGAGCCGGACGAGGGCCGGGGCCGCCGGGGCCGGGGCGGCCGGGGCCGCTGAGGCCTCCGGCGGTTCGGGGCCGTCCTCCGGGCCGGTGAGGGCCGGGTTGGTGCCGGTGGCGTGGCCCGGGTGCGTGCCGGTGGCGCGGCCGGGTGCGTGCCGGTGGCGTGGCCGGACCGGTGCGGCTGATCGGTGTCCGGCGCGACCCGACGCGAGCCGACCCGGCCCGGCCCGGCGCGTCCGGGTCCGGTGTGCCGCCCGGTCCTTCTCGCACTTGGCGGGCGGCGGCACCTGCGACGCCCCGTCCACCGCTGTCAGTGGCCGCCCCCACAATGGATCTGGCAACGCGCGACGCGACATGACACGACATGACGGAAGGGCGGCGTGACCCATGACCGTGTGGGACGACCTCGTCGGGCAGGAGAGGGTGAGCGAGCAGCTGGCCGCCGCCGCCCGGGACGCCGACGCCCTGGTCACCGCGGCCTCCGCCGACGCCCCGCCGCCGGAGGCGTCGAAGATGACGCACGCCTGGCTGTTCACCGGCCCGCCCGGAGCCGGGCGTAACCAGGCGGCACGGGCCTTCGCGGCGGCCCTGCAGTGCGTCAGCCCCGACCGTGCGCTGGGCGGCTCCCCCGGCTGCGGATTCTGCGACGGCTGCCACACCGCGCTGATCGGCACGCACGCCGACGTCACCACCGTCGCCGCGGTCGGCACGCAGATCCTCGCCGACGACATGCGCGACACCGTCCGCAAGTCGTTCACCTCGCCGGCGAACGGACGCTGGCAGATCATCCTCGTCGAGGACGCCGAGCGGCTGAACGAGAAGTCGGCCAACGCCGTGCTCAAGGCCGTGGAGGAGCCCGCCCCCCGCACGGTCTGGCTGCTGTGCGCTCCTTCGATCGAGGACGTCCTGCCGACCATCCGCTCGCGCTGCCGCCACCTGAACCTGAGCACGCCGTCGGTGGACGCCGTCGCCGACATGCTGGTCCGCCGCGAGGGCATCGAACCGCCCGTGGCGGCCGCGGTGGCCCGCGCCACCCAGGGGCACGTCGACCGGGCCCGCCGCCTGGCCACCGACCCGGCCGCCCGGGAGCGGCGCGCCACCGTGCTGCGCCTGCCGCTGCGCGTCGAGGACGTCGGCGGTGCGCTGAAGGCCGCGCAGGAGCTGGTCGACGCGGCCGCCGAGGACGCCAAGCAGCTCGCGGAGGAGACCGATGCCAAGGAGACCGAGGAGCTGAAGGCCGCTCTCGGCGCGGCGCAGGGCGGCCGCATGCCGCGTGGCACGGCGGGCGTGATGAAGGACCTGGAGGACAAGCAGAAGCGCCGCAGGACGCGTACCCAGCGCGACAGCCTCGACCTCGCGCTGACCGACCTCACCTCCTTCTACCGTGACGTGCTGGCGCTCCAGCTCGGCTCGCGCGTGGCCATCGCCAACGCCGACGCCGAGGAGGCCCTGGAGCGGCTCGCCCGCGACAGCACCGCCGAGTCCACGCTCCGGCGGATCGAGGCCATCGGGGCCTGCCGGGACGCCCTCGACCGCAACGTGGCGCCCCTGCTCGCGGTCGAGGCGATGACCATGGCACTCAGAGCGGGCTGAAGGTGCTACGCCGGAGGACCCCGGGGCCACCGGGGGCCAGGGGGGCCATGGAGGGCCACCGGGGGGGACAGGCCACCGGGGGCTCCCGCCGGGTTGACGACGTCACTCGTCCGAGGCGACGCCCCGCACGCAGGGCATTCGCGGCGTCGCGCAGAGTTACTCTCGCTGGATGTACACAAGGCGCCCCCCACGCACCGCCACCGCCGCCCGCTCCGGTGGCGGCCACCGCAGGATCCGGAGCCGGGCCAGGACGGCGGCGGGCCTGCTCGCCACGGCCGCGCTGCTGGTCTCCGCCTGCTCCTCCGGCAGCTCGACGTCCACCGCGTCGGCGGCGGGGGGCACCGCGGCCCTGGCCGCCCTGCCGGAGGCCATCCCGGCGGCGCTCGCGTCGTACTACCGGCAGAAGCCGGCCTGGCGCGGCTGCGGCGTCCCCGGCTTCGAGTGCGCCACGGTCAAGGCGCCCCTCGACTACGCCGCGCCGTCCGGGGGCGACGTGAAGCTCGCCGTCGCCCGCAAGAAGGCCACGGGGCCGGGCAAACGGCTGGGCTCCCTGCTCGTCAACCCCGGCGGGCCGGGCGGCTCGGCGATCGGCTACGTGCAGCAGTACGCGGGCATCGGCTACCCGGCCGAGGTGCGGGCCCGCTACGACATGGTCGCGGTCGACCCGCGCGGCGTGGCCCGCAGCGAACCCGTCACCTGCCTGGACGGGCCGGGCATGGACAGGTACACGCAGACGGACTCCACGCCCGACGACGTCAAGGAGACGGACGGGCTGGTCGCGGCCTACCGGACGTTCGCCGAGGGCTGCGGGGCGGACGCGCCCCGGCTGCTGCGCCATGTGTCCACCGTCGAGGCGGCCCGGGACATGGACATCGTCCGGGCGGCACTCGGCGACCAGAAGCTCAACTTCGTCGGGGCCTCCTACGGCACCTTCCTCGGAGCGACGTACGCCGGGCTCTTCCCGAAGCGGGCGGGGCGGCTGGTGCTGGACGGCGCGATGGACCCGTCGCTGCCGGCGCGGCGGCTGAACCTGGAGCAGACGGCGGGCTTCGACACGGCGTTCCGCTCCTTCGCCCGGGACTGCGTCCGGCGGTCGGACTGCCCGCTGGGCGGCGCGGGCACCAAGCCCGAGCAGGTCGGGAAGAAGCTCAAGGCCTTCTTCACCGAACTGGACCGGCGGCCCGCCCCCACCGGCGACGCCGACGGACGCCGGCTCACCGAATCGCTCGCCACCACCGGCGTGATCGCGGCGATGTACGACGAGGGGGCCTGGGAGCAACTGCGCGAGGTGCTGACCTCGGCGATGAAGGAGAACGACGGCTCGGGGCTCCTCGCCCTCTCCGACAGCTACTACGAGCGGGACGCCGACGGCGCCTACAGCAACCTGATGTTCGCCAACGCCGCGGTGAACTGCCTCGACCTGCCGGCCGCCTTCGACACCCCCGACCAGGTGCGCAGGGCGCTGCCCGGGTTCGAGAAGGCGTCGCCCGTGTTCGGCGAGGGCCTGGCGTGGGCCTCCCTGAACTGCGCGTACTGGCCGGTCGGCGCCACGGGGGAGCCACACCGCATCGAGGCCAAGGGTGCGGCCCCCATCCTGGTGGTCGGCACCACCCGCGACCCCGCGACGCCCTACCGCTGGGCGCGGTCCCTGGCCGGCCAGCTCTCCTCGGCCCGCCTGCTCACCTACGAGGGCGACGGCCACACGGCCTACGGGCGCGGCAGCTCCTGCATCGACCGGACGATCAACGCCTACCTGCTGCGCGGCACCCCGCCGCCGGACGGAAAGCGCTGCTCATAGCCCTGCTGCCGGCCCCGGAAGCCCGGCCTCCGGGGCTGGTGCGGAGCACCCTCGGAAACTGTGTAGACTTACCGTCGTTGCTGATCGCACCATAGTGCGGACAGCGCGCCGCCTTAGCTCAGATGGCCAGAGCAACGCACTCGTAATGCGTAGGTCTCGGGTTCGAATCCCGAAGGCGGCTCTCTTCGAAACCCAGCCCAGACAATGTCTGAGCTGGGTTTTCTCGTTTCAGCGGATGCGGCGGCGGCGCTGTGCGCGTGCTGCGCGGGTGTCGGCGGTCTCAGTTCTGGTCTCAGTGGGGCCCGGAATCGGCGTCGTCGGCGCAGGTACGAAGAACTCGCCCATGCGGCGCATGGCGTCCTTGGACAGGTGGGAGCGTCCCTTCACGTACCGCCGGGTCTGGCTGATCTGGGTGTGCCGGAGGATCTCCATGATCGTGGGCATGTCCACACCCAACTCGTTCAGGATGGTGCCGGCCGTGTGGCGGCTGCCGTCGTACAGGCGGCGGTCGTCGATACCCGCTTCCCCGAGCAGCTCTTTGAACTCCTCGTAGTCGCCCCGCGGGTCAAGGGGGCGTCCGTCCGGCCGCGAGAACACGACGTCGTGCTCCTGCCACAGTTCGCCTGCGGCGGCCCGCATCTCCTCTTGCCGGGCCTTGTGGTCGTGCAGGAACGGGATGAAGACGGGCGGGATCGGGACGGCGTTCCGGCTCTTCTTGGTCTTGGGGCGGGTGAAGACGAGGCCGCCCTCCTTTCGCTGCGGGCAGGTGCTCGCGTGCCTCGTGCATTTCTTGGGGCACGGCTCTGGGCAGCCGCGCTTGTACCCCTTGTGCGTGGCGCATCCCGCAGGGCACGGCTCGAAGCGGTGGAGGCGAGCCCCGCAGGCGTGCGGGTCGTCGCAGCCGTGCCGCCATGTGAGGCGCTGTAGCTGCCACTCGGGGCGGAACAGCTCCGCCTCCAGGTCGACGTACGACCAGCGAAGGCCGAGCGTCTCGCCCTGACGGAACCCCATGCCGACGCCGACGATCCACCGCATGAACGTGGGTCGCTTCGAGGCGGCTTCCAGAAAGGCCTTCGCTTCCTCCTTGGTGAAGGGGTTCGCTTCGGTCTCGTCGATGCTCGGCGGGTCCACGAGCGTGGCCACGTTCTCTCCGACGATGCGCCGGCGGTGGGCAATCTTCAGGGCGCGCGACAGGATGCGGTGCACCTTCACCACGTGGGAGGGTGCGCGCCCCGCGTCGAGCAGCGCCCGGTACATCCGCTCCAGGTGCTCGGGCTGCAACTTGTCGATGCGGTGCTGGCCGACGCCGGGGATGATGTCGTTCCGGGTCTTCGACCAGTAGTCATCGAGTGAGCGCGGCTTGAGCTTCAGGCTCGCGATGTCGGTGAGGTAGGTCTCCATCCACTGCGCGACGGTGGGCTTTCGCCCCGCGGTGGTCGCGCGGCCCTGGTCGCGCAGCCGCTCCAGCTCCCGGACCTTGCGGCGTACTTCCGCCTCGGTCTTGGCACGGCGGTGTCGGCGGTCGGGGCTGCCGTCGTTCTTCACGCCCATCGTGACGCGTCCGTGCCACCAGCCGTCCGCGCCGAAGTAAATCGTCGATTCCATGTTGGACTTGCGGGGGCTCATGTGCTCCTCCATGCGGGAGGCGCCCCGAGCGGAGTGCTCGGGGCGCCTCAGGGTGTGCTCGGGTCAGTTGGGCAGAGGGGCGAGGTTCGCCACGTACGCTTCGAGGTCCGTTCGCCGAATCCGGCGCGTGCGGCCCAACTTGATGTACTTCAGGGCGCCTTCGGCCATCAGCTCGTAGACGGTGGATCGGCCGATGGCGAGCGCTTCGGCAGCTTCCTCGGGCTTGTACAGGAGTCGGTCGACGGGGGCGGCGATCGCCGTGCTCATCCGGGGTGCCTCCTAGGCGGGGGGGTCTTGGGCGCTCTCGGGTCTCGTGTCTGTCCGAAGTGCGGATTTCTGCGTCATTGCGTCATCAGCGTCATCCGCGCTGCTGACCTGCGGCTTTGCGTGACGCAGCGGGTTGGGGGTGCGTCACCGGGGCGTCATGGGCCGCGTCATCGGGTGACGCAGATGACGCAGGATGACGCAGACACAGCCGTCTGCGTCATGCCTCTATGCGCAGGTCAGGGGCCGTTTCTCGGTCTGCATGACGCAGATGACGCAGCATTCCTCCCCTTGGGACAAGAGAGAGGGGGGTGTCTGTTGTGGTGCGGTGCCGCTTCAAGCGTGAAGAGCGAGCCGCTGCGCGGCGCGTCCGCAGGGCGGCTGTCGCCGCCGAACAGCAAGAAGAGCACGCCTGGCCGGTGGTGCTCTTCTTGCTTGTCCAGGGACCGTACGCGGGCGCGGGGTCAGAACATCCGCTTCTCCTCGTGGGGCGGCGGCGCCTGCAGGTGGGTCATTTCGAGGTAGCGGCCCTCGCTGGTGCGGCCCGACTCGATCAGCACGCCGCGGGCGGCAAGCGTGGGCTGGAGGCGCTTGAGACGGTCGGAGAGGACCTTGCCCGTGGTCGGCCACCCCTTGGGCAGCGGACGCATGTCGTCACCGCTGTAGAGGCGGCTGAGGCAGTGCAGCCACTCGGTAGATGTCATCCGCTGCTCGCCGCCCGGCTCGATGGTCTCGGCGTGCTTGAGGACGGTCTGCGCGAGGAGGTCGCCCTCGATGACGTCGTCGTTGAGGTCGTCGAGGCTGCGCCGGTAGGCGGCGAGGGCTCCCAGGCCGGTCGCGGCGTCGAGCTGCGCGCACAGGTGGGCGAAGTCCGCCATCCGCAGATCGGTCGGGGTCTCTGCCTGGGCCGCGCGGACCTTGACTGTGAGGTCGAGCAGGGATCCGAGGATGACCGGCAGAGCTTCGGCGTACTCCGCCCACAGCTCCGCTTCGGTGCGTCGCACGCGCGGGCGTTCCAGGCGCAGGGGCAGGAGGCGTTCGGCGAGGTCGGGGCGGATGACTCCGACATCGATGCCGGTCAGGAGCATGGGGCGGCGGTAGCGGGCGCGGACCACGTCGCCGTCGGTGTACAGGGCGCGTTTGACGTTCTCGGCGCCGGTGACGATGCAGCACATCGCGTCCGACAGGTCCGGGGTCATGTGGGAGAGGTTGTCCAGGGCGGTGACCCATCCGGCGGCCACGGCCGCGATCAGGTTCTCCTCGTCCTTGGGGGCGCGGCGCAGGTCGCCGCTCATGCCCTCGATGATCCGTACGAGCATGCGGCCGCCCGTGGACTTGCCGGCGCCCTGTGGTCCGGTGAGGAACGGGGCGGGGACGGGTACGGACGGCCCGAGACAGCCGATCAGCCAGGCGATGGCCAGGCACTCGGTCTCCGCGTTGGCGAAGTTGCACAGCCTGAGCAGGAGATCGATTCCCTTTCCGTCGGTGTCCTTGACCGGCAGGGGCAGCTCGCCGGTGAGCTGGGTGCGCCGCCAGCACACTTCCCGCGGGTCGGGGACGGCGATCTCCCACCCGGTGGGGTGGATGCGAACCGATTGCCCGTCCGTGCGGCCCAGGTCCAGCCACGTCGCCCCGTCGAACCCGGGCGCCACGCGGATGTGGACGGGCTGCACGTCCTCGGTCAGCGCCAGGGCCTCGATCAAGTCCAGTGCCTCCTTGAGGGCGGTTCCGTTGAACACGCCGTGTCCGTCGCGGTAGAGACCGACCATGAGTTCCTGGCGGTGGCTGCCCGTCGTGCCCTGGGAGCGGATCGGGCGGGCCACGGGGTGGCCGTTGCGCTGCGCGTACACGGTGCCGTCGGCGGTGCGGAAGTACCGGAAGTGCGCTTGCGCGTAGTCGGTGATGACTTCGCGGGCCGGGGTCTTGTCGTCCTCGGACATGCTCACAGTCCCAACCTGGTGCGGGCGTTGGTCCACGCGTCCGTGCAGTGGCGGGCCGATTCGCCCTTGGCCTGAGCGGCGGTGAACAGGCGCGTGACGTGGGCGTCGGTGAGGCAGCCGCATCGGCCATGCGTGGACAGCACGGCCAGGAACGTCCGGTACACGGTCGCGTGGACCGAGCTGCGGGCCTGTGTGATGCGCTGCTCCGCCATGGCGATGCCGCGATCCAGATAGGCCGGCGTGCGGTGACGGCACTCCCCGAACCCGGCCTCTGCCGGCACGGCGATGGTGTGCGGTCCGGGCCGGGCCGCACAGGTCTTCTTCACGGCCAGCGCGCGGACGGCGTCGGGCAGGGTGGTCATGGTGCCGGTGCCGGGTCCGAGGTAGCGGGCGTAGGCCATGGTCGACTTGATGTCGACGCCAGGCCGGACGGCGTTGTGCGACGACATGGAGCCTCGGTAGATCCAGTGCTCACCGCGAGTCGTCTCCACGGCCCGTGTGGCGGGCAGGGTCTCGCGCGCCCATGCGACGGCCGCCGCGTCGTCGAGGTCGACCACGGTCAGTCCGGCGGCGCCGGGATGGTAGGCGACGCAGGCGGCCCGCCGCCATGCGGCCATCCAGGCCGGAGAGGTGAGGACGGCCGGGTCGGCGGTGGCAGCGGCCCACGCATGGCAGACGCCAGGGCATCGGCACGGCCCGGCGGCCTTCATGTTCGGCCGGCCGCCGCACGCGTTGTTCGCGCACCGGTGGCAGTTTGAGAAGGGGGCTTTGCCCGGACGCAGGGGGAGAACGGGAAGTCCGGCGGCGGCCAGGTTGAGCGCCACTCGCCGGATGGGGGTCTGTTGGGTCATGCTGGGAGACCTCCAACAGGTCTGTTCACGGCTGGTTGGGCAAGGGCGGCCCCGGTTCTTGGCGGAATGGGGGGCCGCCCTTGGCGTAGCTAGAAGGGCGGTTCGTCGCTGTAGCCGCCGGGAGCCCACGGGGCGCGGCCGGTGTCGCGGCGGCGCAGCCACCGGGGGCGGTGCGGCAGGGGCAGCAGGACCATGCGCCACTCGGTCCAGCACGGGCACGGCTCCCAGTCGGTACCGGCGTACTCGCCGGTTTCGTAGTCGCCGTAGTCGTGCTCAATACCGCCCACGCCGTCGCAGTCGCGGCAGTCGGGGCGCGGGGTGTCGGTCAGGATGAGCGCATTGTGCGGCCAGGTCGCGCGTTGAATGCGCAGTCGCTTCATGGGTGTTGATCTCCTTGTCAGCCGTAGAACTTGTTGCGCTTGATAACGGCCTTGCGGATGTTGACCGTGCTGCCGTTCTTGCCGTTGGCGACGCGTCCCGGCAGGCGCCAGGCGAGGACGGCGAGGGCGATCCACATCGCGGCTCCGGAGCCGAACCCGGCGGCAGCGTTGACGACTTCGCCCACGCCGTATCCGGCTCCGGCGGCGAGGGCGCCACCTCCGAGACCGGCGCACAGGAAGCGCTGGGCGACGGGGTCGAGCAGGGGCAGCGGGGTCAGATCGCGCGGCTCCGGGACGGTCATCGCCGGCGGGGCGAGGTGCTTCGGCATGGGCACCATGCGGCCGTAGGCGTCCGGGACCCAGACGACCGGGCCGCGTTCGCCGTTCAGCTCCACCGGCGCCTGCGCGGGGGCCTGGAAGGGCTGTATGGAGGTGTCCGGGATGGGCTCCCGGTAGGGCTCAAGGGGATGTGTCACGACCGGTTCTCCGATCACGGATCGTGACTGTCAGAGGGCAGCCTCTGACAGTCAGAACGGGTGTCAGGCGTGATGTCAGGCCGGGAATCCCTGACTTCTCTATAGGCCGGGCCGCGCCCTGACAGTCAGAGTCAGAGCGCGGCCCTGACAGTCAGGGCGTCACGGTGGGTAGTGCTAGGCGGCGACGGCGATCGGGCGGACGATGGTGTACTCGCCCTGTCCGTCGCGGGCCAGGACGCCCTGTGCGGTGAGCTTCTTCAGCTCACCCTGGAGCCAGGGGCGGGAGCGGCCGGCGGCCACCGTGGCCGGGATCAGGTCGCCCGGCTCGAAGGTGAGCCGGTCCTGTGCGGCCCATTGGTCAATCTGGCCGTACAGGATCGAGCGGGCCTCTTCGGTGGACGGGCGCTCGGACTGCTCGAAGGTGAGGTCCGTATCCGGGTCGGCGTCGGGTACCTCGTCCTCCAGGCGGAGGCGGGCGTACTCGGCGTCCGGCTCGGGGTCTGCCGGGATCTGGGACATCACGTCGTCGTAGGCGTCCTGCAGTTCCATGGCGGCGGCCTCCTCTACGGCCGGGTCGACGGCGTCCATGTCGTCGTCCTCCCTCTCGTCCCGCTCCGGTGCCGGGTTGGGGACCGCGTGCAGCAGGGCGGGCGCCGTCGCCGTGTCGGGGGCGTTGGTGCGGTTGGTGCCGTGGTGGGTGCGGCGTTCGTAGGCGAGACCAGCGGCCCGCGCGGACACGTCGTCCAGCGGGTCACGGAACGCGGCGGCTGCCAGCACCATTTCCCGGATCTGCTCCTTGACCGTCTTGGTCAGGGAGCCGCGCACTTCGGTGGTCCACCGCTTGGCGGGGATACCCATGCCGGTGGAGTAGGCGTAGCCGGGCCGGTCCGCGCCCCAGTCCGGAATGGCTCCGGACTCGGTGACGCGGTCGGGCAGGCAGAACCCGGCGTCGGAGGCTTCGTCGACGCCGAAGCACGCGGCGGCCTGGAGGTTGGCGCGCACGTCGGTGGAGACGTTCTTCCACGAGGCGCGCTGGAGGCTGATGACCAGCCAGATGCCGACCGACCGTGCAGCGCGGGCAATCTTGTCGAGGACATCGAAGTCGGCCACGTCGGCGGCCTCCTCGATCCAGACCACCATGGCGTTGAGCTTGGACTGCGGGGTCCACTGGTCGAGCCCCTCGTTGGCCAGCTCCGTACCGCGTGCGGCGATCACGTCCGGCAGACAGCGCAGCAGGGCTTTCGCCTCACGCTGCCCGCCGCGGTTCTTGTCGACGAACCAGTCCAGACCCTCGGCCATGTGCCCGACGGTCTGTTCGCCCTTGGACAGGTCGATCAGCCAGACCGACAGCTTGCGCCGGGTCATCAGGTGGGCGAGCACCGTGCGGGCGAACTCCGACTTGCCGGAGCCGGTGACGCCCATAACCAGCAGGTGCTGAAGGATCTCGGCAAGGAACGGGTTGACCGACCACACCTCGCCGTCCGCGTACAGGCCGACCGGGATCGGCTCCGTGGGCAGCAGACCCAGTTCGGCCGGCGGACGGAAGGGGACGCCGTCCTTGAGCAGGTCGGCCACGCGGGCGGAGAAGGTGCCCCGGGCGGCGTTGTCCGGGTTGCGGTCGACGGTGACCGCGGACGGCGGGACGTGCAGGGCCGCCGCGAGTTTCGGAGCGGCCGTCTGAACGTCCTCCATAGTCTTGCCGGGCGGAACCGTGACGTCGGCGGTGACCATGCCCTTGCCGTTGCCGCGAGCGTTCTTGACTTGCACCTTTTCCAGGCCGATGGCTTCGGCGAGCTTGCCCAGGCCGGTGGACTCGGTCTCCTCTGTCTCGTCGTGGGCGTTGCGCATGATCTGGCGCACGTTCCACGACGCGGCGAACAGCCCACCCCCGAGCAACCACAGGTCCGTCATCGGGTGGCCGAACGGCCCGGCGGACACCGAGCACGTCAGCCAGCCCATGCCCCCGGCCACGCTCGCGGTGGCCTGCACGCGGCGGTAGCGGCGGAACTTGTTGGTGCCACCGGCCACAGCCCAGGTCACGGCGGACAGCAGGACTCCACCGGCGCCCATGCCGGCGGACGCCAGACCGGCGGACAGAGCACTGTCGCCCCACATCTCGTTGACGCCCCACCCGGCGGCGGGCGGGAGGACGGCGGCGCCGATCCACGGCGGCAGGTACGGCGCGGCCTTGGCCGCGAGGTGGTTGCCGATCGTGGACAGGACGCCGCCCCGGCCGGTGGGCATGGTGGCCAGTGCGTAGCCGTTCTGGCCGTCCCAACCGCGTACGGCGGGGGTGTTGTCGTGATCGCGACGTGCCATCAGTCCTCCCCGATCGTGAACGTCGGGCGGGCCTGCTTGCCGTTGCGCTTCTGCTTGGCCTCCTGCTCCGGCTTGACGAAGTGCCGGTCAAAGGCGTGCGCCATCTTCAGCGCACCGACTCCGAGCGCCTTGGCGGCCTCAGCGGACACCTTCAGGTGGGCGGAGACCAGGCGGGCCTTGATGCGGGACTGGGCGCCGAAGGTGTACCACTTGCCCTTGTACTGGGAGAGCACTCCGTTCAGCTCCTCGGCGCGCATGCCGAGGATCAGGTACAGCTCGCGGCCCAGGTGGTTGATGGCCTTGGCCATGGCGATGATGTCCTTGTCCGAGCGGATCTCGATCCGCTCGATCATGTGGATCAGTCGGTCGCCCTGGTGTCGGTCAGCCGCACCGCCCCCGCCGCCGTCGCCGTTGAACTCGGCGTTCCCACCGGAGTTGTTGCCGTTCGAGGGGCCGAAGTTGACGTTGTAGGTGCGTTCCTTGTGGGTGTGCCGGGTCGGCCCGCCGGAGGGGGCGCCGTTGGGCGGGGCGCCGTTGGTGGGTGTGCTCATGTGTCGTCCTCCTCGAAGACGAGCGACTTACCGAGCAGCCGTGACGTGGTGATGTGGTCGACGTTCCATCCGTCGTCGACCGCGTTGGCGGCCTGCTCGATGAGCCGGTGGGATGCCGCGAACCGTGCGGTGACGGCCGTGGCGTACAGGTCGGTGGGCCGCCACCGGGACTGACCCGAGACGGCGTGAACGAGGGCGCTTATCTGGCGGACCGCTCGTGAGCCGAGGCCCCACGAGCGGTCCAGCAGGGCGGCGCGGCGCGCGCCGAACACAGCCCGCTCCCTTCAGCCCTTACGGCGGATGACCAGCCACGCCGTCTGGACGGCGAGCGTGATCAGCAGCCAAAGGGGAAGCAGTGGACCGGCTGTGGGGCCGAACCCGGCGGCCAGGGCAAGCCACGTCGACGCGGACGTGCCACCTGCGGCGAGACCGATACGCCACAGCAGCACGGAGCGGCCGGCGGCGGGGCGGCGCAGCAGCGCGAACGCCAGCCAGGCGAGCGGTGCGACGGCGAGCGGGGCGAGCAGCAGGCTCGACCACCACGCCCACCAGTGCAGCAGCGCAGTCAACGGCAGCGCGACCACGGCGAGGGTGAACGGCGCGATGGTGCGGCGGTGCTTCCACAGCAGACGGCCCGTGAAGCCGAACGCCTCCCGGGTCAGCGACGGACGCTCCGGCACGACGATCACGAACGGCTGCGCGCCCCGGCGCCCGCGCTGACGGGGGATCTGGACGGTGTGGACACCCGCGGCCCTCTTCACGGTGCGGGTACGAGTACGGCTGGACACAGCGAAACTCCCAGAAAGACGAAGGGATTCAGGCGGCGCGCTGTACGTCGGCCGGGTAGGCGCAGGGCACGCACATCCCGAGCGAGACGGGGATCACGTAGCCCGCGTCGACGTGGCACTGCGGGCACATGCGGCGGGCGGCGTTGGCCTTAGCCAGGCCCGCCCACTTCGCGGGCGTCATCGGCCTGACCGGCTTGGCCTGCTCGATGTGGTAGAGGTAGGCGACCAGCGGCGGACGGCGACGGCGCGGGCGCTCGATCTGCCCTGCCACGTCCTGACCCCCGGGCCGGAGCCCCTGCGCGCGGAGCTGCCGGCGTGTGGCCAACCCGTCCGGGGCGAACTTCCAGGGGTAGACCGGGACGGAGGCCATCAGCGGCCCGCGATGGCCAACTCGGCTCCGCCGGTTCCGGGGTCGCGGTGCTCGGCGTAGCGCTGGGAGACCCAGCCGACCGACCAGCCGCACAGCTCCGCCGCCTGGCGCACCGACAGGCCCGACTCGAAGGCAGCCGCCACGATCCGGCGCGCCTCGACCTCCGGCAGCTTGTCCTCAGCCGGGCCGCGCTCCAGCAGCGCGGCGCGTTCACGGGCCACACGCTCCTCGCGTTCACGGCGTTCACGGTCCGCCTGCTCGGCACGCTCGCGTTGCTCGGCCTCGGCCCGCTCCCGGGCCTGCTGTTCAAGCCTCAGCCGCTCTTGTTCACGCTGTTCACGCTCGCGTTCACGGCGTTCACGAGCCTCTCGCTCGGCAGCCTCGGCCCGCTCTCGGGCCTCACGCTCCTCGCGCCGCTGCCGCTCCTCCCGCTCGGCCGTCTCGCGGGCGACGCGGGCTTCGTGCTCGCGCTGTTCACGGGCCAACTGCGCGGCGTGCTCGCGCTCCTCACGGGCTGCGGCACGGGCCTGCTCGGCGCGCTCACGGGCCGCCTGCTCCCGCCGCTCCCGCTCGGCTTGATGCTGAGCTTCCAGGGCCGCCACGGCGGCGGCGATCGCCCGCCGGTAGGCAAGGCTGGTCTCCGCCGTGACGATCAGCAGCAACGGCGCCACCGAGTGGACGGCCACGCCGACCAGGTCTTTCTTCAGCGCGGAGTCGGCCGTGTTGAGCGCCAGGGTCATCAAGCCGGTCATCCACCGCAGCGTGATGGGCCAGCCTCCGCCGTTGCCGCCCAGACGGGCCAGCACGTCATCGAGCTTCACCACGATGACCACTGCGGCATCCACGACCAGCGGCAGGATCGGCGCCGTCCAGTCCCAGTCCTCGGTCGTGTGCTTGGCCATCAGCGGCGTGACGGTGAGGATCGAGTACAGCATCGCTCCGCACACGATCAGCCACGTGCCGCCCGACAGGGCGCGCTCCGCTGAACGCGTCTGAACACTGTTCATGCCGCCTCCCCGACCGGCTTCGGGGCGGGCACGTACGCGCGGCGGAAGCCATTGGATGTGGCGTTGTAGATGAACGCCTCACACCGCCACTTGCACTCGGCGGCCGGGCGTTCACCGGAGGGCACCCACCCGTCCGGGGAGGCGCCGTGGGTGGCCGTGTCGGCATAGGCGTCCTCGCGGGAGGCGTAGACGGTGTGCGGCTCGCCGTAGTGCAGCAGAACCGTCAACGTCCGCCCCTCCAGCGAGCCCGCCAGCTCCTGGCGCAGCTGGCGGATCTCGATGTCCTTCAGCAGAAGCTCCTGCTGAGCGACCGACAGCTCACCCACCGCACCGGCCAGGATCTCGTCCGCCTCGGCCGCGGCAGCCTCCGCCCGCTCCGCGCGATCAGTGACGGCGAAGAGCTCCCGGACATGCCGGCCCCAGGAGGCATCCGCCTGCGCCTGCACTTCCCGAGCACGGGCGCGCGCCTGCTCGGCCTCCCGCTCCAGCCGACGCAGACGGCCGGTGGTCAGGATGCGGATCATGCCGCGCCCCCTAGCGGCTCCGGAAGGCACACGTCGCCGTAGCCGGTCAACTCCAGCGCGGCGCCCGCGAAGGCGACGGACGCCTTCAGCACGCGCGTGCGGCCGTCGCCCTGCTCGCGGTAGACCACCGCGTCCGGGGAGATGCCCAGCTCCTCCCGCCAGACCTCGAAGTCCGGCAGTCCGCGGTGGAAGCTCAGCTCCAGCCGGTCCGGGAAGACGGGGGACACGTGCACGTCCGGCGCGGGAAGGCGGCTGAAGTCCACGGCCAGCAGACGCAGCGCCCGCAGCGCCACGGCCAGGCCGCCCAACGTCAGGTTCTCGCTCACGCTCCCACCTCCGTCACCGGGCGGGCCTGGTTCGTGAGCTCGCGCCGCGCGGCCAGCACCTTCCGCCGGGCCCGGCGCAGCCGCCGCGCGTCCAGCTCAGTCACCGGCCGGTCCATGAGGGTGATCCGAACGTCCAGCTCCTCGACCTCCGCTCGGATGAGGGGCATCTCGGCGTCGATGGCTTCCAGCTCCGCGTCCGTCGGTTCGCGGTCCTGCTCGCTCGCGTCGATGACGGACAGCAGGTGAAGGGAGAGAATCTTCATGGGTCGTGTTCCTCTCGAAGGGTGGAACGGCCCGAACGCGGCTCCCGGGTGGCACCCCGGGGGCCGCTTGCCGTTGAAGCCGGGAACGTCTCGGCTCCCCACGCCCCGCCCGTACGGACTCCGCGCGGCGCGGAGGCCCGGACGGGCGAGGGAGGCAACCGGCCGCAGCGCTAGCCGCTGCGATGGCAGGTAGAGAGCGGACCGGTTCGGCCGCGAGCGAGCGTTCCGCTCACGGACCCGGTTTGCGTACTGGCGCCCGCCGGCCGGTCCGACACGGCGGCGCCCAAAGTCTTCGTCGGTGCACTGGAATGCCTCTCAGGCGAGATCAACAGGGATGAATCACTGCAAGGGGGACCACGTCCCCACCCTCCGGCCGTTGCTCGCGGTCGCCGGGCCACCTCGCCAGTACGGGCCGAAACCCTGTTCTGCCTGGCCTTCAGCGGGATTGCAGCGTCCCCGCCTTCTGCGCAGGCGGCATGGAGCCGCCTTTCGACCGAGGTGTTGCGTTCGGCCAATGCAGTACCTGTTTTACAGGTGCCGCATGAGGGTCCGTCAAGTGCCGCGACGGAACCTCGTGCTTTCGCGCCCGGAACTTCTTGGCGCACCATCAGAATCGCCGCAGGTCAGGGGCGTTCGTAACCGCACCCTTGGAAACCTCGGGGAGCGCTGGCTACGCTCAAGAAGTCCCTACAAGTCCCTCAGGGGGTGTAGATGTCCAACGAGCGCTTGCGGTCGGCTCTGTTAGCGCGTGGCATGACTGTCCAGGACCTGGCCGATGAGATCGGCGTCATCCCGAAGACAGTCGAGCGCTGGATCACGCAAGGGAAGGTGCCGTACCGGCGTCACCAGTACGCGACAGCGGCAGCGCTCAGGGTCGACGTGACGACGATCTGGGAAGACGGCCGGACCATCGAGAGCGCGGCGGACCTGTCCAAAGCCGAGATATCGACCGTCTACCCGCACCGCCATACGGTGCCACCAGGGCTCTGGCGAGAGCTCTACGGCCGCGCTGAGCGGAACTTGGACGTGCTCGTCTACTCCGGGTTGTTCCTCTCCGAGGACCCGCTGTTCCATGACCTCGTGAAGGCGAAGGTAGAAGCCGGAGCCCAGGTGCGCATCCTGCTCGGCGACCCCGAGTGCGCTGCCGTACGACAGCGCGGCATCGACGAGGGGCACCAGATCATGGACGGCAAGATACGCAATGCCCTGCTCCACTACCGCGCACTCATGCGGACCCATCCGGACATCGGCTTTCGGCTGCACGACTCGACGCTCTACAACTCGATCTACCGGGCCGACGACGAGATGCTGGTGAACCCTCACGTCTACGGCATCGGCGCCTTCATGGCGCCCGTCCTCCACCTGCGCCGTCTGCCGGGCGGCGGCATGTTCGACACGTACGCGAATAGCATCGAACACACCTGGGAGAATGCCCGCCCGGTCACCGAGCAGGACATAGCGAGCATCACGGGAGCCTGAGCCATGGGACGTATCGACTACCTGCACGACCCCGATGCCCCGCCGGCCAACTCGGTTGTGCCGTCCGTCGTCGCGTTCGTGCAGAACGACGCGGGACAGGTGCTGATGATTCAGCGTTCCGACAACGGGCGCTGGGCACTGCCCGGTGGTGGTCACGACGTGGGGGAGTCGATCAGCGAGACCGTTGTGCGCGAAGTCTGGGAAGAGACCGGGATCAAGGCGGAGGTCGTCAGCGTGTCCGGGCTCTACACGGACCCCGGACACGTGATGCAGTACGACGACGGCGAGGTGCGCCAGCAGTTCAGCATCTGCTTCCGCGCGCGGCCGGTTGGCGGTGAGCTCCGTACGAGCAACGAGACGACTCAGGTCCGCTGGGTCGACCCCGCAGACCTGATGACGCTGGACGTGCACCCCACGATGCGGCTCCGGATCGAGCACGCCATGGATCAGGCGCGAACAGCGCCCTACATCGGCTGACGCTTGGCCGCGGCGACGCGTTCGAGCACGCGGGACGTGCAGGCCAGGATCTCCGGCTCAGCCCGGCGGATGAACTGCCCGATCAGGCTGTCGGGCCCGTACCGTCCGGCGATCTCGTTGATCCGGTCGATCGGGTTCGTGGAAGTACCGTCCGGCGTGGTGTTCATGTCGCAGTAGCAGAGCGCGTCGTTCAGGTGCGCGCTCTCGCGGGGGAACTCGCCCTCCAGCTCCTCGCGCATGCCGCGCGCTTCGGCCTCCATCCAGGCGCAGGAGTGGTGAGCGACGAGGTTGATGACCCGTTCGTCCGCGCCGGCCACGTCCCTGAGGTAGCGAGCCCCGTCCAGCGGGTGAAAGCCTGTCTTGGCGAGGTCCGGCGCGTAGCCGATGTCGTGCAGGACCGCGGCGGCCTCCAGCAGATCGGCGTCCTCGTCGAGTACGAGCGCGATCGTGCGGGCCCTCTCAGCGACTCCAAGGCAGTGCTTCCACCGCCGCGGCAGCGGTTCGGCGAGCAGTGACTCAGCCAGGGGATAGGCCCATTCCGTCAACTTCGGCAAGCTACGAACGCTCCTCTCGCGTCGGCATGGCGCGGACTGTTCGCACCCTGCCCTGTCCTCCCCCCGCCAGCACGCCGGCGGCCTCCAGCTTCTCCAGTGCTTTGGTGATCGTGGGACGGGAGACCCCGAAGCGTTCTGCTAGCACGGAGGCGCTGGGGAATGGTTGCCCAACTTCGAGTCCGTCAGCCCTGATGATGTCAGCTATCCGCTGATCGAGCGGGCGCCGGTCGACCTGCTGGCTCGCACGCACGACGCGCCACCGCCCGCCCGGGACCGGTTCGGCCATACCCTCCTGCTTCAGCACGGCGAACGCGCGGAGCGCGACCCCACGCGAGACGTCGTGGCGGCTCATGATCTCGGCCAGCGAAGGGAGCTCCGTCATCTCCGGGTCCGTGTTAATCCACCCCTTCAGGGTGTCGGCGATTTTCAGGAAGGTCCCCCGAGGGTTGGCCCGCTGCGACACTCGCTCTCCCTCTTTGCTCGCCCGTCGTCGCCCCAAGACTCCCACGACTGCTGCCGAGATGAAGCGCTCGGCGAGCGCCCTAGCTTCACCCGGAACGCCCCGGTGCCCTGCTCTACCCGGTGACAGCTGCTGGTACCAGCAGCCGCCCTTTTGACGCCATCGCGTATCGCCTACAGGGCAGGAATACGGTCAAGTCGGTGAATTCGCGCTTTCCGGTATAGGTAGAAGGGATCCGTCTCAGGGATATCGGCATACCAGCGATAGGTAAATCCGATGAAACCAACAGAGATGGTACTTCCGAATGCTGTCAATTTATTTCGCTCACGATTTACGCGGCCATCCATGGGGCCGATCCACAGGCCGAAAGGTTCACTCTTCGCTCCTGAGATTCGGCGCTGAGCGCGATACACGATCGGGTTCTTAAATGCGCAAACCTGAAAATTGAGCAATAGGTCGGCACCGTTCAGGAACTCTGCAAACCCCTGCGGAACGGGGAAACCGTCATCGGCGATTCGGCACCCGGCATGCTTGACGATGTATCGAGCTAGATTCAGAACTTCCTCCTCCCAGTCGGGTCCATAAATTCGCTCCATGTCAATGTATCGAGATCGCCATAGAGATCCCTTAGCCGACCAAACGTAGTCGCTGAATGCTTCATATGCGAAGTCGAACTTCTGGCTGCGTGCGTTATTGCAATCTGCGCAAAGATTGGGTGCGAATTTAACTCTATCGCCCTTGCGTAGAGATCGAAGGCTGGCGAAGCTTTCACCATCTCCCCAGACGAGCGGCTCGGTCTCGTTGGTTGCAAGCCTCTTAAGATCGCTGAGTTTGAACTTGTGCTCTCGGGTGCTGGCTTTTGCCCCGCACCACCAACACAAGCCGGAGGGCGGGACGCGGCATGCGTTCAGATCGGATTCTGAAGCAAAATCTTCCATCTGGCCTAGGCTCCCTTCGCGCTTCCATTGATTCTAGACCTTCAGCCGGGGAAGCGAACCTCTTTTTCGGGAGGCGGCAAATGTCGAGGTCGACGGGATAGCATCGGGGGTTCGAGTAGGTGACATGTCGATTTGCGTGGGTCGGCCGAGTGTGAAGCCAGAGAGCGCCAGATGATTTTGGCTGAGGGCTTATTTCACTGTTCGGCAGTCTCAGTTGGTTGATCCAGTTGCTGCTGTCGCTTGCGCTGATCACTCTTAAGTGTCTCGACCCGTTGGGTGAACTCTATGAGGGCCCTTTCTGCGTCTTGATTATTGGCGTAACGTCCAACGCCGAGAGTTACGCTGTCGTACTCCTCTTCGATCGAATCGGCAGTCTGCTGGAGATAGAAACTTCGCTCCCGGAATTTGAAGTATCCAGTGAAGCCGGCGGAGATGCCCACTGCGAAGCTCGTACCCACTGTGATCCATTTATACGGGGCCGGTGTCTCAGCGAGTCCCGCTGTAGTTGATGCGGCAAGGGATCCGATGATGATGACGCTCTGAAGCAGATTGTGGATCCGCCTGTAATACGTCCCCTCCGAGCGATATTGTTCTACGACTGCGGGAACGGATTCCCGATACACGTGGCGTTTCGTGTCGGGCGGAATGCTTAGCGAGGCTGCTGAAAGACGCTTCCTCTCTATTTCCAGTTCAAGATCAAGTCGCAGGTTTCCGGCATAGCTAGGCTTCCAACTCTCCTTTCGGTCCCAGAGTGTGTCCGTACTTCGCGACGCGATGATGGCGGTGAGGACAAGTAGAGCCGCAAGGATGGGAATGCAAGCGATGTTCACGCGGGAGAGGTCCACCCTGCGCCATGCGGCAACATTCCCAACTAGCAGTAGCACGAAGAGTGTTGGAGCGGATGAAAAGACCGATACGAGCGTGAATCGCCTCAAGCGGGCGGATCGTATCTGCTGGCGTAAGTCCGTTATTCTGCGATCCTGCTCCAGCAGTTTCTCAATCGCGTTCTGAGCTGCCCTAGTATCAGCCACCGTTGCCCCTCCCCGCTGACCTGATGGCGTGCTGGGGCTGATCTTAGATGCCTTGCTGGGGCGACTGGATTGGAATGTGTCCGTTCCTCCCGCCTGCGGATGCCCCTGCTACTGGGCCGGGTGGTGAGTCTGGGAGGGTCTCGTTTCTGGTCTCAGATGCTGCTCGATCCGGGGTCGTCCGCTGCCGTCCCCTGGTGACAGGGCGGTGCCGTGACCAGGGGTGAGGCTTGCTCGGCGAACGTCCATGGACGCCCCCGGACCAAGATCGGACAACTCGTAATGCGTAGGTCTCGGGTTCGAATCCCGAAGGCGGCTCCATCAAACCCCAGGTCAGAAGTAGTGCGACCTGGGGTTTTGTCATGGGCCGGGGTGTTCTCGTGATCGTGTCGGAAAAAGTTCTGCGGGTGATGTCGAGAACCCCGCGGCGGCTCCGTCCCCGGGGTGAGCGCGACCACAATGGGTCGCATCCGCATCGAGGAGAGCACCATGGCCAAGTACCTGCTGCTGAAGCACTACCGCGGCGCCCCGGCGGCGGTGAACGACGTGCCGATGGACCAGTGGACGCCGGAGGAGATCTCCGCGCACATGCAGTACATGCAGGACTTCGCGGACCGGCTGGAGAAGACCGGGGAGTTCGTCGACGGTCAGGCGCTCGCCCCCGAGGGGGCGTGGGTCCGCTACGACGGGGAGGGGCGCCCGCCGGTCACCGACGGCCCGTTCGCGGAGACCAAGGACCTCATCGCGGGCTGGATGGTGATCGACGTCGACACCTACGCGCGGGCCGTCGAACTGGCCGGAGAACTGTCGGCGGCCCCCGGCAAGGACGGGAAGCCGATCCACGAGTGGCTGGAGGTGCGTCCGTTCTACGGTGTCCAGCCCACCATCACGGAGTGACCACACCGATGGACGAGGTCCTGCTGCGCAGCCTCACCCCGGGCGTGCTCGCCGTCCTCGTCCGCCGCGGAGCCGACTTCGCGGCGGCCGAGGACGCCGTCCAGGAAGCGCTGATCGAGGCGGTCCGCGTCTGGCCGGACGACCCTCCGCGGGACGCGAAGGGCTGGCTGGTCACCGTGGCCTGGCGCAAGTTCCTCGACGCGACCCGGGCGGACGCCGCCCGGCGCCGGCGGGAGGACCTCGTCGACGAGGAACCGCCGGCCGGGCCAACGCCCGCGGTGGACGACACGCTCCAGCTGTACTTCCTGTGCGCTCACCCGTCGCTGACCCCGTCGTCCGCGGTCGCCCTCACCCTGCGCGCCGTCGGCGGTCTGACCACCCGCCAGATCGCCCGGGCCTACCTCGTGCCCGAGGCCACCATGGCGCAGCGCATCAGCCGGGCCAAGCGCACGGTCTCGAGAGTGCGGTTCGACCGGCCCGGCGACGTCGCCACCGTGCTGCGCGTGCTGTACCTGGTCTTCAACGAGGGCTACTCCGGGGACGTCGACCTCGCGGCCGAGGCCATCCGGCTCACCCGGCAGCTGGCGGCCCGGTCCGACCACCCGGAGGTGCGGGGGCTGCTCGCCCTCATGCTGCTCCACCACGCCCGGCGCGCCGCCCGGACCGCGCCCGACGGCGGCCTCGTGCCGCTCGCCGAGCAGGACCGCGGACTCTGGGACACCCGGCTCATCGCCGAGGGCGTCCGGATCCTGCAGGCGGCACTCGCCCGCGACCGGCTGGGGGAGTACCAGGCGCAGGCCGCCATCGCCGCCCTGCACGCCGACGCGCAGACGGCCGAGGAGACCGACTGGGTGCAGATCGTCGAGTGGTACGACGAGCTCGTACGGCTGAACGACAGTCCGGTCGTCCGGCTCAACCGGGCGGTCGCCGTGGGGGAGGCCGACGGGCCGCGGGCCGGTCTGGCGGCGCTCGCCGACCTCGACAGCGGGCTGCCTCGCCACAGCGCGGTGGCCGCCTACCTGCACGAACGGGACGGCGACCGGGCGACGGCGGCCCGTCTGTACGTGGAGGCGGCGCGGAAGGCACCGAACCTCGCCGAGCGGGACCACCTGACCCGCCGGGCGGCCCGGCTCAACACCGACCTGAGCCCGTGAGGCCCTGACCTGACCTGACCTGACCTGCCCGGGCCGGGCCGGGCCGGGCCGGAAAGAGGGTGGGCCCCGGCCGATCACCTCCGCCGGCCAGGGCCCGGATCCGGCCGCGGCGGCGGCACTCCCCCGAGTTGCGCGTCCATACGCGCGCGCCCCCGGACCGGATCCGATGAGGTGATCACATCAAACCTTGCCAACCGATCGCTAACATGTGGCCAACGGTTCGCTGGTGCGCCGTTCGTCGATTGGCCGGAAGTCACCGAACCAAGATCGAGAACGGCCCGGACAGGGGGCCGTTCCGGCGTGACCACACCGACGGACGTGGCGGAAAGCCGCCGTCCGGGAACGGGATCGCGTCAGGGGTACGGGCACGGGGGAGGCAAAGCGGTGATGCGGTTCGGGCTGCTCGGGCCACCGGCGTTGTTCGACGGCACGGGTGGAGGTGTCTCGGAGGCGGCCTGTAGCGGTGGCCCGGAAACGGCCCGTGGCGGTGGCGCGGATGCGGCCCGTGGCGGTGAGCCGGGGAGCGCCCGGGAAGGTGGTCCGGGAGAGGCCCTGGTCGTCCGGAGTCCCAAGTCCCGTGCGCTGTTGGCCGCGTTGCTCCTGGACGCCGGCCGGGTCGTCTCCGTCGACGCGCTCAAGGACGCGCTCTGGGGCGGGGCCCCGCCCGTCTCCGCCCACGCCTCGCTGCACAACCACGTGGCCCGGCTGCGGCGGCTGCTCGACGATCCGGAGCGGCTGCGGACGGTGCCGTCCGGTTACGTGCTGCGGGTGGACGAGGGCGAGTTGGACGTCGACGTGTTCGACACCCATGTCGCGGCCGCCCGGGCCGCGCACCTGTGCCACGAGCGGGTGCGCGTGGTGCGGGAGGTCGAGGCCGCACTCGCGCTGTGGCGTGGCGCGCCGCTCGCCGGGCTGCCGCCCGAGGTCGGCGGATACGCCCTGACGCACCGGCTGCGTGAGGCACGGCTGCTGCTCCTGGAGTGGCGCTACGACGCCGAACTGGCGCTGGGCGGCCCGCGCCTCGACGAACTGGTCCCGGAACTCGCGGTGCTGGCGGACGAGTATCCGCTGCGCGAGGTCTACCACCGGCAGTTGATGCTCGCCCTGCACCGCACCGGCCGCCGCGCCGAGGCCCTGGCCGTCCACACGGAACTGCGCACCCGCCTGGTCGACCGGCTCGGCATCGAGCCCGGGCCGGGGGTGCGGGCGGCGCACGTGGAGGTGCTGCGGGGAACCGCCGACACGAGCGGCCGTGCTGCCGGGCTGCCCCACCCGCCCGCTCCGGTCACCGGCGGTGCTGCCTTGCCGCCGCACCTGCCTGCCCCTGTCACCGGCGGTGCTGCCTTGCCGCCGCACCTGCCTGCCCCTGTCACCGACCGTGCTGCCTTGCCGCAGTACCCGCCCGCTCCGATCACCGGCGGTGCTGCCCTACCGCCCTACCCGCCCGCCCCCGTCACCGGCCGTACTGCCACCCCTCCGTCCGCGCCCACCGGCACCAGCGACCGCCCCGCCGTCCCCCCGCCCGCGCCCGTCCCCCTCGCGGACTCGGCCGGCGCGCCGCAACCATCACCCACCGACACCAGCAACCCCCCTGCCATGCCCCAGCCCCCGGCCACCCCCCTCACCAACCCGGCCGGCGCACCCCCACCGTCACCCACCGACACCAGCAACCTCCCCGCCGCCCCCGCACCCCCCGCTCCCGCCCCGCCCGCACCCCCCGCTCCCGCCCCGCCCCGCCCCTCACCCCGGCCCGCCCAACTGCCCCCCGCCCCGCGCCCCTTCACCGGGCGTCTCTCCGTACGCGACGCCCTCCGCCGCACTCTCGCCGGCACCGGGCCCTGTCCCACCGTGGTGGTCAGCGGGATGGCCGGGGTCGGCAAGAGCGCACTCGCGCTGGGGGTGGCGCATGCCCTGGCGAAACGTTTCCCCGATGGGCAGCTCCATCTCGACCTGCACGGTGCCACCCCGGGCAGAACGCCGCTGACCCCCGGCCAGGCCCTCACCGTGCTGCTGCGTGACCTCGGCGTCGAGCCCTGTCGCGTCCCCGAGTGCCCGGACGCCGCGTCCGCCCTGCTGCGGTCCCTGCTCGCCCCCACCCGCACGCTCCTGGTGCTGGACGGCGCCGCGAGTGCCGCGCAGGTACGGCCCCTGCTGCCGGGCGGTGCCGGGTGCGCCGTGCTCGTCACGAGCCGGTCGCCGCTGACCGCCCTCGACGGAGCGGCCCGTTTCCCGCTGGCGCCCCTGTCGGAGGAGGAGAGCGTCGAACTGCTGCGTGTCGCCTCGGGGCGCGAGGACCTGAGCACATCGCGGGCGGCCCGGCTCCTCGTCGCGCGCACCGGCCGCCTCCCCCTGGCCCTGCGCATCGTCGCCGCCCGGCTCGCCGCACGCCCGGCCCTGACCCCGGAGAGCCTGGCGGGCCAACTGGCCGACGGGAGGGAGCGTTTGCGGCTCCTGGAGTACGACGACCTGAGCGTCCGGCGCTCCCTGGCGGTGACCTACGACGCGCTCACCGCCTCCGAGCACACGGCCGACCGGGACGCGGCCCTCGTCCTGCGCCGCATCGGCGCGCTCGGCCTGCCCGCCTACGGCGCCGGGCACCTCGCCCCTCTCACCGGCCTCGACGCGCGCCGCACCGAGGCCGCGCTGGACCGCCTGCACGACGTGGCGCTCCTGGAGGAGACGGCGTACGGCCGCTTCACGCCGCACGACCTGGTGCGGGACTTCGCCCGGGAGCCGGGCGGGTGAGGAAGGGCGGAGCGGAACACCGCGGCGGGTCGCCGGTCTCGCCCGTCCCCTCGTCCCGCCGTCGCCGCAGCGCGACGCCCGCCCCTCATTTGGCGTCCGCGTAGCACTCGACCACGGCCGTCGTGAACGGGAACCGCACCGGTGTCTCGCCGAAGGTCAGCCGTCCGGCGAGGGCCGCCGCCTCGCGGATCGCCTCGACGACCGCGCCGGTCTCCTCCTCGGGGCAGTGCACGATCACCTCGTCGTGCTGGAAGAAGACCAGCTCGGCGGCCAGGGGCGCGCAGGTCCGGCGCAGCGCGGCGAGCAGCAGCAGCGCCCAGTCGGCCGCGCTGCCCTGAACGACGAAGTTGCGGGCGAAGCGGCCGCGGGCGCGGGCGTCGGTGGAGGCGTAGCCGGGCAGCCACTGCGCGGACCCGGGCTGTTCCTCGTCGGCTGCCGGGATGCCCGCCTCCTCCGTGCCGTCGTCCCCGCCCCGGGCCGCGGGCGGGCAGGTGCGGCCGAGCCAGGTCCGTACGAGGCGGCCCTCCTCCCCGGCCCGGGCGGCGTCGTCGACGTAGGCCACAGCGCGGGGGAAGCGGCGGCGCAGGGCGGCGAGGTTCTTCAGGCCGTCCCCGGAGGTCTGCCCGTACACCGCGCCGAGCACGGCGATCTTGGCCTGGTCGCGGTCGCCGGAGAAGGCCCGGTCGGAGACGGACTGGTACAGGTCGCTCTCCCGCCCGGCCACCTCCATCAGGCCGGGGTCGCGCGAGATGGCGGCGAGGACGCGCGGTTCCATCTGGTCGGCGTCGGCGACGACGAGCCGCCAGCCGGGGTCGGCCACCACGGCCCGGCGGATGACCTTGGGGATCTGCAGGCCGCCCCCGCCGTTGGTGACCCAGCGCCCGGTCACGGTGCCGCCCGCGAGGAACTCGGGCCGGAACCGGCCGTCGCGCACCCAGTCCTGGAGCCAGGACCAGCCGTGGGCGACCCAGATGCGGTACAGCTTCTTGTACTCGATGAGCGGCTTCACGGCCGGGTGGTCGACCGACTGGAGCTCCCAGCGGCGGGTCGAGGTGATCTTGATGCCGGCCTGCGCGAAGGCCCTGACGACGTCGGCCGGCAGGTCGGGGCGGACGCGGCGGCCGAACGCGGCGGACACCTCGTCGGCCAGTTCGGCCAGGCGGCGCGGTTCACCGCCGCCCGCGTACCGCTCGCCCAGCAGGTCGTGCAGCACGGCCCGGTGCACCTCGGCGCTCCAGGGCAGACCCGCGCGGTTCATCTCGGCGGCCACCAGCATGCCCGCCGACTCGGCGGCCGTCAGGAGCCGCATCCGGTCGGGGTGCCGGGCGTTTCCATGCCTGCGCTGCTGCTCGGCGTAGACCGCGAGGAGGTCCGCCAGGGGGAGGTGGACGCCCTGGGGTTCGAACAGGGAGGACTGGGCGCCCGGGGCGGCGGATCGCTGCGGCGGATCGGGCGGCACGGGCAGGTCGCGCAGCCGGGCCAGGGCGGCCGCGGCCGAACGGGGCTCCCCGTACCGCCCCTCGTGGCCGAGGAGGAGCGTCTCGGCGGCCTCGATGTCGTAGCACCGCTCGACTCGCACCCCCGTGGCGAGCAGGCGCGGGTAGACCTCGGCGGTGGATTGCCACACCCACCGCGTGACGCCGGGACGGCTCCGCACGGCTTCGGCGGGGTCCGCCTCCCGCCGCACCGGCCCGGCGGGCAGCCCGTCCGGACCGAGGGGGGCGACCTCGACGCCGCCGTCCTCGGCCGGGGCGAGCGCCCACCGGTCGGTCATGCAGCGAGTCTGCCAGGGGGGTCTGACAACGCCCCCCGGCCACCGCCGGAGCAGGTCAGGACTCGTCCAGCACGTTCTCCTGCGCCCGCGCGATCTTCTCCAGCACCTTGGCGACGTACTGCTCCGTCCGCTCCTTGCCGATGCCCAGGCCGCTGAGGACGCCCTGGCCGTTCTCGTGCTCCAGGAGGGCGAGCAGGATGTGCTCGGTGCCGATGTAGTTGTGCCCGAGGCGCAGGGCCTCGCGGAAGGTGAGCTCCAGGACCTTCTTGGCGGCCGGGCCGTACGGCACGAGCTCCGGGACGTCGTCGGCGGCGGGCGGGAGCGCCGCCGTGGCCGCCGCGCGGACCTCGTCGAGGGAGACGCCCTGGTCGACGACGGCCTTCGCGGCGAGGGCGTCGGGCTCGGCCAGCAGGCCGAGGACGAGGTGCTCGGGCAGGCCCTCGGTGTTGCGGGCGGCCTTGGAGGCGTTGTGCGCCGCCATCACCGCGCTGCGGGCGCGGGGCGTGTACCGGTTGAAGCCCTGGCTGGGGTCGAGGTCGGCCGACTCCTTGGGCACGAAGCGCTTCTGCGCGGCCTGCCGGGTGACGCCCATGCTCCTGCCGATGTCGGTCCAGGAGGCACCGGAGCGCCGGGCCTGGTCGACGAAGTGGCCGATCAGGTGGTCGGCCACGTCGCCCAGGTGGTCCGCGGCGATCACAGCGTCCTGCAACTGGTCCAGCGGTTCGTGGTGGACCTTCTTGATGGCGGCGATGAGGTCGTCGAGGCGGACTGACGACGTGGGATCGGGGTTCGTCATGCGTCAACCGTAGGTTGCACCCCCGTAGGTGTCAACCGATGGTTGACAGTCGGTCGCGTGGCACCATCGGCCGGGTGAGCACGCCCAGCACCGTCGACCGCGCCTTCGCCTCCGCCCTCTACGAGACCGGCGAGACGGCCCTGGACACCGGCGCGTCCCTGCTGGCCGCCGACCGCGCGGCCGACGCCGAACTCGCCCGGCGCGGGCAGGAGTTCGTGGCGGCCGCCTGGCGCCGGGGCTGGCAGCCCGCCGACGTCGTACGTGTCGTCCGGCGCGAGCTGGACGAGGTGCACGTACGGCTCGCGGCGGAGCTGATCCGGGCCCAGCGGGGTGCCGACCGGCCGCGCGGACGGCGCTGGAGCGCCCAGCTCGCCGCACTGCCGGCCGACCCGCCGCCCCGCACCGACCGCTTCTCGTACGCCACGGCCGTCCTGGAGCTGTACCGGCTGCTGCTGCGCCTGCCCCCGCTGGAGGTGCTGGACGAGCAGCCCGGGGGCGCGCACACCGAGTCCCGCATGCTGACCCGCATCCGTGCCCTGCTCGCCAAGGCGGAGGCCACCGGCTTCCCGGAGGAGGCGGAGGCGCTCAGCGCCAAGGCGCAGGAGCTGACGGCCCGGTACAGCGTCGACGAGGCGCTGCTCGCGGCGCGGGCGCCGTCGCCCGAGACGCCCGGGGCGTGCCGGATCGGGGTGGAGCCGCCCTACGAGGAGACCAAGGCGGTGCTGCTGGACGCCGTCGCCACGGCCAACCACTGCCGGGCGGTGTGGAACGAGGCACTGGGCTTCTCCACGGTCGTCGGGTTCGAGACCGACTTGGAGGTGGTCGAGCTCCTGTACACCTCCCTGCTGGTGCAGGCCACGACCGCGATGACCACGGCGGAGGTGGCCCAGCGCGCAGCTGGGCGCAAGCGCACCAAGACATTCCGCCAGTCCTTCCTTGCGGCCTACGCCCACCGCGTCGGCGTCCGCCTCGCCGCGGCGGCCGAGACGCAGGTGACCGACGACCTGCTGCCGGTCCTGGCCTCCCGCGAGGTCGCCGTCACCGGACGGCTGGACCGGATGTTCCCGGAGACGACCACGACCCGGCTGCGCTCGGTACGCGACGCGGCGGGCTGGACGGAGGGCGCCCGGGCGGCGGACCGGGCCCAGGTCCGCCACCGGCCACGACTGGACTGACCTGCGGGCGGGCCTCCGGGGCGGCCGGGGCGCCCACGGTCCGCCACCGGCCACGACTGGACTGACGCGCGGGCGGCCTCCGGGGCGGCCGGGGCGCCCACGTCCGCCACCTCTCGCGGCCACTTGCCCCGCCTCGGCCACCGGGCGATCCTGCCGTCCGCTCGGTGCGGCCGTGCTCAGTCCCCCGAGGTCTCGAACCCGCTCACCGTGGCGTCCGCGAGGTCGCCGTCCTCCGGGTGGGCCACCGGGCCGTAGGACCACTTCAGTTCGTGCGCGTCCTTCGGCGCGCCGGGCAGCGTGAAGGACGCCGCGTGCACGATCAGGCTCTTCGCGGGGTCGGCCTCGCCGCGGACGTAGGTGATCGTGAAGGACGTCGTGGCGTCCTTGCCGAGGGTGAGCGGCTGGGCCTGGGCGCCCTCCTCGGGGAGCACGTTCGTCGTGCTGTCCTCGGCCAGGAGGTCCACGGCGGGGAAGCCCTTCAGGGTGCACGGTTCGCCCTGGTTGGTGAGGGTGACCGTGACGTTGCCGGTGTCGCCGGCCGCCGGGGCGGCGCCCGCCCCGACCTCGACGTCCATGGCGCGCAGCGCGCAGGCCGCCGGGCCGTTGGACGGGTCCGTGTTCTTCGTGTCGTCGGCGCTGTCGCCGCCGCCGCTGCCGCAGGCGGTCAGCAGGAGGGTCGCGGAGAGGGCGGCGGCCAGGGTGACGGGCAGGGTGCGCATGAGGTCCTCTGGGCGTGATGAGCGGAAGGGGCTTCGGCTCCCCGGAACAGAAAGGGCTTCGGCTCCCCGGAAAGAAGGGGCTTCGCCTCCCTGGAACGGAAGGGGCTTCGGCTCCCTGGATCATCACGCACCGGGATGCCGCGCGGGCACGCACCCCCGCCGAATCCCCCGAACGCCGGACGGGCCGCGGCGCCCGGAGGCGTACCGCGGCCCGTCGTCGCGCCGCCGGGCGGCTACTGCGCGTCGAGGCTCGCCGTCGGCAGACCCGTGGGCAGCTTGCCGCCCTCGGCCTTGGTGTAGGTCTCGGTGCCCACGCCGTTCTCCCAGGTGACCTTCATGCTGGTCCCGGTGACCGAGTCGACCGTGCCGGTGCTCCGGCCCTTGGAGCCGTCCGCGCACTTCAGGCGGATCGTCCTCGTCCCGGACTCCTCGCCCGCGGTGCCGCTGCACACACCCCCGCCGGTGGCGAACAGCGCGGCCTGCTTGCCGGTGATCACCAGGGCCACGGCTTTGCCGTCGGTCGTCGCGAGCCAGCTGCCGGCCAGTTCGCCGCCGGCCTCGTCGCCGGAGCCGGAGTCCGACCCGGACGACCCGGACCCGGAGTCGCCGCCCGTGCCCGCCGACGCCGAGGCGGACGGGCTCGACGCCGGGTCGTCCCCGGAGCCGCCGTCGCCGCTGCACGCGCTCAGCGCGAGCGCCCCCACCAGCCCCGCGACCGCCGCCGCGACGCGCACGGCGCCGGAGCGACGCGAGAAGATCACCGAAGTCACTGCAAGCCCCCAAGCTGTAGCCGATCGGCGGGCCGGTCCCGGAGAACCGGTCGGCCGGACCCATGGCCGGAACGATCGCAGCAAGCTACCAGGGCCCGTCAAGGGGCCCCGGGGACGCCCGTCACCAGGACGACTTGCGCACACCGGGCAGAAACCCCGCGTGCGCCTGCTCCCGCAGACCGACCCGGGACAGCCCGAACGCCCGGAAGTACCCGCGAGGCCGCCCGTCCACCTGGTCGCGGTTGCGCAGGCGCGTGGCGCTCGCGTCCCGCGGCTGCCTGTGCAACTCGGCCTGTGCGGCGGTCCGTTCGGCCTCGGTGGACGAGGGCCGCCGGACGATCTCCTTCAGCTCGGCGCGCCGGGCGGCGTGCCGCGCGACGACCTCCTTGCGCCGCTCGTTCTTCGCGATCTTGCTCTTCTTCGCCATCAGACCCGCACTCCCCGGGCCCGGATCCGGGCGACGGCCGCCTCGACGCCGATCGTGTCGACGGTCCTGATCCCCCTGGCGCTCAGCCGGAGCCGCACGTACCGGCTCTCGCTCGGCAGCCAGTAGCGCTTGGACTGGACGTTCGGGTCGAACCGGCGGGACGTGCGCCGGTGCGAGTGCGAGATGCGGTGGCCGAACCCGGGGCGGGCCCCGGTCAGCATGCAGTGCGCGGACATGGTGGTGACGTACCTCTCATCCCAGGCGATGTAAATGGAATTCATTTTCAGTAGCATAGCGGCATGGCTCGCAACGAACTCCGGCCGGTCATCAAGCTCCGGTCCACCGCCGGGACCGGTTTCACCTACGTGACCCGCAAGAACCGCCGCAACGACCCGGACCGACTGACCCTGCGCAAGTTCGACCCGGTCGCCGGCCGCCACGTCGACTTCCGAGAGGAGCGCTGACCATGCGCGAGGGCATCCACCCGGCGTACGGGCCGGTCGTCTTCCGCGACCGCGCCGCCGACTACGCCTTCCTCACCCGCTCCACCATGACGAGCGAGAAGACGATCGAGTGGGAGGACGGCAACACCTACCCCGTCGTCGACGTCGAGATCTCCGACGTCAGCCACCCCTTCTACACGGGCACCGCCCGGGTGCTGGACACCGCGGGCCGCGTCGAGCGCTTCGAGCGCCGGTACGGGAAGAAGGGCTGACGCCGTGTCCGAGCTCCCCGAGCCCGAGCTTCCCGTCGTGATCGTCGGCGGGCTGCACGCCGGCGCCCGCAGGTCGGCCGTCGCGCGGCTGCTCGCCGACGTGCCCGGCGCCGTGGTCCTTCACCACGACCTGTCGACGGCGGCCTCCGGCACGGTCGTACGGACCGTCCGGGACGCCGCCGGGCTCCTCGACACAGGCGAGACCCCGCTCGCCGACGACTGCGCGTGCTGCGCCCTGCGCGAGGACCTGGTGCCCGAGCTGGAACGGCTGCGGGACGCCGGAGCCACTCGGCTCGCGATCGTCGAACTGTGGGACTCCGTCGAGCCCAAGGCCATGGCCGAGGTCGTCGCGGCCGGGGGGCTCACCGTCACCGGTGTGATCACCGCCGTCGACCCGGCCCTGGTCCTGCCGTACCTGGCCGACGGCGACGACCTGGCCGACGGCGGCCTGGCCGCGGCCGCCACCGACCGGCGCACGGTCGCCGACACGTTCGCGCGTCAGCTGGAGTACGCCCCCGTCCTCGCGGTCGCCGACTCTCCCGAGGCCGACGACGAGGATCGCGAACTGCTCGCCCAACTGCACCCCACCGCCCGGCAGGTGCCCCTCGCGCCGCCGGACCCGGTCTCGCCGGCCCGCCCCGGCCGGCCGGACGCCGCCGCCTCCACGGACACGGCCCTGGCCCGGGCCGCCCTGGCCGGTTTCGACGTCGAGGCGGCCGCCGCCGCCCAGCACCCCGCCTGCGCCCTGCTGCCCGTCGAGGCCGACGCCCACGGCGTGACCACCCTGGTGTGGAGCAGTCGCCGCCCCTTCCACCCCGAGCGGCTCTACGCCGCGCTGGAGGACCTGACCTGCGCGGCCGCCCGCAGCCGGGGGCGGTTCTGGCTCGCCGACAAGCCGGACACGCTGTTCCACTGGGACGCGGCGGGCGGGGCCCTGTGCGTGGAGAGCGCCGGGCCGTGGCTGGCCTCGCTGCCGGACGCGGCCTGGGAGACGGTGCCGCCGGTACGCCGGGCCGCCGCCGCGCTGGACTGGCACCCCGAGCACGGCGACCGCGGCCAGCACCTGGTCTTCACCTCGCCCGGCCTCGACCGGGAGGGCCTGGTGCGGCTGCTGGAGTCCTGCCGGCTCACCGACGCCGAATACGCGGCCGGGCGCGCGGCCTGGCAGCGCCTGCCGCACGCCTTCGACACCCTCCTGGAGGTCTGAACCGCCATGCCCCGCAAGCCCGACCGCACGCCCGCCCGGAACCGGCCCAACCCCCTGGACCGGACAGGCGTCACGTACGTCGACTACAAGGACACCGATCTGCTGCGGACGTTCCTCTCCGACCGCGGCAAGATCCGCAGCCGCCGGGTCACCCGCGTCTCGGCGCAGCAGCAGCGGCAGATCGCCGTGGCGGTCAAGAACGCGCGGGAGATGGCGCTGCTGCCCTACGCCGCTCGCTGAACACATCACGGATCCGGGTGAGGTTCCCCACGCTTGACGCGTGGGGGACCTCTTGCTCGTGCCGGGCTCCGCGCGGCGGCCTGCCCGGCGGGCCGCCCGAAGGGGCCGGGCGGCTGGTCGCCCGGCCCGGGCGGGCCGTCCGGCGGACAGCGGGGAAAGCGCTTCGAGCGGCCGGCCCGGTACTGTGCGCCGGGTGGAAAGCGGACGCCGGGCCGAGCCGGGCCGGGCACGGGCGGATGACGGCCGGATGGTCCGTGCGGCGCATTCGTGCCTGCTCACGCGGGTGCCCGGCCCTTCCGGATGCGGTCGCAGGGCGCGGCTCACCCGCCGCACAGCCGTCCGGTGGCACGGCGAGCGGATGCTCCGCATCCCTTGGATAGCGCCCGGCCCGCCGTATTCGGCCCCGGACCGGGGGAACGCGACCCGCGTCAGCGGCGTCAGACAAGCAAGAGCTTTCGGTAAAGCGGTCGTCAAAGCTGTAACCGCGGGACCACCCCGCGTGCACGTGCATCTGCCTCTGCATCTGCACATGAACAGAGCTATGATCCGGGTCAGTTGACCGCTGCATCAATGGCCACACCAGCCAGTGCACCACCGGGGAGCGACCTGTGGACCACGACGCGTACAACGGGATGGCGGCCACCAGGCTGAGCGGTGTGGCCTGGCAGAAGAGCCGGCACAGCAACTCGCAGGGATCCTGTGTGGAGTTCGCCCGGCTGCCGGGCGGTGATGTGGCGGTGCGCAACTCCCGCTTCCCCGACGGTCCCGCGCTGGTCTACACCCGTGCCGAGATCGAGGCGATGCTGCTCGGTGTGAAGGACGGGGAGTTCGACCATCTGGTCGGCGGATGACAGCGATGTCGGCCCCGGTGAGCCGCCCGGGGCGCCGGTCGGGCCGCCGGTCGCTGTGACGCGCGTAGAACCGCGACGCGAGGAGGCGCCGCGGTTTCTCAGCCGCCGGCCGGACCGGAGCCGGTGTGCGGGAGCCGGAACAGCGCCCACACCACCTTGCCGCTGAGGGCGCCCGCGAGCGGGTGCCAGCCCCAGCTGTCGCTGAAGGAGTCGACGAGGAACAGTCCGCGTCCCGACTCGGCCGAGCAGTCGTCGGTCTCCCGGGCGACCGGACTGTCGTGACTGGGGTCGCGCACCGCGCACACCAGCCGCTCGGTCCACCGCATCAGGTGCAGCCGCACCGGGGGTTCGCGGCGGGCGGCGCACAGGGTGCTCGCGGGCAGCCCGTGCCGCAGGGCGTTGGTGACGAGTTCCGAGACCACCAGGCAGACGTCGTCGAAGCGGTCGCCCAGGTCCCACTGGTCGAGGGTTCTGCGGGTGAACCGGCGTGCCTCGCCCACCGCTTCGAAGCGGGCCGGCAGTGCGCAGGAGGCGGCGTGGGACACGGCCGCGGGGTCCAGCGGCGGAAGGCCCTGCCGTAACGGCTCGAGCATGGTCGATCCATTCGTCCCCATGCGAGGCACTCCCGGGTGTTCGCGGTCGGTGCGATGCAGCGGTGGTGCGGGACCATGGTTTCGGATGCGTACAGCAGATGCAAGGGCAGATGCACGTGCAGGTGACCGGAATGCGACGTCCCGTACCGCTTCTTGGTCAATTTTTCCGTCAACTTGACGTCGCACTATGGCCGTTCACCTACCTCTTCCTTCCGGCCGCGCGCGTGCGCCGACTGTCTCGATTCCGTTTCCGTAACCGGACGAGTACTGCTCGAAGTGTTTTAGTGGCAGACTTCGGCCCCTGGAACCGTTGGGGAGGCTGGCGAACGTGAGCGCGGGAGAGCCGGGATCGGTGGTGCGGCGCATGCTGCTCGGATCACAACTCAGGCGACTGCGTGAGGCGCGGGGCATCACGCGCGAGGCGGCGGGCTACTCGATCCGCGCCTCCGAGTCGAAGATCAGCCGGATGGAGCTGGGCCGGGTGAGCTTCAAGACCAGGGACGTCGAGGACCTGCTGACGCTGTACGGCATCACGGACGAGCAGGAGCGCTCCTCGCTGCTGTCGCTCGCCAAGGAGGCCAACGTCGCGGGCTGGTGGCACAGTTACTCCGACGTGCTGCCGAGCTGGTTCCCGACCTACGTCGGCCTGGAGGGCGCCGCCTCGCTGATCCGGGCGTACGAGGTGCAGTTCGTGCACGGCCTGCTGCAGACCGAGGCCTACGCGCACGCGGTGGTCCGGCGGGGCATGCAGGGAGCGAGCGAGGCCGACGTCGAGCGGCGCGTGGCGCTGCGTCTGGAGCGGCAGAAGCACCTGGTGGCCGAGCGGGCGCCCGACTTCCACATCATCCTGGACGAGGCCGCGCTGCGCCGCCCCTACGGCGACCGCGAGGTGATGCGCGGCCAGCTCCAGCACCTCATCGACATCTCGGAGCGGCCCAACGTGCGCCTGCAGGTGGTGCCGTTCAGCCTCGGCGGGCACTCCGGGGAGAGTGGCGCGTTCACGATCCTCAGCTTCCCCGAGTCGGACCTGTCGGACGTGGTGTACCTGGAGCAGCTCACCAGCGCGCTGTACCTGGACAAGGCCGAGGACGTCGCCCATTACGAGCGGGCGCTCAAGGAGCTCCAGCGCGACAGCCCCGGCCCTGCCGAGAGCCGGGACCTTCTGCGGGGTCTCCTCCAACTCTCCTGAAACATCAGTACGATGACGCGTGATCAGATCGCGGGGAAGCGATCGAAGGTCTCAGGGATCGAGGGATCACATGTCGTCGTCCTGCTTCACCGAGCTCGCACAGCAGTACATCGACGGTGAGTGGCGCCCGGGCACCGGCTCCTGGGACATCATCGACTTCAACCCCTACGACGACGAGAAGCTGGCGTCGATCACCATCGCCACGGCTGACGAGGTCGACGAGGCGTACCGGGCCGCCGCCCGCGCCCAGCAGCAGTGGGCGGCGACCAACCCCTACGCCCGCCGCGCGGTCTTCGAGAAGGCGCTGCGGCTCGTCGAGGAGCGCGAGGCCGAGATATCCGAGGCCATCATCGCCGAGCTCGGCGGCACGCGTCTGAAGGCCGCCTTCGAGCTGCACCTTGCCAAGGAGTTCCTGCGCGAGGCGGTCCATCTGGCCCTCGTCCCCGCCGGGCGCATCATCCCCTCGCCCGTGGACGGCAAGGAGAACCGCGTCTACCGGGTGCCGGTCGGCGTGGTGGGGGTGATCAGCCCGTTCAACTTCCCCTTCCTGCTGTCGATCAAGTCCGTCGCCCCGGCCCTGGCCCTCGGCAACGCCGTGGTCCTCAAGCCGCACCAGAACACGCCGATCGTCGGCGGCTCCCTGGTCGCCAAGCTCTTCGAGGACGCGGGACTGCCCGGTGGCCTGCTCAACGTCGTCATCACCGACATCGCCGAGATCGGGGACGCCTTCATCGAGCACCCGGTCCCGAAGGTCATCTCCTTCACCGGCTCCGACCAGGTCGGCCGGCACGTCGCCACCGTGTGCGCGCGCCAGTTCAAGCGGTCCGTGCTCGAACTGGGCGGCAACAGCGCGCTGGTGGTCCTGGACGACGCCGACCTGGACTACGCCGTCGACGCCGCGGTCTTCAGCCGGTACGTCCACCAGGGCCAGGTCTGCATGGCCGCCAACCGCGTCCTGGTCGACCGCTCGGTGGCCGAGGAGTTCACCGAGAAGTTCGTCGCCAAGGTCAAGGGCCTCAAGACGGGCGATCCGCGCGACCCGGAGACCGTGATCGGCCCGGTCATCAACTCCTCGCAGGCCGAGGCGCTCGCGGGCGTGGTCGAGCAGGCGCTGGCCGAGGGCGCCACCGCCCTGGTGCGCGGCGGACGGACCGACAACCTCGTCGAGCCGTCCGTGCTGACCGACGTGCCCGCCGGCTCCGCCCTGCTGCGGCAGGAGGTCTTCGGGCCGGTCGTCTTCCTGGTGCCGTTCGACGGCGAGGAGGAGGCCGTGCGCCTGGTCAACGACAGCCCGTACGGCCTGAGCGGCGCCGTGCACACCGGGAACGTCGAGCGGGGCGTGCGGTTCGCCCAGCGGATCGACACCGGCATGTTCCACGTGAACGACGGCACGGTGCACGACGAGCCGATCGTCCCCTTCGGTGGCGAGAAGGCCTCGGGCCTCGGCCGTCTCAACGGCGAGACGATGCTGGACGCCTTCACGACCACCAAGTGGATCTCGGTGCAGCACGGGCGCAGCGGCTTCCCGTTCTGATCCGCCGCCGCTCCCGCGGGCCTTGCGGACAGCACCTGACCGCAAGGGTGCGTAGCGTCGTCGGTGTGCGGGGGAGAGGCCCCCGGTCACGGCGGAAGGCGGCGGTCATGGTCACTCACGTTCCCGCGGAGGCACCCGGCGACGAGCGCGGAGCGCTGCTGTCCTTCATCGCCGAGCAGCGGGGCGGCATCCGCCGGGCGCTGCTGGGCCTGACGCAGGAGCAGGCGACGTCCCGTCCCAGTGCGAGCGAGCTGTCCCTGGCCGGACTGCTGAAGCACGTGGCGGAGGTGGAGCAGGGCTGGATCGCCCGTGCCAAGGGGGAGCCGCCCGCCGTCCACCGGGACGAGTCGAACTGGGACGAGTGCTTCCGGCTGATCGGCGACGAGAGCGTGGAGTCGCAGCTCGCGTACTACGAGAAGGTGGCCGCCGGCACCGAGGCGTTCATCCGCGAGGTGCCGTCCCTCGACGACACGTTCCTGCTGCCGGCGACGTCCTGGAACCCCAAGGACGAACGGCTGTCCATGCGCTGGCTCTGCCTGCACCTGATCCGCGAGACGGCCCGGCACGCCGGTCACGCGGACATCATCCGCGAGTCGCTGGACGGCGCGACGGCCTTCGAGCTGGTGGCGAAGGAGCAGGGCAGCGCCTGGGGCTGACCTCGCCCGTCCTACGCTGGCCCCATGTCAGCGATCCGTCTCCTCGTGCTCGGCGCGGTCCGCATGCACGGGCGGGCCCACGGCTACCAGGTGCGCAACGACCTGGAGTACTGGGGCGCCCACGAGTGGTCCAGCGCCAAGCCCGGCTCGATCTACCACGCGCTGAAGCAGATGGCCAAGCAGGGCCTGCTGCACGCGCACGAGGTCGCCCCGTCCACGGCCGGCGGCCCGCCGCGCACCGAGTACGAGCTCACCGGGCAGGGCACCGAGGAGTACTTCCGGCTGCTGCGTGAGTCGCTGGTCACCTACGACCAGCGCGGGGACGTGAAGACGGCGGCCGTCGGCTTCGTGGTGGACCTGCCCCGGGCCGAGGCGGTGGCCCTGCTGAAGGAACGGACGCTGCACATCGAGCAGTGGCGGGCCGCCGTCCTGGAGCACTACGCGCCGGAGGAGGGGCCGCAGCAGCTCGGCCACATCGGGGAGATCATGAACATGTGGGTCCACACGGCCGACTCCGAGGCCGAGTGGACCCGCGGGCTGATCGAGCGCATCGAGAACGGCGCCTACACCTTCGCCGACGAGGGCGACCCGTTCGTGGGCGTCCTGGCCGAGGACGAGGAGAACCCGTACGCGACGGGGGAGCGCCATCCCGGGGATTCCCACTAATCAAGTTTGACGAATGACGATCGCGGGGATATCTTCGAGCACGTAGTCAAGTTTGACTAGCAGAGGAGGCTCAGTGGCCGACGCGGCGATCACCGTCGAAGGCGTGCACAAGAGGTACGGCGAGAAGAAGGCGCTGGACGGGCTCGGCCTCACGGTCGCGCGCGGCACGGTGCACGGGGTGCTCGGACCGAACGGCGCGGGCAAGACCACCCTGGTCCGGGTCCTGTCCACGCTGCTGCGGCCGGACGCGGGCCGGATCGTGGTGGCTGGCCACGACGTGGTCCGCGAGGCGTACGCCGTGCGGCTGCGCATCGGCCTGCTCGGGCAGAACGCCGCGCTCGACGAGGAGCTCGGCGGCCGGCAGAACCTGGAGCTGTTCGGCCGGCTGCACCACCTGGGCGCGAAGGGGGCCCGCGCGCGGGCCGGCGAACTCCTGGAGCGCTTCGGCCTGGCCGGCACCGGCCGCAAGCCGGTGGGCCAGTACAGCGGGGGCATGCGACGCCGGCTCGACCTGGCCGCCTCCCTGATCACCGACCCGGAGGTGCTGTTCCTGGACGAGCCGACCACCGGCCTCGACCCGCGCGGGCGGGCCGAGGTGTGGGAGTCCGTCCGCGCCCTGGTCGGCGGCGGGACGACGGTGCTGCTCACCACCCAGTACCTGGAGGAGGCCGATCAGCTCGCCGACCGGATCAGCGTCGTCGACAGCGGGCGCGTCATCGCCGAGGGCACGGCCGACGAACTGAAGGCCGAGACCGGTGGCGACCGCATCGACGTGGTGCTGCGGGACGCGGGACAGCTGGGCGCGGCCGTCGCCCTGCTGCCCCTCGCCGACGTGGCCGTCGACCCCGACCGCCGTCTGCTGAGCGCCCCGGTCACCGACCGCATGGAGGCCCTGGCCGGTGTCGTACGGGCCCTTCGGGAGGCCGGGATCGAGGCGGAGGACGTCGCCCTGCGCCGCCCGACGCTGGACGAGGTGTTCCTGCACCTGACCGGGGACGGCCACCGAGTGAAGGAGGCCGCGTGACCGCGCACGCCCTGACCGACTCCTGGACCATGACCCGCCGTGAGCTCGCCCGCTGGCAGCGGCAGCCCGTCCAGCTGGCCGTCAACCTGGTCTTCCCGGTGATGCTCCTGCTCATGTTCGGCTACCTGGTGGGTGGCGGGCGCGGCGTGGGCGGCGAGTACCGCGACTACCTGATCCCGGGCATGCTCGCGCTCACCATGGCCTTCGGCCTGGAGGGCACGATGCTCGCCGTCACACAGGACCTGAACAAGGGGGTGATCGACCGGTTCCGGTCGATGCCGATGGCCGACGGGGCCGTGCTGGTCGGCCGCTCGGCCGCCGACATGCTCCAGTCGGCGCTGGCCCTGCTGGTGCTGATCGGCGTGGGCGTGGCCCTCGGCTGGCGGCCCGGCGGCGGTCCGGCGGCCCTCCTCGCCGCCCTGGGCCTGCTGCTGCTGTTCCGCTTCGCGATGCTGTGGATCGGCATCCACCTCGCCCTGGTGGCCGGCAGGCCGGAGATGGTGCAGGCCGTGCAGATCCTGGTCTGGCCGGTCGGCTTCCTGTCCAACGCCCTGGCCGCGCCCGGCTCCATGCCCGGCTGGCTGGGCACGGTGGTCGAGTGGAACCCGATGTCCCACACGGCCACGGCCGTACGGGACCTCTTCGGCGCCCCCGGCGCGGAGTCCGGGCACGTCTGGGCGGCGGTCGCCTGGCCCCTGGCCCTGCTGGCGGTGTTCTTCCCGCTGGCGGTGCGCAGGTTCGCGCGGCTGAGCCGGTGAACACCGGCGTCCGGGGCGGCCCGGACAATAGGCCCTAGTGGTGGAAGCTGGTCGCCGCGCCCCTGTCCCGGGTCAGCGGGTGCGGCTGCCGGCGCAGGTCGGGCAGCAGCCGTTCCAGGTCCTGCGCGAGCAGGTCGGCGAGGTCGGCGGAGAAGCCGTTGCGGCACACCACCCGCAGCACGGACAGGTCCTGACGGTTCTCCGGGAAGGTGTAGGCGGGCACCAGCCAGCCGTGCTCGCGCAACCGCCGTGACACGTCGAACACGTCGTACGCCGTCACGTCCGGCGCGGTCGTGAAGGCGAACACGGGCAGCTGGTCGCCGCGGGTCAGCAGCCGGAAGTCGCCGAGCGCCTCGATCCGCGCGGCCAGCCCCGTCGCCACGTCCCGCGCGGCCTGCTGCACGGCCCGGTAGCCGTCCCGGCCCAGCCGCAGGAACGTGTAGTACTGCGCCACGACCTGGGCGCCGGGCCGCGAGAAGTTCAGCGCGAACGTCGGCATGTCACCGCCCAGGTAGTTCACCCGGAACACCAGCTCCTCCGGCAGCGCCTCGGCGTCCCGCCACAGCGCCCAGCCGACGCCCGGGTAGACCAGGCCGTACTTGTGCCCCGAGGTGTTGATCGACGTCACCCGCGGCAGCCGGAAGTCCCACACCAGGTCCTCGTCGAGGAAGGGCGCGACCATCGCGCCGGACGCCCCGTCGACGTGCACCGGGACGTCGAGCCCGGTGCGCTCCTGCAGCGCGTCCAGCGCGGCGCACAGGTCGGCGACCGGCTCGTAGGACCCGTCGAAGGTGGAGCCGAGGATGCCCACGACCCCGATGGTGTTCTCGTCGCACAGCTCGACCGCCGCCTGCGGGTCCAGGTGGTAGCGCTCGCCCTCCATGGGGACCAGCCGCGCCTCCACCTCCCAGAAGTTGCAGAACTTCTCCCAGCAGACCTGCACGTTCACGCCCATCACCAGATTGGGCCGGGCTCCCGGGTACCGGTCCGCGTTGCGCTGCGCCCAGCGCCGCTTCAGGGCCATGCCGGCGAGCATGCAGGCCTCGCTCGACCCGGTCGTGGAGCAGCCCACGGCCGCGGCCGGGTCGGGCGCGTTCCACAGGTCGGCGAGCATCGCCACGCAGCGCCGCTCCAGCTCGGCCGTGCGCGGGTACTCGTCCTTGTCGATCATGTTCTTGTCCCGGCACTCCGCCATCAGCAGCCCGGCCTCCGGCTCCATCCAGGTGGTGACGAAGGTGGCGAGGTTCAGCCGCGCGTTGCCGTCGAGCATCAGCTCGTCGCGCACCAGCTGATGGGCGGTCATCGGGGCCATCGGCTGGTCGGCGAGCCGGTGGGTGGGCGGGGCCTCGGCCATGTCGCCGACCGGGTTGGCGGGACCGTAGAACGGGTTGACGGACATGCGCTGCTCGCCGGAGCGGCGGGGACCTTCGTGGAGCGGCACGGGTGCCTCCAAGGGGTGGGTTGCGACGGGGGTGGGTGTGTCGGGGGCTTCAGCGGACCGGGGAGCCGTCCTCGCGCAGCTGCATCTGCGGCCGGCCCGTGACCAGCAGCCAGGCCGGCAGGGAGGCGACGCACAGGAGGGTGAGGATCGACGGGGAGGTGACCAGCACCGCGGCGACGAAGAGGCTGACCCAGCCCTGCCGGGTGATCGCCAGCAGCACGCCGAGCACCGCGGCGGACACCCCGACCGAGGGGTGCACCCCGTCGACGAGGGCGTGGGCGCCCAGGCCGAGGGCGGTGCCGACGAACACGGCCGGGAAGATGCGCCCGCCGCGGAAGCCGCAGGAGGCGGCGACGAGCAGCGCGGCCAGCTTCACGACCGTCAGCACGGCGTACTCCCCGGCACCGCGGGCGTCAGGGTCCCGCGCCAGCACGGCGATCTCGTCGAGCCCCTTGAACAGCGTCAGGTGGCCGCCCAGCGCCGCCAGAAGGCCCAGCACGGCCCCGCCCGCCGGGAGCATCAGCATCGGGTGCCGCAGCCGGCGGAAGGCGGCGTGGACGTAGGGGAACGCGTACACCGCGCCCATGGTGAGCAGCGCGCCGAGCGAGGCGACCACGACGGCCGCCGCCAGATCGGCCCAGCCGGGGCGCCCGAGGGGCGGCAGGCCGAGGTCGAAGCTCGGGCGGTCGATGAGGGAGACGGTCAGGGAGCCGGCCGCGGCGGCGGTCAGCGGCGCGAACAGGTTGTCCCAGAGCAGGCCGCGCGTCTTCTGCCCGGCCAGCACCTCGGAGATCACCAGGGCGGCCGCCACGGGCGTGCCGAACAGCGCGCCGATGGTCGCCGCCTCGGCCAGCGCCGGCCAGATCCGGCCCGGCGCCCGCGGCACGGCCCGGCCGCCCAGCCACACCGCCAGGCCGACGTTGACGGCGATGATCGGGTTCTCCGGCCCGAGGCTGGGCCCGCCGGCCAGCATCAGCGCGGTCGCCAGCACCAGTCCGGGCAGCACCACGGGCGGCAGGACCGGGGCGTCCAGCCCGACGGTGGCCGGGTCGGGGCCGGCGTGCCCGGGCACCCGCCACACCACGAGCCCGACGGCGATCCCGGTGGCGACGAGCATCACGAACATCCAGGCCACCGAGTACCGGCCGATGCCCAGTGCGTCCGGCAGGGGCCCCCAGAGCACGTGCTCCAGCTGCTCGGCGGCGACCTCCACGCCCACCAGCACCAGGCTGGACAGGACGCCGACGGCCACGGCGGGCACGATCGAGGGCAGCAGGGTGCGAGCGGGGGTCGCCGGGGTGACGGAGGGCGCCTGCGGCTCGGAGTCCTGGACCACGGGCACACGATAAACGGATCAACCCGGACAAACGGGAAACACGCTTGCACCTCACGTGGCGTGAGGCCCGACCGTGGAGCACGGAAGACGAAGGGAGCGGAAGTGAGCTACTCCGTGGGACAGGTCGCGGGCTTCGCCGGCGTCACGGTGCGCACGCTGCACCACTACGACGACATCGGCCTGCTCGTCCCGAGCGAACGCAGCCACGCGGGTCACCGGCGCTACGGCGACGCCGACCTCGACCGGCTGCAGCAGATCCTGTTCTACCGGGAACTCGGCTTCCCGCTCGACGAGGTCGCCGCCCTGCTCGACGATCAGGCCACCGGAAAAGCAGACCCGCGCGCACACCTGCGCCGGCAGCACGACCTGCTGACCGCCCGGATCGAGAAGCTGCGCAAGATGGCGGCGGCCGTGGAGCACGCCATGGAGGCACGCACGATGGGAATCAACCTCACGCCCGAGGAGAAGTTCGAGGTCTTCGGGGACCAGGACCCCGAGCAGTACGACGAGGAGGTGCGCCGGCGCTGGGGCGGCACGACGGAGTACGCCGAGTCGCAGCGCCGCGCCGCCCGCTACACCAAGGACGACTGGACGCGCATCCAGGCCGACGCCGCCGACTGGGGCGAACGCTACGCCGCCCTGGTCGCGGCCGGCGGGCCCCCCACCGGTGAGGCGGCCATGGCCCTCGCGGAGGAGCACCGGCAGCACATCTGCACCTGGTTCTACGAGTGCTCCTACGAGCTGCACCGCTGCCTGGGCGAGATGTACGTCGCCGACGAGCGCTTCACCGCGTTCTACGACGCGATCCGCCCCGGCCTCGCCGCGCACCTCAAGGAGGCCATCGCCGCGAACGCGGACCGGCACACCTCGTGATCCCCGGCCCGGGGGTGACTCACTCCCGGGTCAGGACCACCGCGGTGCCGTAGGCGCACACCTCCGTGCCGACGTCCGCCGCCTCGGTCACGTCGAAGCGGAACGCGAGCACGCCGTTGGCCCCACGCGCGCGTGCCTGCTCCACGAGCCGTTCCATGGCCTGGTTGCGGGTCTGCACGAGCGTCTTGGTCAGGCCGCGCAGCTCGCCCCCGACCATCGACTTCAGCCCGGCGCCGATCTGGCTGCCGATGTGCCGGGAGCGCACGGTGAGGCCGAACACCTCCCCGAGCACCTCCTGCACGCGGTAGCCGGGTACGTCGTTCGTGGTGACGACGAGGACGTCGGGCTCAGGGCCCTGTCCACCGCCGTATTCGTCGATGCCCATGTCCACAGCTTTGCCCGGGACGGGCCACAGTGCATCCTGATAACCCCCATGGAACCTGGGTCGTGACGGCTGCGTTGATACGTTGAGGCAGTCAGCCCCAGCCCGTACCCCACAGCAGCAGGAGCCACATCCCCGTGACCACGCTTGCGCTCGGCCCCGAGTGGCTCAGCCCGGAGCATCTGATCTCCACGTTCAGCCTGCCCGGCATCCTGCTCATCGTCTTCGCGGAGTCCGGCCTCTTCGCGTTCCTGCCGGGCGACTCCCTGCTGTTCACGGCGGGGCTCTTCGTCGCCGAGGGCACGTACATCAGCCAGCCGCTGTGGCTGGTCTGCACCCTGATCGTGCTCGCCGCCGTCCTCGGCGACCAAGTGGGCTACATGATCGGCAAGTTCCTCGGGCCGAAGCTGTTCAGCCGGCCCAACTCCAAGCTGTTCAAGCAGGAGAACCTGGACAAGGCCCACGAGTTCATGGAGAAGTTCGGGCCCAAGGCGATCGTCCTGGCCCGCTTCGTGCCCATCGTGCGCACGTTCGCGCCCATCGTCGCCGGCGCCGGCCGCATGAAGTACCGCACCTTCCTGACGTACAACGTCATCGGCGGCATCGCCTGGGGCACCGGCGTGACCCTCGCGGGCTACTGGCTGGGCCAGATCGGGTTCATCAAGAAGAACGTCGAGGCGATCCTCGTCCTGATCGTCCTGCTCTCCCTCGTGCCGATCGTCATCGAGTACCTGCGCGAGCGGTCGAAGAAGAAGCGCGCCACGGCACAGGCCCCCGAGGAGCGGCACCAGCAGCCCCCGGCCATGGACGACGCGACGACCCAGCTGCGCCGCATCACCCCCGACGACCGCCCGCCCCACCGCCACCCGCAGCAGCAGCCCCCGCACGGCGACCGGAACGGCCATCAGGACCAGCAGTACCACGGCCAGTACCCGCAGGCCCCGAACCCGGGCTACGGCACCCAGCAGCCCTACGGCACGCAGCAGCCGTACGGCACGCAGCAGCCCTACGGCCGGCCGCAGGCCCCCCAGCAGCCCTACGGCACGCAGCAGCCCTACGGCACGCAGCAGCCCTACGGCACGCAGCAGCCCTACGGCAGCCGGCCGGGCGGCGGGCAGCAGGACCCCTACGGCAACGGCTACTGAGCGACCGCGGGACTCCGGCGACCGCCGGAGTCCCGCAGCCGGGAGCCGGTGGGCGACAGGCCCTAGAACCCCCTGGTGCGCTTCGCCGCGCGCCGCTTCTCCGCCGAGCCGATCCGCAGGAACATCCGCGAGATCTCGGACCCCAGATTGACGCCGATGGCGATCGCCATGGCCAGTGCCACCGCCTTCGACAGCGACACCAGCCCCGCGTCCACCTCGTTCTGCGCGATCGCCAGCAGCCCGAAGTACGTGGCGGAACCGGGCAGCAGCGGCCCGATCGCGGCGGTCGTGTACGGCAGGGCCGACGCGAACCGGTAGCGGGACAGCAACTGCCCGAACAGTCCCACCAGCCCCGCGGCCGCTGCCGTGGACGCCACCGGTGAGATGTCCCCGACGTAGTGCATCGCGCCGTACACGACCCAGGCGACGCCCCCGTTCAGCGTCACCCAGACGACGGTGGAGCGCTCCTGCTGGAGCAGCACCGCGAACGCCAGCGACAGCAGCATCGACGCGGCGATCATCATGACCGGGTCGTCGGAGGCGCCGAGCGCCTGGTCGGGGTTGAGCCGTGCCCCCAGCTGCACGCCGAAGTACAGCACCATCAGCACCCCGGCGACGATGCCCACGAAGAAGTACAGGACCTCCAGCAGACGGGCGGAGGCCGTGATGTAGAAGCCGGTCAGGCCGTCCTGCACGCCGGCCACCAGGGCCCGCCCGGGCAGCAGCGCGAACAGCCCACCGGTGATCACCGCCGAGGCCTTCACGTCGACATGACCGAGCGTCAGCGCGACCCCGATCGCGGCCGGCGGCATCGCCGCCACCGTGAACTGGTAGAACTCCGGCAGCCCGCGCCCCGCGCACAGCCACGCCAGCCGGTCGCCCAGCATCGCGCCCAGCGCCGCCGCGACGAACACCACCACGTCACCGCCCACGAGGACGGAGGCCGCGCCCGCCAGCAGACCGCTCGCCCCCGTCAGGGCCCAGCCGGGATACGGGTGCCGGTTGCGGCGGATCTCCGCGAGCCGCCGGTAGGCCTCCTCCAGGGAGACCGCCGTCTCGTCGTCGCTGAGGTCGTCCACCAGCTGGTACACGGCCGCCAGCCGGGTGTAGTCGGTGCCCCGGCGGCGCACGGTCCGCGACGCCGTGACCGGGTCGTCGACCAGGGACGGCTGGTAGGAGATCGCCAGCAGCGTGAACGTCACGTTGGGCTCGCAGCGGTCCAGCCCGTAGGACCGGCAGACGGCGAACATCGCCGCCTCCACGTCCTCGGCGCCCTCACCGCCCGCCAGCAGCAACTCGCCGATGCGCAGCGTCAGGTCGAGCACGCGCGGCACCGCCGGCCCGCTCTCGTCGCCGCCGCGGTGCGCGGTCTCCGGCGCGGGCCGCTCCGCCACCGGCATGCGCAGCATCGTGCGCATCCGGTCCTGCCACGGCACGTCCTTGGTCAGGCTGACCTGGGGGATGCCGTTGGGCGGTGTGAAGGCCGTGGGCGCGTGCTTGGAGCTGTAGGTGCTCGGCGGGGTGAACGCCGAGCCCTCGTGCTCCGCCGGGTGCGCCGGCTGCACGTCCAGCCCGTCCGGCACGGAGAACTCGGAGGTGGTCTCGGACTCCGGGGCGGTCGCTCTGGGAACGGCCAGCCCGTCGGGGACCGCGAACTCCGACGTCGTCGACATGTCCCCGTCGACGACCGTCTGGGCAGGAGGCTGGAAGGCACTCCTCGCCTCGTCCGACGTCGGCTTGCGGTCCTCCGCGTCCGTCACTGCCTGGCGCTCCCTGTACGACACGTCAGCCTCAGTACCCCCTGGCCTCAGTATGCGCACATACAGGCCGACGGGCCGCACGCGCAGGCGTGCGGCCCGTGGGCATCAGCGGGAGGTTCAGTGACCGCCCGACTCCTTGAAGCGCTTGTAGGACCGCTCGATCTCCGCCTCGGCGTCCGTACGGCCCACCCAGTTGGCGCCCTCGACCGACTTGCCCGGCTCCAGGTCCTTGTAGACCTCGAAGAAGTGCTGGATCTCCAGGCGGTCGAACTCCGACACGTGGTGGATGTCCCGCAGGTGCTCCACACGCGGGTCGTGCGCCGGGACGCACAGCAGCTTGTCGTCGCCGCCGGCCTCGTCGGTCATGCGGAACATGCCGATCGCGCGGCACTGGATGAGGCAGCCGGGGAACGTCGGCTCGTCCAGGATGACCAGCGCGTCCAGCGGGTCGCCGTCCTCGCCGAGCGTGTTCTCGACGAAGCCGTAGTCGGCCGGGTAGCTGGTCGAGGTGAAGAGGCGGCGGTCCAGGCGGATACGACCGGTCTCGTGGTCCACCTCGTACTTGTTCCGCGAACCCTTCGGAATCTCGATCGTGACGTCGAACTCCACCGGTGGCTCCTCCATGATCAACACATAGTTCTGGTGATTAAGTGTCCCTCACGCAGGTGTGTGATCGCGAAAGGGGCTGGTGGTCGTGCCAGAGCTGAGGCCTTGGCGAGCCGCGGGACCGCACGTGGTGCGGATCGCAGCTGCCGTACGACCCCGCCTGGCCCGGGTTGCGGCGACCGTGCGACCACGGCTCGCCCGGCTCCGGGGAGCCGGAGAACCGCAGGTCGTGCGGTCGAAGACCTGGGGCTACACCGCGGGGGCCGCGACCGCCGGGCTCGCCCTGGCGGCCGGGGTGGTGACCGCCGCCGGTCCCTGGGACTCCTCGGGCCAGCGTACGGCGGAGCGGCACCGGGCCGTGGCCCTGGACCGCCCGGGTGGCGCAGATCACGGCAGCGCCGCCGGCGCACCCGGCCGCCCCCGCCCCGCGCCGAGCGCCGGACCGGTGCTGACCGGTCTCGGCGGCGTGAGCACCGTACGCTCCGGCCCGGACGGCAAGGCCCTCGCCGACGCCCTCACGCCCCTGCTCGCGGACCCGGCGCTCGGCCCCCGGCCCGCCGCGGCCGTCGTCGACGTCACCACCGGCAGGCGCCTGTTCGGGAAGAACCCGGACACCGCGTCCACCCCCGCCTCCACGACGAAGATCGCCACGGCCGTCGCCGCGCTGTCCGCCATGGGCCCCGACCACCGGCTCACCACCCGGGCCGCGCTGGAACCCGACACGAAAGAGGTAGTCCTCGTCGGCGGCGGCGACCCCACCCTCACGGCCCGCGACAAGGCCCACGGCCAGGCCAGCCTGCGCGACCTCGCCCAGGGCACCGCCGCGGCCCTCGCCGACCGCGGCATCCGCGAGGTCACCCTCTCCTACGACACGACCCTCTACGCCGGAAGCGACCGCCACCCGATCGGCAAGAACGACAACCTCGCCCGGGTCACCCCGCTGATGGCCGACGAAGGCCGCACCGACGACTCGACGAGCGGCCCGATCGAGCGGGTGCCGGACCCGGCCGCCGACGCGGCCCGCCGGTTCGGCGACTTCCTGAAGTCCTACGGCGTCAAGACCACCGCCCCCGGCCTCTCCAAGGCCACCACCCGCGCCAAATCCCTCGCCAAGGTCTCCTCGCCGCCGCTGTCGGCCCTCGTCGAGCGCATGCTCACCCACAGCGACAACGACCTCGCCGAGGCCCTGGCCCGCCAGACCGCGATCGCCACGGGCCACCCGGCCGACTTCGCCGGCGCCGACCAGGCGATCAGCGCCCGGCTGCGCGCACTCGGCCTGCCGGTGAAGGGCGCGGCCTTCAAGGACGGCAGCGGCCTCGACCGCGCCGACCGCCTCACGCCCGGCCTGCTCACCGCGCTGCTCGCCAAGGCGGCCGACCCGTCCCACCCCGAGCTCCGCCCGGCCCTCACAGGCCTGCCCGTCGCCGGTTTCACCGGCACCCTGACCTCCCGCTACGCGGACGGGGCGTCCGGCGTGGTCCGCGCCAAGACGGGCACCCTGAGCGGCGTCAACGCCCTCGCCGGCACCCTGGTCGACGAGGAGGGCCGCCTGCTGGCCTTCGCCTTCATGACCACGGGCACCGAGGGCATCGACCCGGCGGTGACCCAGAAGGCCCTCGACCGGGTGGCCAGCGCCCTGGCGGACTGCGGCTGCGGCTGACGGAACGGGCCCCGGGCCCGCGGGTGACGCGGCCCCCGGGCAGCAGCCGCCCTTCGCCGCCCTGCCCCACCGGGCGGCGCTCACGTACGGTTGACGCATGACGAGCATCGGTGGTGCTTCAACCGGCATGGTCGACTGGAATCTCGCGGTGGCGACCGCGACCCGGCTCGTACGGCCGGGCCCCGAGGTGAGCCGCGACGAGGCGAGGGCCGTCGTCGCGGAACTGCGCCGGCACGCCAAGGCCTCGGAGGAACACGTCCGGGGCTTCACCCGGCTCGGTACCGAGGAGGGGCACGACACCCCCGTCCTCGTCGTCGACCGGCCGGGCTGGGTGCGCGCGAACGTCGCCGGGTTCCGGGAGATCCTCAGGCCCCTGCTGGACAAGATGCAGGAGCGGCGCGGCAGCAGCGCGGGCAGCGCGGTCATGGGCGCCGTCGGCGGCAAGGTCACCGGCGTCGAACTCGGCATGCTGCTGTCCTTCCTGGCCTCCCGCGTCCTCGGCCAGTACGAGACCTTCGCCCCCGCGACCCGCGAACTCCCCGGCAGCAGCGGCGGCGGCCGGCTCCTGCTCGTCGCCCCGAACATCGTCCACGTCGAGCGCGAACTCGACGTCGACCCGCACGACTTCCGGCTCTGGGTGTGCCTGCACGAGGAGACGCACCGCACGCAGTTCACCGCCGTGCCCTGGCTGCGCGACCACCTCGAGGGCGAGGTCCAGGCGTTCCTCGCGGAGACCGACGTCGACCCCATGACCGTCCTCGAACGGGTCCGCGAGGCCGCGCAGAGCCTCGCCGGGGGCCGCCCCGAGGCCGAGGAGGACGACGGCGGCCGCTCCCTCGTGGAGATCGTGCAGACCCCCGCCCAGCGCGAGATCCTCGGCCGCCTCACGGCCGTGATGTCCCTGCTGGAGGGGCACGCGGACTTCGTGATGGACGGCGTCGGCCCGTCCGTGGTCCCCTCCGTCGGCGAGATCCGGGAGAAGTTCCAGCAGCGCCGCGCCAAGGGCGCCTCCCGCCTCGACCTCGCCCTGCGCAAGCTGCTCGGCCTGGACGCCAAGCTCCGCCAGTACCGCGACGGCGAACGGTTCGTGCGGGCCGTCGTGGACGAGGTCGGCATGGACGGCTTCAACCGCGTGTGGACCTCGCCCAACACCCTCCCCACCAAGGCGGAGATCGCCAAACCGGCGGACTGGGTCACGCGGGTGCACCGCAAGGCCGAGTAGTGAAGCGGGCGTCCAGGTCGTGAAGGAGAGCCCGCCGACGGCAGGCGAACGCCCCACCAATCACCCGTCCGAGGGACCGTGAGCCAGGGGTAGGCGTGCAATGCTCGGGGAACGGCCCGCTTCTGTCACCATCTACACACTCTGCGTGACCGACACGCGGGCTCACCCCCCGAAAACTTCATGAAGGGAACCGGACATGGGTCCCCATCCTGCGGTCGCGGCGATACGCCTGGCGGTCCGCCGCGTCCTCCACGACCTCCTCACCGAAGTGCACCGCGCCCCCGCCGCGGTCCCGCACGCCCTCCCGCACGACCGGCCGCCCCGGCCGCTCGTGCTCGTGGCGTGCTCCGGCGGCGCCGACTCCATGGCCCTCGCCTCCGCCGTCGCCTTCGAGTCCCCCAAGCTCGGCATCAGGGCCGGCGGCATCACCGTCGACCACGGCCTGCAGACCGGCTCCGACGTGCGCGCCGCGGAAGTCGTCCAGCGCATGCGCGAACTCGGCCTCGACCCCGTCGACTCCGTCGCCGTCAGCGTCGGCCGCGCCGGCGGGCCCGAAGCCGCCGCCCGCGACGCCCGCTACGCCGCCCTCGACACCGCGGCCGAACGCCACGGCGCAACCGCCGTCCTGCTCGGACACACCCGCGACGACCAGGCCGAGACCGTCCTGCTCGGCCTCGCCCGGGGATCCGGCACCCGCTCCCTGTCCGGAATGGCCGCGGTCTCGGGGGCCGGCGGCCGTTACCGGCGCCCCTTCCTGGAGCTCGACCGGCAGACCGCCCGCAAGGCGTGCATGGTCCAGTCCCTGCCCGTATGGGACGACCCCCACAACGCCGACCCGGCCTACACCCGCTCCCGGCTGCGCCACGAAGGTCTGCCCGCCCTGGAGAAGGCCCTCGGCAAGGGCGTCGTCGAGGCACTCGCCCGTACGGCCCAGCTGTCCCGTGACGACGCCGACGCCCTGGACTCCTGGGCCTCCCAGGTCGAGTCCACCGTGCGCGACGCCACGGGGCAGCTGGAATGCGCCAAGCTCTACGCCCTGCCGCCCGCCGTGCGCCGCCGCGTCCTGCGCCGGGCCGCCGTCGCGGCCGGGGCACCGGCCGGATCGCTGTTCGCCCGCCACATCGAGGAAGTCGACCGGCTGATCACCGGCTGGCGGGGTCAGGGAGCCATCAACCTCCCCGGCAAGGTCGTGGCCCGGCGGCAGGGTGGCAGACTGGTGATTCGGCAAGGCTGAAGCACCGCCCTCCGCACCCGCGGAGGAGAGGACCGCTCAGCCGGTGGGACGACCGAAAGTGATGCGGGTGGACGCGAAAGACATGGGTGCCGACCTCGAGAAGGTGCTCATCACCAAGGAACAGATCGACGCCAAGCTGGCCGAGCTGGCCGAGAAGATCGACGCGGAGTACGCGGGCAAGGACCTGCTGATCGTCGGCGTCCTCAAGGGCGCGGTGATGGTCATGGCCGACCTCGCGCGGGCGCTGTCCACCCCCGTCACCATGGACTGGATGGCCGTATCCTCGTACGGGGCGGGCACCCAGTCCTCCGGTGTGGTGCGGATCCTCAAGGACCTCGACACCGACATCAAGGGCAAGCACGTCCTGATCGTCGAGGACATCATCGACTCCGGCCTGACCCTGTCGTGGCTGCTCTCCAACCTCGGCTCGCGCGAGCCCGCCTCCCTCAAGGTGTGCACGCTGCTGCGCAAGCCCGAGGCCGCGAAGGTCGCCATCGACGTGGAATGGGTCGGCTTCGACATCCCCAACGAGTTCGTCGTGGGCTACGGCCTCGACTACGCCGAGAAGTACCGCAACCTCCCGTTCGTCGGTACGCTCGCGCCCCACGTGTACGGCGGCTGAACACCCGGCCGGGGTGCCGTGACGGTGATCGGGAACCCCGGCGGGCTTCCCGCCGTTGGAGCAGGCGTGGACGGATCGCCAGCCGCACCGCGCAGCTTCAGGTGACAATGCTGGGGTACCGTCCGAAGAACAGTCTTTATCAAACTCACTATGGCAGGAGGGACGGGGCGGCACCGCTCCGTATGGATGGACGTGAAGCGATACTTCCGTGGGCCGGTCATGTGGATCGTGCTGGCCGTCCTCGCCGTGGTCGTGTTGATGCAGGTCGTCGGCTCGTCCGGCGGCTACAAGACGGTGGACACCGGCGAGGTCGTCCAGGCGATCAACCAGAACAAGGTGGAGTCGGCCAAGCTGACCACCGGTGACGAGCAGATCATCAAGGTCTCGCTCAAGGACGGCGTGAAGGTCGACGGCAGCTCGAAGATCCAGGCGAGCTACATCGGCGACCAGGGCGTGGGCATCGCCAACACGCTGCAGAACAAGTACCAGGACAAGCAGATCCCGGACGGCTACACGGTCTCGCCGTCCAAGCAGAACCCGATCGTCGGGATCCTGCTCTCGCTCCTGCCCTTCGTGCTCATCGTGGTCGTCTTCCTGTTCCTGATGAACCAGATGCAGGGCGGCGGCTCCCGGGTCATGAACTTCGGGAAGTCCAAGGCGAAGCTCATCACCAAGGACACCCCGAAGACGACCTTCTCCGACGTCGCCGGGTCCGACGAGGCCGTCGAGGAGCTCCACGAGATCAAGGAGTTCCTCCAGGAGCCGGCCAAGTTCCAGGCCGTCGGCGCCAAGATCCCCAAGGGCGTCCTGCTCTACGGGCCTCCCGGCACCGGCAAGACCCTGCTCGCGCGTGCCGTCGCGGGCGAGGCCGGCGTCCCGTTCTACTCGATCTCCGGTTCCGACTTCGTCGAGATGTTCGTCGGTGTCGGTGCCTCCCGTGTGCGCGACCTGTTCGAGCAGGCCAAGGCGAACGCCCCGGCGATCGTCTTCGTCGACGAGATCGACGCGGTCGGCCGCCACCGCGGCGCCGGCCTCGGCGGCGGTCACGACGAGCGCGAGCAGACCCTGAACCAGCTCCTCGTCGAGATGGACGGCTTCGACGTCAAGGGCGGCGTGATCCTCATCGCCGCGACGAACCGGCCCGACATCCTCGACCCGGCGCTGCTGCGCCCCGGCCGCTTCGACCGGCAGATCGCCGTCGACCGCCCGGACATGCAGGGCCGTCTGGAGATCCTCAAGGTCCACCAGAAGGGCAAGCCGGTCGCGCCGGACGTCGACCTGTCGGCCGTCGCCCGCCGCACGCCCGGCATGACCGGTGCCGATCTGGCCAACGTGCTGAACGAGGCCGCCCTGCTGACGGCCCGCAGCGACCAGAAGCTGATCGACAACCACATGCTCGACGAGGCGATCGACCGCGTGGTCGCGGGCCCGCAGAAGCGGACCCGGATCATGTCGGACAAGGAGAAGAAGATCACCGCGTACCACGAGGGCGGACACGCCCTGGTCGCGGCGGCCTCCCCGAACTCCGACCCGGTCCACAAGATCACGATCCTGTCCCGCGGCCGGGCCCTCGGCTACACGATGGTGCTGCCGGACGAGGACAAGTACTCGACCACGCGCAACGAGATGCTCGACCAGCTCGCCTACATGCTGGGCGGCCGCGCGGCCGAGGAGCTCGTCTTCCACGACCCGACCACGGGTGCCGCGAACGACATCGAGAAGGCCACCGGTCTGGCCCGCGCGATGGTCACGCAGTACGGCATGACCGAGCGCCTGGGTGCGATCAAGTTCGGTGGCGACAACACCGAGCCGTTCCTGGGCCGTGAGATGTCCCACCAGCGCGACTACTCGGAAGAGGTCGCCGCGCTCGTGGACGAAGAGGTCAAGAAGCTCATCGAGACGGCGCACAACGAGGCCTGGGAGATCCTGGTCGAGAACCGCGACGTCCTGGACAACCTCGTCCTGCAGCTGCTGGAGAAGGAGACGCTGGGCAAGGAGGAGATCGCCGAGATCTTCGCCCCCATCGTCAAGCGTCCGCCCCGGCCCGCCTGGACCGGCTCCTCCCGCCGCACGCCGTCGACCCGTCCGCCGGTCCTCTCCCCCAAGGAGCTGGCCCTGACGAACGGCGCGAACGGCGCGACGCCGGCGATCAGCACCGCCAAGAGCACCACGGCGGAGCCCGCCCCGGCGCCCGAGCGGACCCCGGAGGACCGCCCCGAGAGCTGACCGCAGCCCTCCCGGCGCCCACCGGCCCCGGAATGAAAGCCGCGCCCCCCAGGTTTTAGCCTGGGGGGCGCGGCTTTCCGCCATTGGGACACAGGAACGAGGCACGAGATGACCGACCCCGTGACGCTGGACGGCGACGGCCGGATCGGCGAGTTCGACGAGAAGCGCGCCGAGAACGCCGTACGGGAACTGCTGATCGCGGTCGGCGAGGACCCGGACCGCGAGGGCCTGAGGGAGACGCCGGCGCGGGTGGCGCGGGCGTACCGCGAGCTGCTGGCCGGCCTTCGGCAGGAGCCCGAGGACGTGCTGACGACGACGTTCGACCTGGGCCACGACGAGATGGTGCTGGTCAAGGACATCGAGATCGTCAGCCTCTGTGAGCACCATCTGCTGCCGTTCCACGGCGTGGCCCACGTCGGCTACATCCCGGCGGAAACGGGCAAGATCACGGGCCTGTCGAAGCTGGCACGTCTGGTCGAGGTGTTCGCCCGGCGCCCGCAGGTGCAGGAACGGCTCACCACGCAGATCGCCGACTCACTGATGAAGATCCTGGAGGCACGGGGCGCCATCGTCGTGATCGAGGCGGAGCACATGTGCATGTCGGTGCGCGGTATCCGCAAGCCGGGCGCCAAGACCACGACGTCTGCGGTCCGCGGACAGCTGCGGGACTCCACCACCCGCGCTGAGGCGATGAGCCTGATACTGGCGCGCTGACCCGCTTGTCAGTGATGCCCGATACGGTCCTGGTCAGCGTGAGCGATCGTTGACCAGGGGGGATCGGGGTGCCCGCCCCGCCCCGGCAGGCCCGCCGCACAGCTGGTGGTGGCCGACAGCTGGGCCTCCCGGGGAACGTTCGAGCCCGAGCACCACCCGCTGCAGCTGCGCGAGACCACGTGGATCGAGGTGCACGAGGTACGTCGGCGGGTGACGGCGAACAAGCCGTACACCCTCTACGACTACCGCCTGCATCCCTACCCGGGGTTCCTGGTCAACGGGCATCTCGTCCGTCAGGCGTGGTGAGCCCCGGGCCCGTCAGACCGTCACACCGTCGGGGCCGGGCCGGTGTTTTCCGTGTCCTCGTCGTCCGGGAGTTTGCAGACGCGCTCCAGGAAGATCGCGGCCGCTATGACGCCGATGCCCGCGAGGACCGAGAAGCCGGCGTAGATGGCCTGGTCGCGGCGGGCCGGGATGTCCAGGGACTCCAGGAGGAAGACGCCCGTGCCGCCGTACATGCCGGCGACCAGGGCGGCGACCAGGGCGCTGGCGTGGCCGAAGACGACCGCCCGGGCGGCCATCATGGGGTCGACGCCCTTGGCGTCGGGCCGCCGCTCGCGCTGGGCCTTCAGCCGGGCGCGCAGCGACAGCGCCGTGGCCAGCAGGACCACGGCGATCAGGGCCAGGACGATGGGGGCGGCCAGGGGGACGCTGGGGAGCGTGCCGATCGAGTTCCACAGGCGGGCGCCCGCCCAGGACAGGACTCCGGCCACGACGAACACGCCGGCCAGCAACCTGATGCGCAGCTCTTTCACGGTGTCCCTTCGCATTCCCCCGGTTCGGCCCGGTTCCCGGCCGTCTTGACCTTAACGGCTACTCGGGCAGCCGTAGTTCCAGGTCCGCGCGCGGTGTCACGCCCTCCCGGGTGACGGCGTCCAGCAGTCCGGCGACGGACCCGTGGCCGGGGAGTTGCGCGTCGGGGTCGAGGTCGTGCCAGGGGGCCAGCACGAAGGCGCGTTCGTGGGCCCGGGGGTGGGGGAGGGTGAGCCGCGGGTCGTCGGAGACGACATCGGCGTAGGAGACGATGTCGACGTCGAGGGTGCGCGGGCCCCAGCGCTCGTCGCGGACGCGGTGGAAGGCCTCCTCGACGGCCTGCGCGCGCTCCAGCAGCGAGGAGGGCGGCAGGGTGGTCTTCAGGACCACGACGGCGTTGAAGTAGGCGGGCTGGCTGCCGGGGTCCACGCCCCAGGGCTCGGTCTCGTAGACGGGGGAGACGCCCTTGACGCGGACGCCGGGGGTGTCCTCCAGGGCGTCGACGGCCCCCTGGAGGGTCTCCAGGCGGTTGCCGAGGTTGGAGCCGAGGGCGACGACGGCCCGTTTGGGGTTGGACAGGGTGGTGTCGGCGGCGTCGACGCGGTCGACGACGGAGGCGGGTACCGGCTGGACGGTCGGGTCGCTGGGACCCTTGATGAAGGGCGCGGTCATGCTCGGCTCCGGGTGATGGTGACGGTCACGTCGTCGAAGGGGACCGTGATCGGGGCGTCCGGCTTGTGGACGCAGACCTCGACCTGCTGGACCGCCTCGTGCCGCAGGCAGACCTGGGCGATGCGCTCGGCGAGCGTCTCGATGAGGTCGACGGGCTCGCCCTGGACGACGGCCACGACCTCCTCCGCCACGATGCCGTAGTGCACGGTCCTGGTCAGGTCGTCGTCGGCCGCGGCCGGCCGGGTGTCCAGGCCGAGGACGAGGTCCACGACGAAGGTCTGGCCCTCCCTGCGTTCCTCGGGGAACACACCGTGGTGCCCGCGGGCCCTCAGGCCGCGCAGCGCGACACGATCCACGCGAATCACTCCTGCAGTCGTCGGTGCCGGCCGGTCGGTGCCGTGTGCGGGCGGCACACCGGCCTCGGTCGAATCTACCTGCGCGCCCGGGCGGGTCCGGGCCGCAGGGGGTGCGGGTCCGGGCCGGTGCCGCGGGGGGCACCGGGTGTTCCGCCTGGGCGGACGGGTGGTGCACGGGCCGGTGACCCGCCGGAGGCCGCGGGCGGTGATTCCCGCCACGTCCTGGCACGTAGCCGCTCTGGCACGGCACGTACCCGCTCTGGCACGTACCCGCTCAGGCGGGGGTGTCGTCCTCTTCCTCGTCGTCGTTCTCGGCGAGGACGGGGGAAGCGTGGTGCGCCCAGAGCTTCCACCCCTGGGGCGTGCGCCGGTACACGTTGGTGGCGACCACGAGCTGTCCCACGAGCGGGCCCAGCTCCTCGTCGCCCTCGGGGGCGGGGCCGCCGCTGAGGATGTTCTCGGTGCAGGTGACCAGGGCGGTGTCGCCCGTCACCGAGACGTGCACGTCGGTGAGGAAGAACTGGATGTAGTCGGTGTTCGCCATGATCAGGGCGTAGGAGCGCAGGACCTCGCCGCGGCCGGTGAGCACGGGCCAGCCGGGGTGCACGCAGGAGACCACGCCGGTGTCGGCGGGGTCGTGGTAGCTCTCGTCGACGCCCAGGTCGGCAGGGGTGAGCCAGAGCGAGGCGAGTTCCTCGAAGTCGCCGCGCTCCAGTGCCTCGTAGAAGGCCGTGTTGGCGGCCTCGACCTGCTCGACGTCGGTGTGCGGGGCGCTCACCGGTCGCCTGCCGCGCCGGTGCGGGCTCCCTCGATGGCGCGGGCGACCCGTACGGCGTCCGCGGTGGCGCGTACCTCGTGCACGCGCACGGCCCACGCTCCGGCCTGCGCGGCGAGGGCGGAGACGGCGGCGGTGGCGGCGTCGCGTTCGCGGGCGGGCGGGGGCGCCGCGTCGGGGCCGGCCAGGACGCGGCCGAGGAAGCGTTTGCGGCTGGCGGCGACGAGGACGGGGTGGCCGAGGCCGAGGATCCGGTCGAGGCGGGCCAGGAGGGCGAGGTCGTGCTCGGCGTCCTTGGAGAAGCCGAGGCCCGGGTCGACGATGACGCGGTCGGCTCCGATGCCGCCGGCCAGGACGGCCTCCACGCGCGCGTGCAGTTCGTCGACGACCTCGGTGACGACGTCGGCGTAGGTGCCGCGGACGTTTCCCCCCTCCAGGAAGCCGCGCCAGTGCATGACGACGAAGGGGGCGCCGGCGTCGGCGACGGCCGGGATCATCCGCAGGTCGGCCAGGCCGCCGCTGACGTCGTTGACGAGGGCGGCGCCGGCGGCGAGGGCGCGGGCGGCGACGGAGGCGCGCATGGTGTCGACGGAGACGGTGACGCCTTCGGAGGCCAGTCCGCGGACCACGGGGACCACCCGGCGCAGTTCCTCGTCCTCGTCCACGCGGGTGGCGCCGGGGCGGGTGGACTCGCCGCCGACGTCGACCAGGTCGGCGCCTTCGGCGACCAGTTCCAGGCCGTGTTTGACGGCGGCCGTGGTGTCGAAGAAGCGGCCGCCGTCGGAGAAGGAGTCGGGCGTGACGTTCACGACTCCCATGACCGCGCAGCGGTCCCGATCCGGTAGGCCCGCCACGCGCCCGCGTCCGCTCTGGTTGCTCATATGTTCAGCGTAGGCCCAGGCGGGGGCGGCCCGGTGCCGCGGCCCGGGCGGGGCCGGGGCCGGCCGCTTTCCGGCGGGTCCGGGGCGGGTCGCCGTCTCAGGCCGCCCGGACGTGGTGTTCCGTCCTCGTGCCGTGGGCACAGGGGCGGCGGACCGCCGGGCGCCGGCGGCGCAGGAAGCGCGGCAGGGGCAGGGCGAGGCTGACGAAGCCCTCGGCCTGCAGGGCGGCGAGGCCGATGCGGGGCAGGTCGGCGGAGGCCCGGTAGACGACGAAGCGGGGTTCCCAGCGCGGCTGGAACTTGGCGTTGAACTTGTACAGGGACTCGATCTGGAACCAGCGGGAGAGGAAGACGAGCAGGCCCCGCCAGGCGCGCAGGACCGGCCCGGCGCCGATCTTCTCGCCGCGGGCGAGGGCGGAGCGGAACATGGCGAAGTTGAGCGAGACCCGCTCGATGCCGAGGCGGGGTGCGGCCTGGAGGGCGGCCACGATGAGCAGTTCGTTCATGCCGGGGTCGGCCGTGCGGTCGCGGCGCATGAGGTCCAGGGAAGCGCCGTCGGTGCCCCAGGGCACGAAGTGCAGGACCGCCTTCAGGTCGCCGTGGGGGCCCGGCCGGTCGTCGGCCTTGTGGGCGGTGGCGATCAGGCAGTCGCCGTCGGCGGGGTCGCCCACCCGGCCGAGGGCCATGGAGAAGCCCCGCTCGGTGTCGGTGCCGCGCCAGTCGTCGGCGGCGCGGCGGATGCGGTCCAGCTCGGCCTCGCCGAGGTCACGGACACGTCGTACCCGGGTTTCGTAACCGGCGCGCTCGATGCGTTTGACCATCTGCCGCACGTTGCGCATCGCGCGGCCGGCCAGGGAGAAATCCGTGACGTCCACCACCGCCTCGTCGCCGAGTTCGAGGGCGTCGAGCCCGGTCTCGCGGGTCCACACCTCACCGCCCGTCTCGGAGCAGCCCATGACGGCGGGTGTCCAGGAATGGGCCCTGGCCTCGTCCATGAAGCGTTCGATGGCGCCGGGCCAGGCCTCGACGTCCCCGATGGGGTCGCCGCTGGCGAGCATCACGCCGGAGACCACGCGGTAGGTGACGGCCGCCTTGCCGCTGGGGGAGAACACCACGGCCTTGTCGCGGCGGAGCGCGAAGTGGCCGAGGGAGTCGCGGCGGCCGTGGCGTTCCAGCAGGGCGCGCAGGCGTGCCTCGTCCTGCTCGGTGAGCTGCGCGGCCGGGTGCTCGGGGCGGAAGGCCAGGTAGATGGTGGTGACGGCGGTGAGCAGGCCGAGCGCGCCGAGGGAGAAGGCGACGGTCCAGGAGGTGTCGCCCCGGTAGTCGACGGGTCCCTCGAAGCCGAAGAGGCCGTAGATGACGTGGGTGATGCGGTCGGCCAGGCTCGGGTCGCCGAGCATGCGCCCGGGGTGGACGCTGACGACGAGCAGGCCCAGCAGCAGCGAACCGGCGCCCATCAGGACGAAGTTGGCCAGGGCGCGCCAGCGGCTGCGGGGGTCGGGCAGGGCGTCGAACTGGTCGCGGTGGCGCAGCAGCGGCGCCAGCAGGGCGAGGGAGAGGAGGACGCCGACGACGGAGTGCCGGTAGGCGAACTGGGCGACCGCGCCGGCCGGGAGGAGCACCACGGCCGCTCGCCAGGCCCGGCGCTTGCCGCGCTTGAGCCCGTGGGCGAGCAGCAGCAGCAGGACGCCGGTGCTGAGGGACAGGGCGGCCGCGAACGGGCCGAGCGCGCCGGGCAGGACCTCGGCGAGGGCGTGCATCCGGCTGTGCCGGAAGCGGGGGAAGACGCCCGCGGCGATGTCCAGCAGGCCCACGAGGGCACAGGCTCTGCCGACGAGGACGGGGACGGCCTCGGGGCGTGGGCCGCGCAGCGCCCGGCCGATCCGGCCGGTGCGCGCGGGGGCGGCCCCGCGACCCGGAACCCCACCCGACATTTCGTCATCTGTCCTGACAGACATCGCATCCCGTAGTTCTGCGAGAGACCTTGGATCCGGGCCCGATTCGGGCATCCGGCGACATTGCGCCCTCTAGGACGGTGTCTCGGGGAGAGAGGTTCACTCCCCACGTCAAAGCCGTTCCCAAGGCCGAGGAAAGCCCGGGACAACCTCTTGCGAAGGTCTGCTCGCGGGCGGTGCCGGGCGGAGAGCGCGAGCAGGTGACCGACTCATGGGTCTGACGAGTGACGAGGTGCTGGGGGCCGCGGTCGCGGCGGCGGTGCTGCTGTTCGCCGGGACGGTGGTGCTGTGGCCGCGGCTGGCCCGGCGCGGCTGGGGCGCGGTGACCGGGCGGGCCGGACTGCTGCTGGCCACGCAGCTGGTGCTGTTCGCGGCGGTGGGGCTGGCCGCCAACCGGGCGTTCGGCTTCTACGCGAGCTGGGCGGATCTGTTCGGCCAGGAGAAGGAGCAGGGCGTGGTCGTCGACCACACGCCGGGGCGGGACCCGTTGCGGGTGGTCGGCGCGCAGCGCGTCCCGGGAGCGGCGGGGGGCCCGGCCGCCGCGGGCCGGATCCAGCGGGTGGAGATCGTGGGCCGGACGACCCGCATCGCCTCGCCCGCGTACGTCTATCTGCCCCCGGAGTACTTCCAGCCGCGCTACCGCACCCGTGTGTTCCCCGCCGCCGTGGTGCTCACCGGCTATCCGGGCACCGCGTCGGCGCTGGTGGACAAGCTCCACTATCCGCGCACGGCGCTGGAGTCGGCCCGGGCGGGCCGGATGCCGCCGATGATCCTGGTGATGCTGCGGCCGACGGTGGCGCCGCCCCGGGACACCGAATGCGTGGACGTGCCCGGCGGGCCGCGGGCGGAGTCGTTCTTCGCCGTCGATCTGCCCGGCGCGCTGCGCGGGCACTACCGGGTCGCCGGAAAGCCGGGCGGACTGGGCATCGTCGGCAACTCCACCGGCGGATACTGCGCGTTGAAGATCGCCCTGCACCATCCCGACGTATACGGGGCCGGGGCCGGTCTCTCGGCGTACTACAAGGCGCCGGTGGACGCCACGACGGGTGATCTCTACCAGGGCGACGAGGCGCTGCGCCGTCGCGCCGATCTGGGGTGGTACCTCGCCCACGCGCCCGCTCCCGACACCTCCCTGCTGGTCACCACCAGTAGGAACGGCGAGTCCAACTACCGGGACACCCTGCGCTTCATAGAGCGCGTGAAGGGCACCGGACGGACCCGGATCTCCTCGATCGTCCTGGAAAGCGGCGGCCACAACTTCAACACCTGGCGGCGTGAGATCCCCGCGACGCTGGAGTGGCTGGGAGAGCGTCTGGACGACCCCCGGAAATGATCTTCGTAAAGGTGTGAACAGCCGATTCCGCTTCTTTCCGAGTTCTGATGACGCGTGAGTCTCTCGGTATGGCTTTGTTTTTGCGGGGTGACTCACCACGATTCGCCTACGCGCGGTAAGTTTCTGGCCATGCCACGTGGACGTCATCGCCATTCCCCGCCCTTGCACAGGCTGTTGCCCCCGTCGGCGATCGCAGGCGTCTCCCTCGTCTGCGCCCTGGGGCCCTGGGTGTTCACGGAGCCGCTGGTGCTCCGCGCTCTGGCCGCCGCGGCCGCGGTGACGGCGGTCGTCGGGGCTGTCGTGCTGCGCCGCTGGGACACCCAGGCGGGCAGGCGCGTCGCCGACCTCGTACGCGCGCGTGCGAGCGACGAGTGGCGCTTCGAGGAGCGGGTCGCCGAACTGGAGGCCGATCTCGAGGAATCGCGCGAGCTGCGCGGGAAGCTGGAGCAGCGGCTGCGCGCCAAGCGCAGCGAACTGGCCGGCCTGCGCAACGAGCACGCGGCCCTGCTGCGCCGGTACGCCACCGCCGAGAGCGAGCGCGCGAGCGTCCTGGAGGAGCGCCGGGTGCTGGAGATCGAGGCGACGGCGCCGGTACGGGCCGCGCTGCCCGCGGGCGCGGCGCAGACCCCCGCCGCAGCGGACGAGGCACCGGGCGACGCACTCACCGCCGAGGAGCAGGCCGCGCCGCCCGCGGCGTTCTCGCCGGAGGGTTCCCGGCTGTTCCTGCGGGCCGCGGCCGCGCTCGCCCGGTTCGACGGCGAGCAGGCCCCCGACCCGGACGGCGGCGGGGACGGCGACGGCGGGCCGAAGGGCCGCGACGCGCGGTCCACGCCGGACGGCGGCCCGGACGCGCCGGAGGACGCGCCGGAGGGCGGGCCGCTGGAGCAGCAGGAGCGGGAGCAGCCGGCCGCCCAGGACGGGCCGCAGGAGAAGGCCGAGGCGGCCGACGGGCACGAGCAGGCGACCGCCGCCGGCACCGCGCGGGGCGAGGACGCGTTCCTGCCCGAGCGCGCCGGACGGCGAAGCGGCAGCGCCGCGCTGCCCGAGCGGGCCGGGCGGACGCCCTCCGGGCACTACACCGTTCCGACCGCCGTGGCCGTGGCGCCGCAGCAGCCGGCGCGCCGCCCGGTCGGCGACGGCGGGTTCGACTTCTTCGGGACGAAGCAGGGCACCTCGCCGGCGGCCCTGGAGGCGGTCCAGAACGAGGACCTGGCCGACGTCGTCGGCCAGGAGGCGCTCGCCCTGCACAAGGCGGAGACCGAGGCCCGGTTCAAGCCCGCCGACGAGGAGTCCCGCGGCATCGGCCAGGTCATCGACCTGACGGCGCACGACGAGACGGAGCAGATCGACCTGAAGGGGCTGCGCAGCGCGGTCTCCTGACCCGGCGCCCCCGACGTGCGCGAAGGCCCCCGGCTGCGGCCGGGGGCCTTTCGTCTTCTCGTGCCGAACCGGCCGCTGCGGCTGCCCGTCGGCCCCGCGCGGGCTCAGGCCGGGTCGGTCATCCAGCGGTCCGGGCGGGCGTCGCGGCGTCCCGTGCGCGAGCGTTCGGCCTGCGCGGCCAGGAGCGCGCGCGCCTCGGCCGCGTCGCGCAGCCGGGCCGTCACCGTCTTGCCGGCGCCCGTGTCCACGTGCACGTCCGCCACGCCCCTGGCCCGCTCCCACGGACCCTGCGCCAGCCGTACGCTCTGCACCTTGGCGTGCGGGACCAGCGCGAGGGTGCGCTTCAGCAGGCCGGACCGGGCCGCGAACACCGCGTCCGTGACGGCGAGTCCGTAGCCGCGCCACCACACCGGCACGCACCAGCGGGCGCGGCGCGGGGCGGGTGACAGGGCCGGCGCCTGCGGCACGGTCACACCGGGCAGCACGCGCGCGATGACGTCCTCGGCGATCTCGCGCGGGGCGACCGGCAGCAGCACGGAGTTGGAGGAGCCCGCCACGTCCAGTTCCACGCGCACCCACGCGCGCCGCCGCCACAGCAGCGGTTCGACGATCCGCACGGTCTGCACGCGGCCCGGCGGCACCGTCTCGTGGGCCCGGTCCAGCAGGCCGTGGTCGATGCGCAGGCCGTCCGGGGACTCGCCCACCGTCCAGTCGTACTCGGTGACGAACCGCCCCACGCTGCTCGCGCCGGCCGCGCCCAGCAGCGGCAGGGCGACCGCGAGGACCGTCCACAGGCTGTGGGTGACCAGCCACAGCACCGACGGGACCACGAGCGCGGCGGCCAGGGACCACCAGGTCGCGCCGGTCAGCAGCAGGGACACGGCCAGCACGCCGGGCGGCACCCGCAGCATCCGCCGGGACGGCGCCTCACCGACCTCGTGGGCCGTCTCGGGGGCGAACCCGGCGGCCCGGGCCAGCAGTTCGGCGCGCAGCGCGCGGGCCTCGTCGTCGCCCAGGAAGGCCAGTTCGTCCTTCTTGTCGGTGCCTATGACGTCGAGTTTCAGCTTGGCGACACCCGCGACCCGGGCGAGCAGGGGCTGCGTGACGTCGACGGCCTGGATCCGCTCCAGCCGGATGTGCGCGGTGCGGCGGAAGACGAGGCCGGTGCGGATGCGCAACTCGGTCTCGGTCACCGCGAAGTGGGTGAACCACCAGGAGCAGAACCCGTAGAGGGCGGCGGCCGGGACGAGGACGGCGAGGCCGATGAGCAGGGTGGCGGTCGTCAGCCGGGACAGGTTGCGCTGCGCGCCGTCGGGATCGTGCACGGCCCAGCCGACGAGCACGGCGACCGGCGCCCAGGCGCGGCGCAGAGGGGTGACGGGATGCAGCCGCCGCTCGGCGGAGCCGTCGGCGACGGTCCCGCCCCGGGGCGGCCCGCCGGCGGCGGGGTCGTCGCCCGTGCGCCCGAGGTGCCCTGGTTCGCCGGTGGCCGGGTGGTGGTCGGGCGCGGGGGCGGTCCCCGGGGGTCGGTCGTCCGCCCGGTCGTCGGCCGCGGGGGTGTTGTCCGCCGGGTCATTGTCCGCCGGGTCGTTCCCGAGCGGGTCCGTGCCGGTCCCGGCGGCCCCCGGCGGCTTCACAGGCCCGCCGATCGGGCCTCGCCCAGCTCGGTGAGCCGGTCGCGCAGGCGTTCCGCCTCGGCCGGGTCCAGGCCGGGGATGGTCGCGTCGGTCGCCGCGGCGGCCGTGTGCAGCTGCACGCTGGCCAGCCCGAAGTGCCGCTCGACGGGCCCGGAGGTGACCTCCACCAGCTGCATGCGCCCGTACGGCACGACCGTCTCCTCGCGCCACAGCACACCGCGGCTGATCAGCAGGTCGTCGGCGCGCTCGGCGTAGCGCCAGGAACGCCAGTTGCGCTCGATCATCACCCAGCCCCACACGGCGAGGGCCAGCGGCGGCAGCGCGAGGGCGGCCCACGCGGGCCCGGCCAGCAGCCCCGGCACCAGCCCCGCGGCCAGCGTGACCAGCCCGAGCCAGACGACCAGCAGCAGCCGCCGCATCCTGAGCAGTCCGGGCGGCAGGGCGATCCACTCCGGCTCGGGAGCGACCGCCGTCCCATGCGGTCCCGCCGTCGCACTCGGGCTCGCCGTCCCGCCCGGTCCCGCCGTCGCACCCGGGCTCGCCGGCCCGGCCGCCCCGGTGGAGTCCTCCGCCCCCGTCGCGCCCGCCTCGTGCGCACTCCCCGTCTCCATGAGGCCAGCGTACGTACGAGAGACTGTGTCCATGACTCCTACGACGGAGACCACGGTCGGAATCGGCGGCGCCGCGGAGAGCACCGACATGGTGCTCAACATCGGACCGCAGCACCCCTCCACGCACGGCGTGCTGCGGCTGAAGCTCGTCCTGGACGGCGAGCGCATCATGCACGCGGAGCCGGTCATCGGCTACATGCACCGGGGCGCGGAGAAGCTGTTCGAGGCGCGTGACTACCGTCAGATCATCATGCTCGCCAACCGCCACGACTGGCTGTCGGCGTTCTCCAACGAGCTGGGCGTCGTGCTCGCCGTGGAGCGGATGCTCGGCATGGAGGTCCCCGAGCGGGCCGTGTGGCTGCGCACGCTGCTCGCGGAGCTGAACCGGGTGCTCAACCACCTGATGTTCCTCGGCTCGTATCCCCTGGAACTGGGCGGGATCACGCCCATCTTCTACGCGTTCCGCGAGCGCGAGGAGCTCCAGCACGTGATGGAGGAGGTCTCGGGCGGGCGCATCCACTACATGTTCAACCGCGTCGGCGGCCTCAAGGAGGACCTGCCGGCCGGCTGGACCGCACGCGCGCGTACCGCCGTCGCCGACGTCCGCTCCCGCATGGATCGCTTCGACGACCTGGTGCTGGGCAACGAGATCTTCCGCGGCCGCACCCGCGGCGTCGGCGTGCTGTCCGCGCGGGCCGTGCACGCCTACGGCGTCAGCGGGCCGATCGGCCGCGCCTCGGGCGTCGACTTCGACCTGCGCCGCGACGAGCCGTACCTCGCCTACGGCGAGCTCCAGGACACTCTGAAGGTGGTCACCCGGCAGGAGGGCGACTGCCTCGCCCGCTTCGAGTGCCTCCTGGAGCAGACGCACAACGCGCTGGACCTCGCCGACGCCTGCCTCGACCGGCTCGCCGAGCTGCCGCCCGGGCCGGTCAACCAGCGGCTGCCGAAGGTCCTCAAGGCCCCCGAGGGCCACACCTACGCCTGGACCGAGAACCCCCTCGGCATCAACGGCTACTACCTGGTCAGCAAGGGCGAGAAGACCCCGTACCGGCTGAAGCTGCGCTCGGCGTCGTACAACAACATCCAGGCGCTGACGGAACTGCTGCCGGGGACGCTCGTGGCCGACATGGTGGCGATCCTGGGGTCGATGTTCTTCGTCGTGGGAGACATCGACAAGTAGGGGCTCACCCGGTGAACGGGTCGGCGATGCCCACCGGCTGCACCAGCCAGCCGAAGTCGCCCAGTCCGCCCGGCGCGGTCAGCTCGGCGGCCTCACCGGCGCTCGCGAGGGCGCGTACGTATCCCGCGGGGTCGGTCGAGGCGAGCGCGAGCGGAGGGCGTGCGCCGCTCACGCCGAGGGCGTGCAGCGCCTCGCGCTGGGGGAGCAGCCGTCCGCCGGGCAGCGCGCAGGCGTCCAGGGCGACGTGCGCCGTGAGGTCGCAGGAGCCGTCCGGGACGGGCGTGGTCTCGCGTCCGTCCCGGAAGCCGGTCAGCGTCCCGTACGGCGGCCGGGCGTCCGCGGTGTGCGCGTAGTCCACGGCGACGGCGAGCCCCCGCCGGAGCGTCCCGGCCGCCGACGCCCACGCCTCGTCCCGGGGCAGTCCGATCTCGGCGCGCAGCCCTGGCTCGCCGGGCAGCGGCCACCAGCGCTCCAGCCAGCGGGACCCGGCCCCGGAGACCGGGTCCCCGAGCCGCTCCGCGCCGTCCCGCCGGACCAGCACCAGCCGGGCCGTGCCCGTGCCGTCCACCTCCGCGACCTCGACGGGGACGTTGTCCAGCCATTCGTTGGCGAAGAGCAGCCCGGTGACCTCCCCGGGCGGCTCGGCCAGCCACTCGATCCGGTGATCGAGTCCCGAGGGCCGCCCGGCGACCTCGACGGCGCACACGCGCGTGCGCTCCGCCACCTCGGCGGGCAGCGCGGCCAGGACGCCGGCGGCCAGTTCGCCCCGTCCGGCGGCCATGTCGACGAAGTCCAGCACCCCGGGCCGGCCCAGCGCCTCGTCGACCCGGCACAACAGCCGCGCCACGGCCCCGGCGAACAGCGCCGAGGCGTGCACCGAGGTGCGGAAGTGCGCGGCCGGGCCCGCACCAGCCCGCCGGTAGAAGCCCCCCGGCGCGTACAGGGCTTCGTGCGCTGCCGCGCGCCACCCGCGCCACTCGTTGCCGGTTCCCGTCGTCACCGGGCCAGGCTATGCGCACACAACGCACGCAACTCCACCTTGCGGAGTACGCGCGCCCGGTCCGGATCGGCCCTCCGGTTGACCCCTGCACCTATCCCGCTTCCCTACGCTGGGTTACGTGCAGCGCCTCTATGACTTCCTCCGCAGACACCCGACGTGGGTCGACGGCTCCTGGGCCGTGGTCCTCCTCGGGATCTCCCTGGTCGGAGGGGCGACGGGCGTCTTCGGACCCCCCGCCGCCGCCGTTCCGCTCACGGTGCTGCTCTGCCTGGTGATCGCCCTGCGCCGCCGCATGCCGGAGAAGATGCTGCTGCTCGCCGCCGCGGTCGGGGTGGCGCAGCTGATCACCGACGTGGAGATGAGCCCCGCCGACTTCGCCATGCTGGTGATCGTCTACACGGTGGCGGCGGAGGGCGCGCGCTGGGCCTCGCGCTTCGCGCTGGGCGCCGGACTGTGCGCCGCTCCGGTGGCCCACCTGCGCTGGCCGAACGAGCAGAACGGCGTCGCGGCCAACATCGCCGCGGCCGTCTTCATGACGGTGCCGTTCGCGCTGGCCTGGGTGCTCGGCGACTCCATCCGCACCCGTCGCGCCTACTTCGCGCAGCTGGAGGAGCGGGCCGCCCGGCTGGAGAAGGAGCGCGAGGCGCAGTCCAAGGTCGCGGTCGCCGCGGAACGGGCCCGCATCGCGCGTGAGTTGCACGACGTCGTCGCGCACAACGTCTCGGTGATGGTGGTCCAGGCCGACGGCGCCGCCTACGTCCTCGACGCCGCCCCCGACCAGGCGAAGAAGGCCCTGGAGACCATCTCCTCCACCGGCCGCCAGGCCCTTGCCGAGATGCGCCGCCTGCTCGGAGTGCTGCGCACCGGGGAGCACCAGGAGGCCGGCGAGTACGTGCCGCAGCCGGACGTGCAGCAGATCGAGGACCTCGTCGAGCAGTGCCGCGGGTCGGGCCTGCCGGTCGACTTCAAGGTCGAGGGCACGCCCCGGCCGCTGCCCAGCGGCGTCGAGCTCACCGCCTACCGCATCGTGCAGGAGGCGCTCACCAACACCCGCAAGCACGGCGGTCCCAACGCGGGCGCCAGCGTGCGCCTGGTGTACTTCGACGACGGTCTCGGCCTGCTCGTCGAGGACGACGGCAAGGGCGCCCCGCACGAGCTGTACGAGGAGGGCGGGTTCGACGGTCAGGGCCACGGCCTGATCGGCATGCGCGAGCGGGTCGGCATGGTCGGCGGCACCCTGGACGCGGGCCCGCGCCCCGGCGGAGGATTCCGCATCAGTGCCCTGCTCCCGCTCAAAGCCGCGCACTGACGCCGCCGCACGCCCTTCGCTGACACCTGTCACGCCCCGGGAAACGCCCCGGAATGCCCCACATCCCACCCCTCATGAACCGTTCTGACGACATGGAAGAGGCCCCGATGACGATCCGCGTGATGCTCGTCGACGACCAGGTGCTGCTGCGCACCGGATTCCGGATGGTGCTCGCCGCCCAGCCGGACATGGAAGTCGTCGCGGAGGCGGGCGACGGCGTCGAGGCCCTGCAGGCGCTGCGCGCCACCCAGGTCGACGTGGTGCTGATGGACGTGCGCATGCCGAAGCTGGACGGTGTGGAGACCACGCGCCGGATCTGCGCGGACACCGACCCGCCGAAGGTCCTCATCCTGACCACCTTCGACCTCGACGAGTACGCCTTCTCCGGGCTGAAGGCGGGCGCCTCCGGCTTCATGCTCAAGGACGTGCCCCCGGGCGAGCTGCTCACCGCTATCCGGTCCGTGCACAGCGGTGACGCGGTCGTCGCCCCCTCCACCACCCGGCGGCTGCTGGACCGCTTCGCGCCGATGCTGCCGAGCACCGCGCAGCAGCCCCGGCACAAGGAGCTGGAGCGGCTCACCGACCGGGAGCGTGAGGTGATGGTGCTGGTCGCGCAGGGCCTGTCCAACGGCGAGATCGCGGCCCGCCTGGTGCTCTCCGAGGCGACCGTGAAGACGCACGTCGGCCGCATCCTGACCAAGCTGGGCCTCAGGGACCGCGTGCAGGTCGTCGTGCTGGCCTACGAGACGGGACTGGTCCGGGCGGGCGGGCACGGCTGAGCCGCCCGCGGGCAGCCGGCCGGAGCGCCCGCTACCTGAGGATCCCCTCCAGGAACTCGCTGCCGAGCCGGGCCACCACCGTGACGTCCAGCTGGTGCAGCACGTAACGCCCGCGGCGGCGCGTGGTCAGCAGGCCCGCCTTCTTCAGCAGGGCCAGGTGCCGGGATATCTCCGGGGCGGTCATGCCCAGCACCTGCGCCAGCTCGCCCGTGGTGTAGGCGCTGCGGGCCAGGAAGCGGCAGATGCGCATGCGCACGGGGTGGGACAGGGCGGTCATGCGCAGCGCCAGCTGCTCGAGGCTGGGCGGGGCGGCCAGCTCGGGGGAGCCGACCGGGTAGTGCAGCACCGGCTGCCAGCCGTGGCGGTGCAGGACCATCAGGTGCGGCCAGCCCAGGCTGGTCGGCACGAGCAGCAGCCCGCCCTCGCCGGTGGTCGTGACGTCGTCCCCGCCCAGCTTGTCGACGGTGAGGCGGGTGCCCGCCGGGTCGAGCGTGATCGCCCGGGAGACCGCGGCCATCATGCCGGGCAGGCCCTTGTGCCGCAGCAGGTCCGTCTTGTGCCGGGCGTCGGCGGCGAGCTGGTGGCGCAGCCGGCCCCACGCCTCCGCGAAGAACGCCTCGTCGCAGTCCCGCAGGAACTGCCGCAGCCAGGCCCGGATCGCGGGCGGGTCGCCCAGCAGCCGCTCGGTGAAACGCAGTTGCTGGGGTCCGCGTGCGGCCGCCAGCTCCAGCGCCCGGCGGCGCACCCCCGGGTCGGACAGCGGGGTGGGCCCGCACGTGCCGTAGCCGACGGCGCAGGTGAACTCCAGCGCCGCGTCGACGAACTGCTCGTCCGACAGCTTGTCGAGCTGGTCCAGCTCCTCGGCGAGGGTGCCGCCCGGCAGCGTCCCGCTCTCCGGCAGACCCGCCCACGGCATGAACAGGTCCGAGAACGTCGACCGCCACAGGAAGTCGGCCTCGCACATCCGGTCCGCCAGATGCGGGTCGAGCCGCGCGCTCACGCCCGTCACCCAGCCCTGCAGGCCGGGGTGGTGCGCGGGCTCGGACAGCGCGTGCAGCGCCATGCCCAGCTCGGCCAGGGGTGAGGGGACGACGGCGACCCTCTCCGGCCGCAGCCCGGCGATGTCGATGTGCACGCTCATGACCTCATGGTGCACCCCGCCACCGACAACGCTCCCGACGATTGACGGCCGCCGTCAATCGACGCGACGGCGCCCCGGGCGGGGGCGCACGGTGGAGGCACCGGGGCAGCCGCGGAGCCTTCGGACCTCCATCACCCCGTCCCGCAGAGGCGATCCGTCATGAGCATCACGCAGCAGTACCTCCTCGACACCTACCGCGCCCGCTCCCTGGGCGACGCGGCCCCGCCCGCACCGGGCACGCACGACTGGCAGGTCGTGCGGGAGTGGCGCGACGAACGGCAGTTCCGGGCGGTCCTGGCCGGACGCCCGGTCCGCCACCGCCTCCGGGGCGCCCTGGCACGGTGGCGCAGGCGCCCCGCCCGGCCCGCCTGAGCCGCTCAGCGAGGCTGCGGCCGCTCCGGCAGCCGCGCCGCGAAGGCGGCCACCGCCGCCCGCACGTCCTCGGCGGTCCACTCCAGACCGGCGGCCCGCACGTGCACCTCGGTGTACGACAGTCCCGGGCCGCCCCGGGTCCAGCCGGCGCCGAACAGCACCACGCCCGTCTCCTCGGCCGTCCGCACCGCCGCCTCGCCCGCGACGTCCGCCTCGTAGGGCAGCCACACCTGGAAGTCGTGGGTGTGCGGCACCTCCGGGTGCACCCGCGCCCAGGGCAGCCCGGCGGCGGCGAAGCCCTCGCGCAGGGCGGCGGCCACCACGCGCGCGTGGGCGACGTACTCCGGCAGCCGGGGCAGCTCGCGCTCCAGGCCGGCGAGCACCGACAGGACGGTCGGGAACTGCTGGAAGACCTGCCCTCCGTAGCGGTGCCGCCAGACCTTGGCCTCCTCCACCAGCGCCCTCGGCCCGGCCAGGGCGGCGCCGCCGAACGCCTCCAGCGACTTGTAGAACGACACGTAGACGCTGTCGGCCAGGCCCGCGATCTCCGCCAGGGGCCGGCCGAAGTGCACGGTGGACTCCCACAGCCGGGCCCCGTCGAAGTGCACCACCGCGTCCCGCTCCCGGGCGGCCTCGACGACTTCGGTGAGCTCCTCCCAGGAGGGCAGCACGAAACCGGCGTCCCGCAGCGGCAGTTCCAGCATCAGGGCGCCGAAGGGCTCCTCGAAGTCGCGCACCTCGGCGGCGGTCGGCAGCCGCGGCTCACTCGTCACACGCACCGGGCGCAGCCCGCCGACCTCGCGCAGCGCGTCGCGCTCGTGCACCTCGGGATGGCTGAGCCCGTGCACGGCGACCGTCCGGTCGCCGGTGCGCCCCGCCCAGCAGCGCAGGGCCACCTGCTGCGCCATCGTGCCCGTCGGGAAGAACGCGGCGGCCTCCGTGCCGAGCAGCCCGGCGACCTTCCGCTCCAGGGCCTCGACGACGCCGTCGCCGTAGACGTCGGACGACTCGTCCAGGTCGTGGATTTGCCCCGCGTCCTCCAGCAGCGCCAGGCGCTCGCGGAGCGTGCGGTGGAAGCCGAAGCGGGCGAACACCCGCCGTGCGCCGCGGTGGGCGGCCAGCCGCCGCTCCCGCAGCCCCGGCCCCTGCGCGTCCCGGTCCCGCTCGTGCTCCTGCTCCGCCGCCCGTCCGTCGTGCTCCGCCGTGTCAGTCATGCTCCGGATCCTCCCTCGCGCGCGTGCGGCCGGGCACCCGCATTTCCCGCGACCGTCCGCCGCGTCCGCGGGCGAGGCCCGGGGCCCGGCCGGTGTGCACAGCCTGTGGACGGCCGGACGCCCCGCCGACCGATAGCGTTAACATGACGAGAAATCGTCCGGTACCCGGAGCGGACTGGAACGGGAAGGCCGCCGTCGAGTGAACACACCCCCACAGCCAGACCCCAAGGACCGCCCCGCGCGGCTCACCGTCGGCGTCATCGGCGCCGGGCGCGTCGGCCCCGCTCTGGCGGCGTCCCTCCAGCTCGCCGGGCACCGGCCGGTCGCCGTCTCCGCGGTCTCCGAGCGCTCCCGGCGCCGCGCCGCCGAGCTGCTGCCCGACGTGCCGGTGCTGCCGCCCGCCGAGGTCCTGGAGCGCTCCGACCTCGTGCTGCTGACGGTCCCCGACGACGCCCTGCCCGGCCTGGTCTCCGGCCTCGCCGACACCGGGTCCGTCCGGCCGGGCCAGCTGCTCGTCCACACCTCCGGGCGGTACGGGGCGCGCGTCCTCGACCCGGCCCTGCGCGCCGGGGCCCTGCCGCTCGCCCTGCACCCCGCGATGACCTTCACCGGCACGCCCGTGGACGTCCAGCGCCTGGCCGGCTGCTCCTTCGGCGTCACCGCCCCCGAGGAGCTGCGCCTGGCCGCCGAGGCCCTGGTCATCGAGATGGGCGGCGAGCCGGAGTGGATCGCCGAGGAGAACCGCCCGCTCTACCACGCGGCCCTCGCCCTGGGCGCCAACCACCTGGTCACCCTGGTCGCCCAGTCCATGGAACTGCTGCGCACCGCCGGGGTCTCCGCCCCCGACCGGATGCTCGGACCGCTGCTCGGCGCGGCCCTGGACAACGCCCTGCGCTCCGGTGACGCCGCCCTGACCGGCCCCGTCGCGCGCGGGGACGCGGGCACGGTCGCCGCGCACGTCACCGAGCTGCGCCGGCACGCCCCGCAGACCGTCGCCGGCTACCTGGCGATGGCCCGCGCCACCGCCGACCGTGCCCTCGCGCACGGCATGCTGAAGCCGGAACTCGCCGAGGACCTCCTGGGGGTACTCGCCCAGCGGACCGACGGCACCGAAGGGGACGCCCGATGACCACCACCCTGCTGCGCACCGCCGGTGAACTGCACGCACGCGTGCGTGAGGGCCGCCGCGCCGTGGTGATGACCATGGGCGCGCTGCACGAGGGCCACGCCACGCTCGTGCGCACCGCGCGCGAGATGGCCGGTCCGGACGGCGAGGTCGTCGTCACCGTGTTCGTCAACCCGCTGCAGTTCGGCGCGGGCGAGGACCTCGACCGCTACCCGCGCACCCTGGACGCCGACCTCGCGCTGGCCGGGCGGTCCGGCGCGGACGTCGTGTTCGCCCCGGCCGTCGAGGAGGTCTACCCGGGCGGCGAGCCCCAGGTCCGCATCAGCGCGGGACCGATGGGCGAGCGCCTGGAGGGCTCCTCCCGGCCGGGCCACTTCGACGGCATGCTCACCGTCGTCGCCAAGCTGCTGCACCTCACCCGCCCGGACATCGCCCTGTACGGCCAGAAGGACGCCCAGCAGCTCGCCCTGATCCGCCGCATGGTGCGGGACCTGAACTTCGGCGTGGAGATCGCCGGCGTCCCCACCGTCCGCGAGGAGGACGGACTGGCCCTCTCCAGCCGCAACCGCTACCTGTCGGCCCCCGAGCGGCGCACGGCCCTGGCCCTGTCCCGGGCCCTGTTCGCGGGCCGGGACCGGCACGCCGCGCAGGAGGCGCTGCGTGCCCGGGCCCGGGAGGTGCCCGCCACCCGCGCGCGGGCCGAGGCGCTCAGCGCCCTCGGCGAGTCCCGCGCGGCGGCCGACACCCACGCCGTCGCCACGGCCGCCCCGGGCCGACCCGCGGCCGTCCGCGCGGCCGCCCGCCAGGTGCTGGACGAGGCCGCCCGCCTCGACCCGCCCCTGAAGCTGGACTACCTCGCCCTGGTCGACCCGTCCGACTTCACCGAGATCGGCGAGGACTTCACCGGTGAGGCGGTCCTCGCCGTCGCCGCCCGGGTCGGCACCACCCGGCTGATCGACAACATCCCGCTCACCTTCGGAACCCTCGGAGCCGCCTCGTGACCACCACAGGCATACGACTGCACGCCCCCGCCCCCGGGTGGTCCCTCACCGCGGACGTGGTCGTCGTCGGTTCCGGGGTCGCCGGCCTGACCGCCGCCCTGCGTTGCGAGGCCGCGGGGCTGCGCACCGTGGTGGTCACCAAGGCCCGGCTCGACGACGGCTCCACCCGCTGGGCCCAGGGCGGCATCGCCGCGGCGCTCGGCGAGGGCGACACCCCCGAGCAGCACCTGGAGGACACCCTGGTCGCCGGGGCGGGCCTGTGCGACGAGGAGGCGGTCCGCATCCTCGTCACCGAGGGGCCCGACGCCGTGCGCCGCCTCATCGGGACCGGCGCCCGGTTCGACGCGTCCCCCGCGGGCGAACTGGAACTGACCCGCGAGGGCGGGCACCACCGCCGCCGCATCGCCCACGCGGGCGGTGACGCCACCGGCGCCGAGATCTCCCGCGCCCTGGTCGAGGCGGTCCGCGAGCGCGGCATGCGCACCGTGGAGAACGCGCTCGTCCTGGACCTCCTCACCGACGCCGAGGGGCGCACGGCGGGTGTGACCCTGCACGTCATGGGGGAGGGCCAGCACGACGGGGTCGGCGCCGTCCACGCCCCCGCGGTGGTCCTGGCCACCGGCGGCATGGGCCAGGTCTTCTCCGCCACCACCAACCCGTCGGTCTCCACCGGCGACGGCGTGGCCCTGGCCCTGCGCGCGGGCGCCGAGGTCAGCGACCTGGAGTTCGTCCAGTTCCACCCCACGGTCCTCTTCCTCGGCCCGGACGCCGAGGGCCAGCAGCCGCTGGTGTCCGAGGCCGTGCGCGGCGAGGGCGCCCACCTGGTCGACGCCGACGGCGTGCGCTTCATGCTGGGGCAGCACGAACTGGCCGAGCTCGCCCCCCGCGACATCGTCGCCAAGGGCATCACGCGCCGCATGCAGGAGCGCGGCGCCGAGCACATGTACCTCGACGCCCGGCACTTCGGCGCCGAGATGTGGGAGCGCCGCTTCCCGACGATCCTCGCCGCCTGCCGCGCCCACGGCATCGACCCGGTCACCGAGCCCGTCCCGGTCGCCCCGGCCGCCCACTACGCCTCCGGCGGCGTACGCACCGACTCCCACGGCCGTACGACCGTGCCCGGCCTGTACGCGTGCGGCGAGGTCGCCTGCACCGGCGTGCACGGCGCCAACCGCCTCGCCTCCAACAGCCTCCTGGAGGGCCTGGTCTACGCCGAGCGCATCGCCGCCGACATCGCCGCGACCGGCCGGCACGCGCGCGTGCCGCGCCCCCTGCCGCACCCCGAGATCCCCGAGCACCCCCTGCAGAGCCCCGAGGCCCGCCTCACGATCCAGCGGATCATGACGAACGGCGCGGGCGTCCTGCGCTCCGCCGACTCGCTGACCCGCGCCGCCGACCAGCTGGAGCGGCTGCACGCGGACGCCCGGGAGGCCCTCACCGAGCACGGCAAGACGGCCGAGCCCGGCACCGACACCTGGGAGGCCACGAACCTGCTGTGCGTGGCCCGCGTCCTGGTCGCCGCCGCCCGGCAGCGCGAGGAGACCCGGGGCTGCCACTGGCGCGAGGACCGCCCCGAGCGCGACGACACGGCCTGGCGCCGCCACATCGTCGTACGCCTCAACCCCGACCGCACGCTGGCCGTGCACACCACGGACACCACACACTTCCCTACGACTTGCCCGCCCCAGGCCCCCCAGGAGCAGTGACCGACGTGAGCACCCACGACCTTCCCCTCGCCCCGTCCGGAGGCTGCGGCGACGGCTGCGCCTGCGGCGCGGACGACGAGGCGTACCTGGAGTGCGGGCTGGACCCCGCGCTCGCCCAGCTCCTGGCCGACGCCGGCCTCGACCCCGTCGAGGTCGAGGACATCGCCAACGTGGCCCTCCAGGAGGACCTGGCGCACGGCGTGGACGTGACCACGGTCGCGACCATCCCCGAGGACGCGGTGGCCACCGCCGACTTCACCGCCCGCGAGGCGGGCGTCGTGGCCGGACTGCGCGTCGCCGAGGCGGTCGTCTCGGTCGTCTGCGAGGAGGAGCTGGAGATCGAGCGGCACGCGGAGGACGGCGACCGCGTGGAGGCGGGCCAGAAGCTGCTCTCGGTCACCACCCGCACCCGCGACCTGCTCACGGCCGAGCGCAGCGCGCTGAACATCCTGTGCCGCCTGTCGGGCGTCGCCACCGCCACGCGCGCGTGGGCGGACGCCCTGGACGGCACGAAGGCCAAGGTCCGTGACACCCGCAAGACGACCCCGGGCCTGCGCAGTCTGGAGAAGTACGCGGTCCGCTGCGGCGGCGGCGTCAACCACCGCATGTCGCTGTCGGACGCGGCCCTGGTCAAGGACAACCACGTGGTCGCCGCGGGCGGCGTCGCCGAGGCCTTCCGGGCGGTGCGCGAACGCTTCCCCGAGGTGCCCATCGAGGTCGAGGTCGACACCCTGCACCAGCTCCGCGAGGTGCTGGACGCCGGCGCCGACCTGATCCTGCTGGACAACTTCACGCCCGCCGAGTGCGAGGAGGCCGTCGCGATCGTCCAGGGCCGCGCCGCCCTGGAGGCCTCCGGCCGCCTCACCCTCGGCAACGCCCGGGCGTACGCGGACACCGGCGTCGACTACCTCGCCGTCGGAGCCCTCACCCACTCCTCGCCGATCCTGGACATCGGCCTGGACCTGCGGCCGGCGGAGTAGGGGAGCGGGTAGGGCCATGCTGCTGACGATCGACGTAGGAAACACCCACACCGTCCTCGGCCTGTTCGACGGCGACGAGATCGTCGAACACTGGCGCATCTCCACGGACGCGCGCCGCACCGCCGACGAACTCGCGGTCCTCCTCCAGGGCCTGATGGGCATGCACCCGCTGCTGGGCGACGAACTGGGCGACGGCATCGACGGCATCGCCATCTGCGCGACCGTCCCCTCGGTCCTGCACGAACTGCGCGAGGTGACCCGCCGCTACTACGGCGACGTGCCGGCGGTGCTGGTCGAACCCGGCGTGAAGACCGGCGTCCCGATCCTCATGGACAACCCCAAGGAGGTCGGCGCGGACCGCATCATCAACGCGGTCGCGGCGGTCGAGCTCTACGGCGGCCCCGCGATCGTCGTCGACTTCGGCACGGCGACGACGTTCGACGCGGTCAGCGCGCGCGGCGAGTACGTCGGCGGCGTCATCGCCCCCGGCATCGAGATCTCCGTCGAGGCCCTCGGCGTCCGCGGCGCCCAGCTCCGCAAGATCGAGGTGGCCCGGCCGCGCAGCGTCATCGGCAAGAACACGGTCGAGGCGATGCAGTCGGGCATCGTCTACGGGTTCGCCGGCCAGGTGGACGGCGTCGTCAACCGCGTGGCCCGCGAGCTGGCGGAGGACCCCGACGACGTCACCGTCATCGCGACGGGCGGCCTGGCCCCGATGGTCCTGGGCGAGTCCTCGGTCATCGACGAGCACGAGCCGTGGCTGACCCTCATCGGCCTGCGCCTGGTGTACGAGCGGAACGTGTCCCGTATGTGACGGCCGGGCGCCGCGGCGAGGCAACGGCCCCCGGGCACGAACGCCGCCCCGCGGCTCCGGCCCGGGGAGCCGCAGCAAGGTCGCCATCCTGCGCCTTCCACGCCCCGGGGCCCGGCTCGCAGCCCGCTCAGGCCACCCTGGGGGCCGAACTGCTCCGTCGCGCCATGGGCTGCGGCTCGCAGCTCGGTCCGCCGAGGCTGCGCTCGGGCGCGGCGAGTCTTGCCGCTCACGGGGCGCGTCCCGGGCCCCGGCACGCAGCTCGGTCAGGCCGCCCTGCGGGGCGGGAGCGCTCCGTCGCGCCCTGACGCTCGTCCGGTGCCTCTTGGGGCCCGGTTCGCAGCCGGGTCAGGCGACGCTGAGGGGCGGGAGCGCTGCGGCGCCTCCCGGGCCTGGTTCGTAGCTGGGCAGGCGGCCACCATGCGGCGGCTGAGCGCTCCAGTGCCTCCTGCCGCCCCTCCGGCGCCTCCTGGGGCCCGGTGCGCAGCCGGGTCAGGCGACGCTGAGGGGCGGAGTGCTCCCATGCCTCCTGCCGCTCGCCCTCGCCGCCTGGATGGCCCTCCGTGTCGCCGCCCGGCCGGGCACGACGGCGGGTTCCCGACCCCGTCGCGGCGCCCGGGGGAGAGGCGACATGACGGAGACCCGGCGCCACCCCACAGCGCCGGGACGGCCCCCGCCACTGCCGAGCCGGCGCGGTACCCGTGTCCGTCCAGCCGGGTGGTTGCCCCCGCCACACCCGCCCGCTATGCGTGATTTGTCTGATTAGCGCGTATCGTCGCCGCATGCCCACGCCCTACGGATCCCGCGGCGGCATGGCGTTCGGCCCGGAGGAGCTGCGTGTGCTCCGCCGCGCTCTCGCCCTCGCCCTCCATCCCGCCCCCGCCACGCCCGACGACGTCCGCGACTGTCTCCGCCTCGCGGAGTCGCTGGACGAGGCCCAGCGGGAGGGAGCCAGGCTGCGCGCCTTCCTCGTGGCCGACCTGGGCCGCTACCGCGCAGCCCTCCCCGGCACCGCGGCCGGCTACCTCACCCTGCTGGACGAGGCGCTGGCCGCCGGTCACCGCCCCGGCCCCGACGACCTGGCCGCGCTGCGCGCCCTGCGCGGCAACCCCGCGGCGGCGGCCCTCCTGGACCGGTGCGCGACCACCCCGGCCGCCCGCACCGCCCCGGCCGCGGCGCTGACGGCCACCGTCCCGGCCTCACGCACGCGCGGGCGCACCCGCACCGCCGGCGCCGCCCGCCTCCTGGCCCTCCCCGGCGGCGTCGGCCGGCAGCCGGAGAAGAAGCCCGCGCGCAAGCCGGACCCCGCCAAGCCCGCTCCCACACCCTCCCCGGCCCCCGGCCCCGGCACCCCGAAGCCCCCCCGTCCGATCCCCACCCCGGGCGAGGTCTTCCCGCGCCGCAAGCCCACCCCGCCACCCCCGCCGAACCCCCAGCAGCTCGCCGCCGGCTGACGGCTACCCTGGAGCCATGGACTACGTCTCCGCGCTCCTGCCCCCGGTCGTCATGGCCGCGTTCTTCATCGGCGTGATCCGGGTGATCGTGAAGACCCAGGGCGGCGCCAACAAGGCCAAGGAGGACGCGGCCGTGGACGCCGCCCTCGCACGTGTGGAGGGCGCCCGCCCGGCGGCCGCGACGCCTCCCAAGGCCGAGGCCTGACCGCACCCCTCCCCCTCACGGCGTACGACTCCACGAGCCCGCTCGGCCGAGTCGTACGCCCTTTTTGTTCGCGTTCGCCGCTGAAGCGCACGTCCGCCACGCCATTACCGAGTTCTCCCACTATTGTGCTGAGGGTGCCTCGCCCATTGGGAGAACTCGAAGACGCGGTCATGTCGCGGGTGTGGAAGTGGAACCGCCCGGTGACCGTTCGAGAAGTCCTGGAAGATCTCCAGAAGGAGCGGTCCATCGCCTACACCACGGTGATGACCGTTTTGGACAATCTCCATCAGAAGGGCTGGGTGCGCCGCGAGGCGGAAGGCCGTGCCTATCGATATGAGGCCGTCTCCACCCGGGCCGCCTACGCCGCCGCCCTCATGAACGACGCCTGGTCGCAGAGCGACAACCCGGCGGCCGCTCTCGTCGCGTTCTTCGGGATGATGAGCCAGGAACAGCGCCAGGCGCTCACCGATGCCGTACGCATCGTGCAGGGCCCGGAAACCCGGGAACCCGCCGCGCCGCCGGAATCCCCCGCACCGGCACAAGCCGCACAACCGGCGGAAGACCTCCCGCAGAACCCCGCCTCCCCTTCGGACCCCGGTGGGCGATAGCGTCCCGGCATGTCCGCGAAGAGCCCCGAACCCACCGCAAAAGCCATCACCGTCCGGCGGGCCCGCACGAGCGATGTCCCGGCGGTGCGCCGCCTCCTCGACGCCTACGTCCGCGGCGGCATCCTGCTCGACAAAGCGACGGTGACGCTTTACGAGGACATCCAGGAGTTCTGGGTCGCCGAACGGGACGACAACGCCGAGGTCGTCGGCTGCGGCGCACTGCACGTGATGTGGGAAGACCTCGCCGAAGTGCGCACTCTCGCGGTCAAGCCCGGCCTGAAGGGCTCGGGCGTCGGGCACCGGGTGCTGGAGAAGTTGCTCCAGACCGCGCGACGCCTCGGTGTTCGACGCGTTTTCTGCCTGACCTTCGAAGTCGACTTCTTCGCCAAGCACGGCTTCGTGGAGATCGGCGAGACGCCCGTGGACACCGATGTCTACGCGGAGCTGCTGCGTTCCTATGACGAGGGTGTCGCGGAGTTCCTCGGTCTCGAACGAGTGAAACCGAACACCTTGGGCAACAGCCGGATGCTTCTGCATCTGTGATCGCCGGGATCGACTGCACACCGCGCGAAGGCGGTCCCGCCCGGTTCGTCAAGACATATTCCACGGAGCCGCCCTGCCCCGGTCGCCTATGTCCGAAACGCGCACGTTTCCGGACGGAGTCGGGGCCGTCGGTCTCTGCCGGGGGTTTGTGTTTTTCCGGCAAAAGCGGTTTGCTTTCCGACGTACTGCAGTACTGCATATAACAGGGGACGGCGATACGGCGGATGCCGGCACTCCCCCGGCCCTTGAAGATATCGATGAAAGGAAATCCGGTGGCACAGAAGGTTCAGGTCCTTCTTGTCGACGACCTCGACGGCGGCGAGGCGGACGAGACCGTGACGTTCGCGCTGGACGGCAAGACGTACGAGATCGATCTCACCACCGCCAATGCGGACAAGCTCCGTGACCTTCTCGAGCCTTACGTGAAGGGCGGTCGTCGTACCGGAGGCCGTGCCTCGGGCGGGCGCGGCAAGCCGCGCGCGGCCTCGAGCGGCAGCCAGGACACCGCGGCCATCCGCGCGTGGGCGAAGGAGAACGGTTACGAGGTCAACGACCGCGGCCGGGTCCCCGCGACCATCCGCGAGGCATACGAGAAGGCCAACGGCTGAACAGCGTCACTACCGGCCCTGCGTGGGCAAGGCCGGTGGCTGGGCGCCCGCGCGCCGCAGCCGGATCCGGTGGCAGCACGTGGCCACCGTGTCCACCAGCCGCACGAGATCGGGGGCACCCCCACCGCCCCCCAGCGCCGACAGCGTCGGCAGCGAGGCCTCGACCTCGCATCCCGGCTCGGGGGGCCGCAGCCACACGGCGGCCCCCTGGGAACCGACCCGTCCTCCGGGCCCGGGACGCCCCGTGACCGTCCCGGGGTCCCCCGACCCGTGGCACGCCTCCGTGCCCGGCTCGCTCGGCCACGGCGCCTCCATGAGGCCCCCCGTGCCGACCGCCGACAGATCCAGCGGCAGCGTCCCCCAGTCCAGCCACTCCAGCAGCCCCGGCAGCTCCTCCGCGCTGCCCGGCGCCACCAGCAGGTGGGCGCGGGGACCCCGGACGGCCACGGGGGAGCCGGGCGCCAGATGCCGCAGGGCGGCCCGGGCCGCCTCGGCCGGCACGTCCAGGACGTCGAAGCGCACGCCCACCACCAGCCGCAGCGGATCACCGGGCGCCGTCGGCCAGCCCAGCCCGTCCTCGTACCACCGCCGGACCCGGTCGCCCGGCTGCGGGCCCGCCCCGCCGGGGGCGGCCGGATCGAGCGGCCGGCGGGGGAGCGGGACGAGCCGGGACGCGGAGGGGGCGACGGCGTGCGGGGTGCCGGACATGCCGAGTGCAACAGCCGCGAGGCCCTCCGGGTTACGCTGGGTCGCGCCGTGCGCGCACAGAGTGCCCGAACGGGGGCGGGCGGGGGGCTCGGGGAGGCGCAAGGTTGTTCGCCCGTAGCGGAGGGGAAGGGTGCGCTCGGCATGGACTCGAGGTCCGCGCGGGTAAGACATGCCTAGTGGGAGGGGGCGACACGCAGGAAAGGACGTCTCACGTTCGCCATCGGCGTACTGGCGAGTGGGGTATCTGCCTGGCCTGCGGGAACATCGTCTCGCACCATCGGGTTGGAGGAGATGTCGGCGTTCGGGGTCAGGAGGCAGTGTTGGTTCTCGGTCCGGTGTCGGCAGTTGGAATGAGCGGTCCCCGCTTGCGGGACTAAGCTGCGGAAGGACAGGGAGGGGAAGTTCCCCCCACTGCCTGACCGCTCTGAGGAGCGATTAACGATGTTCGAGAGGTTCACCGACCGCGCGCGGCGGGTTGTCGTCCTGGCTCAGGAAGAAGCCCGGATGCTCAACCACAACTACATCGGCACTGAGCACATCCTCCTGGGCCTGATCCACGAGGGTGAAGGTGTCGCCGCCAAGGCCCTTGAGAGCCTCGGGATTTCGCTCGAGGCGGTCCGCCAGCAGGTGGAGGAGATCATCGGCCAGGGCCAGCAGGCCCCGTCCGGCCACATCCCCTTCACCCCCCGTGCCAAGAAGGTCCTGGAGCTGTCGCTCCGCGAGGCCCTTCAGCTGGGCCACAACTACATCGGCACGGAGCACATCCTGCTCGGCCTGATCCGCGAGGGCGAGGGCGTGGCCGCCCAGGTCCTCGTGAAGCTGGGCGCAGACCTGAACCGCGTGCGGCAGCAGGTCATCCAGCTGCTCTCCGGTTACCAGGGCAAGGAGACCGCCACCGCCGGCGGTCCTGCCGAGGGCACCCCCTCCACGTCCCTGGTCCTCGACCAGTTCGGCCGGAACCTCACCCAGGCCGCTCGTGAGTCCAAGCTCGACCCGGTCATCGGGCGCGAGAAGGAGATCGAGCGGGTCATGCAGGTGCTGTCCCGCCGTACGAAGAACAACCCGGTGCTGATCGGTGAGCCCGGCGTCGGCAAGACCGCCGTCGTCGAGGGCCTCGCCCAGGCCATCGTCAAGGGCGAGGTGCCCGAGACCCTCAAGGACAAGCACCTCTACACCCTGGACCTCGGCGCCCTGGTCGCCGGCTCCCGCTACCGCGGTGACTTCGAGGAGCGCCTGAAGAAGGTCCTCAAGGAGATCCGCACCCGCGGCGACATCATCCTGTTCATCGACGAGCTGCACACGCTGGTCGGTGCGGGTGCCGCCGAGGGCGCCATCGACGCCGCCTCGATCCTGAAGCCGATGCTGGCGCGCGGTGAGCTGCAGACCATCGGTGCGACGACGCTGGACGAGTACCGCAAGCACCTGGAGAAGGACGCGGCCCTGGAGCGCCGCTTCCAGCCCATCCAGGTCGCGGAGCCGTCCCTGCCGCACACGATCGAGATCCTCAAGGGTCTGCGCGACCGGTACGAGGCCCACCACCGCGTCTCCATCACGGACGAGGCGCTGGTCCAGGCCGCCACGCTGGCCGACCGGTACATCTCGGACCGCTTCCTGCCGGACAAGGCGATCGACCTGATCGACGAGGCCGGTTCCCGGATGCGCATCCGCCGGATGACCGCGCCGCCGGACCTGCGCGAGTTCGACGAGAAGATCGCCGGCGTCCGCCGCGACAAGGAGTCCGCGATCGACTCGCAGGACTTCGAGAAGGCCGCCTCCCTGCGCGACAAGGAGAAGCAGCTCCTCGCCGCCAAGGCCAAGCGGGAGAAGGAGTGGAAGGCCGGCGACATGGACGTCGTGGCCGAGGTCGACGGCGAGCTGATCGCCGAGGTCCTCGCGACCGCCACCGGCATCCCGGTCTTCAAGCTCACCGAGGAGGAGTCCTCCCGCCTGCTGCGCATGGAGGAGGAGCTCCACAAGCGGGTCATCGGCCAGAACGACGCCGTCAAGGCGCTGTCGAAGGCGATCCGCCGTACGCGTGCCGGTCTGAAGGACCCCAAGCGCCCCGGTGGCTCGTTCATCTTCGCCGGCCCGTCCGGTGTCGGTAAGACCGAGCTGTCCAAGGCGCTCGCCGAGTTCCTCTTCGGCGACGAGGACGCGCTGATCTCCCTCGACATGTCGGAGTTCAGCGAGAAGCACACGGTCTCCCGCCTCTTCGGTTCGCCCCCCGGCTACGTGGGCTACGAGGAGGGCGGCCAGCTGACGGAGAAGGTGCGCCGCAAGCCGTTCTCGGTCGTCCTCTTCGACGAGGTCGAGAAGGCCCACCCGGACATCTTCAACTCGCTGCTGCAGATCCTGGAGGACGGTCGCCTGACCGACTCCCAGGGCCGGGTCGTGGACTTCAAGAACACGGTCATCATCATGACGACCAACCTCGGCACCCGGGACATCTCCAAGGGCTTCAACCTGGGCTTCGCGGCCTCGGGCGACACGAAGACCAACTACGAGCGCATGAAGAACAAGGTCCAGGACGAGCTCAAGCAGCACTTCCGGCCCGAGTTCCTCAACCGCGTCGACGACGTGGTCGTCTTCCCGCAGCTCAGCCAGGACGACATCCTCAAGATCGTCGACCTGATGATCAACAAGGTGGACGAGCGCCTGAAGGACCGGGACATGGGCATCGAGCTCTCCCAGTCCGCCAAGGAGCTGCTGTCCAAGAAGGGCTACGACCCCGTGCTGGGTGCGCGTCCGCTGCGCCGCACCATCCAGCGCGAGATCGAGGACTCGCTGTCGGAGAAGATCCTCTTCGGCGAGCTGCGCCCCGGTCACATCGTGGTCGTGGACACGGAGGGCGAGGGCGAGACCAAGACCTTCACCTTCCGCGGCGAGGAGAAGTCGGCCCTGCCGGACGTCCCGCCGATCGAGCAGGCGGCCGGTGGCACCGGTCCGAACCTGAGCAAGGACGCGTAAGCGTCACGGTCTGACGAGAAGGGGCCGGTGCCGAGAGGCACCGGCCCCTTCCGCATGTCCGGGCCCCTACGACAGCTGCCCGCCGTAGTCCGGCAGCTTGAACGCCTTCTCGGCGTGGCCGCCGGACAGGTCGGTGGCGCTGTTGCCGATGTTCGCGATGATCGTGTAGCCCTTCTTCTCGATCGAGACGCGCTGGGCCGTCTTGTAGTCCGCGACGTTCCTGAACAGGTCGATGAAGTTGCGCACATACAGGCCGGAGACGCGGTAGCCGGCCTGCTTGAGGTTGTAGTCGGTGAAGGCGTAGACGATGTCCGGGCGGGCGGTGACGAAGAACAGGGCGACTCCGCGCTCCTGGGCGTATCTGGCGGCCTCCAGGACCGGCTTGTTGGCCGGCTGCGGGTAGCTGAAGCCGAAGTCGGTCTCCAGCGTCGTGTTGTCGATGTCGAAGACGATGGCCTGCTTCTCGCCGGGCTTCGTCGCCGCGATCCGCTGCTTCAGATAGGGCAGCGCCTGGTCCATCACGGCCTGGCAGTCCTGCTGCCAGGTGCCGTAGTCGACGTCCGCCGCGGTGGCCGCGGTGGCGGTCACGGCGGCGGTGGAGGCCCGGTCGGCGGTCGTGGCGTCGGCCGGTGCGGCCATCGCCACCAGGGCGGCCGCCGAGACGGCGGTCACTGATGCGCGGCGCAACCAGGGGCGTCGGATCTGCATGTCGTGGGGGTCCTCTCACGTCCGTGACGCTGCCAACATGTCGTGTGCATGCTTGTGCGCGAGGGTGGCGCGAGGGGAACCGTAGGGTTACCGGACGGTAGGTGCCTAGAGGCGTGCGCCACATTTCCCGAATGGCCGAAGTGGGCCGCCGGTGACATGCCGCACAGGCGATATGTCCGTTACTAACCGGAATAGTGGCGAACAGGCCGCAAGGGAGGGGATTCGCCCCGGGGGGAGGGTGGCGAAGAGCTGGTCAATGCCCGTATTTGTCCTGAATGGGCACTGTGTCAAGAGACGTGGAACACGGTGCCAAAGTACTAATGTGGGCCGTAGATCATGCTTTTGGGAGTTTGTCGGACTTCGGGTTACCAAGGGATGGCCACACGGCGAGCGACAGTGCGCCGGGTGGTTTTCTCCGTCCCCTTCCATACGAGGTTTCGATGTCCCAGCGCGTCACGTCCCGTTCTTCCCGTACGTCCCAGCTCCGCACCCGTGCGACCGTGCTGGCCGCCGGCCTCGGTGTCTCGGTCGCACTGGGGGCCGGGGTCGCGTCCGCCGCCGACACCACGGCCGCGTCCGGCGCGGCCACCGCCGTCCAGGCGCAGGCCGCCGCCCAGGCCAAGGCCGCCAAGGCCGAGGCCGTGAAGGCCGAGAAGGCCGCCGCCGTGAAGGCGGCCGCCAAGAAGGCCGCCGCGAAGAAGGCCGCGCCCTCCTGGGTCGACCCGGTGAAGAAGTACAAGCTCTCCGCGAGCTTCGCCCAGAACGGCGGCATGTGGGCGCACAAGCACAGCGGTCAGGACTTCGCGGTGCCGAGCGGCACGCAGGTCTTCGCCACCCACGGCGGAACCGTGGTCAAGGCCGGCGGCAACGGCGCCGGTGACGGCCCCGCCTACGGCAACGCCATCGTCATCAAGCACGGCAACGGCACGTACTCCCAGTACGCCCACCTGTCGAAGGTCAAGGTGCACATCGGCCAGATCGTCAAGACCGGCCAGGAGATCGCGCGGTCCGGCAACACCGGTAACTCCAGCGGTCCGCACCTGCACTTCGAGATCCGCACGACCCCGAACTACGGCTCGGCGGTCGACCCGGTCAAGTTCCTGCGCGCCAAGGGCGTCACGGTCTGACCGACCTCCTGACCCCCAGGCCCTAGGAGCCCGTCGCTCCGCGGTGGGCCTGGGTCACCAGGTCCGTGGCGACCTCGAGGACGGCTCTGCTCTTCTCCTCGGGGTCGTTTCCCATGTCCTGGAGCAGGAACATCCCGGCGTGCAGCGTGAAGATCGCGCTGGCGCAGCGGACCTGGTCGACCAGGTCCGCGTCCGGGTCGACGATGATGTCGCGCAGGCTGCGGATGCGCTCCTTGAAGGAGTCGCCGATGCGCAGCTCGCGCACCGTGGCCTGGTTCTCGTGCATGAAGCGGAACAGCGGGGCCGCCTGGGCCAGCGTGTCGGCGTAGCGGCGGACGATCTCCTGCTTGGTCTCCAGGGTGTGCGGCTGACTGCGGCCCCAGTCGATCAGGTCCTCGATGGGCTGCGTGAGGTCCTCGAAGATGCTGACGAGGATCTCTTCCTTCGTCTTGAAGTGGTAGTACAGGGCCGCCTTGGTGACGTCCAGGTGCTCGGCGATCTCGCGCAGGGACGTCTTCTCGTAGCCCTGCTCCGCGAAGAGTTCGAGGGCCACGTCCTGGATGCGCCGGCGGGTGTCCCCGCGGCGCCGCTGCCTGGTGCCGTCCATGGTGCCGCCCATCCTCCTACGCCGCCCGCTTTCCAGAAAACTTACTTGACGACCGGCTAGTGCGCCGCTAGCTTCCCAGTGTAGTCACTAGCCGGTCGGCAAGTAAGTAGCAGTTGCTGGGGGAGTGGGAAGCGATGGCGGACACAACGGACACATCGGCGGCGATCACCGCCGACAGCGGGGGGAAGCAACCGAAGAGCGTGCGGGTCGTCCTGCTCGCCCTCATGATCGCGATGATGCTCGCGATGCTCGACAACATGATCATCGGTACGGCGATGCCGACGATCGTGGGCGAGCTGGGCGGGCTGGAGCACCTCTCCTGGGTCGTCACCTCCTACACGCTCGCCACCGCGGCCTCCACCCCGCTGTGGGGCAAGCTCGGCGACATGTACGGGCGCAAGGGCACGTTCCTGTCGTCCATCGTCCTCTTCCTGATCGGCTCCGCCCTCAGCGGCATGGCCCAGGACATGGGCCAGCTGATCGGCTTCCGCGCCGTCCAGGGCCTGGGCGCCGGCGGTCTGATGGTCGGTGTCATGGCGATCATCGGTGACCTGATCCCGCCCCGGGAGCGCGGCAAGTACCAGGGCATGATGGCCGGCGTCATGGCGCTGGCGATGATCGGCGGCCCCCTGGTCGGCGGCACGATCACCGACAACTGGGGCTGGCGCTGGGCGTTCTACATCAACCTGCCGCTCGGCGTGGTCGCCCTGGTCGCCGTGAGCGCGGTGCTGCACCTGCCGAGGAAGCGGGCGCAGGCCCGGATCGACTACCTGGGCGCCGCGCTGCTGACCATCGGCATCACCGCGATCGTGCTCGTCACCACCTGGGGCGGCACGGAGTACGCCTGGGACTCGGCGCGGATCATGGAGCTCATCGGCATCGGGGTCGCCGCGCTGGTCGGGTTCGTCTTCTGGCAGACCAAGGCGGCCGAGCCGGTGGTGCCGCTGCACATCTTCCGCAGCCGCAACTTCACGCTGATGTCGCTCATCGGCTTCATCACCGGCTTCGTCATGTTCGGTGCGACGCTGTTCCTGCCCTTCTACCAGCAGGCCGTGCAGGGTGCCACCGCGACGAACTCCGGTCTGCTGCTGCTGCCGATGCTCGGCGCGATGCTGGTGACCTCGATGGTCGCCGGGCGGGTGACCACGAACACCGGCAAGTACAAGGTGTTCCCGGTGCTCGGCAGCGCGCTGATGATCGTCGGGCTCTACCTGCTGTCCACGATGGACACCGGCACGTCCCGGCTGACCTCCGGCGTCTTCATGGCCGTGGTCGGCCTCGGCATGGGCTGCCTGATGCAGATCACCATGCTGGTGGCGCAGAACAGCGTGGAGATGAAGGACATGGGGGTCGCGTCCTCGTCCACGACGCTGTTCCGCACGCTGGGTTCCTCCTTCGGCGTCGCGATCATGGGCGCGCTGTTCAACCACCGCGTCCAGGACGTCATGGCCGAGCGGGCCGGGGCGCTGGGCGCCGAGGCGACCGAGCAGTCGGCGCAGCTGGACCAGGCGAGCATGGCGAGGCTGCCGGAGGCGGCGCGCGAGGCGTACCAGCACGCGGTGTCCTCCGGCACGCACTCCGCGTTCCTGCTCGGGGCCGTGATCGCGGTGCTCGCGCTGGCGGCGGCGGTGTTCGTCAAGGAGGTGCCGCTGAAGGGCGCCGGGCCGAAGGGCCCGGAGGACGGAAAGCCGGACGCCCCGGCGGCCCAGGCACCGCTGGCGGAGGCGCTCTGACCGAGGCCGGCTGACCGATCCCCGACGAAGGCCCCGGGTGGGTGTGCTCCCCGGGGCCTTCGCCGTGCCCGGCCCCGCCCGGTCGGGGCGGGACCCGGGCCCCCAGGGATACGTCCGCCCGGGGCTGAGCGACGTACCGGAGGGCGAGGCGGCCCGGCCCGTCGCGGTGCCAGGGGCCGTTGTCGGACCCCCGTGCCACCATCGGTCGCATGGACAGGACGCGGCAGGTGCGGCTCGCCAAGGACGCCATGGACCGGGACTGGGCCGACCCCGGCCTCGACCTGGACACCGTCGCCGCCCACGCCGGGTACTCGCGGTACCACTTCCTCCGCGCCTTCAAGGAGGCCTACGGCGAGACCCCCGGCCAGTACCTCACCCACCGCCGTATCGAACGGGCCGAGGACCTGCTGCGCACGGCCAACCTGTCCGTCACGGAGATCTGCCACCTGGTCGGCTTCAGCAGCGTCGGCACCTTCTCGGCGCGCTTCAAGGCCTGGACCGGGCTGAGCCCGAGTGAGTACCGCGCCCAGCACGTCGGCCGCGGAGCCGCCCTCATCCCCGGCTGCTACGCGATGCTCTGGGCGGGCGGATTCCGCTCCGGCCCCGGCGCCGGGCCCGTCCCCCGCGAGGAGAGCAATTCCGGAGAAGCGGGCTGACGGCCCCGCTGCCTACCGTGGCAGGGCAAGCAGCGACCGCCGCGGAGCAGCAGGAGCACGCCATGATCAAGGGTCTCGCCATCTCGACCGTCTGGGTCCTCGACCAGGACCGGGCCAAGGAGTTCTACACGGAGAAGCTCGGTCTGGAGGTCCGTACGGACATGACCATGGGTGAGGGCGGCATGCGCTGGCTCACGGTCGGCTCGCCGAACCAGCCCGACGTCGAACTCACCCTGATGGTGCCGAGCGGACCCGCGATGGACCCCGAGTCCGCCGAGATGCTCAGGAAGCTGGTGACCAAGGGAGTGCTCGGCGCGGGCGTGCTGACCACGGACGACATCCACGGCGACTACCGGAAGCTCAAGGACCGGGGCGTGGAGTTCCTCCAGGAGCCGCAGGAGCGTCCCTACGGCACGGAGGCGCTGTTCCGTGACGACTCGGGGAACTGGTTCTCCTTCACCCAGCCCCGCGAGGGCGGCCTGGACCTGGACCAGGACTGGTCCTGCTGAACCGCGGACCGGACCGGTACGGGTCCTACGAGGCCGGCAGCACCGGGTAGCTGCCGGTGTTCGTCGGCGCGTGCTCCGGCAGCCACAGCACCGCCACCGCCCCCTCGGCCCGCACGCCCTGCGGCGCGCCCGGGGTGCGGACGTTGCGGAAGGTCAGCCGGGCGCCCAGCACCCGGGCCTGCCCGGCCGCGATGGTCAGGCCGAGACCGTGGCCGTGCCCGGCCCGGTCCGCGCTGCCGGTGCGGAAGCGGCTCGGCCCCTCGGCGAGCAGGTCCTCCGGGAAGCCCGGCCCGTGGTCGCGCACCCGGATGACGCGGCCCTCGACGGTGACCTCGACGGGCGGCCTGCCGTGCCGTGCCGCGTTGGCCAGCAGGTTGAACAGCACGCGCTCCAGCCGCCGGGGGTCGGTGGTGACCTCCGACTCGTGCACGATCCGTACCTCGATGCCCGGGTCCTTGGCCGCCACCCGCCGGGCGACGAACTCGCCCAGCATCAGGTCCTGCAGCTCCGCCCGCTCCGAGGCGCCGTCCAGCCGGGCCACCTCCAGCACGTCCTCGACGAGGGTGCGCATGGCCTTGGCCCGGTCCAGCACCAGCTCGGTCGGGCGTCCGGGCGGCAGCAGTTCGGCGGCGGTCAGCAGCCCGGTCACCGGGGTGCGCAGCTCGTGCGCGATGTCCGCGGTGACCCGGCGCTCGGCCTCGATGCGCTGGCGCAGGGCGTCCGCCATGGCGTCCACGGCGCTGGCCAGGTCGTCGGTCTCGTCCCGCACGACCCCGCCCATGGCGTCCCGCACCCGGACGTCCGTCTCGCCGCCCGCGAGCTGGTTCGCCGCGACGGCCGCCTTGCGCAGCCGCCGGGACAGATGCCCGCCGATCAGCACGCCGAGGGCGCTGCCGCCGAGGACGACCGCGATGGACCCGATGATCAGGGCCTGGTCCAGGTCCTGGAGGATGTCGGAGCTGCGGTCGGTGAAGCCCGAGTGCAGCGACATCACCTGCCCGTTCTTCAGCGGCACGGCGGCCCATATGTCGGGCACGTCACCGGGCCGGTCGGCCACGTAGGTCGCCCGCTGACCCGCTTCGACCCGCTCGCGCAGCTCCGGAGGCAGAGCCGGGTCGTTGATCTTCGTGTTGGGGAAGTTCATCCGCCCCGACAGCTCGAAGTTGCGCTGGGCGATCATGATGCGCTCGTCGGCGAGGTCGCGGGCGTTGTCCAGCATCGACACCCGGGCGGCGTTGTGCACCACGAGGCTCAGCGCGACGGCGACCAGCGCCCCGACCAGCGCGATGGCCGCGCTCAGCTTCCATCTCAGGCCCGTGCGGATCCCCGCGCGCTCCAGCCCCGCGGCGAGCAGCCGCCGGAAGTGCCCCCTCATACCCCGCTCAGGCCTTCAGCTTGTAACCAAAACCGCGGACCGTCTCGATCCGGTCCTGCCCGATCTTCTGCCGCAACCGCTGCACGTGGACGTCGACCACGCGGGTGTCCCCGCCCCAGCCGTAGTCCCACACCCGCTCCAGCAGCTTGTCGCGGGAGAGCACGGTGCCGGGCGCCGAGGAGAACTCCAGCAGCAGCCGCATCTCGGTCGGTGTCAGCGCCACCGGCCGCCCGGCCCGGCGCACCTCCATGCCCTCGGTGTCCACCTCCAGGTCCCCGAAGGTCAGCGCCCCGCCGCCGGCCGGGCCGGCCGGCTCCGCGGACCGGTCGCCGCCGGCGTGCCCGAAGCGGCGCAGCACCGCGCGGATCCGGGCGACCAGCACGGCCCCGTCGAACGGCTTGGTCACGTAGTCGTCGGCACCCGCCTCCAGGCCCAGGACGACGTCGATGGAGTCGGCGCGGGCCGACAGCATGATGACGGGCACGGTCGACTCGTCCCGGATGCGGCGGCACAGGCTGACCCCGTCGAGTCCGGGCACCATGACGTCCAGCAGGGCGATGTCGGGGCGGTCCGCCCGGAACGCCTCCAGGCCCGACAGGCCGTCGGGCATGGCGGTGACCGCGAAGCCGTCCCGTTCCAGGGCGAGCTGCGTGGCCTCGCGGATGACGTCGTCGTCCTCGACGAACAGGACGTGGGTCTGCTCTGCCATCCCGGTGCTCTCAGTCCTTCGTGGTCCGTGGGGTGCTTGTCTTCACTGGGACGCACGGGCCGTGCGCCGCGTTCACCGGCCCGGCCGTCACCGACCGGATCCGCCGGCCGCCCCGCGTCAGCTCGCGGGTACCGGTGTCGCGCTGTCGCCGGCGACCTTCCCGTAGTCGTTGTGCGTGCGGTACTTCTCGGCGAACCGGCCGGACGCCCAGCGGTAGGTGATCACGTGCTCGCCGGACGGGCTCGACACCGGGTCGCCCCGCTCGTAGACCTGCTTGGTCACCACCAGGTCGCCGCGGTCTATCTCCGCGTAGACGGGCGGCTCCTCGGCCTTGAACACGTTCTTGTACGAGCTGCCCTGCTCGCGGTACACGTAGCTGCCCACACCCACCGCGTCACCGCAGCTCAGGACGTTGACCACGATGTCGTCGGCCGACCCGCCGGTGAGGTTGCCGTAGGAGACGTCGACCGGGTACTCGTCGGCGACGCACGGCTTGAGGTCGCGCTTCACCTCGGGGGCGACCTCCGGGTCGGCCTTGACGAGCGCGACCGCGTTCACGTTCTCGGGCGTCTTGGACGGTGCGGCGGACGGTGTGGCGGCGGCGCCCGCGACCGAGTCGGCGTGCGCCGGGCCCTCGTCACGGGCGCCGGTGCCGCCCGCACCGCACCCGGACACCAGAAGGGCGAGGGCGGTGGGCACGGCCAGTGCCGTGCCCACCGCCTGAACGCCACTGCGGGTCCGTGCGGACCCCCCGCCGGTCAGGCCGCGCACCGCTCCCGCTCCTCACGCTCCAGCGCGCGTGCGTCCAGATCGCGGGACTCCAGCTCCTCGCGGAGCCGGGCGAGCGCCCGGTGCAGCGTGCTCTTGACCGTTCCGGCCGACATGCCGAGGGCGGCGGCCGTCTCCTCCGTGGACATCTGCTCCCAGTGTCGCAGCACCACGACACTGCGCTGCTTCGGGGCGAGCACCCGCAGGATGTCCATCAGCAGGGCGCGGTCCGCGTGCTGCTCGGTGGAGTCGTCGACCGAGGCGTCCGGGAGCTGCTCCGTCGGGACCTCCTCCAGCTTCCGCGCCCGCCACCACTCGGTCCGGGTGTTGATCATCACCCGGCGCAGGTAGGCGTCCGCCAGCCGCTTGTCCTCGATCGTCTCCCAGCGCCCGTACGTCCGCACCAGCGCCGTCTGGAGCAGGTCCTGCGCGTCGGTGGGGTCCGGGACCAGGCGGCGGGCGCTGCGCAGCAGCGCGTCCTGCCGGGTGCGTACGTACTCCTCGAACTCGAGCACCTCGCCCTGCGCCATGGTGAACCGCCTCCCGTTTCCCCGTCCGGGCCGGCTCCCCGCCGCCCGTGCACTGCCTGTGGTCCTCAGTCGTCCCGGGTTGGCCGGGAACGTGTTCGAAGGTACGGAGGCCGTGTCACGGCGCTGTCCGGGGCAGCCTGCGGCCAGCACTCGGCTGTCCGTCGGTTGTGTAACGGAAGTCGGAACAGGGTAAAGACGCGGGGGGCTTGAGGATCGTTTGGGGTGATTTGCCCACCCGGGCGCTGTGACGTTCGCGGTGACGGGAAGCCCGCCTCCGTGATCCGCCCGTGGTCTCAGGTCAGCGGCAGCCGGTACAACCCGCCGGGCATCGGCTCCACCAGACCGTCGGCGACGAGCCCGTCCAGGGCGCGGGCCCGCTGCACCGGCTCGTGCCACACCCGGTCCAGGGCCGTCTGCGGCACGGGCCCGTGTGCCTCGCGCAGCACGGCGAGCAGTCGCCCGCGCACCTGCCGGTCGGTGCCCGCGTACGTCTGGCCCCGGCGCGGCGGCCCGTCGTGCGCCGGCTTGCCCGCCAGCCGCCACGCGCAGCTCGCGGCGATGGGGCAGCGGTGGCAGGACTCGTTCTTCGCCGTGCACACCAGCGCGCCCAGCTCCATGGAGGCGGCCGCCCAGCGCGCGGCGGTCGGCTCGTCCTCCGGCAGCAGGGCGCGGGCCAGCTTGCGCTCGGCGGCGGTGGTGGCGTTCGGCGGGTACTGCGTCCCGGTGACCGCGCGCGCGAAGACCCGGCGCACGTTGGTGTCCAGCACCGGGTGGCGCTGCCCGTAGGCGAAGGAGGCGACCGCGGCGGCCGTGTACTCGCCGATGCCGGGCAGGGCCAGCAGCTGCGCGTGATCGGCCGGTACGTCCCCGCCGTGCCGTTCCGTTATGGCGACCGCGGCGCCGTGCAGCCGCAGTGCGCGACGCGGGTAGCCGAGCCGGCCCCAGGCGCGGACGGCCTCACCGGGGGCCTCCTTGGCCAGGTCGGCGGGGCGCGGCCAGCGGGCCAGCCACTGCTCGTAGACGGGCAGCACACGGTTCACCGGCGTCTGCTGGAGCATGAACTCACTGACCATCACGCCCCACGCCCCGGCCTCGGGGCGCCGCCACGGCAGGTCGCGGGCGTTCTCGTCGAACCAGTCGATCACGGGGGAGTGCAGGTCGGCACCGAGGGGTGTGCCGGGGGTGGCCGGGCCGGCGGGGGAGGGGACGGGGTGCGAGGGCTTCGTGGGAGCAGTCATGGCCTTCCGATGGTGCCACGCGGGGCCGCCGATCCTGGCACACCACCACCCGCAGGGCGACACCGAAACCGGTGATCGCCACCGGTCCGGCCCCGCCACGCCGCGTGGGCGTCCCGCCGGGCACCGGTGGCGCCGCGCCCGGCTCTGAAGGCCGGAGTCCCGCGCGGCGCCGGCGCCGCGCCGTTCGACTCGGTGTCGCTCCACCCGGCGCGCCGGGTACGTCGTGCGCTCGGGGCGCCGCGGGCGGATCGCCCTCCGGCGCGAGCCCGGTCCGCCCCCCTTCGACATCAACTCGCGTCGCGCGCAACGCAGTCGGGGGGCGGGGGTGAACCGGGGACCACGGACACCTGCGCACGGCAGCGGACTTGGGCGCCCGACACGCCCGGGCACCCTTGCCATGGCCAGAGGTGCAAGGAACGCACTAGCGAAGCGGGCGTCCCCGAGGTCGATGATCACACACTGTGAACAGTGAGCCGATCTCGTCACCGTGCGCGATCACCGGGTCCCGTATCCGGCGAACGACGGGGGTGGCAACGGCAGTTCCGGAATGATGATCCGGAAAAGTTGAGGTCCGAGCGGCGGGTGAAACGGGTGAACGCGCCGAACTCTCGTAAGGTTTGCGCCGTGGGATCTCTGCGCAATCCGGTCGGTCCGCTTCCCTCCTCCATCTACTGGCGTAGGAGGGTCGTACTCGTGTCCGTGGTCGCCGTGTTGGCGCTGCTGATCGCCTGGATCGTGTCCATGGGCGGTGGGGGCGGCGACGGTGACGGCAACGGCGCCGACGGCAAGAATCCCGCGCCCTCCATCACGCCCGGCCCGTCCGGCTCCGGCCCGGCGATCAGCCAAGCACCCGGCGGCCGCGACGAGTCGGGGGACCCGGGCTCGGGCGGCTCGTCCGCCGGGTCCGGCGGCGGTTCCGGCGGGGGCTCGGGCGACGGTTCCGGTGCGGGGGCCGGCGGCGGCTCGGGCTCCGGCGGGTCCACGGGCGCGGGCGGCGCAGGCGGCTCCGGCGGCGGCACCGGGACGGGCGTCGGCGCGGGCGACACCCTGCCGGCCGGGTCCACCCTGCCCAACTGCACGCCGAGCGCGGTGAAGTTCAGCCTCCGCAGCCGCCACAACACCTACGACCCCGAGCAGACGCCCACGTTCCTGCTGACCGCGCGGAACGTCTCGGACAACGACTGCAAGATCGATCTCGGGCCGGAGAGCGCGGTGTTCACGATCTCCGCGGCCGACAGCGACGACGACTACTGGTCCTCGAAGGACTGCCCCAAGGCCGCGGGGCACCAGTTGTTCCGGGTCCCCTCGGACAGCGGCATCACCTACACCGTGAAGTGGAACCGCAAGCCGAGCGCCGCCGAGTGCGCCACCCCGCCGGCCGGCTCGGCCAAGCCGGGCACGTACCTCGTCGAGGCGAAGGCGCCGGGCTTCGCAAAGGTGCAGACGTCCTTCGTCCTGTCGGCCGACTAGGCGTCGCCACCGCGGCGGAAAACCCGCCCCGACCCGCCCCGGGGGACGGGCGGGTGCGGGGCGGGCGGGAGGGGTGGCTTCAGGCGTCGCGGCGTCGGGTGGTCAGGTAACCGGCGATCACGGCGGCCGCGGCCCAGGCGGCGAGCACGCCCAGGCCGGTCCAGGCGTTCAGGACGGTGTCGTCCGGCGGGTCCCGGTAGAGGATGAGCCCGCCGGCCACGTCGGGCAGGAACTGTGCCACGGTCCGGACCCCCGGAACGCTGTTCAGGATCGTCGAGATCATGAAGAACAGCGGCACCAGGATGCCCATGGTCAGCGCCGAACTGCGCAGGACGCTGGCGAGACCCATGGCGAAGACGCAGAGCAGCGTGGTGTACAGCACCGCTCCCAGCAGACAGCGCGGCACCCCGTCGTCCAGGAGGGAGACGTTCCGCGCGTCGCCCATCACCAGCTGGGTGGTGAGGAAGCCGGCCGTCGCGACGAGGGCGGAGACCACCAGGGCGGTCGCCGCGCCGGTGAGGATCTTCGCGCCGTAGAAGACGCCGCGCCGGGGCACCGCGGCGAGGGACGTGCGGATCGTCCCCGACGCGTACTCCTGCGTCACGATGAGCACGCCGAAGACCACGAGCGCGATCAGTCCGAGGCGCAGGCCGCTGAAGCCGGCCGCCACCGGGTCGAAGGTCTTGAGGGCCTCGGAGTCGCGTGCGGATGCGCGCAGGTAGTAGCCGGTGAGGAGGGCGACCGCCACCGTCGCCAGGAAGTACGAGGCGAGGCTCCACACCGTCGCCCGGACCGTGCGGATCTTCACCCACTCGAAGGCCATCGCACTGCTGATCGGTGTCGTCACCGGCTCGCCCCCTGTCCTGCCCGGTACTCGACGGCGCCACCGGTGAGCTGCATGAACGCCTGCTCCAGTGAGGCCACTTGCGGGCTGATCTCGTACACGGTCACGCGCTCCTCGGCCACCAGGGCGCCGAGTTTCTCCTGGGTCGTCCCGGTCGCCTCGATCGAGCCGTCGGCGCCGGTGGTGGCGGAGATCCCCGCGGCGTCCAGCACGTCGAGCAGGCGCTCCGGCTGCGGTGTGCGGATCCGGATGCCGGAGCGGGAGTGGCGGGCGACGAACTCGGTCGTGGAGGTGTCGGCCAGGAGCCGTCCGCGGCCGATCACGATCAGGTGATCGGCGGTCAGCGCCATCTCGCTCATCAGGTGGCTGGAGACGAGGACCGTACGGCCGTCGGCGGCCAGCTTCTTCATCAGCTCACGGATCCACAGGACCCCCTCGGGGTCCAGGCCGTTGACCGGCTCGTCGAGCAGCAGCACGTCCGGGTCGCCGAGCAGCGCGGCGGCGATGCCGAGCCGTTGCGCCATGCCGAGCGAGAACCCTTTGGCCCGCTTGCCGGCCACCGCGGACAGACCGACGGTGTCGAGGACCTCGTCGACGCGCCGGTCGGGGATCCGGTTGCTGCGGGCGAGTGCCAACAGATGGCCGCGGGCGGTGCGACCGCCGTGCAGGGCCTTGGCGTCGAGCAGCGCGCCGACGGTGCACAGCGGGCGCGGCAGGTCCTCGTACCGTCTGCCGTCGATCAGCGCCTGTCCGGCGGTGGGGCGGTCCAGGCCGATCATCGCGCGCATGGTCGTCGACTTGCCGGCGCCGTTGGGCCCGAGGAATCCGGTCACCCGGCCGGGCTCGACGCGGAAGGAGAGTCCGTCGACGGCGAGGGTGTCTCCGTAGCGTTTGGTCAGGTCCCTTACTTCGATCATGGCTGTCCCCCTGCTGCTGTCGTGGTCCACGCGGCGACCGTGCGGGCCTCGCGGCCCGGGCCGGCGGTGGGTCGGTCTACTCGTCGGTCACGGGTTCCGCCGCCGTGCGGGCCACCGCGGCGATGCGTTCCAGGGCGGCTGCGTGCCGGCGGAACGCCTCCCGCCCCCGCCCGGTCAGCCGCAGATGGGTGCGGCGGGGACGCCCCTGGTTCTTGCGCACCTCGACGTACTCCTCGGCCGCCAGCGCGGAGACCTGCTTGGACAACGCCGAGTCACTGGTGCCGATCGCATCGCGCAGGAAGCCGAACTCCACCCAGGAAGCGGGCGCCAGCAGCGCGACGATCGACAGCCGTGCGGGCACGTGCAGGAACTCGTCGAAGTCCGGGTCCATCAGCCTCGCCGGCCTTCCTTGCGTACGAGTGCCTCGAACAGGGAACGCGTCCACTGCGCACCCGGCACGCTGGCGAGAGCGAGCACCACACCGGCCACGGTGTGCGGGGCCGGTGCGCCGACGGCGCCGGCGGCGGCCGAGAGGCCCACGAAGGTTCCGATGAGGATTGCTGTCACGGCCAATGCGAACAACTGCTCTACGGCGCTCGGCCGCCTGCGCACCGCCGAACTCCGCCGGTGGAGCACCCACTGCGCGGCGGCCAGCAGGGCGAGCGGCACGATCATCGCCCCGTTCCACGGCGTGGGCAGGTCGAACGACAGGCAGACCAGGAAGATCATCGACGCCGCGATCAGCACCACCGGTCTGGAGAAGCCCTGACGGGCATATGCGTCCCGGGTCTGGTCCTGGCGGCGGCGGATGTCGTCGAGTGCGGCCTGCGCGTCGTCGGAGGTCATGCGTGCCCCTCGCTCGTGCTTACTTTCCTGTCAGGAAAGTACCACCTACTTTCCTGACAGGAAAGTAGCGTGATGTGAGGTGGGTCACAGCAACCTTGTTCGGGCTTGCACGTGCGATCTCTCTGATCGAGGGTTGGGGCGTTCCGGTTGACCTACGGGGCACACGTCCTGTCAGAAGGGGCACCCACACCCTGAGTGCCTCGTCCGCTGAACACAATTCACATACGGGGGACTCTTCATGCGCATGTTCGTGCGTTGTACCGCTGCGCCCAGACGGAGAATCGGCGGCCCTGCGAAAGGCCGACACCCCCTCGCCTCGTGACGGGGGGCGGGGAGATGCTCTTCAGGATTCTCGGTCCGCTCCGCGTCCGGGGGGACTTCGAGCAGTGCTCGCCCGTCCGGCGCGCGATCCTCACCGCCCTGCTGCTGCGGGCGGGCCAGCCGATGGGTATCGCGCAGCTGGCCGAACTGCTGTGGGACGAGCCGCCGGTGTCGGCGGTGGCGAACATCCGCAGCCACATCACCGGCCTGCGCCGCGACCTGGAGCGTGCGGCGACCGGGCTCAGCGGCAGGATCCGCACCCACCGCGGCAACCAGAGCGGCTACATGCTCGACGCCGCACCCGAGGAGGTCGACCTGCCGACCTTCCTCACGTACTCACGGCAGGGCCGCAAGCTGCTCGCGCAGGGCGAGGCGGACCGTGCCATCGAGACGCTGGAGGAGGCCGTGACGCTCTGGCGCGGTCCGTTCGGCCAGGACCTGCCGCCCACCCGGTGGTTCGACGCCCACACCGCCGGCCTCAACAAGGCCCGACTGGACACCTACCAGGACCTGTTCACGGCCCGCATCCTCGCCGGCCGCACCGAGATGCTGTCGTACCAGATCGAGAGCCTCATCGCCGAGGCCGCCTACCAGCAGCGCCTGTGGGAGCTCCTGGCCGCGGTGCACTGCATCGAGGGCAACGCGGCCGACGCGCTGGCGGTCATCAAACGCTGCCAGAAGGTGTTCGTCGAGGATCTGGGCCTCAACCTCCCGCCGGACGTCGAGGCCATGCGGGCCGCCGCACTCGGCTGGGACCGCCAGCACGCGTTACGGCTGATCGCCGCCCGCACCCGGATGCTCAGCGTCAGCCCCGGCTGAGGCAGGGCCCGGCAACACCTCCAGGATCCGCAGGAGATCCCGGGCGGCCGCCTGCGGACCGTGTACCAGGCCGACTCCGGTGGCGTTGAGGACCACCTCGTCGACACCGGCGGCCCGGTACGCGTCGAGCCGCTCGTGGATCTCCCGCGCGCTGCCGTACAGGAACACGCCGCCGTCGATCAGCCGCGCCCCGTCCTCCGGCTCGCCGCGCACCTCGATGCCCGCCCGGCGCAACGTCGCCTGGTAGTGCGGGAGCTGGGCGTGCGAGCCGCAGGCCGCGGCCGCCAGGTCGACGGCCCTGCGGTCCGGTCCCGACAGGGCGACGGGAACGATGGCCGTGACCTTCAGCGGCTCGGGCAGGGTGCGCCGGGCCGCCCGCGCGGCCGGGATCAGGGTCTCGCCCAGGTACCGCGCCGACCCCATCCAGGTGATGGCGGTGTCGGCGACCTCGCCGGCCAGGGCGGCCATGCGTTCCCGCAGGACGCCGAGGCCCACGGACACCGGCGGCGCCGGTGTCCGCAAGAGGCTCGCCGACACCGCGTGGTACTCGCCGGCCAGATCGACGTGCGTCCCGGCGAGGAGGCCGCGCACGATCGACACGTACTCCCGCGAGGCCCGCAGGGGGCTCGCGTACGGCTTGCCCAGCAGGCTCTCCTGGAGCGACGCCGCGCCCGGCCCGAAGCCGGCGACCACCGGGTGCCCGGTGGTCAGGGCGACCGAACGGGCCTCCACAGCGGCGTGGAAGGGGGAGCGGAAGGGCATCAGCGAGACCCCGAAACCCATCGGGACCCGGATGCCGATGCCCGAGAGCCAGCTCGCCAGGTGGTGGGACTCGAGGACCAGGCCCTGTCCCTGCCACAGGCGTTCAGCCGCCGTCCAGCGCACCAGGTTGGCGAACGGCACCACCTGTTCGGGCCGGTTGGGCCCGAACGGCAGGAGGATCGAGTAACGCACTAGTTGCCCCGTTCGCGGCCGGACCGGACGTACAGCAGACCGGAGGCGATCGCCCCCGCCGCGACCGCGAACACGGCACCTCCGTAGTTGTCCTGGGTGATGGCGACGGCGGCGATGACGACACCGATGACCAGCGCGAAGCCCGCGCCCGTCTTGTTCTTCCTCATGACGGTTCTCCTGTCGCTGTCCCCGGGGGGACCTTGTGGGGGGTGGTGGTGCGGGTGGCCGGGCCCGTCAGCGCGACCGGGACGGCGGGGCCGTCCGCGCCCGAAGCGGCGGCGTGCAGCATCAGTTCGGTGTCGCCCACGCCGGCCCAGCCGAACATGTAGCCGAGCAGGGAGGTTCTGCCCACGGCGGAGGTGTGGAATCCCCTCGTCCGGGCCGCCGTCATGACCCGTTCCTGATGGTCGAACGCCCGGTCGAGGAGCGAGTCGTCGCCGAGCAGCCGGGCCGTGGCGATCAGGCACTGGACCACACCGCTGCTCCCGTGACACACCGACAGATCCAGCGGCCCGTCCTCGGGCAGCCGGGTCGCCCGGTCCGTCAGGCGGGCCAGCAGGCCGTCCGAGAGCAGCTCCCGCCGTCCGGCCGAGACCAGGATCTCGGCGGACGTCAGCAGCAGTCCTGCGGCGCCGTTGCACCAGCCCGGTACCGGTGGCTCGTCCCCGTCGGCCAGCCGTGCGGCCAGCCAGTCCGCCGACCGCCGGGCCAGGGCGCCGTCGCCCGTCACCCGGCCGACGCGGGAGGCGGTCCAGCGCAGACCGAGGTCGCCGTGCGCCACGTCGTACCAGTGGAAGCCCGCGAGCGGGCGTTCGGCGTGGGCGAGGACGAGGTCGCGCAGCCGCCCCAGCCGGTCCGCGCCGACGAGCGGGGCCTCGCCCGACTCCAGCCGCGACAGCAGCAGCATGAGCGGACCGGCGGGCCCGTTGGCCAGGTCGGTGTCCAGGCCGCCCGCCCGGGCCCGCGCCCCGATACCGTCGAGGACCCGTTCGAGCCAGCGCCGGTCCACCGCGTCGGGCCGGGTCAGCAGGAGCGAGACCGCCCCCGTGAAGACGCCCTCCGGAACCTGGAGCAGCAGGTCGCCGTACCGTGCGAGCAGCGCGTCGAGCCCCCGGTCGGCGGCACGGTGGACCTCGCGCAGCCCCGGCTCGTGGCGGGCGGCGTTCGCCAGGAAGGCGACGATGCCGCCGTTGTCGTGGAAGGACACGAAGTTGCCCGGGGTGACGGTGGGGGCGTTCCGGTCCGGCCCGATCCCGCACACCCAGCCGGTCTGCGGACCGTCCGGACCCTCGTACGACACTCCCACCGAGGCGATGACCTCGGCGATCCGCGACCACCGCGGCGACGGGCCGCCCGCGGCCGGGACACCGGCGAACACACTCTGCCCGCACAGGCTCCCCGGCGCCTGCCCGCCGGCCAGTTCGCCGAAGCACTCCTCCAGCAGGAACCGGTGGAACGCGTCGCCGCGCCGCGCGTTGAGGGCGAGCCCGCTGCGCGCGAAGTCCAGCGCGGAGTGCTGGTAGACACCCGGGAACCGGCTTGTGGGTGTGGCCAGTTCCGTGGAACCGCCGGGGGCGACGAAGTACGGCACGTTCCCGGTGTGCAGGTCGGCCTGCTCCCGCTCCCCGACGTACGCCGCGGCCTCGGGCGTGAGGTAGTCGGGGTACGTGCCCAGCAGCCGGAAGATCCGCGCCGCCTCCTCGGGCCGCCCCAGGTAGTCCGGGTGGGTCGCCGCGTCCAGGAACCGGCTGTAGACCATGGTCGACCGGATCAGGACCCGCACCGGCATGTCCGGGTAGCCGTCGAGGACCTTCGCCAGCCGTTCGTCGCGCACGGCCGCCAGCGCGTCCGTGCAGCCCGCCAGGATGTCGGCGAAGTGGTCCAGCGGGGACAGCGCGTCGGCGCCGAGGCGCGGAACGTTGTTCTTGTGCCGGTAGGTGACGTTCTCCCACTGCACGCGGATGCCGTCGGTGCCGGAGTCCCGGATCACCGGCCGGCGCATCTTCGACGCCTGCTCGCCCTCGACGCCGACGCCCGCCATGTTCAGGTCGATCGGCGAGTCGGGGCTGGACATCGGCACGAGCATCGTCGAGGCCACGGAGAGCTTCAACTGGTTGATCAGCACGTGCGGCAGCGAGTCGTCGGCCACGCCGGCGTTGGGCCGGACCATGGTCTCCGTGTCGATCACGCACGGGTGCTCACCGGCCGCCAGGAGGTTCTCCTCGTGCAGGTCGGACGCGCCGATCGAGCCGAACAGCGTGCACAGGGCGCCGAACCGGTAGAAGTAGCGGGCCGGCTGCCCGGGGTCGTGCATCGGGCCGGGCTCGACGAACCGCTGCCAGCCGTGCGAGCCGATGGTGAGCGACTCCGGTACACAGCCGCGCAGGGAGTGCTCGAGGTGGTGGTCCGCCACCGCGTACAGGTCGCGCACGAAGTCGTCGGAGACCAGCGGGCGCGGCTTGAACATGATCCGGGCGCCGTCCGCCAGGCGCACGCCCACGACCTGCCGGTTGTCGTTGTGCAGGTCCGCGCCGGTGGCGAACAGCCCGGCCATGGTGGCCTCGCGGGACGGCAGCAGGCCCGCGGCGGCCAGCGCGGCACGGTCCTCGGCGAAGGCGGTGAACAGGTCGGCGTAGGCCTCGAGCGAGTTGCCGAGCACGGTCTCCAGCCGGGCCCGGAGCACCGGGTGGGCGTCGAGGAGCCGGCGGCCGACGGCCGGGTCCGACAGGTGGTCCCGGAACCGGCGCAGGGCCCGGTCGCCCTCGGTGGTCAGGGGGAGGCCGCACTGCTCACGGAAGGTGTGGAACGCACCGATCAGCATGCGGAAGGCGTGCCCCTCGACGCTGGTGGCGAGGTCCTCCCACACCTGGTCCAGGAGCGGTTCGACGTGCTCCGGCGCGGCCGCCGCGGCGACGAGGCCGCGCAGCCGCCCGAGGACCCGGGTGCGGGGGATCAACTCCGTGTAGAAGGGGAGGAACGCGGGGATCGCGACGTCCGGTGCGGTCATGCTCGCTCGCCTCCGACGAGTGCGTCCACGGGTTCTTCTGCGGTCTGTTCCGCGGGCTGCTTCGCGGGCTGTTCCGTGGCCTGTTCCGCGGTCTGCTTCGCGGGCTGTTCCGCCACCTGTTCCGGCGTCGCCTCCGCGTACAGGTCCGCGTAGACCGCGTGCGCGGCCAGCAGTTCCTCGTGCGTGCCCTGTTCGACGATCCGGCCGCCGTCGAACACGTAGATGCGGTCCGCCGACCTGATGGTGGCCAGCCGGTGAGCGATGATCACCTGCGTGGCGCCGATGTCCCGGATGATCTCCGTGACCCGCCGCTCGTTCACGGTGTCGAGGGAGGCCGTCGCCTCGTCCATCACGAGGATCCGGGGCCGTTGCAGCAGGGCCCGCACGATCGCCAGGCGCTGGCGCTGCCCGCCGGAGAAGTTGGCCCCCATCTCCGACACCAGGGTCTTCAGCCCCATGGGCAGCTCCTCCAGGAAGTCGAGGATGCCGACGCTGTCGCAGTAGTCGCGGACCTGCTCCAGCGAGATGTCCTGGCCGAGCGTCAGGTTCTCGAGGATGGTGCGGTTGTGCAGGTGCACCTCCTGCGGGATGTACCCGATGGCCCGCCGCAGCGCGTCGCGGTCGTACTCGGCCATGGGCCGGCCGCCGAACCGGACGCCGCCCGTGGTGGGTTCGTAGAGACCGCAGATGATCCGGCCGAGTGTGCTCTTGCCCGAGCCCGACGGGCCGACCAGGGCCACGCGGGCGCCCGGGGGGATGTCCAGCGAGACGTCGTGCAGGACCGGATCGCTGTGCTTGGTGTACCGGAAGCCGACCCCTTCGACCTGGATCGACGTCGAGTCCAGCTCGGTGCGGCTGCCCCCGGCCGGCTCGGACGGGGCGTCGGTGATGTCGTGCAGCCGCGCCAGGTACCGCGACGCCTCGTTGAACTCGGTGTACGTCTGGAACACCGAGGTCGCCAGCGCGAAGTAGGTCGCGGACACCGCCTGCACGGCGATCGCGGCACCCAGCGAGATCTGGCCGCGGTTGACGAAGTACAGACTGGCCAGCAGCAGCACCACCGGACCGAACATCTGCGTGGTCGTCGTCAGCCCGGAGATACGGCCCTGCTGCAGCCGCATGCGGGCCTTCATCGCGTCGAGCGACTGGTTGTAGGTGGTGCTCCAGCTGTCGACGAACTGGTCGGCGTAGCCGCCCATCTTGATGGTGGGGATCGACACGATCGCGTCCAGCTGCGTGGACTGGCTCTTCGACAGGTGCGCGATCTCGGCGTCCACGGCCTCCAGCACCCGCACCCGGGTGACGGCCAGATAGGCGGCGTTCAGCAGGAACAGCCCGGACGCGACGAGTCCCAGCCGCCACTCGGTGACGAAGAGGTACACGCTGACGCAGACCAGCGTCCCGACGTCGAGGATGCCCTGGGCGACGCGCGAGGACAGCAGGTCGCGGATCGAGTTCACGCTGTTGAGGCGGAACAGCAGCTCACCGGGTTGCCGCGTGGTGAAGAACCGGTACGGCAGGGACAGCAGCTTGCGGAAGGTGTGGGTCATCAGGTGCCGGCCGAGCAGCGCGACCAGCGAGGACAGCACCGTGACCCGCACCAGGTGCAGCGCGAACCAGCCGACGGCCACCGCCAGCACCATCCCGATGACCTGGGACAGGTCGGCCAGCCCCGACCAGCGGGCGGTGCGGTCCACGGCCCACTCGGTGAGCATCGGGATGCCGAGCACCGCCCCGTAGCCGCTGAGCGACAGCAGCGCGACCAGGGCGATCCGCTGCCGGGACCCCTCGGCGAACAGCGGCATGCCGCGCCACTCGGACAGGGGTCTGCCCCGGGTGCGTTCGAAGTCGGGCCCCGGTTCCGCGGCGAGTGCGATGTGGCTGAAGCTCGCCTCCAGCTCGTCGCGCTTGATCCGGCGACGGCCCACGGCCGGGTCCATGACGACGGCCGTCTCGCCGTCGAACTTCTCCAGGACGACGAAGTGGTAGTCCTCCCAGTAGAGGATCACAGGGGAGGTGAACTTCTCCAGCGCGGTGACGTCCTTGATCCGATACGCCTTGACGTTCATGCCCCGGGAGGCGAGGAACCGGCCGAGCTGCTGTGCGGACAGACCGTCGCGGCCGGCGTCCATCGCCTCACGCGCGCTGGAGAGTTCCTCGGCACGGCCGTGGTAGCGCAGCAGCGCGACGCAGGAGCACAGGCCGCACTCGGTCTGCGTGACCTGGGTGACGGTGGGTACGTGGCGTGCCATGCTCATCGTCCCCCGGTGGTGAGGGTGACGGGGCAGACGCGGACGTCCGGGTCGAGCCGGTTGACCAGGTGCAGCACGATCCCGGAGGTCCCGACCATCAGGCTGTTGGTGTGGGCGTAGCGGCTGCGGGAGTCGTTCGTCTTGCGCAGGAACACGTCCGGTTGCAGCCATCTCCGCTCGATCGCGTCGAGTTCGGCGCGCAGCCCGGCGTCACCCGTGTCCCGGGCCAGCGCGGCCAGGGCGCCGTGGTTGCCCAGGTCCCCGTGGCACCAGGTGAGGTTGCGGCCGAAGCCGTGGCGCAGGGTGCCGGCCACGGCCCGGTCCCGCAGGGCCGCGCCCGCCTCGTCACCGCAGACGCCGTGGTAGGCGGTCAGGGCGAGGGCGATGCCGGTGGCACCGTGGCACCAGCCGGTGGAGAAGGACCTGGGGCCGGTGGTGCTGGAGAACCAGTTGCCCTCGTCCGCGTCGTAGAAGTCCTGCAGCCGCGCGGCCAGTTGCTCCAGGACCGGTTCGACCTGCCGGCGCCGGTCGGGGGACAGCTGCGGCAGGGCCCGGCACAGGGCGTGCAGGACTCCGCTGACGCCGTGGGCGAAGCCCGACTGGGACAGCACGCCCCGGGCTGCGGGACCGTCGGTGCGCAGCCCGTCCACGAGCAGGGAGGCCAGCAGGTCGGTGGCCGAGTCGGTGTGCGGCCCGCCGACCGCCGTCACGCAGGACAGCACACCGGCGAGTCCCCCGATGACGTCCAACGGCAGCTCACCGGGCGGCTGTTCGCGGATCTGCTCCAGGAGCAGCGGTACGGCGCCGCCGGCGGCTCGTATCCAGTCGTCCTGGCCGAGTGCCCGGCCCGCCGCGGACAGCCCGAACAGGATGCCGGCCAGCCCCGTGTAACCGCCGTAGCCGGCCTGCCGCACGCTGCGGGTCTCGTAGCGGTGACCGGCCAGGATGTCGGCGGTCGTGGAGAAGATCTGCCCGGCCAGGTCCCGGTAGGCGGCGACGTCCAGCACCCGTCCGGCCGCCGCGAGGGCGAGGGCCGGCCCGGTCCGGCCGGTGTACAGGTCGTAGCCGAGGACCCCGGGAGGCCAGGGCCGGTCCGTCTGCGCGGACGCCAGCGGGCCGATCCAGGTGCGCGGGAGATGGGCGAAGCGGTCGGGGCGGGAGGTGGCCACCAACCGGTCGCACAGGTCGACGGCGAGTCCGGCGAGCGCGGCGGGTCCGGCGAGCGCGGTGGGTCCGGCCGTTTCGTCCTCGGGCCGGCCGGACGGGCCGGTGGACGGCGCCTCGGCGACCGTGCTCCCGGACGGTGTCAGGTGGTTGTCGGGGAAGCGCGAGGCGAAGGCGGAGTGCAGCAGCCGCAGTTGCTCCCCGAGTTCGAACTCGGTCAGCCGTGAGCTCTTCATCAGGGCCTGGTCCAGCGGTGACCGGGCGAAGTGGGCACCGACCTCGGCCCCCGCGCCGTCGGTCAGGGCGGTGCCGGTGGCGGCGACCGTGAAGTACGGGACGTCCCGCTCGGCCAGTTGCCGCAGTTCGGAGCGGACGATCTGGCGGTCGGAGGTCTTGCTGGCGATCGCGATGCGCTTCAGCAGCGCCAGGAACGGACCGGTCGAGTCCAGCGCGTGCGGGCCGGACACCATCCGCAGCGTCTGGGAGTACAGCACCGTCGGGTTGTGGACGTAGCGGACCCGGATCCCGGCGGCGGCCTTGCGCAGCAGGGACGTCCAGCCGTCCGGGTCCGCCATGACGGCCCGGAAGACCCTGCTGAAGCCGTCGGCCATGCGCCGGCCGAGCTCATGGGTCTCGTCCTCGGTGAGGGCCCCCACCACGGTGTGCCGCTCCTCGACCGGCGCCGACCGGAAGGCGAGCCGCACCCGGTCGGTGAAGGGCTCGTCGAACTGCATCGATTTGAAGGGGGAGGCCCCGCGCCCCTTGTCGCCGAGGAATCCCAGGTCGACGTGGCCGCCGTCCCCGCCCTTGCCCGCCATGACCAGCGGGAGGATGCCGATGCCGTAGACGGACTGCCCGATGACGGCGTACGCGTTGCCCGGCGCCTCGGGCGTGGGGCCGGTGTGGACCCGCTCCGGGTGCAGGATCGTCTCGAGGTCGATCGGGAGCGGGCCGCGCCGGGTGGGCAGGATGTTCTCGAAGTGCATGTCACGCGCGTTGAGCAGGTACAGCACGGCGGCGAGTTCCCCGCTGTCCTGCATGAACCGCGCGGACATGTCGGAGACGTCCTCGGCGTCGATGAACTCCACGTAGCCGTAGCCGTCGCGTTCCAGGACGTCCGCCCAGACGAGCCGGGTGCCCAGCCGGTCGTTGAGCTCCTGCGCGATGGTCGTGTACGCGGCCTCGCAGGAGACGTCCCGGGGCTTGTAGACCAGGCGCCTGCCGGATTCGAAGGTCAGCACGGACACGGACCGGCCGTGGTGATGGGTGTCGCCCTCCGACGCTCCGAACGACACCAGCGGGTCGGCCGCGTCGATGCCGAACGTCCCGGCCAGGGCGGCCCGGTCCCGCGTGAGGCGCCCGCACAGCTCACGGATGCCGTTGGCCTCGTTGCGCAGCACGACCCGGATGACGTCCCGCAGCACGGGGAACGACAGGCCGCTCACGTCCTCGAAGGACGTCCGGCACGCCTCGCGGACGAAGTACCGGTAACGCTCCTGGGGCGTGTCGCCGCGCAGCACGCCCTGTTCCCGGGCGTGGTTGACGGCCGCCACCAGGGGGCGGGTCAGGACGTGGCGCAGGCGCACCTCGGCCCGGTCGAGCAGTTGCAGGAGCAGGGCGTCGGGGGCGCCGGGGTTCACGGCGAGCAGGGCCGGCAGACCGGACTCCGCGACGGGCAGGGCGACGGACCTGACGACGTGCTGGAACGGATACCGCTCGGGGTCGTTCAGCCACTGCGTCACGGAAGGCCGGCCGCCGGCACCGGACGGGGAGGGCGCGTGGTCTCCGGGCCCGTCGCGGAGGACGGCGAGTACCTCGTCGTCGTATTGCGCCAGGGGTGCGATGGTTTCCTCGACTTCGGCGCTGTCGAACTCTGGATAGTAAGGGGCTGGAGTTGTCATGTTTCGCCGCTCCATCTGTGCGCGTCGTCGAGGAAGGCAACACGAGGGCGGAATGAGAATCGGGGGACCGACGCTCATTCCGCCTCGGCGTGCTAAGCGCTCACCGGCCGGGGTGAGGCGGAATTCAGCACTTGCTGGTGCACTTGGTCGTCGGGCAGAGCGCCGCCGACGCCAGCGTCACGGTGGCTATGCACCAGGGACCGGTACCGCCGTGGGTGTCCGCCTCGCCGAGCTCGATGAGCTCCGCCTCGTCGTAACCACCCAGGAGGTCGGTCTTCTTGTCCTGCATCGTGTCTCCTTCTGGAAGCTCTGATCAGCCGTGAATCAGTTGCAGTTGGGCTGGCATTCCTTGGTGAGGGTGCACCAGCCGCCGTTGTTGCCGAGGGCGTCGGACAGCGAGAAGGTGTTCGTGGTGCACGCGCCGTAGGCGACACCGTCGAAGTCCTGCTCCGCGATCTCCTCGAGCAGAGAGATGTCTCCCTGGTACATGAGGTCCTCCTTGATAGGGGTGTCGGCCCGGCGCCCTTTTCCGGCCGGCGAGCCGTGACTCACATCCTGGGTGTCCGGCATTCGCCGGCGATGGCGGAGTGATTCCTTCACGATGTCCGGACGGCATGCGGGACATGGCAGCTCGATTCCGGCCGGATGGACCGGCCGCGCGCCCGGCGCGCGCGGTCCGCACAACGCGCGCATACGCCGGGCACACACGAAACGGCTGAGGGCGGCACCCTTTCGGGGTGCCGCCCTCAGCCGTTCAGGAAGGATTCGCCAGGCGCGTGGAAGGGAGGGGCCGTCTCAGACGTACCGCTCCAGGATCGACGACTCCGCCAGCCGGGACAGGCCCTCGCGGACACTGCGGGCCCGGGCCTCGCCCACGCCGTCGACCGTCTGGAGGTCGTCGACGCTCGCCGCGAGCAACTTCTGCAGGCCGCCGAAATGCTCCACCAGGCGGTCGATGATCGCGCCGGGCAGGCGCGGCACCTTTGCCAGCAGGCGGAAGCCGCGCGGGGACACCGCCGAGTCCAGCGTCTCGGGTGAACCCGTGTACCCCAGCGCCCGTGCCACCGTGGGCAGTTCGAGCAGCTCGGCGTGGGTCAGCGCGTCCAGCTCGGACAGCGCCTCGTCGACCGTGCGGGACCGCTTGGCCGTGGGCTCGGGGACGTAGTCGCGCACGACCAGCTCACGCTCGGGCTCCACACCGGCGATCAGCTCGTCCAGCTGGAGCGCCAGCAGCCGGCCGTCCGTGCCCAGCTCCACCACGTACTCGGCGATCTCCGTGGCGATGCGGCGCACCATCTCCAGGCGCTGCGCCACCGCCGAGACGTCCCGGACGGTGACCAGGTCCTCGATCTCCAGCGCGGACAGCGTGCCCGCGACCTCGTCGAGGCGGAGCTTGTAGCGCTCCAGCGTGGCCAGGGCCTGGTTGGCGCGTGACAGGATCGCCGCGGAGTCCTCCAGGACGCGGCGCTGGCCGTCGACGTACAGGGCGATCAGCCGCATCGACTGGGACACCGAGACGACCGGGAATCCCACCTGCTTGCTGACCCGGTCCGCGGTGCGGTGCCGGGTGCCCGTCTCCTCGGTGGGGATGGTGGGGTCGGGGACCAGCTGCACGCCCGCGCGCAGGATCTTCGACAGGTCCGAGGACAGCACGATGCCGCCGTCGAGCTTGCACAGCTCGCGCAGGCGGGTCGCGGTGAACTCGACGTCCAGCACGAAGCCGCCGGAGCACAGTGCCTCGACGGTCTTGTCGGAGCCCAGCACGATGAGACCGCCGGTGTTGCCCCGGAGCACCCGCTCCAGGCCGTCACGCAGGGCGGTGCCTGGTGCCACGGCGCTCAGAGAGGCGCGCATGAGGCCATCTGTACCGGCACTCCCACCGGACTTTCCGGGAGCTGCTGCCCGGTCGTTGGCTGCCACTGCACTCCTCCGGTCGCAGGTTCTGGGGCGCCCCCGTGTCGCACGCTTGGTTCGCACGGACGGGCGAGACCAGGGCAAAGTCTACCGGCGACCCTCCTCGTCCCGTGGGGCCTCTCGGCGACGGGACCGGGGAAGGACCCGCAGGGCGTCCCCTATGTCCGCGACTTCCAGAACCTTCATGCCCGCCGGGACCTTGCCCGGATCGGCCGGGACCAGGGCGTGCGTGAAGCCCAGACGGTGGGCTTCTGCCAGCCTGCGCTGCACTCCTGTGACCCGCCGCACCTCTCCGGCCAGGCCCACCTCGCCGATCGCGACGAGATTCTTGGGGAGAGGTGTGTCACTTGCCGCGCTCGCCAGCGCGAGCGCCACCGCCAGGTCCGCTGCGGGCTCCGAGAGCTTCACCCCGCCGACCGTCGCGGAGTAGATGTCCCTTTTGCCCAAGGCGCTGATCCGTCCGCGCTGTTCCAGCACCGCGAGCATCATCGAGACGCGGGAGGTCTCCAGGCCGGAGGTGGTGCGGCGCGGGGAGGGGATCTGCGAGTCGACCGTGAGCGCCTGCACCTCGGCGACCAGGGGGCGGCGGCCCTCCAGGGTGACGGTCAGGCAGGTGCCCGGGACGGGTTCGGCCCGCCGCGTCAGGAAGAGTCCGCTCGGGTCGGCGAGGCCCGTGATGCCCTCGTCGTGCAGCTCGAAGCAGCCCACCTCGTCGGTGGTGCCGTAGCGGTTCTTGACGCCCCGCACCAGCCGCAGGCGCGCGTGCCGGTCGCCCTCGAAGTGCAGGACGACGTCCACCAGGTGTTCCAGCAGGCGGGGGCCGGCGATCGCGCCGTCCTTGGTGACGTGGCCCACCAGCAGCGTGGACATGCCGCGTTCCTTGGAGGCGCGGGTCAGGGCGCCGGCGACCTCGCGCACCTGGGCCATGCCGCCCGGTGCGCCGTCGATCTCCGGGGAGGCGACCGTCTGGACCGAGTCCAGGATCAGCAGCGAGGGCTTCACCGCGTCCAAGTGGCCCAGCACGGCCGCGAGATCCGTCTCCGCCGCCAGGTAGAGGTGGTCGTCGATCGCGCCGATGCGGTCGGCGCGCAGCCGGACCTGGCTGGCCGACTCCTCGCCCGTGACGTACAGCGTGCGGTGCTCGTCGCTCGCCGACTTCGCGGCCACGTCCAGCAGCAGCGTCGACTTGCCCACGCCGGGCTCGCCCGCGACCAGCACCACCGCGCCCGGTACCAGTCCGCCGCCGAGCACGCGGTCCAGCTCGGGCACGCCGGTGGTGCGGGCGGTGGCCCGGCGGCCGTCGACCTGGCCGATGGGCAGGGCGGAGGTGGTGACCCGCCCGGGCGTCGTCGTGCGGACCGCGGGCGTGCCGTACTCCTCGACCGTCCCCCAGGCCTGGCACTCGGGGCAGCGGCCGAGCCACTTCGCCGTCTGCCAGCCGCATTCGGTGCAGCGGTAGGACGGGCGGTCCTTGGTGGATTTCGTACGGGCAGCCATGGACGGAACCGTATCCGCCGCCACTGACATCGCGGGACCGGCCGGCCCCGCCCGCCTGCGCGCCAGGGCTCCGCCACCCCTCGCCGACGGCGGAACGAACCGTTCCTGTCCCCTATTGAGGGATCGTTTCACCCGTACGGATTAAATGTGCTCAAGCCACCGGAAGGTGCCACTCCCGGCCCCCTACGGTCGCCGAATGATGAGCAGTACTCCGGAGATCTCGACCCGCTCGGCCCGCAGCACCGGCGCCCACAGGGCGCACCGGGAAGCGCGTGACCGCGGAGCGGCGCGCACGCTGGCGCAGCGGCCGCCCGCGCGCTACGAGCCCTACCTGGACGGCCTGTTCACCTACTGCCTGTCCGTGCTGTGCGACCACGACGCCGCGACCGCCGCCCTGGGCGACGTCCTCGTCCTGGCCGAGCGCCGCGGCCGGCACGCGCCCGAGGCGCCCGCGGAGCGCCGGGCCTGGTTGTACGCGCTGGCCCGCTGGGCCTGTCTGCGCAAGCTGGCCGAGGCCAAGCAGAAACGTCAGAGCAGCCACGCGGCGGGCCGTTCGGGCCGGCAGCACGCCGAGCGCCCGGCCGCGCCCGCCCCCTCGGAGGAGGTGCAGGAGCACCGCCGCCGCGAACTGGCCCAGCTGGCCTGGCCGGAGGCCGCCGGCACCACCCCCGAGCAGCGCGAGGCGCTCGAACTGGCCGTGCGCCACCACCTCTCCGCCCACGAGGTCGCCGCCGTGCTCGGCCGGGACGTCGCGGCCACGCGCGATCTGCTCGCCTCGGCGGCCTGCGAGGTGGAACGCACGCGTGCGGCCCTCGCCGTGGTCGAGACGGGAACCTGCCCCAGCGTCGCCCATCTCGTCGGTGACGACCGGATGGTCCTCGGCACGACCCTGCGCAGCGAGCTCGTCCGGCACGTCGACGACTGCCCGCGCTGCCGCCGCACCGCCGAGCGCGCCATCCCCGGCCGCTGGCCCGGCACCAGCGTCACGCCCGCCGAGCTGCCCGTCCTCGCGGCGCCCCGCGCGGCCCTGCACGTCGCCATGGCCCACCCTCCGCGCACGCGGGGCGACGCACCCCGCTTCGACCGCCGCGGCTTCCCGATGGACCCCAAGGACCACGCCGCCCGGCGGGACCGCCTGCGCGCGCGTGCCGTCACCACGACCGTCGTCGCCACCGTCGTGGCCGCCCCGGTGCTCGCCCTGTGGGCCGCCTACCGCGGCACCCCGGTCGGGGAGGGGCAGGACGGCCGCTCCGCCTCCGCCAGCGAGGCCGACGACCCGTACGGCATGGACGGCGAGATCGCGGGCGGCGGCTACGAGAACGCCGGCAACGCGAGCACCCGCCCCGGCCCCCGCTTCGGCGAGGACGGCAAGGCCGACGTGTCCGTCGAGGTCGTCGGCGTTGCCGGGGCGGGCCGCGAGAGCGCCCTGGAGGTGACGGCCGACAACCGCGGCGACACCACGCTGATCACCCTGACGGCCACCGGCCCGGCCACCGTGAGCTGGTCCGCCTCCACCGGCGCCGACTGGCTCTACCTCAGCCGGACCTCGGGCACCCTCCGCCCCGGCCGGTCGGTGACGATCCAGGTCTACGTCGACCACCTGCGCGAACCCGCGGGCGCCTGGCAGGCACGGGTGGCGATCGCACCGGCCGGCGCGGTCGTGCACATCGAGGGGTACGGCACCGCGCCCACCCCGTCCGGCCCCGGCACCCACCCCGGCGGGCCGGGCGGTCAGCCCTCGACCCGGCCCGACCCGACCCCCACGACCTCCGCCCCGGACCCGGACCCGACGCCGACGACCCCGCCGCCGTCCCCCGACCCGGATCCCACCCCGACCCCGACGGACACGGCGCCCACCGAGCCGGCGGGCTCCACGCCCCCGCCGTCCGGCAGCGGCGACCCGAGCCCGGCGACGTCGTAGGACCGGGTGCGCAGGACCCGTCAGGGGGTGCGGAGGCTCCCGTCAGTCGACGGGTCCGGCCGGTGGCGCCGGGGGTGCCGGATCCGCCGGGTGGGGCGCCAGCAGCGGCAGCTGCGAGGCCAGCCGCTGCTCGCACAGCTCGACCAGCCGGTCGTAGCCGGCCTTGCCCATCAGCTCGATCAGCTCGGGCCGGTAGGAGACGTAGACCGGCTCGCCCGCGCCGTGCGCCGAGGTCGCCGAGGTGCACCACCAGTGCAGGTCGTGACCGCCCGGGCCCCAGCCGCGCCGGTCGTACTCGCCGATCGACACCTGCAGCACGCGCGTGTCGTCGGGCCGGTCGATCCACTCGTACGTCCGGCGCACCGGCAGCTGCCAGCACACGTCCGGCTTGGTCTCCAGCGGCTCGCGGCCCTCCTTGAGGGCGAGGATGTGCAGCGAGCAGCCCATCCCGCCGGGGAAGCCCGGCCGGTTCTGGAAGATGCAGGAGCCCTGGAAGGGCCGGGTCTGCCGGTCGCCGTCCTCGTCCTCGGACACCCAGCCGTTCCGCGTGCCCTCGGCGTGGTGCTGCCAGATGTCCGGCGTGAGCCTGGCCACATGCTCGGCGACGCGCTTCTCGTCGTCCTCGTCCGAGAAGTGGGCACCCAACGTGCAGCACCCGTCGTCCGCGCGGCCCGCCTGGATGCCCTGGCAGCCGCTGCCGAAGATGCAGTTCCAGCGAGAGGTCAGCCATGTCAGATCGCAGCGGAACACCTGCTCGTCGTCCGCCGGATCGGGAAACTCCACCCACGCGCGGGCGAAGTCGAGGCCCTGCTCGTCGGGAACCGCGACGCCAGGTGATTTGTCGCGCTTGGCCTTTTTCGTCTTTGGCACGTCTCCAGGGTACGGGCCGGGTGCCCGCACCGAGGACGGCGGACGGCCGGGCGGGCAGTAGCGTGCCCTACATGAGACTCGGTGTCCTCGACGTGGGTTCGAACACGGTGCATCTGCTGGTGGTGGACGCCCACCCCGGCGCGTGCCCGCTGCCCGCGCACTCGCACAAGGAGGAGCTGCGCCTCGCCCAGCTGCTCGAAGAGGACGGGGCCATCGGCCCCCAGGGCGTCGACCGGCTGGTCTCGGTCGTCCACGGGGCGCTGCAGGCCGCCGAGGACAAGGGCGTCGAGGAGATGCTCCCGTTCGCCACCTCCGCCGTGCGCGAGGCCCGCAACGCCGACGACGTCCTCGCGCGCGTGCGCAGCGAGACCGGCGTCGAGCTGCAGGTCCTCACCGGTGAGGAGGAGGCCCGGCTCACCTTCCTCGCCGCGCGCCGCTGGTTCGGCTGGTCGGCCGGGAAGCTGCTCGTCCTGGACATCGGCGGCGGCTCCCTGGAGATCGCCTACGGCATGGACGAGGAGCCCGACGCGGCCGCCTCCCTGCCCCTGGGCGCCGGGCGCCTCACGGCCGGCTGGCTGCCCGGCGACCCGCCCGGCCCCGACGACGTGCGGGCCCTGCGCCGCCATGTGCGCACCGAGATCGCCCGCACGGTCGGCGAGTTCAGCCGCCTCGGCGCCCCCGACCACGTGGTCGCCACCTCCAAGACCTTCAAGCAGCTGGCCCGTATCGCCGGCGCCGCCCGCTCCGCCGAAGGCCTCTACGTCCAGCGCGAGCTGAAGCGGGAGTCCCTGGAGGGCTGGGTGCCGCGGCTGGCCGGGATGACCGAGCGCGAGCGCGCGGAGCTGCCCGGGGTGTCCGAGGGCCGGGCCGGCCAGTTGCTGGCGGGGGCCCTGGTGGCGGAGGCCGCCCTCGACCTGTTCGGCGTGGAGCGCGTGGAGATATGCCCCTGGGCCCTCAGGGAGGGCGTGATCCTGCGCAAGCTGGACCACATGGAGAACGCGTAGCGGCCGCTCCGGGGCCGCAGCGCGGGGGAGGGGACGGGCCGCGTCTGCACGTGGCAATCACCACAACGGCCAGGAGACCCCCCACTTCCCGACCACCACACCCCGTAACCTGTGCTGCATGGCAGAGCCAGCCGTAAAGATCCCGGACGCGAAGGTCGCCCTCTCGACGGCCTCGGTCTACCCGGAGTCGACGGCCACGGCCTTCGAGATCGCCGCGCGTCTCGGCTACGACGGGGTCGAGGTCATGGTGTGGACCGACCCGGTCAGCCAGGACATCGAAGCCCTGCGCAGACTCAGCGACTACCACCGCATCCCGATCCTCGCCGTGCACGCCCCCTGCCTGCTCATCACGCAGCGCGTCTGGTCCACCGACCCCTGGACCAAGCTCCAGCGGGCCCGCTCGGCGGCCGAGAAGCTCGGCGCCGGCACGGTCGTGGTCCACCCCCCGTTCCGCTGGCAGCGCCAGTACGCGCGCGACTTCGTCACCGGCGTCTGGCGCATGGCCGAGGAGACGGACGTACGGTTCGCCGTCGAGAACATGTACCCCTGGCGCTACCGCGACCGGGAGATGCTCGCCTACGCCCCCGACTGGGACGTCACCAAGGACGACTACCGCCACTTCACGATCGATCTCAGCCACACCGCGACGGCCCGCTCCGACGCGCTGGCCATGGTCGACCGCATGGGCGACCGCCTCGGCCACGTCCACCTCGCCGACGGCCGCGGTTCCGCCAAGGACGAGCACCTCGTGCCCGGCCGCGGTACCCAGCCCTGCGCCGAGGTGCTGGAGCGGCTGGCCCTGACCGGGTTCGACGGCCATGTCGTCATCGAGGTCAACACCCGACGCGCCATGTCCGGCGCGGAGCGCGAGGCCGACCTCGCCGAGGCGCTGGCCTTCACCCGCCTCCACCTGGCCGCCGCGGCCAAGGTCCCGCGCCCGTGACCGACCGGCCCGCGTCCGGCGGCCCCGGCGCCCCCGCGCGCCGTCGCGGCCGTCCGCCGCGCACCGAGTCGGCCGGCACCCGTGAGCGCATCCTCACCGCCGCCCGCGACGAGTTCTCCGAGCGCGGCTACGAGAAGACGTCCGTGCGCGGCATCGCCAAGGCGGCCGGCGTCGACTCCGCGCTGGTGCACCACTACTTCGGCACCAAGGAGCAGGTGTTCGAGGCGGCGGTCACCCAGTCCTTCGGCCCGGCCCTGCAGGCCCCGGCGGCCATCGAGGAGGGCCCGCTCGACGGCGTGGGGGAGCGGCTGGCCCGCTTCTTCTTCGGCGTCTGGGAGAACCCGGCGACCCGCGCGCCCCTGCTGGCCATCGTCCGCTCCGCCCTCACCAACGACACCGCGGCCGCCGTCTTCCGCCGGATCGTCGCCACCCAGGTGCTGCGCCGCATCGCCGTACGGCTGGAGCTGCCGGACCCCGAGCTGCGCGCCGAGCTCGCCGCCGCCCAGCTCGTGGGCACCGCGATCCTGCGGTACGTCATCAGGATCGAGCCGCTGGCCTCGGCGGACCCGGAGCAGATCATCGAGCGGCTGGCCCCGGTCGTCCAAGGACATCTGACCGATCCGTGAGCCGCCCGGAGGGGGCGCACACGAGACGGGCGTCCCGCATTTCGGACACTCTGTCCCGCCCTCTGGATGACCGGCGTACGCTCGACAGCAGTCAGAAATCTCCGCAATCCTCTGACGCAATCTCTGAAGGAGCGAGCGACGATGCCCGAGCTGAGGTCCCGCACAGTCACCCACGGCCGCAACATGGCGGGCGCCCGCGCCCTGATGCGCGCCTCCGGTGTACCGGGCGGCGACATCGGCCGCAAGCCGATCATCGCGGTCGCCAACAGCTTCACCGAGTTCGTCCCCGGCCACACGCACCTGGCCCCGGTCGGCCGGATCGTCAGCGAGGCGGTCGTCGCCGCCGGCGGCATCCCGCGCGAGTTCAACACGATCGCCGTCGACGACGGCATCGCCATGGGCCACGGCGGCATGCTCTACTCCCTGCCCTCCCGCGACCTCATCGCGGACAGCGTGGAGTACATGGTCGAGGCCCACTGCGCCGACGCCCTGATCTGCATCTCCAACTGCGACAAGATCACCCCGGGCATGCTCAACGCGGCCCTGCGGCTGAACATCCCCACGGTGTTCGTCTCCGGCGGGCCCATGGAGTCCGGCCGCGCCACGCTCGTCGACGGCACGGTCCGCACGCTCGACCTGGTCGACGCGATCTCCGACGCCGTGAACGACAAGATCTCGGACGAGGACATCCTCCGCATCGAGGAGAACGCCTGCCCGACCTGCGGTTCCTGTTCCGGCATGTTCACCGCCAACTCGATGAACTGCCTGACCGAGGCCATCGGCCTGTCCCTGCCGGGCAACGGCTCCGTCCTCGCCACCCACACGGCCCGCAAGCAGCTGTACGTCAACGCGGCGAAGACGGTCATGGACATCACCCGCCGCTACTACGAGCAGGACGACGAGACGGTCCTGCCGCGCAGCGTGGCGTCCTTCGCGGCCTTCGAGAACGCCATGGCCCTCGACATCGCCATGGGCGGCTCCACCAACACGATCCTGCACCTGCTGGCGGCCGCCCAGGAGGCGGGCGTCCCCTTCGGCCTGGACGAGATCAACGCCGTCTCCCGCCGCGTGCCCTGCCTGGCCAAGGTCGCCCCGAACGTCGCCAAGGACCGCACGTACTACATGGAGGACGTGCACCGCGCCGGAGGCATCCCCGCCCTGCTCGGCGAGCTGCATCGCGCCGGGCTGCTCAACGAGGACGTGCACTCGGTGCACAGCCCCTCCCTCGCCGACTGGCTCAAGACCTGGGACGTGCGCGGCGGCTCCCCGTCCGCCGAGGCGGTCGAGATGTGGCACGCGGCGCCCGGCTGCGTCCGCTCCGCCGAGGCCTTCTCCCAGTCCGAGCGCTGGGAGGCCCTGGACGAGGACGCCGAGGGCGGCTGCATCCGCTCCGCCGAGCACGCCTACTCCAAGGACGGCGGCCTCGCGGTCCTCAAGGGCAACCTCGCCGTGGACGGCTGCGTCGTGAAGACGGCCGGCGTCGACGAGTCCATCTGGACCTTCGAGGGCCCGGCGGTGGTCTGCGAGTCGCAGGAGGAGGCCGTCCAGAAGATCCTCACCCAGCAGGTCAAGGACGGCGACGTCGTCGTCATCCGCTACGAGGGCCCCAAGGGCGGTCCCGGCATGCAGGAGATGCTCTACCCGACCTCGTACCTGAAGGGCCGCGGCCTCGGGAAGACCTGCGCGCTGGTCACGGACGGCCGGTTCTCCGGCGGCACCTCCGGCCTGTCCATCGGCCACGCCTCCCCCGAGGCGGCCGCGGGCGGCACCATCGCCCTGGTCGAGGACGGCGACCGCATCCGCATCGACATCCCGAACCGCTCGATCGAGCTCCTGGTCGACGACGCCGAACTGGCCCGCCGCGAGCAGGCCCTGAACGGCCGGTACGCCCCGAAGAACCGCGACCGCAAGGTCTCCGCCGCACTGCGCGCCTACGCGGCGATGGCGACCAGCGCCGACAAGGGCGCCGTGCGGGACGTGTCGAAGCTGGGCTGACCTTCGTCGAGCCGCCGAGGGCCGCCTCCCGTCACCGGGGGGCGGCCCTCGCCGTATCCGCTCACCAGGCCGCGGGATCACGCCCGTTCACCGCGAACACCGTGCCGTCCGGCGCGCTGCCGTACACCCGGTCGCCCACCACCACCGGCTCCGGCAGGGAGGCCGGCACCCGGTCGGAGCGCTCACCCAGCCGGACCGGCGTCTGCCCGGCGAGCCTGCCGCGCCGGGCGTCGACGGCGAGCAGCCGCCCGTCGGGCGCGCTCACATACACATGCCGTCCGTCCGCAGCGGGCCTGGAGGCCCGTACGACCCCCGTCTCCAGAGTCCACAGCTGCTCGCGTGCCTCGAGGTCCACGGCCGTCAACGCCCCGCCGGCCGCCATGAGATGGACGACGTCCCCCCGCACTCCGCCCTGGGCCTGGGCCAGGGGGACGCGCAGCGGCACCCGCACGGTGGTGCGGCTGCGAGGGTCGTAGCGCACGACGGACCGCGCCTCGCCGCGCACGGCGTCGACGGCCAGCGCCACCAGCGATCCGTCCGCCGTGCCGACGGCCTCCAGATTGCCGTCCAGCCCCGCCCGCCACCGCACCGCGCCGGTCCGCGGATCCACGGCCGTGACGCGCGTCCGGCTGCCGTCCCCGGACACGCCCACCGCGTACGCCAGCCGGTCACCGGGGAACGACACGAAGTACGGCACGTCCTGCCCCGGCACCCGGTGGCTCCACCGCACGCGGCCCGAGGCGGCCTCCACCCCGCTGACCGTGCCGTCGGACCCGGTGAGCAGCACCACGCCCCCCACGGCCCGCAGCCCGCCGTACGCCGGCAGCTCCCGCCGGGACACCTCACCCGAGGCCAGCTCGACGGACGTCAGCTCCCGCCCCTGACCGAGTCCGCCCAGCACGCTGCCGCCCGCGACGACCGGGGCCCCGGCCGGCGGCCCGCTCGCGGCGGCGCCCTTCAGCGCCCGCCGCCACAGCAGCCGCCCGTCCACGGCGTCGCGCGCGAACACCAGCCCTTCCTGCGCGCACACCACAGCGTTCGCCGCGTACGAGCACTGCGGGGCGCTCCGGCCGTCGAGCGGCTCCGCCTCCCACCCGGAGAACGCGGCGGCCGTGGTCCGCGGCGAGGCGACCTCCCGCGCCGGACCCGCGCCCCCGGGCAGACCCGTCACCGCCAGCACCCCGGCGGTGACCAGCGCGAGAGCCCCGGCCGCCACGGCCCCCCGCCGCAGCAGCCGCGCGGACTCCCCGCGCGCGGGCACGTCGGCGGCCGGCGTCTCGGGGGCGGGCTGCGCCGGTTCCTCCTCGGCGCGCTGCGCGGGTATGAAGGCCTGCGTGTCGTACGAGGCCGACACCGACCGCAGTTCCCGCATCAACTCGTCCGGTGACGGCCGGTCCTCGGGCTCCTTGGCCAGGCACCGCAGCACGAGCGGAGCCAACTCCTGCGGCACGCCGGTCAGTTCCGGCTCGTCGTGCACGACCTGGTAGGCGACGACGTACGGACTGTCCGAGTCGAACGGCCCGCGCCCGGTCGCCGCGTGGACCATCACCGACCCGAGCGCGAACACGTCGGCGGCGGGCCCGACCTCCCTCGGCCGCCGGAACTGCTCGGGCGCCATGAACGGCGGCGTCCCGATGAGTTTCCCCGTCTCGGTGCGCAACTCGCTGTCCTGCGGCCGGGAGATGCCGAAGTCGATGACCTTCGGCCCGTCCTCGGCGAGCAGCACGTTGCTCGGCTTCAGATCCCGGTGCACGACCCCGACCCGGTGGATGTCCCGCAGCGCCTCCGCGAGCCCGGCCATCAGCCGCCGCAACCGGGCAGGCGCCAGGGGCCCGTTCCGCTTCACCTCCTGGGCGAGCGTGGGGCCCGGAATGTACAGGGTCGCCATCCAGGGCCGCCCGGCCTCGGGGTCGGCGTCCACGACCGGTGCGGTGAAGGCTCCGCTGACCCGCCGGGCGGCCGCCACCTCCTGCCGGAAACGCCCCCGGAACTCGGGGTCCTTGGCGAACTCGGCGTGCACGACCTTCACGGCCAGCTTCATCCCGGAGGTGCTGCGCGCCAGGTGCACGACCCCCATCCCGCCGGAACCCAGGCAGGACTCGAGACGGTAGTGGCCGGCGTATTCGGGAAGTTCCGCTTCCGGGCCCGCTCCGGCGTTCCGCTGTGGCGCCATGGGACCACCCCCGTGCTGTTCGTCCGCGCGCGCGACGCACGGAGCCTAGTCGATGACCTGTACGGGACAGCGGCGGCTTGCCGACCCCCGACGGCCGGTCACGCACACGTGTTTGACGGCGTGATACCGGGGAATCAACGGGACCCCACGGCAGACGTGGGGTTCAACGGGGGAGGAACACATGTCAGTCGAGCCTGCCGAGATCGAGCGCGCCGCTCAGCCCGAGGACGCCGCGGGCGCCGCCGTCCCGGTCGTCACCACCCTGGCCGCGGCGGCCACGACGTACCCGATCGCACCGGGCACCAGCGTCAACGTCCGCAGCGGCCCCGGCACCGGCTACCCGGTCGTCAAGGTCCTGCCCGCCGGGTCCCGGGTCTCCATCAACTGCCAGTCGCCCGGCACCTGGATCACCGGCCCCTACGGCACCACCAACATCTGGGACAACATCGCGAGCGGCCAGTACATCTCGGACGCCTACGTCCAGACGGGCAGCGACGGCTACATCCGCCCCCGCTGCTCCTGACCGCCCGCCCCGGGCCGGTGTGGCCCGCCCCCACTGCGGGCCACACCGCCCCGGGCGCCCCACCGCGAGCCATAATCGACGGGTGAGCGCAGAGACAGGCACCCCGGCCCCCGGCAACGTCCCCCATCCGGAGCCGCTCCGGTTCTTCGGCACCAGCTGGGTCGACCACGACGACCGCTACACCGCCCGCCGCATCGCCGTGGCCGCCGGTTCGCTCGTCGCCGCCGCCGCGTCCTGCCTCGTCCTGCGCCTCGCCTACCAGGGCCTCCGGATCGCCGCGATCGGCGGCTTCGTCACGCTCCTGACGACCGCCATGTTCGCGATCTGCAGCGCGATGGCCTTCCGCCACACCTGGGAGGGCTTCACCCGGCGCCAGGACCCCGACCGCCAGGCGTCCCTGCGCGGCCTCCTCACCATCGGCTTCGTCGGCTCGCTCCTCGCCTACTTCCTCCGCTCCCTGACCGAGGCCCCCGGCGAGAAGCTCCACCGCGCCGAGTACGAGGAAGCCCGCCGCCGGCACGAGAAGCGCACCACCCGCCGCTCCGGCAACCCCGCGAAACAACGCCACCACCCCTGACGCGACCCACGCGCTGTCTCAAGGAAACTCACCGCCCTCAGACGGCCCCCCTCGCACCTCTCACCCAGATCTCACCGCGTCCCGGCCCCGCTCCCGACGACCATGGCGGCATGACCCGACCTCATGCCCACCACCCCACCGGAGCCGAAGCCACCCCCGACCGCCCCAGTCCCGTCCCGCCGCCGCACGCGACCCGCGCCCACTCCTTCAACGCCGCCGCGGCCCAGTACGCGGCCCACCGACCCGCCTACCCCCCGGCCCTCTTCGACGCGGTCGAAGCCCTCACCGGCCGCCCCCTCACCGGCGCCCGCGTCGCGGACGTCGGCGCCGGCACCGGGATCGCCACCGCCCTCCTGCACGCGAGGGGCGCGGACGTCGTCGCCGTGGAACCCGGCGCGGGCATGGCCGCCCAGTTCCGCCGCACCCACCCGGACCTCCCGCTCGTCCGCGGCACGGGCGACGCCCTCCCCCTCGCCGACGGCTGTCTGGACCTCCTCACGTACGCCCAGGCCTGGCACTGGACCGACCCCGCCCGCTCCGTCCCGGAAGCCCTCCGCGTCCTGCGCCCCGGCGGCGCCCTGGCGCTGTGGTGGAACACCGAGGCGCTGGACGTCCCCTGGATCGCCGAGGCCGCCGAACGCGTCGCCCGTCACTTCGCCGTCGACGTGCCCGCCGAGCAGCGCCACGCCGGAGCCCACGCACCCGACCCCACCGGCCGCCTCGACTTCACCCGCCGCACGGTCCGCTGGAGCCGCCGCGTCCCGGTCGACACCCACCTCGCCAACATCGCCAGCCACTCGATCTTCCTCGTGCACGACCAGGAACACACCGCCGCCTTCCTGGACCGGGAACGGCAGCACCTCCTCGCGGCCTTCCCCGGCGGCCACGTGGAAGAGGTCTACGAGGTGGTCCTCCACCTCGCCGAAGCCCCGTCCTGACAGAGCCGGACCGGACCCCGCCCCACGCTTGACGCCCACCACCCCCGGGAGCATTATTCATCGCATGATGAATAATGCTCCGGCGTCCCCGCGCCCGAGTCCGGAACCCGGCGGATCCACCCCCGCCACCCCCGCCGTCCACGCCGAGCACCTCACCGTCGTCCGCGGCACCCGCACCGTCCTGCGCGACCTCGCCTTCACCGTCCCGCGCGGCCGGATCACCGGCCTGCTCGGCCCCTCCGGCTGCGGCAAGTCGACCCTCATGCGCGCGATCGTCGGCACCCAGGCCAAGGTCACCGGCACCCTCGACGTCCTCGGCCGGCCCGCGGGCCACCCCACCCTGCGCACCCGCATCGGCTACGTCACCCAGGCCCCGTCCGTCTACGACGACCTGACCGTCCGCCAGAACCTCCAATACTTCGCCGCGATACTCGACCCGGGCCGCGCCCACGCCGACCGCCGCCACGACCACGTCACCCGCGCCATCGCCGACGTCGACCTCACCAGCCACACCGACGCCCTGGCCGGCAACCTCTCCGGCGGCCAGCGCAACCGCGTCTCCCTCGCCGTGGCCCTCCTCGGCACCCCCGAGATCCTGGTCCTCGACGAACCGACCGTCGGCCTCGACCCGGTCCTGCGCCGGGACCTGTGGACCCTCTTCCACGACCTGGCGGCCAACCGCGGCACCACCCTCCTGGTCTCCTCCCACGTCATGGACGAGGCCGAGCGCTGCCACCGCCTCCTCCTCATGCGCGAGGGCCGCCTCCTCGCCGACGACGACCCCGACGCACTCCGCGCCCGCACCGGCTCCGCCACCGTCGAAGAGGCCTTCCTGCACCTGGTCGACGAAGCGACGGCCGCGGACCGCACCAAGGAGACGACCCGATGACCAGCACGACCACACCCCCCGCCGCCCCCGCCCCCACCGCACCCCCACGCGCCCTCAGCGCGTCCCGCACCACCGCCACCGCGGCCCGGGTCCTGCGCCAGCTCACCCACGACCCGCGCACCATCGCGCTGCTGATCCTCATCCCCTGCGTGATGCTGCTCCTGCTGCGCTACGTCTTCGACGGCAGCCCCCGCACCTTCGACAACATCGGCGCCTCCCTCCTCGGCATCTTCCCGCTGATCACGATGTTCCTGGTGACGTCCATCGCCACCCTGCGCGAACGCACCTCCGGCACCCTCGAACGCCTCCTCGCCATGCCGCTGGGCAAGGGCGACCTCATCGCCGGCTACGCCCTCGCCTTCGGCACCCTCGCCATCGTCCAGTCCGCCCTGGCCACGGGTCTGGCCGTCTGGCTCCTCGGCCTCGACGTCACCGGCAGCCCCTGGCTCGTGCTCCTGGTGGCACTCCTCGACGCCCTCCTCGGCACGGCCCTCGGCCTGTTCGTCTCCGCCTTCGCGGCCTCGGAGTTCCAGGCGGTCCAGTTCATGCCGGCGGTGATCTTCCCGCAGCTCCTGCTGTGCGGCCTGTTCACCCCGCGCGACGCCATGCACCCCGTCCTGGAGGCCGTCTCCGACGTGCTGCCCATGTCGTACGCGGTGGACGGCATGAACGAGGTCCTGCGCCACACCGACATGACGGCCACGTTCGTCCGGGACGTGTCGATCGTCGCCGGCTGCGCCCTGCTCGTCCTCACCCTGGGAGCGGCCACCCTCCGCCGCCGCACCATGTGACCGCCCCCGGGTGCACGTCCCGCCCACCGGACACGCCCGCCGCCCCGCCACCCCGAGTGCGAGGATGAACCAGGACGACGCGCAACCCCCGGAGGGCACCGAAAGCCATGACCCAGAAAGTCGCAGTCCTCGGCACCGGCAAGATCGGCGAAGCCCTGCTCAGCGGAATGATCAGGGCCGGCTGGACCCCGGCCGACCTCCTGGTCACCGCCCGCCGCCGGGAACGGGCCGAGGAACTCCGCACCCGCTACGGCGTCACCCCGGTCACCAACGCCGAGGCCGCCAAGACCGCCGACACCCTGATCCTCACGGTCAAGCCGCAGGACATGGGCACCCTCCTCGACGAGCTCGCGCCGCACGTCCCCGCCGACCGCCTGGTCATCAGCGGCGCCGCCGGCATCCCCACGGCCTACTTCGAGGAGCGCCTCGCCCCCGGCACCCCGGTGGTCCGCGTCATGACGAACACCCCGGCCCTGGTCGACGAGGCGATGTCCGTCATCTCCGCCGGCACCCACGCCACCGCCGACCACCTCGCCCACACCGAGGAACTCTTCGGCGCCGTCGGCAAGACCCTCCGCGTGCCCGAGTCCCAGCAGGACGCCTGCACGGCCCTCTCAGGCTCAGGCCCGGCGTACTTCTTCTACCTGGTCGAAGCCATGACCGACGCCGGCATCCTGCTCGGTCTGCCCCGCGACAAGGCGCACGACCTGATCGTCCAGTCCGCCATCGGCGCGGCGACCATGCTCCGCGACAGCGGCGAACACCCGGTCAAGCTCCGCGAGAACGTCACGTCCCCCGCGGGCACGACGATCAACGCCATCCGCGAACTCGAGAACCACGGCGTCCGGGCCGCCCTCATCGCCGCCCTCGAAGCCGCCCGCGACCGCAGCCGCGCCCTGGCCTCCGGCAACAGCAACTGACCCCGCGGGGGCGGCCGCACACCGCCCCCACCGGCGCCCTCACCTCACACGGTGACGCCGGCCCGCGTACCCGCCCCCTCCACCACGGGCGCCAGCAGCCCGATCGCGCGGTACGCCGCGTCCACCGTCGGCCGGGCCATCCCCCGAGCGCGCTCGGCCCCCGCCCGCAGCACGGCCTCCACATGGCCCGGATCGGCACACAACTCCTTGTGCCTCTCCTGTACGGGCCGCAGCACCTCGACGACGGCCTCGGCGGCGTCCCGCTTCAGATCCCCGTAGGACGCGTACGCGTCACTCAGGCTCTCGGGGTCCGCCCCCGTGCACGCGGCGAGGATCTCCAGCAGATTGGCGAGCCCCGGCCGGGCCTCCCGGTCGTACACGACCTCCCGCCCGCTGTCGGTCACGGCCCGCATGACCTTCTTGCGGACCACGTCCGGCTCGTCGAGCAGATAGACGATCCCCGGCCCCACGTCGTCGCTCTTGCCCATCTTCGACGTGGGGTCCTGCAGGTTCATCACCCGCGCCGCCACCTCGGGCCGGGTGGCCCGCGGCACGACGAAGGTGTGCCCGTACCGTTGGTTGAACCGCACCGCCAGATCCCTGGCCAGCTCCACGTGCTGGCGCTGATCGTCCCCGACCGGCACCTCACCGGCCCCGTACGCCAGGATGTCCGCCGCCATCAGCACGGGATACGTCAGCAGCGACAGCCGCACGCTCCCACCCCGCCGCTGCTCGCGAGCCGCCTTCTCCTTGTACTGGATCATCCGCCGCATCTCACCGTCGGTGGCCACGCACTCCAGCACGTACGACAGCCGCGCGTGCTCGTCCACATGGCTCTGCACGAAGACGGTGCACAGCTCGGGATCCAGCCCCGACGCCAGCAACAGGCTCGCGGCCTGCCGAGTGAGCCGGCGCACCCGCGCGGGATCGTGGTCCACGGTCAGGGCGTGCAGATCGACCACGCAGAACAAGGCGTCCGCCTCGTGCTGGTCGACCGCGGCCCACCGCCGCATCGCTCCCAGGTAGTTCCCCAGCGTCAGATGCCCCGTCGGCTTGACCCCGCTGAAGACCCGCGTCATCGCTGTTCCTTCCGGTCCGGTGCCACCGCCCCGGCCCGGCCGCCCCTCGGTGCTACCGGAGGGAGAAACAGAAACGGCCGCCGAGGCGGCGGCCGTCGAGTGCGTACGTGAGCGCGGCCGCCGTCAGGCGGCCCACCAGGACTGGTGACACGTACGCGTGGTCATGCGCTCCACAGTACGCCCCAGGGGCCCGGCCCACCCGGCACTTGACACGCCCTACCCCCCTCCGTAGTGTTCTCCGAGTTGTCCGACGTGAGAGCCGACTCCGGTCGGTCCCCGGACAGCCACTCCGCAAGTACCCACCACTACGCGACGGGCAGATCTCTGTCCTCGTTTTCATTGGTGCGCGTATTCGCGGAATGAGGAATCCATGTTCGAAAGGACGCGGGCCCCCGATTAGGTCGGGAGCCGGGGAATCCGCTAAAGTCTCACTCGTCGGAACGGCCCAACGGCCGCGAGGACAAGCCCCCCTGACTGGGAATCAGGCCCGAAAGGATCTGATAGAGTCGGAACCGCCGGAAAGGAAACCGCGAGAGCGGAAACCTG
>NZ_JBVHPJ010000007.1:91757-444495 GCF_055567995.1 Streptomyces sp. NPDC026246 | reverse complement strand
GGCGTTGACTTTTGGCACGCTGTTGAGTTCTCAAGGAACGGTCGCTTCCTTTGTACTCACCCTCTCGGGCTTTCCTCCGGGCGCTTCCCTTCGGTGTTCCAAACTCTATCAGTGTTTTTCCGGCCCCCTGACCACCGTTCTGCAGGCATGCAGAAGATGATCCGAAGTGGGAATCTGATCAGCTTGGTCGCTGCCAGACTGTGCGCGAAGACGCGTCGTTCAGCCCTGAGCAGGAGTACGACTGTACACGCGGCCGCGGAGCGCATGCAAATCCCTTTGGGGTATGGTCTAGACCACTTCGGAGTGCCCGCACGGAACGGGCACTTCAGGTGACATACGCTGCTGAACAGTGTGCCGTCCGGTACCTACAGGGACGGCCATACCGATCTCCACCCCTGGGAGGCTTCCCATGACCACCGTGACGTCCCCGCTCGCCGGACGCGCCATCGGACTGGCTGCCGTGCCGGATCCCGTCTTCTCCGGGGCCATGGTCGGCCCGGGCACCGCGATCGACCCCGTGCGTGAGCCCTCCGAGGCGATCTCCCCCGTGGACGGCGTCATCGTCTCCCTGCATCCGCACGCCTTCGTCGTCGTCGACGAGAGCGGCCACGGTGTGCTCACCCACCTCGGCATCGACACCGTGCAGCTCAATGGGCAGGGTTTCGAGCTCCTCGTGAACAAGGGCGACACGGTCCGGCGTGGTCAGGCCGTCGTGCGCTGGGACCCGGCCGCCGTCGAGGCCGCCGGCAAGTCCCCCATCTGTCCGGTCGTCGCCCTGGAGGCCACGGCCGAGGCGCTCTCCGATCTTCGCGAGGACGGCGATGTGAAGGCCGGCGACAGTCTCTTCCTCTGGAACTGACGTCAGCAGGGCCGTCCCGGGACGGCGGGTACGACAACCAACGCGGGGGCGGGAAGCCGCCGCACTAGCGGAGACGGGTGAGATGGAGACAACGCTGCGAGGCGTCGGTGTCAGCCACGGAGTGGCGATCGGCGAGGTTCGGCACATGGGAACGGCGGTGCTGGAGCCGCCCGCGAAGCAGATCCCGGCCGACGAGGCGGAGCGCGAACAGGGGCGCGCCCGCAAGGCCGTGGAGGCGGTGGCGGCCGACCTGATGGCGCGGGGCAATCTGGCCGGGGGCGAGGCCCAGGCCGTGCTCGAGGCGCAGGCGATGATGGCGCAGGACCCCGAGCTGATGGCCGATGTGGAGCGGCGGATCGCCGTGGGCAGCACGGCCGAGCGCGGGGTGTACGACGCGTTCGCCTCGTACCGCGAGCTGCTGGCCGGTGCCGGTGAGTACCTCGCCGGTCGTGTGGCCGACCTGGACGACGTGCGGAACCGTATCGTCGCGCGGCTGCTCGGCGTGCCGATGCCGGGTGTGCCGGACAGCGACGAGCCCTATGTCCTGGTGGCCCGTGACCTGGCGCCCGCAGACACCGCGCTGCTCGACCCGACGCTGGTGCTGGGCTTCGTCACCGAGGAGGGCGGTCCCACCAGTCACAGCGCGATCCTGGCCCGGGCGCTCGGTGTGCCCGCCGTGGTGGCGCTGCCCGGTGCCGGTGAGCTGGCCGAGGGCACGATGATCGCGGTGGACGGCAGCACCGGCGAGGTCTTCGTCAACCCGAGCGAGGACAAGAAGGCACAGCTCGAGGCGGCCGCCGCCGAGCGGAAGGCGGCGCTGGCGGCGTCGACGGGTCCCGGTGCCACCGCGGACGGCCACAAGGTGCCGCTGCTGGCCAACGTCGGTGGTCCTTCGGACGTCGAGGCCGCGGTCGAGGCCGGGGCCGAGGGTGTCGGTCTGTTCCGCACCGAGTTCCTCTTCCTGGACGACAGCAAGCAGGCGCCGACCGAGGAGAAGCAGGTCGCCGCGTACCGGCAGGTGCTGGAGGCGTTCCCCGAGGGGCGTGTCGTGGTGCGCGTGCTGGACGCGGGTGCGGACAAGCCGCTGGACTTCCTGACGCCGTCGGACGAGCCGAACCCGGCCCTCGGGGTGCGGGGTCTGCGGACGCTGCTCGATCACCCGGAGGTGCTGCGGACGCAGCTGACCGCGCTCGCCCGGGCGGCGGAAGGGCTGCCGGTATACCTCGAGGTCATGGCTCCGATGGTGGCGGACCGTGCGGACGCCAGGGCGTTCGCGCAGGCGTGCCGGGAAGCCGGTCTGCGGGCGAAGTTCGGTGCGATGGTCGAGATTCCGTCGGCGGCGCTGCGCGCCCGTTCGATCCTGCAGGAGGTCGAGTTCCTGTCGCTGGGGACGAACGACCTGGCGCAGTACACCTTCGCCGCCGACCGTCAGGTCGGTGCGGTCTCGCGTCTGCAGGACCCGTGGCAGCCCGCGTTGCTCGACCTGGTGGCACTGTCGGCCGAGGCGGCCAAGGCCGAGGGCAAGAGCTGCGGGGTGTGCGGTGAGGCGGCTTCGGATCCGCTGCTCGCCTGCGTGCTGACCGGGCTGGGCGTCACCTCCCTCTCGATGGGCGCGGCGTCGATCCCGTACGTGCGGGCGACGCTGGCGAAGTACACGCTGGCCCAGTGCGAGCGGGCGGCCGCCGCGGCCCGGGCGACGGACAGCGCGGAGGACGCGCGCAGCGCGGCTCAGGCGGTGCTGTCCGGCGAGTAGGCCGGGGCCGGTCCGCCGGACCGGCCGGGAGGGGCGCTCCGCCGAGGCGGGGCGCCCCTTTTGCGTGCCGGTGGATGGCCGGAGGGTTCAGTGCCGGTGTTCGTGGGTGGGTTCGTCGTCGCCGCCGAGATCGGGCGGGGCGCAGTAGTCGACGTTGGATTCCGGCGCGATGAGGTCCCCGGACTCCATGTCGGTGCAGTAGGCGTCGAAGACCTCGCCGGCGGTGAGGGGGCGCAGGCCGTGGTCGCGCAGGCGCCAGCCGTAGACGCGGTCGGGCTTGTGCGGTGCGGTGGTGCGCAGGACGAGGCCGCCGGGGCTCTCGGTGGCCAGGCCGAGGGCCAGGACGGTGGTGAATTCGAGCGCTTCGGTCTCGTCCAGTGCGAGGGAGCCGCCGTCCTGGGTGGCGTGCAGGGCCGCGACGAGGGTTTCGGGCGGTCCCGTGACGCTGCAGACCAGGTGGCGGTCGCCGTCGGGGGCCGTGTCGAGGATACGGGCCAGCAGGTCCGAGGCGCGGGTGAAGGCGGCGCGTCCGATGTCCTCGCCGCAGGCCGTGCAGGCGCCGAGGCGGGCGAGGAGGGTCGTGGCGTACTCCCAGGTGGCCTGCCGGATTCCCTCGTCGACGAGGGAGGCGAGCAGGTCGGCCAGTGGCTGGCCCTCGTACGGGAGGGTGGGGCCGGTGACGGCGAGCCGGGCCGTGAAGCGGGTGCGGCTCGACGGGTGGTCGGGGTCCAGGCCCTGGCGCGTGCAGAACTCGGCGTATTCCTCGGGGTCGAAGAGGGCGACGGTGGTGTGGCCGCCCTGCCGGGCGCGGGACCTGAGCAGGCTTTCGACCTGTTTGAGGTAGGCCGCGTGGTCGTCGAAGGTGAAGGTGCGGTAGCGCCGCATGGCGCGGAAGTCGTGTTCGTCGGTCAGCAGGCCGATGGTGCCGGCGATCTCGCGGCGCAGGACGCGTCGCATGGTTCGGATGTCGGTGTGCGCCATGGTTCCCCCTGTTGCATGTCGATCAATGCTCACTCACAGTAACCGGCGGCACTGACAGTGAGCGGCGGATGCCCCGGTCGGTGGGTGACCGGGGCATCCGCGGGGGCGGGGGCTGCGTGCGGGTTCAGGCGCGCTTGCGGGCGATGTCCTCGTAGAAGCCGAGGAGGTCGAGGTTGTCGATGGAGCCCGGGTTGACGGCCTTCTCCAGCGGGGTGCCCTGGAGGAGGCGCTTGACGGGGACCTCGATGCGTTTGCCGGTGAGGGTGTGCGGGACGCCCGGCACCTCGATGATCTCGTCGGGGACGTGGCGTGGGGACAGTTGCTCGCGGATGGTCTGCTTGATGCGGTTCAGCAGGGCCTCGTCGAGGACTGCTCCGGGAGCCAGGTGGACGAACAAGGGCATCCAGTAGCCGCCGTCGGGCTGCTCGATGCCGATGACGAGGGATTCCCTGATCTCGGGGAGGCGTTCCACGGCTTCGTAGATGTCGGCGGAGCCCATGCGGACGCCCTGGCGGTTCAGCGTGGAGTCGGAGCGGCCGTGGATGACGACGGAGCCGCGTGAGGTGACGGTGATCCAGTCGCCGTGGCGCCACACGCCGGGGTAGGTGTCGAAGTAGCTGTCGTGGTAGCGGCTGCCGTCGGGGTCGTTCCAGAAGTGGATCGGCATGGACGGCATGGGGTTGGTGACCACCAGCTCGCCGACCTCGTCGGTGAGGGGGTTGCCGCTGGGGTCCCAGGACTGCAGGTCGGTGCCGAGGCAGGGGGCCTGGAGCTCGCCGACGTGCACCGGGAGGGTGGGGACGGCTCCGGCGAAGCAGGAGCAGACGTCGGTGCCGCCGCTGACGGAGGCGATCCACAGGTCGGCCCGGACCTCGTCGTGGAGCCAGCGGAAGCCGTCGGGGGGCAGGGGCGAGCCGGTGGTGGCGACGCACTGGACGGTGGAGAGGTCGAAGTCGCGTGCGGGGTGGACGCCGGCCTTGCGGCAGGCCATGACGTAGGCGGCCGAGGTGCCGTACAGGGTGGCGCCGGTGCGTTCGGCGATGCGCCACTGGGCGCCGGTGTCCGGGTAGCCGGGGCTGCCGTCGTACAGGACGATCGTGGTGCCGGTGAGCAGGCCGGAGACGAGGAAGTTCCACATCATCCAGCCGGTCGAGGTGTACCAGAAGAAGCGGTCCTCGGGGCCGAGGTCGCAGTGCAGGCCGAGTTGCTTGAGGTGCTCGACGAGGATGCCGCCCTGGGACTGGACGATGGCCTTGGGCAGGCCGGTGGTGCCGGAGGAGTAGAGCACCCACAGGGGGTGGTCGAAGGGGACCTGCTCGAAGACGGGGTCCGTGTCGGCGGAGGTGAGGGCGGACCAGTCGAGGGCGCCCTCGGGAGCCTCGGTGCCCAGGAGCGGGATGTGGACGACGGCCCGGAGGGTGGGCAGTTCGCCGCGCAGTTCGGCGACGGTCTCGCGCCGGTCGTGTTCCTTGCCGCCGTAGCGGTAGCCGTCGACGGTGAACAGGACGACGGGTTCGACCTGCTGGAAGCGGTCGAGGACGCTGCGGGCGCCGAAGTCGGGCGCGCAGGAGGTCCACACGCCGCCGACGGCCGCCGTGGCCAGCAGGGCGACCACGGCCTGCGGGATGTTGGGGAGGTAGCCGCTGACGCGGTCCCCCGGGCGCACGCCGAGGGCGCGCAGCTCGGCGGCGAGGGAGCCGACCTGGCGTCGCAGCTCCGCCCAGGTCACGGGGCGCGGTTCGTGGGTCTCGTCGACGTGCAGCAGGGCCGGTTCGTCCGCGCGGGTGCCGGCGGCGCGCAGGGCGTGTTCGGCGTAGTTGAGGGTGGCCCCGGGGAACCACTGGGCGCCGGGCATCGTGCGGTCGCCCAGCACGCGCGCGTAGGGCGTCGAGAAGCGGACGTCGAACCACTCCGTGACGGCTTTCCAGAAGGTGTCCAGTTCGTCCACGGACCAGCGCTGCAGGGCCGCGTAGCCGCCGTCGGCGGGGGCTCCGTGGTGTTCGGCGGCCCAGGTCTGGAACCTGGTGATCCGTGCCCGGGCGATGCGCTCGGGGTCGGGCTGCCAGAGCGGCTGGGGACTTGCGGTCGACATGGTCGGCTCCCGGACTGTGCGCGTCGTGTGCGTCCTCCGCGCACGGGCTGGGGTGTGCGCGTGAGCGGCTGGCACGGACAATGCCATGTGATCGACTTCGACACCAGGGTGCGCCCCACATAGTCCGTGTCGTGAAGATGTGGTCTTGGCACGGGTGAACGGCAGTTGAACGACACGCCCGTGCGGGGCCGTCAGTGGCAGGGTGAGCAGCATGAACGGTCGTGACCTGGTGCGTTCGGTGAGAGCGGTGGCTTCGGTGGGGGCGGCGCAGGGTGTGCGTACCGTACGGGCAGCGTGGCGCAGGCGGCGCGTCGATGCCACCGGGCTGCCGCCGCGGGGGGCGGAGCGGGCCCGGGTGCCCGGGACCGTGCGGGACGTGGAGCCGGGTCCCGGGGGCGGTGTCGTCCGGTTCGCCCGGTCGGAGCTGCGGGTCCTGGTGGCGGTCAACGGGGCCGTCTTCCTCGGCTGGGACGGGGCGGGGCCGGAGCCGTCGTACGCGTTGGCCGGGCGGTGCCCGCAGCCGGATCCGCGGGCGGTGCTGGAGCCGGACACCGACGGCGGCTGGCGAGTGGTGGCGGAGCGGGTGACGGTCGTGGTCTCGCGGCACGGGGCGGTGGAGGTGCAGACGCCCGGTGGCGTGCTGCTGCGGCGTGATCTGCCGCCGCGCTGGTGGGAACCGGTCGGCGGTGGTCCCGCGCGGTGGGCGCAGCGGTCGGAGGTGACCGCCGACGCCCGGTTCTTCGGGCTCGGCGGGCGCGCCTCGGGTCCTCGGCTCCCGGACGGGAGGTACCGGTTGTGGAACACCGATCCGGGCCGGCCGTTCACGCCGGCCGACGATCCGCTGTACCTGACGATGCCGGTGCAGCTGGTCGTGGCCGACGGCGGGTCGCATCTGGTGTTCCACGACAACTCGTGGGACGGCACGGTCACCCTGCGGGAGGGCGAGGAGGGCGCGGGGTCCGGGCACGACCGGGCCGGGGCGAGTGAGCTGCGCGTGCAGGGCGGTCCGTTGCGCTGCTGGGTCATGGTGGGCACCCCCGCGCGCGTGCTGCTCGCCTGGGCGGCGCTCACGGGGGCGCCCGCGCTGCCGCCGGCGTGGGCACTGGGCCATCATCACGCGGGGCGGGGGTTCGGCAGCGAGGAGGAGGTGCGGCGGGTCGTCGCGGGCTATCTGGAGCGCGGGCTGCCGCTGGACGCCGTGCACCTGGACAACGATCACCTGGACGCCCACCAGGTGTTCACCGTCGACCCGGACCGCTTCCCGAAGCTGCCGGTGCTGGCCGAGGAACTGCGCCGGGACGGCGTCCGGCTGGTGTCGATCGTCGATCCGGCCGTGCGGGCGCAGCCCGGCGACGCCGTGTACGACGCGGGCGCGGCCGGGGACGTGTTCGTACGGGACGCGGCCGGTGCGGTGGTGGAGGGTGTGGCGTGGGCCGGGGAGGCGGTGTTCCCGGACTTCACGCACGCGCGCGTGCGTGCGTGGTGGGGCGCCCTGTACGAGGAACGGCTCGCCCAGGGGTTCTCGGGCTTCTGGCACGGCATGAACGAGCCGACCTCGTTCACCGCCTTCGGGGAGAGCACCCTGCCGCGGTCGGCGCGGCACTCCCTGGAGGGGCGCGGCGGCGACCACCGCGAGGCGCACAACGTGTACGCCCTGTGCATGGCCAGGGCCGGTTTCGAGGCGCTGCTGGGGCTGGCACCCGACGAGCGGCCGTTCCTGTTCTCCCGGTCCGGGTGGGCGGGGATGCAGCGCTACGGCGGGGCGTGGTCGGGGGACGTGGCCACCGGCTGGCCCGGACTGCGCGCTTCCCTGGCGCTGGTGCTGGGGCTGGGGCTGTGCGGTGTGCCGTACTCGGGCCCGGACATCGGCGGATCCGACGGGGAGCCGTCGCCCGAGCTGTATCTGCGATGGTTCCAGCTGAGTGCCTTCCTGCCGCTGTTCCGCACCCGCGCGAGTGCGCGGGCGGGGCGGCGGGAGCCGTGGGAGTTCGGTCCCGAGGTGCTGGAGCACGCGCGCGGGGCGCTGCTGGAACGACGCCGGCTGCTGCCGTACTTCGTGACGCTGGCGCATCTGGCCCGGCGGACCGGGGCGCCCTATGTGCGGCCTCTGTGGTGGGGCGCGCCGGAGGAGCGGGTCCTGCGGGACTGCGGCGACGCCTTCCTGCTGGGCGACTGTCTGCTAGTGGCTCCGGTGCTGGAGCCGGGTACGGACCGACGCGCCGTGCAGCTGCCGCGCGGGCGCTGGTACGACGTGGTGACCGAGGAGGCGTACGACGGGCCGGGGCGGGTGCTCGTCGACGCGCCGCTGTCCCGGATCCCGGTCCTGGCGCGCGCGGGTGCCGTGCTGCCGGTGCGCGGGGAGGCCGGGGGGCTGGAACTGGAGGTGTGGGCGCCCGCGAGGGGACGCACCGGCGGCGGGCTGGTCGTGCCGGACGGGGGCGACGGGTGGGACGAGCCGGAGATCCAGCGCTGCACCACGCGGTGGGTGGGCCCGCGGGTGGTCGTCGAGTGGCAGGGCGGGGAGGGCGGGGGTGAGCCGCCCTTCCCCGTGCGGGTGCGCGGGGCCGGGGACCGGCGAGGTCAGTAGCGGCCCTCGAACCAGGCGCGTACCGCCAGCGTGTGCAGCGGGAAGGCCAGTTCCTGCGGCCTGCGCAGGAGGTGCCAGCCCTCCGTCTCGTCCGTGGCGGTGGAGACCGGCAGTCCCTCCGCCGGGCGTTCGGGGAGGAGACCGAACAGCAGCAGGTGCCCGTCGGGTGAGCTCATGGCGTCGGCGAGCCGTACGTCACGGCCGGCTGCGTCGATGCCGGTCTCCTCCTTGAGCTCGCGGACGACGGCGTGCCGCCAGTCCTCCCGGTGGTCGACGAACCCGCCGGGCAGGGCGATGCCCCCGCGCGCGGGGGCGACGGTCCGGGTGATGACGACCAGAGCGGTGCCCTGGGTGTCGTACACGGGCTGGAGGGCCACTGCCACGGGGAGCGGATTGCGGTAGGCGACGGCCCCGCACGCCGGGCAGGTGCGGGGCCAGCCGGAGACGCCCTCTCCGTAGGGCGTGCCGCAGCTCGAACAGTGGGAGTCCGGCGCGGAGTTGGGAACGGAGTGATGAGTTTCGGACACGCGGCGGACTGTAGCCGATCACGGGGAGGGCGTTGCGGGCGGGCGGCTCAACGGGGGCCGGAGAGCGACCTCCTGGACACGGGGAAGTCGAAGTAGGTGTCGGGGTACGGCTCGGGCTTGAAGGTGTAGTGCCACCACTCCTCTGCCAGGTTCACGAAGCCGAGGCCTTCCAGGGTGGACTTCAGCAGCAGCCGGTTGGCGCGTTGGGCGCCCTGGATCCGCGGGTCGAGGGTGTGCGAGAGGGTGTCGAAGCAGTCGAAGCCGGTGCCCATGTCGACCGAGTTGTCGGGGAACCGCTCGCGCTGGGGTGCGAAACACGGGACGAGGGGTTCGCCGGGGTGGTAGGGCCGGGTCGGCTGCGCGGGCAGGCGGACGAGGGTGACGTCGAGGGTCGATCCGCGGCTGTGGCCGGACTTCTCCGCGATGTAGCCGTCGGCGAACAGCCGGGTCTTGTCGACGTTCGGGTAGAACTCGCCCTTCATGGCCTCGTCGTCGAGGTCCTCGGCCCAGCGGACGAAGTGGTCGACCGCGCGCTGCGGCCGGTAGCAGTCGTAGACCTTCAGGGTGTAGCCCTGACGCAGGAGCTTGCGCTGGGCCTGGTGGAGGGCCTCGGCGGCGGGCCGGGTGAGGATGCACAGGGGCCGGCGGTAGCCGTCGATGGGTTCGCCCACGAAGTTGTGCGCGGTGACGTAGCGCATCTCCTGGAGGATGGTCGGATCCACGCTGCGGAGGGCGACGAAGTCCTTCGGCGCCCGGGGTGCGGGCCGGGCCTGGGCGGGGGCGGTGGCGGCGGTGGCCGTCAGCAGCGCCGCGACGGCGGTGATCAGGGCGCGCGCCACGGTGGTGAGTCGTGTCATGGCCCTTGCGTCTACCAGGGGTCGGCGGGCGGTGGGAAGGACGAGCCCGGAAACGGCCGGCCGCGGGCGCCGAACCCGCTTTCGTGCCGCCCTGCCTCCTGCGGTTGAGAAACCTCCTGGTCAGGTGGATCCTGGACCTGAGCAAGCGACGAGTCGGTGGGGCAGGGAGTCGCCAGCGGCGACGCTCGGCCGTGGCCGGATACCGCAGAGCCGCCGGTCCAGCCAGGGCCGTGCGGACCCCGACACCCGCGATCAGCGCGACCTGCGAACAGACCTGAACAACGACCCGACCGGGCACCGCCCAGGCCGACGACCGGCCGCTCGGCCCGGCAGGCGCCCGGTGGCCGTCGGTCGGCCGTCACCGTTGCGGTCGGCGACCTTGACGCCCTTCGGGTGCCGGTGAACACTTCCGGTGTCAGTCGACATCGGCGTCCACAGGCGGCGCAATCCGGCACGGCGGCGTGTGGTGCGCCAGCGCCAAGGCCCCTTCCCCCACGGGCGGTTCGGCTGCGACGGCACGCTCGTCACGGATGCCGGGCGGGGCGCGGGACCCCCTGCCTCCGGCGGAAGTAGTCATGGGAAACGCACCCTGCACGTGAGGCCCGGGGCGTCCGTCCCGGGTCACGGCCTAGGAGCCGCCATGAGTAACGGAGACATCTTCTTCGGCGAGTTGATCGGTACGGCGATCCTCATCCTGTTCGGCGCCGGCGTGTGCGCCGCCGTCACCCTCAGGTTCTCGAAGGCCCGGGCATCCGGGTGGATCGTGATCGCGTTCGGCTGGGGTTTCGCCGTGCTGGCCGGCGCGTACACCGCCGCCCCGCTCTCCGGCGGACACCTGAATCCCGCCGTCACCCTGGGCCTCGCCGTGGACACCGGGGTGTGGGACAAGGTCTGGATCTACATCCTGGGACAGATGGCCGGGGCCATGCTCGGAGCCGTCCTGGCCTACCTGGTGTACTTCGCGCAGTTCCAGGCGAACACGCGCAAGGGCGGCACCACCGAGGGAACGGTCGACGAACCCGTCCCGACGCTCGGCATCTTCTCCACGATCCCCGAGATCCGTAACCCGGTGGCCAACCTGATCACCGAGATCCTCGCGACGATCGCCCTGGTACTGCCGCTGCTCGCCCTGGTGGGCAGCAACCGGCACGTCGAGGGCATCGGCATCGGACAGATCGTCGGCCAGTCCGAGGGCATCTACGGGTCCGGCATCGCGATCATGCTGGTCGCCTTCCTGGTCGTCGGCATCGGCCTCTCCCTGGGTGGTCCCACCGGCTACGCCATCAACCCGGCGCGCGACCTGGGCCCCCGCATCATCCACACCATCCTGCCGATCCCGAACAAGGGCACGTCCGACTGGGGCTACTCGTGGATCCCGGTCGTCGGCCCGCTGATCGGCGGACTGCTGGGTGGCGTCATCTACAACGCAGCCTTCTGAACCAGCCCGAGAGGTAGCCATGACGGACAACGCCGCGAAGTACGTCGCCGCCATCGACCAGGGCACCACGTCGAGCCGCTGCATCGTCTTCGACGAGGCAGGCGCCATCGTCGCCGTGGACCAGCGCGAGCACCGGCAGATCTTCCCCAAACCGGGCTGGGTGGAGCACGACGCCACCGAGATCTGGTCCAAGACGCAGGCGGTCGTGGCCGGGGCGCTGGCCAAGGCCGGGCTGCGGGCCGAGCAGTTGAGCGCCATGGGCATCACCAACCAGCGCGAGACGACACTGCTGTGGGACCGCACCACGGGAAAGCCGGTGCACAACGCCATCGTCTGGCAGGACACCCGGACGGCGGCGCTGTGCCGGCAGCTGGGCGGCTCCGACGGGCAGGACCGTTTCCGCGAGCAGACGGGACTGCCGCTGGCGACCTACTTCTCCGGGCCCAAGGCGGCCTGGCTGCTGGAGAACGTGCCCGACCTGCGGGCACGGGCCGAACGCGGGGAGATCGCCTTCGGGACGATGGACTCGTGGCTGATCTGGAACCTCACCGGCGGCACGGACGGCGGGCAGCACGTCACCGACGTGACCAACGCCGGCCGCACCATGCTGATGAACCTGGAGACCCTGCAGTGGGACTCCTCGATCCTCTCGGCGATGAACATCCCGGAGGCCATGCTGCCGGAGATCCGCTCCTCCGCCGAGGTGTACGGGACCGCCGTCGGCCAGCTGTCCGGCGTGCCGGTGGCCTCCGCCCTCGGCGACCAGCAGGCCGCGGTCTTCGGCCAGGCCTGCTACGACGTGGGCACGGCGAAGAACACCTACGGCACGGGCAGCTTCCTGCTGCTGAACACGGGCAACCGCCCGGTGCCGTCGAAGAGCGGCCTGCTGACGACCATGGGGTACAAGATCGGCAACGAGGCGCCGGTGTACTGCCTGGAGGGGTCGATCGCCATCACGGGCGCGCTGGTGCAGTGGTTCCGCGACCAGCTCGGCATCATCCGCACCGCCGACGAGATCGAGCCCCTCGCGGCCAGTGTGGAGGACAACGGCGGGGCGTACATCGTTCCGGCGTTCTCCGGGCTGTTCGCGCCGTACTGGCGTTCCGACGCGCGGGGCGTCGTCACCGGGCTGACCCGGTACGTCACCAAGGCGCACTTGGCGCGGGCGGTGCTGGAGGCCACGAGCTGGCAGACGCGCGAGGTCGTGGACGCCATGTACCAGGACTCCGGGGTGCAGATCACCACCCTGAAGGTCGACGGCGGCATGACGAAGAACAACCTGCTGATGCAGCACCAGGCGGACGTGCTGGACGTGCCGGTGGTGCGGCCCAAGGTCTCCGAGACGACCTGCCTGGGCGCCGCGTACGCGGCCGGTCTGGCCACGGGCGTGTGGAACGACCTGGACGAGCTGAAGGCGCACTGGCAGAAGGACGTCGAGTGGACGCCGTCGATGGAGGCGTCCGTGCGGGACCGCGAGTACCACAACTGGCGCAAGGCCGTGGAGAAGAGCTTCGGCTGGGAGGAGAGTGAGGACGACTAGCCACGCGCGCGTGGCCTGGCCGTCCGCCCCTGTGAGCGGTCCGGCCCGGGCGGGTCTCCCGGGCCGGACCGTCAGGTGGTGACCGCGCGGCGGTGCTCGGCGGCCTGGGCCATGGCGTGCTGGACGACGCCGACGAGCGTCTCCTTGACCGACTCCCGGTCGCGGGCGTCGCACATCAGGAGCGGTACGTCGTCGTCGAGGTCGAGGGCCCGGCGGACGTCCTCGACCGGGTAGCGAGGGGCGCCCTGGAAACAGTTGACGCCGACGACGAACGGGATCGAGCGCCGTTCGAAGTAGTCGACCGCGGCGAAGCAGTCCTCCAGGCGGCGGGTGTCGGCCAGGACGACGGCGCCCAGGGCGCCCTCGGACAGCTCGTCCCACATGAACCAGAACCGCTCCTGGCCGGGCGTGCCGAAGAGGTACAGCACGAGGTCCTCGCGGAGGGTGATGCGGCCGAAGTCCATGGCCACGGTCGTGGTGTGCTTGTCCTCCACGCCGCTGACGTCGTCCACGGGACGCCCGGCCTCGGTGAGCAGTTCCTCGGTGCGCAGCGGTCGGATCTCGCTCACCGCGCCGACGAGCGTGGTCTTGCCCACGCCGAATCCGCCGGCCACCAGGATCTTGAGCGTGACGGGCTCGACCGGCGGCTTGCCGCGCTCAGAACGCCCGAAGATCATCGGTCTTCTCTCCAGCTCGATGGGGGGTCGGACGGCGGTCCTGACGGCCGCCGTCCGCGGTGTCGACGGCGGTCTGCGGCCGCCGCGTGCTCACAGGGCCCGCAGGCCGCTGATCACGTCGCGCAGGATGCTCTCGTCCGGCAGCTCGGCCGGGGGCACGGGCCGGTTCACGTGGACGAACTCCGCGTCCACGAGGTCTCCGACGAGGACCCGTACGACCCCGATCGGCAGGTCGAGTTCCGCGGCGAGTTCGGCGACCGACTGGGGGTCCTCACGGCACAGTTCGACGATGTCCACATGCTCCGGGGAGAGCATGTGGTCGGCTTCCGGGTCGTCCGCCTGCGGTTCCGCGACCACGACCGCGATCAGGTCCAGCCGGTGCTGGCCCTGGCTGCTGGTGCGGCCGCGGGTCATGGCGTAGGGGCGGACGACCGGACCGGCCTCGTCGTCGAACCAGTGGTTTCTTCCCTGACCGTCAGCGCTCATGTCATCCCACTACCCGCCTGCGGGCAGATCGGTGCGTGGGGCGGCGCCCAGATGCACGCCCACACGCTTGACGAGGAGCGTCATCTCGTAGGCGACCTGGCCGACGTCCGAGTCGGCGTCCGAGAGGACGGCCAGGCAGCTGCCGTCGCCGGCGGCGGTCACGAAGAGGAAGGCGTCGTCGAGTTCGACGACGGTCTGGCGGACGTTGCCGGCTTCGAAGTGACGGCCCACGCCCTTGGCGAGGCTGTGGAACCCGGAGGCGACGGCCGCCAGGTGCTCGCTGTCCTCCCGGGTCAGGTCCTTGGAGACCCCGGTCGGCAGTCCGTCGCCGGAGAGGACGAGTGCCTTGCGGATGCTCGCGACACGGTCCACCAGGTCGTCGAGGAGCCAGTTCAGCTCGCCCTTGTCGGTCGCGGTGTGGCCGGTCGGCTTCGGTGCGGTCATCGACCGTCCCCCTCTGTCGTTCCTTGTGGTGCTGTGCCGCCGTCGGCGGCGTCGCCCGCGGCGTTCTCCTGACGGCCGCGCTGCCAGCCGCGCTGGAGCGAGGCCATACGGCTGCGTACTTCTTCGGCGTCCCGCTCGGCGGGCCCGGCTCCGTCCTCCGCGCGGGGCTCGGCGCTCCGCTTGAGCTGCGGGGCGAGGCTGGCCTGCCGGACCCGGCGGGGCAGCGGCGTGGCGCCCGGGACGTCACCGGTGCCGTGCACGCCGCTCGTGCCGTGGGTGTCACCGGCGCCGTCGGCGGCGGGGCCGGTGGGCCCGGCGGTGTTCGGACGGCGGGTGCGGCGGGGCGGGGCGGACGGATCGGGGCGGTCGCCGGGGGGCGGGGCCGGTGCCGCGGCGGGTTCCTCGCCCCGGGCCGCCGCGCCGATGCCCCGGCGTGCGGAGTCCGCGCCCCGGCGGCGGGCCGGCAGGGGCGGCGGTGTGTCGGGCTGCGCCTCGCCGCGCGGGGCGTCGGTGCGGCGCCGCGCGGGCAGGGCCGTCGCGGGTTCGGGACGGCCGGTGGCGCGGGTGCCGCCGGCCGGCTCGTCGCCGCGGCGCCGGCCCGGGAGCGTGGAGGCGGACCCGGTGTCGGGCCGGGCCGCCGCGGTGTCGTTCCGGCTCGCACCGGGGTCGTCGTCGGTCCGGGGGCGCCGGGAGCGCTGGTCGGTGACCGGACGACCGTGGGAGCTGACCAGCTTGGGGGTGTGCCGGCGGGCCAGCGGGACGGGGGCGGTCAGTTCGCCGTCGGTGCGCTCCCGCGCCGCCCGGGTGTCGGCGCCCTGCTGGTGCAGGTCGGCAGCCCCGTCGGCGAGGTCGTCCTCGGCCCGGACGAGGGAATGGCGGCGGGGCCGGAACAGGCCCCCCTGTTCGCCGTCCTCGTCGTCCAGGGCGCCGGGGAAGCCGTCGAGGCCGACGGGCGCCTCCAGCTCGATCGGCCCGTCCAGCAGGGAGGCGGGCAGACCCGGCCGTTGCACGGACGCCGGGGAGAGTGCCCCGCGCCGCGACTCCTGCGGCTCGCTCTCCGGGGCGATCCGGGGGCGGTCGAGCCGGAACCCGAGGCCGTTGGTGTCGGGCACGTCGTCCGTCAGCAGCGCGTCGGGGATGAACACGACGGCGGTCGTACCGCCGTACGGCGAGGGCTGCAGCGAGACGCGGACGTTCTGCCGCTGGGCGAGGCGGCTGACCACGAACAGGCCGAGCCGGTCGGTGTCGGACAGTTCGAACTCGGGTGTCTCGGCGAGCCGGAGGTTGGCGTCCAGGAGCGCCTCGGCGGCCATGCCGAGGCCGCGGTCGTGGATCTCCAGGGTGAAACCGTTGGCGACGCGCTCACCGACCACCTGCACGGCGGTGTGCGGCGGGGAGAACACCGTGGCGTTCTCCAGGAGTTCCGCCACCAGGTGCGTCAGGTCGGCGACGGCCGGGCCGGTGACGGCGATCCGGGGCAGTCGGCGCACCTCGATGCGCTCGTAGTCCTCGACCTCGGCGACGGCGGCCCGCACGACGTCCATGAGCTGGACGGGTTTGCGCCACTGGCGGGAGGGCGCGGCGCCGGAGAGGATCACCAGGCCCTCGGCGTGCCGCCGCATGCGGGTCGTCAGGTGGTCCAGGCGGAACAGGTCGGCGAGTTCCTCGGTGTCCTCGGTGCGGCGCTCCATCGCGTCGAGCAGGGTGAGCTGCTTGTGCAGCAGGACCTGGCTGCGGCGGGCGAGGTTGACGAACACCTCGGAGACTCCGGCGCGCAGTTCGGCCTGCTTGACGGCGGCCTCGACGGCGGCGCGCTGCAGGGTGTTGAGGGCCTGGCCGACCTCGCCCATCTCGTTCTTGTCGTACTCCAGGCGCGGCACTTCGGTCTCGACGTCGACCTGTTCACCCGCCGAGAGGCGGCGCATCACGCTGGGCAGGCGCACCCCGGACGCCTCGTGCGCCTCCAGCCGGAGCTGGCGCAGATCGCGGATGAGGGAGCGGCCGACGCGGACCGACAGGAACAGGGAGACCAGCAGGGCGATCAGGCCGAGGGCGCCCGCGATGACGGCCTTGGCGATGACGCCCACGGCCACGGGGTGCACGCGGTCCTGGTAGCGGTCGTTGGCCTGGTCGTTGAGGGTGGCGAGCTCGTCCAGCACGTTGCCGGCCGCGCTGTCCCAGCTCTTGGCGGTGACACCGCGGGGCGTTCCGGCACCCGGTTCGAGAGCGGCTTCCTCCGCGACGCGCAGCGGGGCGGAGGAAGCGTTTTTCCAGAAGCGGTCGTAGCGGTCGCGTTCGGCGACGGGCAGCAGCTGGAGGTTGACGTCGTACATCAGGGCGCGCTGGGCGACGAGGTCGGAGACGTCGCGGCTTTCCGCGCGGGAGATCCGGCCGACGACGAGGGCGGAGCCGAGCAGGGCGTCCTCGCGGGAGAGCAGTTCGCGGGCGCGGGCGAGGTTGACCAGGGCGCGGTACTGCTTGTCGAGTTCGATGTTGTCGACGACGTGCAGGTTGGTCAGCAGGATGTAGCAGGGGTCGACCAGCCGGTTGTAGAGGTCGAGGGCGTGCGAGCGGTCGACCGTGCCGTCCTCGACGCTGCGGCGCAGCGAATCGATGCCCTCGAAGGCGTCCAGCACCGCGGTCAGCCGCTCGCGGGTGTCCGCGCCCATCGCGTCGCGCACGTCCGGGTCGCGGGCGTTGTCGCGGATGCCGGCGACGGCCTCGTCGGTGGCCGTGCGGCTGCGCCGCAGTGCGGCGAGCCCGTCGGAGGCGCGGGGGTCGGCGAGGTGGACCAGGGTCTGGCGGCGTTCTTCCTGCAGGACGCGGACGGTGTCCTCGATCGGGTACCCGATCTCCTCCACCACGGTCGACACCTGGAACAGGTCGCTCGCCTCACGCCCCGTGAGGATCGTGGCGAAGGCCCAGATCGCGGTCAGGGACACCAGCGGCACGAGAAGCAGCGCCACGATCTTCCGGCGGATGGACTTCCCGCGAAAGCGCATGGCCTCCCCCAGCTCGGCCCCCGGGGCTACCGGGGGTACACGTGTGCGTCAACAAACGGCGCGAGCCTACTACCGCTGCGGGGGGAACTCGAAGACCCGCCCGGAGGCCGGAGTTCCCCACCGCGTGCGCAGCATGGGGAGTTGTCCGGCCATTGCGGGAGTTGTCTCCCCGGAACCGGCGGCGACGGTCCTGGCCATCCACCCACTCGGCCAAGGTGGTTGGCCGGATTTTTTCGGTTCCGGGAATCTTCGTGACGGGTCGTTCGTCCTTCTCTACGTGAATTGGGGGCGGAATCGGCCACTGGAGCCGCATCCCGCACCCGGGCGGCGTAATACAGCGCAAGCCGGGCAGCCACTGGGGAGTACGTGTCTTCGGATGCGGGTGAGAGGTCTGCCGGCGGTGGGGAGTGACACGGTGATGGGCACGGCGGAACGGCGCGGGGCGCCCGAGGTCGCAGGGGCGCAGGTGACGGGGCATCCGGCCCCCGGGCTGATCGATCGCGACGATCCGGTCACGGCTGCCAGGACGACGGCGCCCGGCACCGGCGCCCGTGCCGGGGAACGGGCCGCGGACGTACGCGGGCAGTCCTCCTACCGGCCGCTGTGGGTCGAGGAGCCGGCGCGGCGGCGCAGGTTGCCGGATCCGGTCCGCACGGCGGCCGTCCGGGCGGTGCTGCTCATAGCCGTGACGCTGCTTCAGGCCATGGTGGCGTTCCTGTGCACGATGGCCGGCTCCTGGCTTGCGTTCCCCATGGTGATCAGCAGCGTGGTCAGCACGATCGTGACCACGTGGGGAGCGCTCGACGTGTGGGTGACGCGTCAGGTCTGGAACCAGCGCCACGGCGTGATCTCCGTACCGAGCAGCACGGCACGGGCGCTGCGGCGGGAGCGGCGCCGGGCCCGGCGCCAGGCGCGCGTCGCCGAGCGGGCCCAGGGGCGGATACGCCGACGCGGTGCGGCGGCCGGTCAGTTGTCGCATTCGTGAACTGACGGGCCGTCCACGGCCGGCTGCCGCCGGTGTCCCACGCCGGGGGCCGTGCTTCGACCGCGCGACCGGCGGGGCCGGTCGCGCGGGTCCGGCCCGGCTAGGACGACGTGGGCGCCGGCCGCTTGTACATCCGGGTCGCGGTGATCTCGCTGCGGACCGCCTCACCCGCCTGGGGCTGCTGCGGCAGGCCCGGACGGAGGTGCTCCTCGACGCTGATGTACTTCAGGCCCGCCCTCAGGTCGGCGTCGTTACGCATCCGGATGACCAGCGGGAACTCGGCCAGCGCGGTCGTGTCGAACAGACCCGTGGTGTACAGCAGCTGCACGCCCAGGGCGTCCGACACCGCCCGCTGGAGCTCCAGCAGGTAGGTGGCGTTGGCGCGGCCGATGGGGTTGTCGAGGAACAGCGTGCCCGCGTGCCGGTGCTTGTCGCGGCCGCGGTCGTTCGAACGCAGCGCGGCCATCGTGCAGTACAGGGCGATGGCGGCGGTCAGCAGCTGGCCGCCGGAGAAGACGTCGCCCATCTGCCCGACGGGGACGCGCTCGGCGCGCAGCACCGCGTCGGGCTTGAGGATCTCGACGGCGACGCCCTTGGGCTGCAGGGCCGCGGCGACACCGCGCAGCAGCAGCGACATGCCGTCGCGCCGCAGATCGGAGTTCTTCCTGACGGCGGCACGAGTGGCCTCGTCGATGACCTCGCCGAGCCGTTCGGTGAGCGTGGCCTGGTCGGGCTCCTCGAAACGGATGCGGAGGAACTCCTGGCCCGACCACTCCCCGAGCCCTTCCGGCAGCCGGGAGAGCCGCTGGGCCGAGCGCAGGGTGGCCAGCGCCGACTCGACCAGTCCGCGCAACCGGTCCACGATCGACTCGCGGTTGCGCTCCAGCTGCTCCAGCTCGTCGGTGAGGACCCGCAGCCGGGGTGCGAAGGCGTCCGCCCACTTCTGGGCGTGCTCGGGCAGCGCGGAGGCGGGCAGTTCGCGGATCTGCTGGCGGGCCGGGGTGCGGACCTGCTCGTAGCGCGTGGAGTTGGCGTGCCGGACCAGGACGTCACTGGCCTCGCGGACCGCGGTCTCGGCGGCCGACAGGTCGGCGGCGCAACCGCGCAGCGAGCGGCGGGCCTCGGCGGCGGAATGCCGGGCCTCGTCGAGGCTGCCCGGGTACGGCTCCGTCTCCTCCTGCTCCTCCTCGGTGCCGTGCTCGCGCAGCAGGTCGCGGAGCATGGCGGCGATCTCGTCGAAGCCGCTCGCCGCGTCCTCGGCGGCGCGGTGGGCTCCGAGGAGCTCGGCGTGGGCGTCGCGGGCCTGGTCCAGCGCCTCGTTCCGGGTGGCGAGTTCGGCCGTCGCCGTGCGCAGCAGGGTCTGCGCGTGCTCGGCGTCGCGCGGCTGGAGTTCCTCCGGCAGGTCGGTGTGGGTGTCGCCGTCCTGCGGGGCGAGGCGTTCGGCCTCTCCGCGCAGCCGGCCGAGCTGCTCGCTCGCGGTGGACATCCGGGTCTCCAGGAGCTGCACCAGCTCCTCGGCACGGGCGGCGGCGGCCTGGCGGCTGGGGCCGTCGGAGCCGTCGGGTGATTCGAGGAGCTGCTCCGCGCGGGTGCGGACCTTGTTGCTGAGCCGGTCGAGCTCGGCGCGGGCGGCACTCTCGTCGCTCTCGGCGCGGGCCTGCTCGGCCCGCAGGTCGGCCCCGACACCGACCTTCTCGTACACCTGGGAGGCGGCCCGGTAGGCCTCGCGCAGCGCGGGCAGGGACGCCTTCGGGGCGTGCGTGCCGTCCTCGGGCACGTCGTCCGGAGCGCCGGCGATCTCGGCGCGCTCGGCGCGCAGGGCGCGTGCGGTGCGGCGGGCGTCGTCGGCGGCGCGCTGGGCGCCGCGCCGGTCCTCGTCGGCGGCCCTCGCCCGGTCCAGGCAGGTCTGTGCGCCGGCCTCCGACTCGGCGGCCTCATCGGCCAGTTCCCGCAGTTTCACCTGCCAGCCGGCGCGCTCGCGGAGCCGGAAGGCGAGACCGGCCAGGGCGTCGGCGGAGCGGCGGGCCTTCTGGGCGGCCTCCTGGCGTTCGTCGCGGACCCGCGCGGCCTCCGCGGCGGCCTCGTCGGCCTCGGCCCGCACCGTGCGCGCCTCGGCCAGCTCGGCCTCCGACTCCTCGGCGAACGCGCGGGCGTCATGTGCCGCGCGGGCCAGTTCGGCGAGGCGGCCGGCCGGGCAGCCGGTGCGCCAGGAGGCGAGCCGGGCGGCGAGCTCGCGGTCCTTGCCGAGCCGGGCGGCGAGCGTGCGGATCTCCTCGTCGCGCTCGGCCGCGCGGGCGCGCAGCGTCTGCCGTTCCTCGTCGGCGGCGTGCTCGTCGTGCATGGCGGGGTTCGGCGGGACGAGGAACACGCCGCCGTCGTCGGTGTCCGCGGCGGGCGTCGGGGCGAGCAGGGCGGCGGCCGTGCCGACCGCCACGGCGGACCTCGGCAGGAGCGCCGCGTCGCCCAGGGCCTCCCGGGCGCGGGCGTGGGAGCCGGGGTCGGTGATGATCACGCCGTCGACGAGTTCGGGGCGGGCGGCCAGGACGCGGGCGTGGTCCGCCGGGTCGACGGCCTGGGCGAGGTAGCGCCAGCCCGGCAGCGCGGGGATGCCGTGTTCGCCGAGGAACTCGACGGTGGCGAGCACGTCGGGGCCGGGCGGCAGCAGCCCGCCGTCACCGAGGGCGCCGAGGATGCGGGCGTCGTCGGCGGCGGCCGTCCGCAGGTCGAACAGCTGCCGCTCGGCGGAGGAGACGGCGTCGTCGAGCAGCTCGCGCAGGTCCTCGGCCGAGCGGTCGAGTTCCTCGGCGGTGAGGCCCTGCTCGCCCTGCGGGGTGGCGGGGGCGGGCTCGTGGCCGGCGCCGTGGCGGGGCTGCGGGATGCCCGGGCGGGCCTCGGGGGTCAGGCCGAGCAGTGCGGCGAGCCGCTGCTCCCCGGCCAGCGCCTCGGCGGTGCGGCGCTCGGCGTCGTAGGAGCGCTCCGCCGCGGTGGCCGCGTCGGCCGCGCGGGCCGCGGTCAGTTCCGCGCGGGACTCGGTGGCGGCGGCCTCGCGGGCGTGTTCGGCGGCGCGGCGGGCGGCCTCGCGGGCGGAGTCCCAGGCGGCGACGGTGGTCTTCTCCGCGTCGCTGGCGGCGAGGGCCGCCCGGGCCGGGTCGGCGTCGGGCGCGCTGTCGTCGAGCCAGCCGGCCCGGACCGCTTCCGCGGTCTCCTGCTCGACCTCGGCGAGGCGCTGCTTGAGGTGCCCGATCTCGCTGCGGGCCCGCTGGGCCTGGGTGGCGGCGGCGGTGGAGTCGCGGTAGGCCGCGTCGCTGACCTCCTGGAGGGCCGCGGAGCGTTCCTCCTCCTCGTTGGCGAGGCTCTCGGCGCTCTCCGCGGCGGCGTGCAGGGCCCGTACGAGGTCGACGGCCGCCTTGGCGCGGGCGGCCAGCGCGGGGGCGGCGTCCCGCTCGGCCTCCTGGATCGCGGCGGACACGCGGGCGACGCGGTCGGAGGCCGCGCGGTGGCGCAGGACGGCTTCGGCGGCCTGCCACGCCGCGTACAGGGTGCGGGCGTCGGCGAGCTCGCGTTTCTGCGCGGCGGCGGACTTCTCAGCGGCGGCGAGCGCCAGGGAGGCGTGCCGGTAGGCCAGTTCGGCGGAGATCAGGGCGCTGCGTTCGCGGGCGGACTCGACGTGCGTGACGGCGTACGCGGCGGCCGTGACGCGCTGGGCCAGGTCGGCGGCCCGGGCCCGTTCCCGTACGCCCCGGGCGGACAGGCGGCGGGCCAGGGTGCGCGTGCGGCGTTCGGCCCCGGCGTGGACGTCACGGGCGCGGGCGCGGGCGTCGGCGGCCTCGACGATCCGCCCGAGCAGGTCGACCGACCCGGCGGTGAAGTCCCGTTCGGCCATCAGCTCGGAGCGCCGGCCCAGCTTGTTGCCGAAGCCGCTGACCAGGTCGGCGAGGCCGTCGGTGTCGCGGGTGTCGGTGACGGCGCGCAGCAGCAGGTCGGTGAAGTCGGCGTCCTTCTTCACCGCGAAGAGGCCGGCGGCCTCGCCCTCATCGGCGTTCATCTCCCGCTGGTAGCGGAACAGTTCGGGGTCGAGGCCGAGGTCTCCCAGGTGCTCGATCCAGCGGTCGTGGATCTCCTCCCAGTGCACCTCCAGGTGCGGGTAGGTCTTGCCGGCCTCGGTGAGGGCGTCGCGGAACCCCTTCATCGTGCGGCGCCGTCCGCGGGCGCCCGACTGGCCCTCGGCGGGGGCCCGTACGGCGGTGGACTCGGCGACGGGCAGGTTGTCCAGGCTCAGACCCGGCCCGGGCCGGAAGGAGTACCAGGCCTCGGCGAACTTGCGCGGGTCGTTCGAGACCTGGCGTCCGCGCCACTCGCTGACCTTGCCGACGACGACGCACTCGCCGGTCAGCACGTGCTGCCACTCCAGCGCGACGTGACCGCAGTCGTCGGCGAGGAGGAACTTGCGCAGCACGCCGGAGCTGGCGCCGCCCAGGGTGTTGCGGTGGCCCGGCAGCATCACGGAGAAGATCAGCTTGAGCAGCACCGACTTGCCGCCGCCGTTCTCCAGGAACAGCACGCCCGCGGGGGCGGGGCGGCGGGGCGGTCCGACGGGCTCCTCCTCGAAGAACTCCGCCTGCGTGGGCGCGGGGTCGGGCACGATGTCGCCCACGCCCCGCAGGTCGAGCACGGTGTCGGCGTACCGTGCGCCGGCGGGCCCGATGGAGTAGAGGCGGACCCGGGACAGCTCGTACATGGCGGACTCTCGTAAGTCTTCGTGAGTGGGGGGGTGGGGGTCGGTCAGGAGGAGTGGAAGGGCAGTCCGGCGTCGGCGACCAGCTCCAGGTCGTCGCCCTCCTCGGGGGGCAGCAGCGTCGGGGTGCCGTCGGTGACGGGGACGATGCCCAGCTCCAGCAGTTCGGCGAGGGCTGCGCTGCCGGCCAGGTCGCGGACCTGGAGCTGGTAGCGGGCGGTGGTGCGGTAGGTGCCGCCGTTGTCGTCGCCGGTGCGCTGGAGGAAGCCCGAGTCGGTGAGGAACGCGACGGCCTTGGCGACGATGCCGGTGGTGGATCCGGCGAGCCGGCGGGCGTCCTTGGTGGCGCCGGTGGCGCTGCGCCGCACCCAGATCCGCCAGGCGGCCTCCAGGCCGGGCGCGTCGGTGACCGGGTCGGTGTTCTCGCCCTGCTCGGCGGCGCGTTCCTCCAGCCGGTGGCAGGCCTGGCGGACGAAGGCGTCGACGCCGTTGACGGTGACGCGGCCGATGTAGCCGTCGTCGGCGAGGTCCTCGGGGCGCGGGAACGCCATGGCGGCGACGGCGAGATGGGCCAGTCCGTGCAGGAACCGGTCGCCGCCGTCGGCGGAGGTGCGACGCGCGTAGTCGCCCATACGGACGGCGAACACCGAGTCCTCGGCGGCGGTCACGGCCATGCCGGCGCGCGGGGAGACCTCCAGGACGATCAGGCCGAGCCCGGTCGCCACGGCGTCGGCGAGCCGCGCGAACGGCGGGTCCTCGCGGTAACGCCGCAGCAGGTCCGCGTACTCCTGGTCGCGGGCGGGCTGGAGCTTGGGCTGCAGTCCGAAGGACACGAGCCGCGCCGCGTCGGCGGCGTCGGCGGGGGTGACGGCGGCGGTGGCCGCGAGGGCCGGGCCGTCCGGCGCACTCCACTCGACGTGCTCGCTCACGGCGTGAACTCCTTGACCTTGTAGACGGGAGGGCGGGCCGCGCTCTCAGGGGCGCGGGGAATCGCGTGACCGGCCACGACGGCGCCGCGGCCGGTCACCGGGGGAGGCATCACGCGGCCTCCGTCCGGTCCGCCGCCATCCCCGCCGCGTCAAGCAGGGCGGTGCCGACGATCAGGTCCGCGCCGCCGAACTCCTCGTCCTGCAGCTCGGTGCCGTCGTCCACGGCGAACAGCAGCTTCTGCTCGCCCTGGCGGTAGGCGGTGCCGACCGGCGGGCTGGCCGCGTGCACGGCCAGCAGCGCGACCAGATAGGGCAGGTCGGGGTCCTGGCGGCGGGCCTCGGACAGCAGGCCCGAGAGCCGGCGCGGCGCGTCGGCCGGCAGGTCGAGCAGCTCCTGCGCCGCCGCCATCTGCTCCTCGCTGAACCGGCTGTCGTCCGGGGTGGCGATGAGGTCCGGCTCCGGCATCTCGGCACCGAGGTGCTCCCGCTCGACGGGCGGCGTGAGCAGTATGTCGACCAGGTCGGTGACCCGGACGGACACGGGCGTGCGCAGCCCGGTGCCCCGGCCGAAGAAGGCGTCCGTGACCCGCACGGCTTGCTCCACCGGCAGCGGCAGGACGGGCACGACGAGGTGCCCGTAGAGGTCCGTGCCGGAGGCGGCCGTGGGCGTGGCGAAGGCCTGCCGGTCCTGCTCGGCACGGAACAGGGGCCCGGCCTCCAGCAGCCGGGACTGCAGCTGGGTGTGGCGCCGGATGCAGTCCTTGACGATGTCGACGAGCTCGGCGGCGCGGCGCTTGTTCTCCGGGTCCTCGGACTCGTCCCGCGCCTTGCGGATGTTGGTGAGGATCGCGTTCTCGTGCCGGTAGCGGTCGGCGACGTGCTCCAGGGCCTCGGCGATCATGTCGGGCACGGCGGTGAGCCAGTCGACCGCGCGGACGTTGCGCCGGGTGGCCTCCAGGGCGCGGCGCAGGGTCTCGGAGTACTGCACGGTGCGGTAGCGGGCCTGTTCTGCGGCGAGCTGGGCGTCGGCGAGCCGGCCGCGGCTGATCAGCACCTCCAGCTTGACCTCGGCGGCGATCTGCGCGCTGGTGACGTCCGTGTCGAGGGCGCCGACGAGGACGTTGACCGCCTCGTCCGTCGTCCGGAGGTAGACCGTGCCGCCCGGGCCGGGGACCTCCTCGATGAGCTTGAAGTCGTAGTCGCGCCGCACGTATGTGCCGTCCGCGCCGAACGTGCCGTACACGGCGCGGAATCCGCGGTCGACGCTGCCGACGTTGATCAGGTTCTCCAGGACCCAGCGGGCCACCCGCTCGTGCTCGGCGGCGGGGCGCCGCGGGGCCTGTGCGGCGATGCGCGGGACGAGACGGGCGACGATCTGGTCGTGGTCGGCGCCCGTGTCGAAGTCCATGTTCAGGGTGACGAGGTCGATGGCCGCGAGGGCCACTTCCGCCATGCCGTACACCGAGTACTCGCCCGCGAGGTTGGCCTTGCGCGCGTCCAGGTCGTGCAGGGGCGCGGTGCAGGCGAGCGCGCGCAGGCGCCGCGCCAGGCCCTCGTCGGCGGCCGGCCCCGGAGCGGGACGCGGCCCCGCGCTGAGCTGGGGCGGAACGCTGTCCGTCGATGCAGGCGAAGTCACGGTGCACAGACTAGGTCCTGTGTCTGACATCGGCCCAAACGACGCGGACGCCTCCCCGGCGGCCCGGCCGGCCGGGGCTCAGCCGTCGTTGCCGACGCGTCGCCGGTACACCTCGACCACCCGCCGGAGCGAGTCGTCGAGGTAGCCGGCGAGGAGACTCTCGGCCTTGCCGCGGTCGCCCTCCTGAAGGGCCTGCAGGATAGCGACATTTCGGGCGATGTACGGTTCGTGCAGGCGCTGCGGCTCGTCCACCACGTGGAAGGCCAGGCGCAGTTCGGCGAAGACGCTGCGCATCAGTTCGGCCGTGCGCTCGCTGCCCGAGAGGGCGACCAGTTCCCGGTGGAAGTGGATGTTCGCCGTGCCCACCCCTTTCCAGTCGCCCTCCCGAGCGGCGGCCTGCCCCTCCTCGACCGCGCCCGCGAGGCCGTCGAGAGGGTGGGGCGGGTCGCCGAGACCGCGCACGACCGCGCATTCGACGAGCCGGCGGGTGCGGTAGATGTCCTCGACGTCCTCCACGGTCAGAACCCGGACGAAGACCCCCCGGTTCAACTCGTGGACGAGCAGGCGCTCGTGCGTGAGCAGCCGGAACGCCTCGCGCAGCGTGTTGCGCGAGACACCGAGCGCGCCGCCGATGCTGTCCTCCGACAGCCGGGTGCCGGGCGGGAAGTACCCCTCGGCGATGCGGCTCCTGAGGATGTCCGAGACCCGCTCCGCAGTGCTGGTGCGCCCCAGGAGGGCCCGGTCGTCGGCGAGGTCCTTCAACTGCTCTGCCATGCCGGAATTCAATCGCACATCCCAGGAACAACCAACATGGGTATTGAGGGATCGTTGAACAATCCTCTACGGTGCTGGACAAGGCGCCGCGGCCCCACCCCCGGCGCCGACCGCTTCGTACGGCACGGCTCACTCTCGAAGCACCCTCCGTCCTCACTCTGCGAGGTGCCCATGAGCACGACCCCTCCACCGCAGGCACTGACCGACGACCCACCCGGCAAGGCCGCCGGACCCGGCCCGGACACCGGGGCGCTGGGCTGGCTGCGCGCCCTGGGCCCGCGGGGCCGCCGCGCCTTCGCCGGTGCCTTCGGCGGCTACGCCCTCGACTCGTACGACTACTTCACGCTGCCGCTGAGCATGGTCGCGCTGTCCGCGTACTTCGGCCTGGACAGCGGCCAGACGGGCCTGTTCACGACGGTCACCCTGGTCGTCTCGGCGATCGGCGGCGCCCTGGCGGGAGTTCTCGCCGACCGCGTCGGCCGGGTCAAGGCGCTGATGATCACCGTGATCACCTACGCGGTGTTCACGGTCGCCTGCGGTTTCGCGCCCAACTACGAGACGCTGCTGGTCTTCCGCGCCCTGCAGGGCCTCGGCTTCGGCGGTGAGTGGGCGGTCGGCGCGATCCTGGTCGCCGAGTACGCGAGCGCCAAGCACCGGGGACGCACGCTGGGGGCGATCCAGAGTTCCTGGGCGGTCGGCTGGGGCCTCGCCGTGATCGTCTACACCACCGTGTTCTCCCTGGCCGACGACGACCTGGCCTGGCGGATCATGTTCTGGACCGGGGCACTGCCGGCGCTGCTCGTGATCTGGCTGCGGCGCAGTGTCCACGACGCGCCCGAAGCGGCCGCCGCCCGTGAACAGAGCGCGGAGAAGGGGTCGTTCACGGCCATCTTCAAGCCGGGCCTGCTGCGCGTGACGCTGTTCGCCGGGCTGCTGTCGACCGGTGTGCAGGGCGGCTACTACACGCTGGCGACCTGGGTGCCGACGTACCTGAAGTCCGAGCGCGACCTGTCGGTCGTCGGTACCGGCGGTTACCTGACGTTCCTCATCTCCGGCGCCTTCATCGGCTACCTGACCGGCGGTTACCTCACCGACAAGCTGGGCCGGCGGCGCAACATCTGGCTCTTCGCGCTGCTGTCGGCGCTCTGCATCCTGGCGTACGCGAACATTCCCGGCGGCGCCAACACCCTGCTCCTGGTGCTGGGTTTCCCGCTCGGGTTCTGCATGTCGGCGATCTTCAGCGGTTTCGGCTCCTACCTGAGCGAGCTGTACCCGACGGCGGTGCGCGGTACCGGGCAGGGCTTCACGTACAACACCGGGCGCGCGGTGGGTGCCGTGTTCCCGACGACGGTGGGCTTCCTGGCCGACAGCTGGGGCGTGGGCGGCGCGCTGGTCTTCGGCGCGATCGGCTACGGCATCGCGGCACTGGCCCTGCTGGGCCTGCCCGAGACGCGCGGGACGGAGCTGGCATGAACCGTACGAGCACCGAGGACCGTCCCCTGCTCCTGGTCGACGAGCACGCGCGCGCGTGGAGCCCCGCAGCGGCCCGGGCCCGCTTCCGGGACGGCCTGACCGGGCCCACGGCCGGGGTCGCGGCGGGCCACACCCAGGTCAACCTGATCTCCGTGCCCGCCGACTGGGCCTACGACATGCTGCTGTTCTGCCAGCGCAACCCCAAGCCCTGCCCCGTCCTCGACGTCACCGACGCCGGCTCCTGGACGACCGTGCTGGCCGAGGGCGCCGATCTGCGCACGGACCTGCCGCGCTACCGGGTGTGGCGGGACGGCGAGCTGGTCGACGAGCCGACCGACGTGCGCGCCCACTGGCGGGACGACCTGGTGTCGTTCCTCATCGGGTGCAGCTTCACCTTCGAGTCGGCGCTGGGCGAGGCCGGTGTGCCGATCCGCCACGTCGAGCAGGGGCGCAACGTCCCGATGTACGTGACGAGCCGGCAGTGCCGGCCTGCGGGGCGGCTGCACGGCCCTCTGGTCGTGTCGATGCGGCCGGTGCCGCCGCGGCACCTGGCGGCGGCGATCCGGGAGACCAGCCTGCTGCCGGCGGTGCACGGCGCTCCCGTGCACTGCGGGGACCCCTCGGGGCTCGGCATCCGCGACGTGGGCCGTCCCGACTTCGGCGACCCGGTGGACGCGGAGCCGGACGACATCCCGGTGTTCTGGGCCTGCGGGGTGACCCCGCAGGCGGCCGTCATGGCCTCGCGCCCGCCGTTCGCCCTCACCCACGCCCCGGGGCAGATGTTCCTCACCGACGCCCGTGACGAGCAGTACCGCGTGCTCTGACAGGAGACACTGGAACCATGGCCTGCATCGATCTGAACGCCGACCTCGGCGAGGGCTTCGGCCGCTGGCGGCTCACCGACGACGAAGGGTTGCTGTCGGTCGTCACCAGCGCCAACGTGGCGTGCGGCTTCCACGCCGGGGACCCGGTCACGATGCGCCGGGTGTGCGAGCTGGCGGCCGCGCGCGGGGTCCGGATCGGCGCGCAGGTCTCCTACCGGGACCTGGCCGGGTTCGGGCGGCGCGCGATGGACGTGCCGCCCGCCGAACTGGCCGCCGAGGTCGCCTACCAGATCGGCGCCCTGGAGGTGTTCGCCCGTGCGGCGGGCGCCCGCGTCGCCTACGTCAAACCGCACGGCGCGCTCTACAACAGGGTCGTGCGCGACGAGGAGCAGGCCGCCGCCGTCGTCGACGGCGTGCTCCTGGCGGACGCCACCCTGCCCGTCCTGGGCCTGCCCGGCTCGCGCCTGCTGGAACTGGCCGCGAAGGCGGGACTGCCGGCCGTCACCGAGGCGTTCGCCGACCGCGCCTACACCGACGCCGGCACCCTGGTGCCGCGCACCGAGGAGGGTGCCGTGGTCAGCGACCCCGAGGAGGTCGTCGGGCGGTCGGTGGACCTGGCCCGGGCCGGGAGCGTCGTCGCCCGCTCGGGCACGCGCATCGAGGTACGCGCGCGTTCCCTCTGCCTGCACGGCGACACGCCCGGCGCGGTGGACCTGGCCCGCCGGGTGCGCCGGCGGCTGGAGGCGTCGGGGGTCGACGTGGAGGCCTTCGCATGAACGTGCTGCCCGCCGGCGAGGACGCCCTGCTCGTCGAGGTCTCCTCGGTCGACGAGGCCCAGGCCCTGCACGCCGAGCTGCTGCGCCGCCGCGCCGAGGGCTCGCTGTCCGCCCGCGAGATCGTGCCTGCGGCCCGTACGGTCCTGCTGGACGGCCTCGACTCCCCGGCCCGGCTGGCCGCCGAACTGACCGCCGCCGAGCTGCCGCCCGCTCCCCCGCCCGCGCGCGAGGTCGTCCGGATCCCGGTGCGCTACGACGGCCCGGACCTGGCCGACGTCGCGGCCCACTGGGGCGTGCCCGAGGCGGAGGTCGCCCGGATCCACGCCGGAACGGAGTTCCTGGTCGCCTTCTGCGGCTTCGCGCCCGGCTTCGGCTACCTCACGGGGCTGCCGTCCCGCTACCACGTCCCGCGCCGCTCCACCCCGCGCACGGCCGTCCCGGCCGGGTCGGTGGCGCTGGCGGGGCCGTACACGGGCGTGTACCCGCGTTCCTCGCCGGGTGGCTGGCAGCTGATCGGCACCACCGACGCCGTGCTGTTCGACCACGCGCGCGTGCCGGCCGCGCTGCTGGCGCCGGGCACCCGCGTGCGGTTCGTCCCCGAGGCGGGATCATGACCGACCGGGCGCTCGCCGTCGTACGGGCCGGGGCCCTCACGACCGTGCAGGACCTCGGCCGGCCCGGCCACGCCCACCTGGGTGTCCCGCGCTCGGGCGCCCTGGACCGTCCCGCGGCGGACCTCGTCAACCGGCTGACCGGGAATGCGCCCGGGGCGGCCGTGCTGGAGACGACCCTCGACGGCTGCGCGCTGCGGCCCCGCTCGGACGTCACCGTGGCCGTGGCCGGTGCGCCCTGCCGCGTCACGGTGGGCGGCCGGCCCGCGGCCTGGGGCGCGCCGCTGCGCGTCCCCGCCGGCGCGCTGCTGGAGATCGGCCGGGCCTTGACCGGCGTACGGACCTATGTCGGTGTCTGCGGGGGCGTCGCGGTCGAGCGCGTGCTCGGCAGCCGCTCGACCGACCTGCTGTCGGGGCTCGGTCCGCCGCCGCTCACGGACGGGGCGGTCCTCCCCCTGGGGCCGCCCACGGGCGTGCACGCACGCGTGGACGTCGCCCCGCAGCCGGCGCCGCCGGCCGAGTTGGTCCTCAGGGTGACCCTGGGGCCGCGCGACGACTGGTTCACGCCGCACGCCGTCCGCACCTTCGTCTCCCGCCCCTACCGGGTCTCCTCCGCGAGCAACCGCATCGGGCTGCGCACGGAGGGGCCCGCCCTGGAGCGGGCCCGGGCCGGGGAGCTGCCCAGCGAGGGGATGGTGCTGGGTGCCGTCCAGGTCCCGCCGGACGGCAGGCCGGTGGTGTTCCTGGCCGACCATCCGACCACGGGCGGCTACCCGGTGATCGCCGTGGTCCGCCCGGCCGACCTCCCGGCCGCCGCCCAGGCGTCCCCCGGCACACCGGTCCGCTTCGTGGCGGTACGCCGCCGCTGAGCCGCCGGGTGCGGGGCCCCGGGGCCCGTCGGCGAGGTCGTCTGTTCCGTTACGCGGGCCTGGGCCTTTCAGCGCCGACGCCGTCAACCGGGGCAAGAGGTCGTCCCCGGTGCGGCGGGGCCGCGCGAGGACCGCGCGGGCAGCGCCTCCTGCGGACCGGGCGGCCGGGATCGTCGCCGACGGCCATGCCGTGCATGCGGTCCAGCCTGCAGGGGGAACGCCGAGGTCGAGGGGCCGGCCACGTGGACGAGGTCGCGGGTGTCGTCGCCGCGCCGCGCGACGGTCGGGCCCGGCCCGGGGCCTTCCGGCCCGGAGTCACCGGGCCGCGCAACGGTCGAGCCCGCTCCGGGGCCTTCCGGCCCGGGAGTCACCGGGCGTTCATCCGCGCGGCGAGCCGCGGCCCGTGTGTGGTGCGGCAGGGGCTACACGGTCGTGTCCCCGGGACCGATCCGGCTGCGTACGGCCGTCTGCACCTCGGCCTCCTCGGCCGGGTCGGCGGCGAGCCGGCGCAGTCGTTCCACGACGCGGGCGTCGCCGGTCTCGGCGTGCCGGGCGGCGAGTTCGCGGGTGGTCTCCTCGCAGTCCCACAGGCACTCGACGGCGAAGCCGGTGCCGAAGGCGGGATCGGTGGCGGCGAGGGCCCGGGCGGCCCGGCCGCGCAGGTGGGAGGAGGCGGTCTCGCGGTAGATGTGCCGCAGCACGGGGGCGGCGCAGGCGAGGCCGAGCCGTCCGGTCCCGTCGACGAGGGTCCACAGGGTGGGGGCGTCGGGGCCTTCGCCCCGCACGGCCTCCCGCAGTGCGGCGAGGACGAGGTCGCGGTCCCGGGCGCCGCCGCGGCAGGCGAGGACGCGCCCGGCGGCGGCGCCCAGCGCGTCGGGCCGCCGGGCCCAGCCGCGCGCCCGGTCGACGGCGGCCGGCGAGCGCATGCGCTCGAAGGCGTCGACGGCGGCGTCGACGACCAGCGGCGTCCCGGAGGACACGGCCTTCTCGATCAGGTCGAGGGCGTCGGGGTCGCCCATATCGGCGAGGTAGCGCAGGGCCGTGCAGCGGGCCCCGTCGCCGCCGGTCTCGGCCGCCAGGACGATCTCGGCGCGGTCCTCGGGACCCGCGACGGCGCTGAGACAGCGGGCGGCCGGCACATGGAGTGCGGCGCCCCGGTCGATGCCCTGCTGAGCCCACTCGAAGACGGCCTGCACGCTCCAGCCGGGGCGTGGCCCCGTCGGCCGCATCTGCCGCTGCCAGCGGTCGAAGCTGCCGGTCTCGTGGGCGGCACGCACGCGTGCGGAGACGGACTCGCGGGGATCCTCGGCCCACAGCCGCCAGGGGCGGGGCTCGAAGGCGTCCCGGACGGTGGCGGCCAGCTCGGCCTCGCCCTCCGGGTCGGTGGCGAAGCGCGCGAGGACGGGGGCGGCGAGGGCGCGCAGGCCCGCGTCGTCGTCCCTGAGGGCCAGCTCGTCGAGCGCCCAGGCCCAGTTGGAGCCGTGGGCGGCGTACCGGCGCAGCAGGTGGAGCGCGTCGCGCCGGCCGTAGGAGGCGAGGTGCCCGAGGACGGCGAGGGCGAGCCCGGTGCGGGACTCCTCGGTGTCCAGGACGTCCTCGGCACCGAAGAGGTGGGCCTCGATCTCGTCCAGTTCGCCGTGCAGGTCGAGGTAGAGCCGGGCGTAGTAGAGGGAGCGGTTCTCCACCTGCCAGTCGTGGCGGGGATCGCGCAGCACGCAGTGGTTCAGTGCCGCGAGCGCCTCGGGGCGCGGGGCGGTGAGCGCGTGCAGTGTGCCGTCGCCGCGGCCCCGCTGGAGCAGGCCGAGCAGCGTACCGCTGGGCGCTATGACCGGATCGAACATGGGAAACAGCCTCACATCAAGCGTCGACGCAACCGGGGACGTGTACTACCTGGCCGCGTGACAACACGTCGGAGTGCCCGCCGTTTCCTGCTTGCTGTAAGCCATCTTCCTCTGCCTCTCGTCGGTGGCCCCTGCGGGCCGCGTCACGGCCCGCGCGGTGCGGCAACTCCTGCCCAGCCATCACGTCCGTGAACCACGTCGTCATGATGACCCGGCGCTTCCGTCCACCGCGACCGAAATTTCGGCGGCCCCGTACCGCCTCCCCCGTTTTCTGTGTCGTTCCAGGTCAGACTGGTCGCGTCACAGCTCGCCGAACAGTTCGAGCAGTTCCGTCCGGCCGAACATGCGCGCGGTGTCGACGGCCGAGGGGGTGCCTGCGGACGGGTCGGCTCCGCCTTCGAGGAGGGCCTTGACGACGTCCGTCTCACCCTTGAAGGCCGCTCCGGCGAGCGGTGTCTGGCCCCGGTCGTTGATCCGGTCGGCGTCGGCGCCGCGGCCGAGCAGGGCACGCACGGCGTCGGAGTGGCCGTGGTAGGCGGCGAGCATCACGAGCGAGTCGCCGCGGTCGTTGGTGAGGTTGGCCGGGACGCCCGCGTCGACGTACGCCACGAGTTCCTCGGTCCGTCCCCGCCGGGCCAGATCGAAGATCTTGGTCGCCAGCTCCACGACCCCGGGGTCGGGGACTTCGGTCATCGGCCGGACCACCTCTCCACTACGCGTCACATCGGGTGCGTACGCCTGCGCGTGCGGCAGCCGTACGAGTGAATCGCCAGGGTACTGGCTCGTGCGGCACATGACCCGATGTGCCCGAGGTAAAGATCACCGCAGACGGCGGACGGCGCAACAGCCCGGCTCGCCCGCGCCCGAGGGCCGCTCCGCCGACCGGGGGAAATAGTCCAGTTTTCACCCAGTTGCACCTTTTATCGTATGGATACATGCTGTGAGCCTGGAAGTACTCATGGTGACTGTCCCCGCGAACCAGGAGAACTCACATGATCCTCTCGATCTCAGGCGTGGTCCTGCTCGGCATCGTCGTCTTCATCTTCTTCCGCAAGGACGGGCTGAAGGCATCACACGCCGTGGTGGCCATGCTCTTCGGCTTCTACCTCGCCAGCACGGCCATCGCGCCGAGCATCAAGGCGGGCGGCGAGAGCCTGGCGAGCCTCCTCGGCGGAATCAAGTTCTGACGACCCCGCTCCCCGTACGCATCCCGCCCGTACGCACCCACTGGAGGCAGTAGTGGCCCGGCGCCCCCTCCCCCGCATCCTGAGCAACGGCGGCGCGCAGCTCGCCCGGAGCCGGGAGCTGGCCCGGACGGCCGCCGACAGCGCCACGGACGTCCTCCATCCGCTGATCACGATCGCGCGCGGTCTGCGCCGGCTGGCCGGAGCCGGGCGGCGCAGGTGGACGCAGACACCCAAGGAGAGACGGGGAGCGCTGCTGTTCCTCGTCGCCTCGGTCGTCCTGGTCGTGGCACTGGTGCCGTACGGGCCGCTGCTGGCCGCCATCACCCTGATGGCGGCCGCGGCCTGGCAGGGACGGGACCGCTCCCCGGCGGCATCCGACGGGCCCGACGAGTCGCAGACCCAGCGTCTGAAGTCGCTGTACGAGGCGCTGGTGCCGTACTTCTCCACGGCCGAGGACCCCGAGCCGTTGTATGCGCACGGCGGGGCGTGGGACAAGGCCTTCCCCACCTACGCCTTCGACGGCGCGGGCCGTGTCTCCCAGCTGGTGGTGCGCTACCCGGCGTACTTCACCGACGGCGAGGCCGAGTCCCGTGCACGCATCGAGCACCTCCTCGCGGCCAAGTCCGGCCGGGGCCGCGAGTACCACTTCACGTGGGACGAGGAGGGCAACCAGCTGACGCTCGGGGTGCTGACGCCGCTCCCGGTCGACATCACCGCCCAGCGCTTCGTCACCGCGCCCGGCGAGACCGTCCTCGGTTTCACCGACTCCGCGCAGGTGCGGCGCACCCTCCCCGTCGGTTCCGGCGAGCGGCAGCGCGACGTCCCCCCGGTGGTCTGGCGCACCGGCCTGCGCTCCACCGAGCCGCACCTGCTCGTCCTCGGCCAGCCCGGCAGCGGCACCTCCACGCTGCTGCGGTCCATCGCCCTGCAGGCCCTCCAGCACGGTGACGTGGTGATCGTGGACGGCGGCGGCACCGGCGAGTACGCCTGCCTGACCGGCCGGGACGGTGTCCTGGCCGTCGAGTGCGGACTGGCCGGCGCCACGGCGAGCCTGGAGTGGGCCGCGACCGAGACGGAGCGCCGTCTCATCGCGGCCAACCGGGCCCACCAGGCGGGGCACCCGCCGCCGGAGGACACCAGGCGACCGCTGTGGGTCCTGGTCGACCGCCCCACCGCCTTCACCCACCTGGCGGCGGCCGACGACCGCAAGGATCCGCAGACCCTGCTCCAGGTCCCCCTGCGCCACGGCCGTCCGGCGAACGTGACGGTGGTCGTCGCCGACCAGCTCGACGCGCTGGACGCCCTGGCCGAACCGGTCCGCCAGCACACCCGTGCCCGGATGGTCCTCGGCCCGGCGACGGCCGACCAGCTGCAGACGGCCCTCGGCGCCCCGCCGCAGTCCACCCCCGTCGACCAGGCCCCGCCCGGCCGCGGTTACGCCCGGCTCGGCACCGGCCCGGTCCACCGCCTCCAGGTCCCCGCCACCCCGAACCCATTCGACGACGCGGCTCCCGAGGCGCACCGCGAGGCGGTCCGCGCCCTCCTGCCGCCCCGGACGACACCGGCGGACGGGGAGACGGTCCCCGAGCCGGACGGGGCGGACGGCACACCGGAGCCGCTGCCCGCGGACCTGGACGAGAAGCCGGTGGCCGCGGCGGCCGAGCCCGCACAGCGGACGGGCGAACCCGTGGCCGTGCTGTCGAAGGAGCCCGCGCCGGCTCCGGTCCGGCTGATGACCAAGGGCCCCGCACCGACTCCCGTGCAGGTGATGGCGAAGGGCCCCTTGCCGACGGCCGTCCAGGTGGCGACGAAGGGGGCCGTGCCGGCAGCGCTCCCCGTACGGACGGGCACCGCCACCCCGGACGCCGCCCCGGCGGAGGCCACCCCCGCCTCCCCGGACCCCGCTCCCACGGCGGGACGCCCCGCTCCCGCTCCTGCTCCTGCTCCCGCCCAGGCCGGTACCTCCGCGCCGGTCCCGGCCCACGCCCCCTCCGGTGAGGAGCCCGGGCCCGCTCCCGCGCCGGTCGCGGCCCGGGAGCCGCTGACGAACCCGGTCCCCGCGCTGGCGAAGCCGGAGCAGCCGGAACACCCGTAGCCGCCCGCCCGCAGGCCGAGAGCGGTTCCTCCCTCAGGGAGGAACCGCTCTCCTCGTCGTCACGCCACGAACGTGCGCGGCGGCTCCGCGCCGCCGACCCCGCCCGACTCCACCAGCGCGGCCGCCGCGGCGAGTCGTACCGCCGCCTCCTCGGCCACCGCGCCGCCGACGGTGAACGGCAGCCGCACATATCCCTCGAACGCGCCGTCGACCCCGAACCGCGGCCCGGACGGCACCCGTACGCCGACCCGCTCCCCCGCCTCGGCGAGCCTCGATCCCGAGAGCCCGCCGGTCCGCACCCACAGCGTCAGCCCGCCCTGCGGGACGTCGAACTCCCACCCGGGCAACTCATGCCGCACGGCGGCCACCAGCTCGTCCCGGTTCGACCGGGCCTGCTCGCGCCGCACCTGGACCGCCTGCTCCCAGCCTCCCGTGCCGAAGAGCCAGTTGACGGCGAGCTGCTCCAGCACCGGGGTGCCCAGGTCGGCGTAGGCCCGCGCCGCCACGAGGCTGCGGATGACGTCCGGCGCGGCGCGCACCCAGCCGATCCGCATGCCCGCCCAGAACGCCTTGCTGGCCGAGCCGACCGTGATCACCGTGGACCCGGCCGGATCGAACGCGCAGACCGGGCGCGGCATCTCCACGTCGGGGTCGAGCCACAGCTCGCTCATCGTCTCGTCGGCGATCAGCACGGTCCCCGCTGACCGGGCCGAGTCGACGAGCCGCCGCCGCTGGTCCTCGCCGGCCAGCGCCCCGGTGGGGTTGTGGAAGTCGGCCACGACGTAGGCGATGCGCGGTGCCGCGTCCCGCAGCACCTGCCGCCAGCGGTCCATGTCCCAGCCGGACAGCCCCTCGGCCATCGCCACCGGCACCAGCCTGGCGCCCGCCTCGCGCATCAGCTGCAGGATGTTGGCGTAGGACGGCGACTCGACCGCGATGCGCTCGCCGCGGCCGCCGAACAGGTGGCAGATCGCGTCGATCGCGCCCATGGCGCCGGTCGTCACCATGATCTGCTCGGGCATGGTGGGAATGCCGCGCGCGGTGTAGCGCTCGGCGATCATGGACCGGAGGGCCGGGAGCCCGGCGGGGTAGTCGCCGTGCGTGTGCGCGTAGGGCGGCAGTTCCTCCAGGGCGCCCTGCACGGCCCGGGTGAGCCACGGCTCCGGGGCGGGCAGCGCGGCGCAGCCGAGGTCGATCACCGAGCCGAGCGCCTCCGGCGGCAGCGGCTCCAGCCCCCGGGCGGGCAGCGGGTTCCCGGCCGGAACCGCGGTCCAGCTGCCCGCGCCGCGCCGGGACTCGAGAAACCCTTCGCTGCGCAACGCCTCATAGGCCGCGGCCACCGTCGTACGGCTGACGGACAGGGCCAGGGCGAGTTCCCGCTCGGCGGGCAGCCGGGCGGCGACCGGGACGCGGCCCTCCAGCACCAGCAGGCGGATGCCGTCGGCGAGGGCACGGTAGGCCGGGGGGCGGCGGGTGCCGGGCCCCGCGGGGCGGTCCTGCTGGGAGTTGAGCAGACGGGCGAGCTGCGCCGCCCCCACGGCCGAGGTCCACTGTGCCATCGGAATCAGTCCACCTTCCCCGGATTGGCCCTGGATGGCCGCTCCATCCACGCCACAGGGTGTCATGTGTCAGTCCATTACCACCACCAGGGGGGCACATCATGGCCACGCGGGGGCATCTCACCCGGCGGCTCGTCCAGCTCTACGCCGGGCTCGCGCTGTACGGCGTAAGTTCGGCGCTGCTCGTCCGCTCCGGGCTGGGCCTGGAACCGTGGAACGTGCTGCACCAGGGCCTCGCGGAGCTCACCGGGCTGTCGATCGGCGTCGTCCTGACGATCGTGGGCGCCGCGGTGCTGCTCGCGTGGATCCCGCTGCGCCAGCGTCCGGGCCTGGGCACGGTCTCGAACGTCCTCGTGATCGGCATGGCCATGGACGCGACCCTGGCCCTGGTGCCCGACGCGCACGGCTGGGCGCTGCGGGTGGGCCTGATGGTGGGGGGCATCTTCCTGAACGGCGCGGCGACCGGCCTCTATATCGCGGCCCGGTTCGGTCCGGGCCCGCGCGACGGCCTGATGACCGGGCTGCACCAGCGCACGGGTGTCTCGATCCGCCTGGTGCGCACCGGCATCGAGCTCACCGTCGTCGCGACCGGCTTCGCCCTGGGTGGCACGGTCGGGATCGGGACGCTGCTGTACGCCGTGGCGATCGGTCCGCTGGCCCAGGTGTTCCTGCGTTTGTTCGCCGTCCCCGCGCCACCCGTCGGCAGCCCGGTCGTTGCCACCGGTCGACCCCGACGGGCGATACTGCGTCCGTGACCCCGCGGATACGCCACCCCTACCTCGACCATCCCGGCCCGATCGCCTTCGCCCACCGCGGCGGGGCGGCGGACGGCCTGGAGAACACCGTGCGCCAGTTCCGGTGCGCCGTCGAGGCGGGCTACCGGTACATCGAGACCGACGTCCACACCACCCGGGACGGCAAGCTCGTCGCCTTCCACGACGCGACACTGGACCGGATGACGGACGGCGCGGGCCGGATCGCCGACCTGCCCTGGCAGGAGGTACGGCAGGCCCGGGTGGCGGGCGCGGAACCCCTCCCCCTCTTCGAGGAACTGCTGCAGACCTTCCCCGACGTGCGCTGGAACGTGGACGTCAAGTCGGAGGCCGCCCTGCTGCCCTTCCTCGACCTGGTCGGCCGCACGGGCTCCTGGGACCGGATCTGCCTCGGCTCGTTCTCCGAGGCGCGCGTGGTGCGCGCCCAGCGGCTGGCCGGCCCGCGCCTGGCCACCTCGTACGGCACCCGGGGGGTGCTCGGTCTGCGGCTGCGTTCCTGGGGACTGCCCGCGTCGGTGCGCCGGTCGGCGGTCGCCGCGCAGGTGCCGGAGGTGCAGTCCGGCATCCAGGTCGTGGACGGCCGCTTCGTCCGCGCGGCCCACGCGCGCGGGCTCCAGGTGCACGTGTGGACCGTGAACGAACCGGAGAGCATGCACCGGCTCCTGGACCTCGGTGTGGATGGCATCATGACCGATCACATCGACACACTGCGCAAGGTCATGGAGGACCGCGGCGTCTGGGTCTGAGACCCCGGGCTCGGCCGGCTGCGCGCGTCTCACGGGGAAGCGAGGGCACGGGTGGGTACGGACACCGTGCGGACACCGCCGGCCGACGGGGCGGGGCTCCGACGCGAGCAGCGCGGCTGGTACTTCTACGACTGGGCCTGCTCGGTCTACTCCACCAGCGTGCTCACCGTCTTCCTCGGCCCCTATCTCACATCGGTGGCCGAGTCGGCCGCCGACGCCGGCGGTTACGTCCACCCGCTCGGCATCCCGGTGCGCGCCGGGTCGTTCTTCGCCTATTCGGTGTCGTTGTCGGTGATCGTGGCGGTGCTGGTGATGCCGCTGGTGGGCGCCGCCGCCGACCGCACGGGCCGCAAGAAGCCCCTGCTCGCGGCCGCCGCATACACCGGCGCCGGTGCGACGACGGCCATGTTCCTCCTGGACGGCGACCGCTATCTGCTCGGCGGCGCGCTGCTGGTCGTGGCCAACGCGGCGCAGTCGGTGGCGATGATGCTGTACAACTCCTACCTGCCGCAGATCGCCCCGCCGGAGCAGCGGGACGCGGTGTCCTCCCGGGGCTGGGCCTTCGGTTACGCGGCCGGCTCGCTCGTCCTGATAGGCAACCTGGTCCTCTATACGGGGCACGAGCGCTTCGGCGTCTCCGAGAGCATGGCGGTGCGCATCTGCCTGGCCTCGGCGGGTCTGTGGTGGGGCGCCTTCGCCCTGATCCCGCTGACACGGCTGCGTGATCGCGCCACGGCCCGGCGCGAGGCAGCGCTGCCGGGCTTCCGGCAACTCGCGGCGACGATCCGGGACATGCGCCGCCACCCGCTGACCCTCGCCTTCCTGCTCGCCTACCTCGTCTACAACGACGGCGTCCAGACGGTGATCTCCCAGGCCTCGGTCTACGGCTCGAAGGAACTGGGCCTCGGGCAGTCCACCCTCATCGGCGCGGTCCTCCTGGTGCAGGTGCTCGCGGTGGCCGGGGCGCTGGCGATGGGCCGGCTGGCCCGCACCTACGGTGCCAAACGGACGATCCTCGGCTCGCTGATCGCCTGGACGCTCACCCTGGCGGCCGGATACTTCCTGCCCGCCGGGGCGCCCGTGTGGTTCTTCGTCCTGGCCGGCGGGATCGGACTGGTCCTCGGCGGCAGCCAGGCGCTGTCCCGCTCCCTGTTCTCCCACCTCGTCCCGCCCGGCAAGGAGGCCGAGTACTTCTCCGCCTACGAGGTGAGCGATCGCGGCATGAGCTGGCTGGGGCCGCTGCTGTTCGGGCTGACGTACCAGCTCACCGGCAGTTACCGGGACGCGATCATCTCCCTGGTGGCCTTCTTCGTGATCGGGTTCGTGCTGCTCGCGCGGGTCCCGGTGCGGCGTGCGATCGAGGAAGCGGGGAACCCGGTTCCGGACCGGATTTAGCACTGAACGCGAAAGGGCGGTAGTGTACGCGTTTGGCCTGCCAGGCGTACCGTTACTGCGCGTCAAAGATGTCGAAACGCTGGGTTACATCTGGCATCAGATGTGACAAACCGGGCGCTGGTGGGTACAACAAGGGCGGCTACGACGGCGACGCATGACCCGGAACGGGACTCGGAACGGGAATCTTTACCGCCGACCGGACGTTGACCGGATGACGACGACAGCGACACCTGTCCTGTGGGCGACAAGCCCGGGAGGCACGATTCATGAGTGAGCGAGCTCTTCGCGGCACGCGCCTCGTGGTGACCAGCTACGAGACGGACCGCGGCATCGACCTGGCCCCGCGCCAGGCCGTGGAGTACGCATGCGAGAAGGGGCACCGCTTCGAGATGCCCTTCTCGGTCGAGGCGGAGATCCCGCCGGAGTGGGAGTGCAAGGTCTGCGGGGCCCAGGCACTCCTGGTGGACGGCGACGGCCCGGAAGAGAAGAAGGCCAAGCCCGCGCGTACGCATTGGGACATGCTGATGGAGCGGCGCACCCGCGAGGAGCTCGAAGAGGTCCTCGAGGAGCGTCTGGCGGTACTGCGCTCCGGTGCGATGAACATCGCCGTTCATCCCCGGGACAGCCGCAAGTCGGCCTGACCCGACCCGGCCTGGTCGGATTGATCAGCGCACATCGGTAACCGAGGGCGCCGTACGAACTGTACGGCGCCCTCGGTTTTTGCGCGCCCTCGGTCCGCGCTCCCGCGCCCTCGATCCGTGCGCGGGTCCTGTGCGGTCAGTGCGTCAGCGGCGGACGCTGCTGCGGGGCGTCACCGCCCGGCTCGTCGCGGATGACCTCGCCCTGGACCACCTTGCCGTCGGGCTGATGGATGCGCGCCTGCCGGAAGACCCCGCCCAGGGAGCCCGGGTCGGCCTCGCGGAGTTTGCGCTCGAAGGTGCGCTCGGCGGAGCGGCTCACGGCCTTCTGCACCGGCGGCAGCAGCAGGAGCAGACCCACCGCGTCCGACAGCAGCCCGGGGATGATCAGCAGCAGGCCGCCCAGCATCATCAGGCCGTTGCCCTCACTGGCCGGCCGGGCCGCAGCGGGCGCCGTCCCGCTCTGCTGCTGTTGCAGCGTCTCGGAGAGGTTGCGGAACGCGCGCCGCCCGGCCCGCTTGATCACCACCGACCCGGCGACGAGCCCGGCGAGCAGGACGAGGAGCACCACCAGCGCGCTCGACGCCCCGGCGACCAGCGTGAGCAGCCAGATCTCCACCACGAGCCACACGGCGACGCCCAGCGGCAGGAACGTGCGCAGCCGGGAGCGCCGGGGCCGGGTGGGGTAGGGAGTCTGAGCGCCAGTCGTCATGCCTCCAGTGTGCCTGGCCCCGGCTCAGCACGGGATAAGCGCCCGATCAGGCGCTCGTGCGCGGGGCGGCCGCTCCACGACGCCACGACGTGCGGTGCGGGCGGTCCGGCGGCTCGCGCCCGATCGCTTGCCGCCGTCTCGGGAACGCCGGTCACGGCACCGTTGGTGCGGCGCTCCCGCGTCGCCGGTCGCCACGCTGCCGGAGCGGCGCGCCCCGGTCACCGGCCGCGGCACTGCCGGGCGGCACTCCCCGGCCGCCGGCCGCCGCACTGCCCGGGCGGCACTCCCGCGTCACCGGTCACCGCGCTGCCGGAGCGGCGCTCCCCGGCCGCTGGCCGCCGCACTGCCCGGGCGGCGCTCCCGCGTCACCGTTCGCCGCCCAACCGGGCGGCGCTCCCCGACCGCCGGCCGGGACGAGCGGTCCAGCTGCTGCCCGCGGCCACGGACCTGCCGGACGTTCCAGACGTTCCACCGGCAGCGGGCCGCCGAGCCGCCCGGGCGCCGCACCGGCCCCCGGCCGCGTCGCGGCCGCTGCGGCGGCTACGGCTTGGTGGGCTTGCCGCCGCGGCCCGTGACCTTGCCGACCCTCTCCCCCACGCCCCACGCCGTGACCCGCCACAGCGCCTCGACGAGGATGTCCCGGCTCATCTTGGAGTCACCGAGCTCGCGCTCGACGAAGGTGATCGGTACCTCGACGACGTGGTAGCCGGCCTTGACGGCGCGACGGGCCAGGTCGACCTGGAAGCAGTAGCCCTGGGACGCCACCTCGTCGAGGCCGAGGCCCTCCAGGGTCTCGCGGCGGAAGGCCCGGTAGCCGCCGGTGATGTCGCGCAGCGGCAGGTCGAGCGCCAGCCGGGAGTAGAGGCTGCCGCCCCGGGAGATGACCTCGCGGGAGCGGGGCCAGTTCACCACCCGGCCGCCGGGCACCCAGCGCGAGCCCAGCACCAGGTCGGCGCCCTTGAGGGCGGTGAGCAGCCGGGGCAGCTCCTCGGGCTGGTGGGAGCCGTCGGCGTCCATCTCGACCAGCACGCCGTAGCCGTGCTCCATACCCCAGCGGAAGCCCGCGAGGTAGGCGGCACCGAGGCCCTCCTTGCCCTTGCGGTGCAGCACGTGGACGTGGTCGTCCTCGACGGTCAGCTCGTCGGCCAGCTTGCCCGTGCCGTCCGGGCTGTTGTCGTCGGCCACGAGCACGTGCGCCTCGGGGACGGCCTTGCGCACCCGGCCGACGATGCTCTTGATGTTCTCCGCCTCGTTGTAGGTCGGGATGATCACCAAGGCCGTGCCGAGCGGGCCGAACTTCCTCCCCTGGGCTCCTGCCGCGAGGGTTCCGTCGCCGTCGTTCACTGATGCCCCTTCATGTCCATATGCAGGGGTCCACCATAGTGCGCCCGGCCTGCGATGACGTGACCGGACGTTCGAATCGTGGTGCCGGACCCGCGGGACAGGGGCGGGACGGCCCCCTCCGGAGGCGGTGTGCGGCGGATGGGGGCCCGGCGCCCTTCGGGCCGACCTGGGATCCGCCGGCTGCGGATCGACCGAAAGCCGTTGTCTACTGAGCGCCCGGGCCCCACCCGGGTCACACCTCCCCGACCCGCCGGAACGTTCCCTCGGCGCTGCTCCGGCCTGAGCCTGGCTCCCAGTGGCGGTGCCCCGGTGCGGCACACCGTCCCTGACCCGGCGGCGCCGCGGCGAGTGCTCGGACGTTCCCCGGTCGGGCGTCCGGTGGTGGACTCCGCAGAACCTACCGGCACGTTGCGGCTGCCTGTCAACAGTCGCCTGACCTGCCCTTTTCGTCTCGCGGCCCTGGTCAGGGCAGAGGACGCGCAGGTCGCGCGCCGGGGGCGTGGCGCACGGTTTCCCGCGCGCCACCCCCGTAGATCACTCGCCCGGCCGTACGAAGACCGTGCGTCCGCCGACGACGGTGCGCAGGCATACCGGCAGCTCACGGCCCGGGGTCAGGTCGGGCAGACCCGGGGTGCCGGAACGCGGGTCGGTGGACCAGCGGGCGACCCGGTCGTCCGGCGCCTGCACCACCAGCTCGCCGGTGCGCCACACGGCGTAGTCGGCGGGCGCGCCCGGGACCAGGACGCCGGCGTCGTCGCGGCCCACCGCCCGCCAGCCGCCGCGCGTGTGCGCCGTGAACGCGGCGCGCACGGAGACGCGGTGCTCCGGCGTGCGGTGGAAGGCGGCCGCGCGGACCGTGCCCCACGGGTCGAGCGGGGTGACCGGGCTGTCGGACCCGAAGGCGAGCGGGACTCCGGCGCGCAGCAGGGCCGCGAACGGGTTCAGGGTCCTGGCGCGCTCCACTCCGAGCCGCTGGGCGTACATGCCCTCGTCGCCGCCCCACAGGGCATCGAACGCGGGCTGGACGGAGGCGGTGAGACCGAGTTCGGCGAAGGCCGCGACGGCCTCCGGGGTGAGCATCTCGGCGTGTTCGACGCGGTGCCGGGCGGCGCGGACGCGCGCCAGGCCCAGCTTGTCCGCGGCGGCGCGCACGCCCTCGACCACGGCGTCCACGGCCGCGTCGCCGATGGCGTGGAAGCCGGCCTGCAGCCCGGCCTCGGTGCACGCCGTGACGTGCGCGGCGACCGCGGCGGCGTCGAGGTACGCCCGGCCGGTGTGCGCGGCGTCGGCGTACAGCTGGTGCAGGCAGGCGGTGTGCGAGCCGAGGGCGCCGTCGACGAACAGGTCACCCGCGGCGCCCACCGCCCCCAGTTCCCGCGCCTTCACGACGTCCTGCTCGGCCCAGTAGCCCACGACACGCGGGCCGCTCTCCCGGGCGGCGAGGCCCAGCAGGCCGGTGAAGTCGTCCTCCGAGGAGATCTCCGGTCCGGCGCACTCGTGGACGGTGCCGATGCCGAGGGAGACGGCGTGCGCCAGCGCGGCCCGCTGCGCCTCGGTGCGCTGCCCTTCGGTGACGGCGCCGAACGCGGCGGCCCGTACGGCGTGGTGGGCGTCGGCCGTGAGCGGTCCGTCCTGGTGCCCGTCCTGGTGTCCGGCCGACGGGACGAGGTCGAGCAGGGCCGTGGTGACGACCGCCGAGTGCACGTCGATCCGGCTGAGGTAGAGGGGGCGGTGCCCGGTGGCCTCGTCGAGTTCGGCGCGCGTCGGGGGCCGGCCGCCGGGCCAGCGGGCGGCGTCCCAGCCGTGCCCGAGCAGCACCCGGTCGTCCGGCCGGGCGGCGGCGAACTCGCGCACCCGGGTGAGGGCAGCTTCGAGGGAGGGGGCGTCCGACAGGTCGAGCCCGGTCAGGGCGAGGCCGGTGGCGGTGGTGTGCACGTGTGCGTCGGTGAAGGCGGGGGTGACCAACGCGCCGTCGAGGTCGATCACTTCGTCGACCCCGTCGGCGAAGGCGTCGGCGGCGCCCTCCGAACCCACCCAGGCGACCTGCCCGCGCTCCACCACCATGGCGGTGGCGAAGGGATCGGCGGGGCTGTGGACCTCTCCGCGGCGGAGCAGGACGGTCTTCGGCGGCACGGGGGACTCACTCATGGACAACAGTGTCACAGGGGCGCGGTCCGCCGAGTCGATCAGGGGCGCGCGGGCAGGGGCGCGCGGGAGACGCCCCGCCCTCTCCCCCGCGGCCGGGGGGCGCGGAACAGGCGGTCAGATCCTGGGCGGACGCGCCTCGTACGGCGTCGACAGGACCACCGTCGTACGGGTGGACACTCCGGCCAGGGACCGCAGCCGGGCGAGCAGTTCCTCCAGCTCGTGCGGTGTGGCGACCCGGACCTTGAGGATGTAGTTCTCGTCGCCGGCGACGCTGTGGCACGCCTCGATCTCCGGCACTCCGGCCAGCCGGTCCGCGATGTCGTCCGGCGCGCTGGGGTCGAACGGCTTCACCGAGATGAACGCCGTCATCGGCAGCCCCACCGCTTCGGGGTCGACGACGGCCGCGTAGCCCCGGATGACACCCCGCTGCTCCAGCCGCCGCACCCGCTGGTGCACGGCCGAGGTGGACAGGCCGGTGGCCTTGCCCAGGTCGGTGTAGCTCATCCGCCCGTCCTTGACGAGCAGCTGCACGATCTGTCGGTCCAGCTCCTCCATGGCGCTAGAACCTACAGGGCGGTTGATCTCCTCGGATACCCGAGCAGTCCAGGTCATGGCCGGTTCGTGCCGCGTGGGAAGGGAGGGGTCCCCCTTCCGGGGGACAAATGCGCCGCAGCGGACACCCCGACCATGGGTGTGACGAACGCCACATCACTCGAACAGTCTCCGTGATGTTCCCGTGATTACCGGGCGGGGGCGACGGGAAGTGCTTGCTGTGGTCGAGGCCGCAGTGCCTGATACGGCCCAGCCCGAGGGGGAGTACCCAATGCAGAGTCTTAAGCGCCCTGGTCGCACCGCACCCAAGCGGCAGCAGCCCGTCGTCGAGCCCGAGCCGGAGGGCGTCGAACCCGACGCGTTCGACGACGAACTCGACGCCTACGACACGTTCGAGATGTTCCGGGTCGTCTGCCCGGACTGCGCGCAGCCCATCGCCCTGCTGGCGGACGAAGAGGTGCTGCCGGAGCACGCGCTGTGCGCCTCGCCGTGGAACCCGTTCGGGCTCACGGTCTGCGCCGGGACCGGCCGCCGGGCCTCCGACGCCCGCCCCGCCGACGAGTCGGTGGAGCCCCAGGAGCAGGACACGGCCCTGCTGCTGACGCTCCCTCAGGGACTGGACTGGCGGATGCAGCCGTTCTCGCACGTCGGCGGCCCGGGCTCGCGCCCGATCAGGGTCCCGGTCATGCGCCGCGCGGCCTGAGCACGGGCCTTCCCGCCCGCTCCTCCCGCTGAGTGACCGTCCCGCACCACGGCACCGGTACGCCGCCGTGGTGCGGGACGAGTGCGTCTCGCGGACGCGGCTGAACGCACGCCCGAATCCATGCCCCGGTGACCTGTCCGGCCTCCGCCGCGTTGCCCTGGTATGACCCCCATCTCCTCAGCGACCGGGCGTCAGCGCCTCCTGTACGTGCCGCCGCCCGCGGAATCGCTTCGGCCCGTCGCGCCGCGCTACCAGGACCCGCCGATCTTCCGCGAGCTGATGCGGACCTGGGCCGAGGGCGGTCGCACCCTCCCGGGCCGGCACGACCCGGAGTGGATGCGGCTCGCGGCCCCCTGGCGGGGACTCGACCAGTTCAGCGTTCCTCTGGACCCACGAGATGGCGGGCGATGACCATCCGCTGGATCTGGTTGGTGCCCTCGACGATCTGCAGCACCTTGGCCTCGCGCATGTAGCGCTCGGCCGGGAAGTCGGCGGTGTAGCCGTAGCCGCCGAGGATCTGCACGGCGTCGGTGGTGACCCGCATCGCCGTGTCGGTGCAGAACAGCTTGGCCATGGCCGCCTGCCGGGCGAACGGCCGGCCCGCGTCCTTGAGCCGTGCCGCCGCGAGGTAGAGCGCGCGGCCCGCCTCGATCTGCGTCGCCATGTCGGCGAGCAGGAAGCGCAGCCCCTGGAAGTCGGCGATCGGCTTGCCGAACTGGCGCCGCTCGGCCGCGTAGGCCGCCGCCTCGTCCAGCGCGGCCTGGGCGACGCCGATCGCGCACGCGGAGATCCCGAGCCGCCCGGAGTCCAGGGACGACAGCGCGATGGCGAAGCCCTGCCCCTCGTCGCCGATGCGCCGGTCGTCGGAGACCCGGACCCCGTCGAAGTGCACCTGGGCGGTGGGCGAGCCCTTCATGCCCATCTTCTTCTCGGGCGCCGCCGCGCTCACGCCCTCGGCGTCGCCCGGCACCAGGAAGGCCGTGATCCCGCGCGGGCCCTCCTCGCCGGTGCGGGCCATGACCGTGTAGAAGTCCGCGACACCACCGTGGGTGATCCAGGCCTTCGTGCCGGTGATCACCCAGTCGTCGCCGTCGCGCACGGCCTTGGTGCGCAGGGCCGCCGCGTCCGACCCGGACTGCGGCTCGGACAGGCAGTAGGCGCCCAGCAGGCCGCCGCCGAGCATCGCCGGCAGATGCTCGACCTGCTGCTCCTTGGTGCCGTAGGCGGCGAGGGCGTAGGAGGCCAGGGAATGCACGCTGACTCCCAGGCCGACGGTGAGGCGGGCCGCGGCCAGCTCCTCCAGGACCTGGAGGTACACCTCGTAGGGCTGGTCTCCGCCGCCGTACTCCGAGTCGTACGGCAGGCCGAGCAGGCCGGAGCGGGAGAGCAGGGTGAACAGCTCGCGCGGGAAGCGGCCGGCGTCCTCCTCCTCGGCCGCCTTGGGGACGATCTCCTGCGCCGCGATGTCGCGGACGAGTGAGATGAGGTCCCGGGCCTCCTCCGTGGGCAGTGGCCGGTCCACCGGCTGCGGGGCGCGGTCGGGCATGGCGACGCTCTCCTCCCTGTCGGGCACTGGCGGACGGGCCCAAGGGTGGGGGCGACGCCGCCGGGTCGATCTGGTGCCTGGCCGATGCTTGCAGTCCCGGGTCGCGGACGCTGCTGACCAGCGGCTGTGCGCTGTGAGTATGCCCGATCGGAGGCATGCCGTCACCAGTTAACGACCGCTTACTTCAAGAAAGGGCCGGACGTCGGCCGCACGGCGAAATTGGTCCGCACCATTGACCCAACTGGTCTAGTCCTCCTACTGTTTCGCTCCACCGACTCACCGCGTTCATGCCAATGGACGCGGTTTCCTCTCCCCCACGAGGAGACACGGATGCACACCCCCCACCCCTCCCGCTTCCGGGCGATCGTGTCCGCGGCCTGTTGCGCCGTCCTGGGCGCCGGTCTGCTGGCCGGCGCGGGCACCTCCGCCACCGCGGCGACCTCGGCTCAGGAGGCCGCCGCCGGCTCGAAGGCCACTCCCCGGGCCGAGGCCGCCGGTTCCAAGGTCCTCGGGTACTTCACGGAATGGGGCACCTACGACCGCAAGTACTACGTCAAGAACATCGAGACGTCCGGCTCGGGCGCCAAGCTCACCCACATCAACTACGCGTTCGGCAACGTCACCGGCGGCAAGTGCGCCATGGGCGACGCCTACGCCGCCACCGACCGGGCCTACACCGCCGCCGAGTCCGTCGACGGCAAGGCGGACACCTGGGACCAGCCGCTGCGCGGCAACTTCAACCAGCTGCGCAAGCTGAAGCAGAAGCACCCGGACCTCAAGGTGCTGTGGTCCTTCGGCGGCTGGACGTGGTCGGCCGGGTTCGGCGAGGCCGCGAAGAACCCGGCCGCCTTCGCCCAGTCCTGCTACGACCTGGTCGAGAACTCCAAGTGGGCCGACGTCTTCGACGGCATCGACATCGACTGGGAGTACCCCAACGCCTGCGGCGCCACCTGCGACACCAGCGGCAAGGCGGCCTTCAGGAACGTGATGCAGGCGCTGCGCGCCAAGTTCGGCTCCAGGAACCTGGTCACCGCGGCGATCACAGCCGACGCCACCCCGGGCGGCAAGATCGACGCCGCCGACTACGCGGGCGCCGCCCAGTACGTCGACTGGTACAACCCGATGACCTACGACTTCTTCGGCGCCTGGGACGCCACCGGACCGACGGCGCCGCACTCCCCGCTGACCTCGTACCCCGGCATCCCCAAGGCGGACAACCACAGTTCGGCGACCATCGCCAAGCTCAAGGGCCTCGGCGTCCCCGCCTCCAAGCTGCTGCTCGGCATCGGCTTCTACGGCCGCGGCTGGACCGGCGTCACCCAGGCGGCTCCCGGCGGCACGGCCACGGGCCCGGCGGCGGGCACGTACGAGCCGGGCATCGAGGACTACAAGGTGCTGAAGACCAAGTGCCCGGCGACGGGGACCGTGGCCGGCACGGCGTACGCCAAGTGCGGCAGCAACTGGTGGAGTTACGACACCCCGGCGACCATCGCGACCAAGATGAACTACAAGAACCAGCAGGGACTCGGCGGCACGTTCTTCTGGGAGCTGAGCGGCGACACCGCGAACGGTGAGCTGATCAAGGCCATCAAGTAGGACCGGAGCGAGGGGCGGAGGGGTCGTGGCGGACCCTCCGCCCCTCACTCATGCCCTGCGGCGGGCCGGCTGCGGGGCAGGGTGCGCGGAGTCCAGTTCCTCGATCGCGCGCAGGGCACCGCCCAGGGTCTTCACGAGCAGCTCGCACATGGTCGCGCGGGCCAGTCCGGGCCGGTCGATCCACTCCAGGGTGGCGCCCTCGACGCTGCACACCCAGGCCAGCAGCGCCATGCGGGCCAGCGGACTGATGTCGGCGCGGCCGTAGGCGCCCTCGGCGATCGTCGTCACGACGGACTCGCGCACCCCGTCGCGCAGCGCGTGCACCTCGGTGTCGAAGCCGACGCCGCCGCTGACGATCGTGCGGTACGCGGCCTGGTTGTGCTCGGCGTAGCGCAGGTAGCTGTCGATGGTGCGCTGGACCCGGTCCACCGGGGGGAGTTCGAGACCGCCGGCCGCCAGCCTGAGCAACTCGGTGACGGAGTCCTGGATGATGGCCAGGTAGTAGCCGCGCTTGGACTGGAAGTAGTAGTAGATCAGCCCCTTGGCGACGTGCGCCTGGCGGGCGATGTCGTCCATCGACAGGGCGTCGTAGGAGGTGTCGGCGAACAACCTCCGCCCGATGGCGATGAGTTCGGCACGACGTGCCGTCGAGCGCTCGGTCCCGCGGGCTCTGGGGCGCGCGGCGGGCTGGGGGCTGAGGTTCACGGTCGACCCTGGTCTCACGGGCGGGGGCGGGACCTCCGCAGTATGGCAGGCCCCACACCCCGTCCGTGGGTCAGGTCACAGCAGCCCGAGCTGGGTCACGAGCATCGCGACGACCACGACCAGGGCCCAGCCCATGACATGCTCGACGATCTTCGGTCCGTCCTCCCGCGGGCCGCCGGTGCGGGCGCGCGGGGCGGAGGTGGAGGCGGTGGCGGAGTGCGCGGTCATGGTGTCTCGCTGGTTCGGTGGTGCGGTCGGACATCCCCCCGAGCTGCGTCCACCTTGCCACTTTGGGTGGCTTTTGCGGCCGAGACCTTGGTCACACGCGCACGCCCACGGCGTTCAGCGCCCTGCGCTGGGCGGTGGTCGGACGCGCCGGGAAGTACAGGTAGCAGACGCCGCCGGTGCCGGAGGCGACCTTGCCGGAGGCGTTGTACCGCTTGGTCCGCAGCCAGATGTTCTCGAACTCGCGTCGCCGGTAGACGCGCCGCACGGCCTCGTTGCTCTCCGACGCGGGGTCGTTGGCGATCACGTCGCCGTCCGCGGTGAAGCCGATGACCGTCATCAGGTGCCCGGCGGTGCCGTACCCGGCGCCGGTCAGCTCCTCCTTCAGGAAGGACTGTGACGTGATGGCCGGGACCCCGGCCGCGATCAGGGTCTCCAGGTCGGTCAGTGAGGCGAGCCGGGTGACGACGCCCCGGAGGTCCTTGAACGTCGCGGCGTAGGCGGCGTTGAAGGGCCAGTTGCCGCAGCCCGCGTACTGGTGGTCGTAGGTGTATCTGGCCGCGTGGCAGACCTGCGGGTCGGCGAAGGACGGGTCCACCCAGGCCAGTTGGGCCGGGGTGAGCCGGCCGCCCCAGTACTCGACGATCATCTGCGAGGACGTGGGGCTGCACCAGGCCTCGCCGCCGTTGTCGTACTCGGGGTACTGGCCCTTGTGGATCTCCTGCGAGTACCGCGGGACGGTCAGTTCCCTGGCGAGGCCGGGCGTGGAGGCCGGGACGGTGAACCGGTCGGGCACGTCGGAGCCCATGGCACCGAGCCGCCACACGGTGGGCGTGGCCGTGCCGCCCGGCTTGCGGTACAGGGTCAGGCGGAGCCGGTAGGCGGCCAGGCGCAGGCCCGTGGACGGGTCGTCGACGGCCAGGGTGTCGGTCCAGACGGTGCTGCGGCCGTCGCTCTGGTCGTCGACCGAGGTGCGCCGGATGTCCCGGTCGCCGGCGGCCCAGCGGCCCATCACGTACCAGGGGGTGCTGGTGCCGTCGGAGTAGGTGCCCTTGAGCTCGGCCTGGATCCAGGTGCCGGCCGGGGTGCGGGCGTTCCAGGAGACGATCGCCTCGGTCGCGGGGACGGTGAGCCGGTGGGTGGGCGAGGTCCAGGTGCCGTACTCCCAGCGGGCGGTGACACCCGTGTGCGGATCGGTGTAGGAGGTGGCCCCCGCCGGCTTCGCGATCTCCACGCCGGGGTGGGTGCCCGCGACGGCCCGCGTGCCCTTGGCCGTGCCGCTGCTCCAGTCCCGGTGGGAGAACCAGGCCCGGTTGTCGACGGTGCCCGGGAGCGCCCGGGTGGGATCCGCTGTGTCGGTGGTCATGCCGTTCTCGGGGTCGGCGGCCGCCGGGCCCGTGCTCGCCGCGACGGCGGCGGCGACCGCGGCGGCCAGGACGGTCCTGCGGGACGGATGTTCGGCTCTGCTCATGGCGGGGACCCCCGGATGTCGGAGTCGGGCAGGAGAGGGCAGGTCCGTGGCACGGTCGGTGAACACACGTGTGTGGGCCACATATGAGCACAGCACGCCGGACACTGCCAGCACTTCGACGCGCGCCGCGCCCACCAATATTGGCGTCGACCAGTGGCACCCGCCCCGGGCCGCGTCGCTAGAGTGCTGCGCGAGATGAACGCCTCCTTCCGCCCCGCGCCCGGACCCGAGGTCCGGCACCTGGCCGCCCGGATCGTCCGCCTGTCCCCCTCCTGCGGCCCGGTCCGGCTGGTCGGCGTCGACGGGCACGCCGGCTCCGGGAAGACCACGTTCGCCGGGCACTTGGCGGCGGCCCTCGGCGGGGCCCCGGTCCTGCGCCTGGACGACATCGCCAGCCACGAGGAGCTGTTCGCCTGGACGGAGCGCCTGCACCGGCAGGTGATCGAACCGCTCGCACAGGGCCGGACCGCCCACTACGCCCCCTATGACTGGCGGGCCCGCCGCTTCGGTCCGGTGCGCCCACTGCCCCCGGCACCGGTGGTACTGCTGGAGGGCGTCGGCGCGGGACGCCGGGCCGTACGGCCGCATCTGGCGCTGCTGCTGTGGATGGACGTGCCGCGCGAGGAGGCCTGGGCGCGGGGGCGCTCGCGGGACGGGGAGGAGCAGCGCGCGTTCTGGGACGGGTGGGTCCCGGCGGAGCGGGAGCATCTCGCACAGGATCCCTCGCGGCCCTTCGCCGACCTCCTGGTGCGCGGGCGGGAGACGGGATACGAGGTGCTGGAGGGGCCTGCGGCAAGACCTGGACCGGACCAGTTTTTCACAGAGGGTGACGGACCACCCGCTGTGTGCTGAACTTGTGAAGAGCCGTGCGATTCAACTTTCCGGAGTGCCTCAACTCGGCTTGACCGGGGGGCCGTACAGGTCTTACGTTTCCCATGTGCGGCCCAGCGGGCCGCCCGCAGACGCGAAGCCCCCGGTTGTTCCCCCGTGATCGGGGGCTTCGTTCTGCCCTCTCCCGGTTTCCCGGCCCTCCCTGACGCGTTCGATGCTCACCCTCGGTCACCGTCCGCCCGGCCGGCGCAGCGGCTCCCACCTCGCCGGAAGGGCCTTCGAGGCCCTCTACGGAGGCGCGTCCCCCGACGGTACGATGCCCTCGTCGCGACCTGCGGACGGTCGCTTCGCACGGCGCAACTCCGGTCCGTGGCACAGCGGTTCGAGTGGGCAGTCGGCCGGGGGACGGCTCGTTGGCATACCGACGGGGGCACGGTTCGTGGGGGACGGGATGGACTTCGGCACGCGGGGCCCTCAGGCCCCGGCCGACCTCGCCTGGCTGCGAGGCGTCGACGCCTGCACGATGGGTGCCTATCCGCAGGCGGAGGAGGAGTTCCGCGCCGCCGTGCGCATGGACCCGGGGATGGCCGACGGCTGGCTCGGGCTGCACGCGCTGCGCGTCGACACCTCGACCGCCCTGCTGCGGATGTTCCGCCATCGCGAGCGCTTCGGGGAGCAACGCGCACGCTACCGGCGCGCCCTCAACTCCTGGTACTGGCTCGGCTGGTGGGTGCAGCCGGTGCTGGAGAGCCCGCGCGACCTGCTGCTCGCGCACGCCTCCCACTGGCTGGACGGCCGGCACGTCCCCGAACTGGACCGGGCGCTGGCGGGACTGCCGCCCGTGGACACCGACCACCAGGTCCGCTTCCTGCACGCCTGCCGTGCCTACCTGGTCAAGGACTGGGAGCAGCTGGTCCGTCACACCGACCCGCTCCTGGACGATCCCCTGCTCGGCATCGAGGCCGGCCTGTTCGGCGGTATGGCGCGGGTCCGGCTGGAGATGTACGGCCAGGCCGAACCGCTGCTGTCCGCCGCGCTGATGCGCTGCCGCAGCGAGCAGCCACAGCGCAAGGAACTGCGCTACTGGCTGGCCCGGGCGCACGAGGGCACCGGCCGCAGCGCCGCCGCACTCCCCCTGTACCGGGCCGTGCACCGCGTGGACCCGGCGTTCATGGACACCTCGGCCCGGCTCGCCGCGATCGCCGAGGGCGACGGCTTCGACGAGTCGGCCGACCTCGCGGCGATCGCCCTCGCCGGCACGGGACAGGACAGCGTGGACGGGCCGGACGGGTTCGACGCGTTCTTCGGCACGGAGGGGCGCGACCTGCGGCTGCCCGACCCCGAGCCGCCCCTGTCCGTCCCCCTGCCGCCGGTGACCGGGCCGTCGGTCCGTGAGCGGACCGGGCCGGCTCCGTCCCTGCCCACCGGTCCCACCGATCCCGCCCTGCTGGAGGAGGCCCTGGCGCAGCTCGAGCGCATGGTGGGTCTGGAGCCGGTCAAACGCCAGGTCAAGGCGTTGTCCGCGCAGCTCAACATGGCCCGGCTGCGGGCCGGGCAGGGCCTTCCGGTGCAGCCGCCGAAACGCCACTTCGTCTTCTCCGGCCCCTCCGGTACCGGCAAGACCACCGTCGCCCGCATCCTGGGCCGGGTCTTCTACGCCCTCGGACTGCTCGGCGGGGACCACCTGGTGGAGGCGCAGCGCGCGGATCTGGTCGGCGAGTACCTCGGGCAGACGGCCGTGAAGGCCAACGAGCTGATCGACTCCGCGCTCGGCGGCGTGCTCTTCGTAGACGAGGCCTACGCGCTGTCCAACTCGGGCTACGGCAAGGGCGACGCCTACGGCGACGAGGCGCTGCAGGTGCTGCTGAAGCGGGCGGAGGACAACCGGGACCACCTGGTGGTGATCCTGGCCGGCTACCCGGAGGGCATGGACCGCCTGCTCGCCGCGAACCCCGGATTGTCGTCCCGGTTCACCACCCGTGTCGACTTCCCGTCCTACCGGCCTCTCGAACTCACCGAGATCGGCAAGGTGCTCGCGGCGGAGAACGGGGACGTGTGGGACGAGGAGGCCCTCGACGAGCTGCGGTCCATCGCCGGGCACGTGGTGGACCAGGGCTGGATCGACGAGCTGGGTAACGGGCGGTTCCTGCGGACGCTCTACGAGAAGAGCTGCGCTTACCGCGACCTGCGGCTGTCGGTGTATCCCGGTGTCCTGGGCCGTGAGGACCTGGCCACCTTGAGGCTGCCGGACCTGATGCAGGCGTACGGGGAGGTGCTGTCCGGGCGGGGGCCGCAGGATGCGCCCGGACTGTGACGGTCCCCGTGCGGCGTCGAGGCCGGGCTTCGACGCCGCACGGGCCGGGCTCTAGGTGGCCAGTACCTCCTCGCCCGACCTGGGTTCGGTCAGCCGCACCTCGTGGACCTGGCGGTGTGCGGGGTCGCGCACCTCCCCGACGAGCAGTTCCAGCACGTCCTCCAGGGCGACCAGGCCCAGGACCCTGCCGGACTTGTCGACGACCTGCGCCAGGTGGGTCGCCGCCCGGCGCATCACCGTCAGGGCGTCGTCCAGCGGCAGTTCCGGCCGCAGGGTCGTCATGGGCCGCCACAGCTGCTGCGGCACGGCCCGGTCGGAGTCCTCCAGGTCGAGGACGTCCTTGACGTGCAGGTAGCCCATGAAGGCGCCGGTGTCCGCGGCGACCGGGAACCGCGAGTAGCCCGTCCGGGCCGTCAGCTCGACGATACGGCCGGGCGTGACCGACGGGCTGACCGTCACCAGGGACTCGCGCCCCAGCAGGACGTCCGTCACCGGGCGGGAGCCCAGCTCCAGGGCGTCCTCCAGGCGCTCGGCCTCCTCCGGGTCCAGCAGGCCGGCCTGGCCGGCGTCCTCCACCAGCCGGTTGAGCTGCTCGCTGGTGAAGACGGCCTCGACCTCGTCCTTGGGCTCGACGCGGAAGAGTCGCAGGATCCCTTGGGAGACGGCGCCGAGGGCGAAGGTGATGGGCTTGCAGAAGCGGGCGAACCACACCAGACCGGGGCTGAGCCACAGCGCGGCCTTCTCGGGGGCCGCCATGGCCAGGTTCTTCGGCACCATCTCGCCGATGACGAGGTGGAAGAAGACCACCGTCGCGAGGGCGATGACGTACCCGAGCGGGTGGATCATCGCGTGCGGCAGGTGGATCCAGGCGAAGACGGGCTCCAGCAGGTGCGCCACCGTCGGCTCGGCGACCGCGCCCAGGGTCAGGGAGCAGATCGTGATGCCGAACTGCGCCGCGGCCATCATCTGCGGCAACCGCTCCAGGCCGTGCAGGACCTGCCGGGAGCGGGCGGTGCCGAGCGGTTCGATCTGGCTTCGCCGCACGGAGACGAGTGCGAACTCGGCGCCGACGAAGAAGCCGTTGGCGAGCACGAGGAGGCCCGCGAAGGCCAGTTGCAGCACGCTCATCGGACGACCTCCGCCACGGCGACGGGAGCGGTTCGCACCAGCCGCACCCGCTCGGCGCGGTAGTGGCCGACCTGGCGCACGGACAGCCGCCAGCCCGGCAGCTCGGCCTTGTCGCCGACGGCCGGGATCCGGCCCAGCAGGTCGGCGACCAGGCCCGCGACCGTCTCGTACGGGCCCTCGGGCACGTCGAGGCCGATGCGCTGCAGGACGTCGACCCGGCAGCTGCCGTCGACGTCCCAGGCGGGCCTGCCGTCCTCGGGCGGCGCGGAGGCCAGTTCGGGCAGGTCGTGCCCGTCGTGCTCGTCGCGGACCTCGCCGACGATCTCCTCGACGATGTCCTCCAGCGTGACGACGCCGGCGGTGCCGCCGTACTCGTCGACGACGACCGCGATGGGCTGCTCGCTGCGCAGCCGCGTCAGCAGCGGCCGGACCGGCAGCGTCTCGGGGACGAGCAGCGCCGGGCGGGCGATGCGCCCGACGGGGGTGCGCAGGCGGTCCTGGACGCCGACGGCCAGGGCGTCCTTGAGGTGGACCATGCCGACGACCTCGTCGATCCGTTCCCGGTAGACGGGGAAGCGGGACAGGCCGGTGGCGCGGGTCAGGTTGACCACGTCCTCGGCGGTGGCCGAGGACTGCAGGGCGCTCACCTTCACGCGCGGGGTCATCACATGCTGCGCGGTCAGCTCGCCCAGGGAGAGGGTGCGCACGAACAGGTCGGCGGTGTCCTGCTCCAGGGCGCCGGCCCGGGCCGAGTGGCGGGCCAGGGAGACGAGCTCCCCGGGGGTGCGGGCGGAGGCCAGCTCCTCGGTGGGTTCGATGCCCAGGGCGCGCACGAGCCGGTTGGCGACGGCGTTGAGGCCGGCGATGACCGGGCGGAACAGCCGGGCGAAGACATGCTGCGGGCCCGCGACGAACCGCGCGACCTGCAGCGGCCGGGACACCGCCCAGTTCTTGGGCAGCAGTTCGCCGATCACCATCTGCACGGCGGAGGCCAGCAGCATGCCGACGACGACCGTGACCCCGGAGACGGCCCCCTCGGGGATGCCGATCGAGGTGAACGGTCCGTGCAGCAGCTCGGCCAGCGCCGGTTCGGCGAGCATGCCGACGACGAGCGAGGTGATGGTGATGCCGAGCTGGGTGCCGGAGAGCTGGAAGGACAGTTCCTTGAGCGATTCGACGACGCGGTGGGCGCGCCGGTCGCCCTCGGCGGCGGCCTTCTCGGCCTCGGGCCGTTCGACCGTGACGAGTCCGAACTCGGCCGCCACGAAGAATCCGTTGGCGAGAATCAGCAGGAACGCGGCTGCGAGGAGCAGCAGGGGGGTGGTCATGATGCCGCCGCCCGGGCACGGACGCGGACACGGTCCGCGCTATGTCGGCAGGGGGCGGCGCAGGTACTGCAGGACGATCCGTCCATCGCCGGAGGGAGTCACTCCTCGGTTAGCAGGAGCCCTCTGCGCACCGGTCGGGGCAGCAGGGGCGGAGGCGCGTCCGTCGCGCCTCCGCCACCAGATTAATCAAGACACGGGCCGGTGCGGCAGTGGCGGCCGGCGTGACAATCATCCGGTTCTGCTCCGGTTCAGCCCCGGTGGGGCTCGCCGTCCGCGGTGGAACGGGCCTCGACCAGGGCCCGCAGGGCCCGGGCGTCGGCGATGGCGCGCTGCCGGGCCAGGCCCGGCTGGATGCCGAGGGCGGGCAGGCTGGTGCCGTCGCTGAGGTTGAGGAACACCCACGCGTCGCCGGGCCGGAGGGTCACCTGAAGGATCTCGGCCCACTCCAGCCGGCGCTTGTTCGTGAGGTTCACCACGGTGACGCCGTCCTCGTCGGCGACGACCTTGGGCCGCGCCAGCAGCAGCAGGACGGCGTCCAGCAGCAGGGCCGTGACGACGAAGCTGAGCCGCTCGGCGGGGCTGAGCTGCTTCAGCAGCATCGCGACGGCCGTGATCACCACGAAGATCGCCACGGCGGCGGTGAGCAGCACTGCACGGGTGCTGCCCGGCCGGAAGGTGACCGGGAGGGCGGGAAGCTCGGACATGGACGTACGCCCCTCAGAGACGGCAGGCGTGGATGGCCGTGGTCAGGATGGCCCGGGCGCCGATGTCGTACAGGTCGTCCATGATCCGCTGGGCGTCCTTGGCGGGGACCATGGCCCGGACGGCGACCCAGCCCTCGTTGTGCAGCGGGGAGACGGTCGGCGACTCCAGGCCCGGGGTGAGGGCGACGGCCTTCTCCAGCTGCTCGACGCGGCAGTCGTAGTCCATCATCACGTAGGTCCGGGCGACCAGGACGCCCTGGAGGCGGCGCAGGAACTGCTGGACCTTGGGGTCGTCGGCGTCGGCGCCGGTGCGGCGGATCACCACGGCCTCGGACTGCATGATCGGCTCGCCGGCGATCTCCAGGCCCGCGTTGCGCAGCGAGGTGCCGGTCTCGACGACGTCGGCGATGACCTGGGCGACGCCGAGCTGGATGGCGGTCTCGACGGCGCCGTCGAGGTGGACGACGGAGGCGTCGATGCCGTGCTCGGCGAGGTGGCCGGCGACGATCCCCTCGTAGGAGGTGGCGACGGTCTTGCCGGCCAGGTCGGCCAGGCCGCTCATGGTGCCGGGCTTGGCGGCGTAGTGGAACGTGGAGCGGGCGAAGCCGAGAGGGAGGATCTCCTCGGCCTCGGCGCCGGAGTCGATCAGCAGGTCCCGGCCGGTGAGGCCGATGTCCAGCTGGCCGGAGGCGACGTAGATCGCGATGTCGCGGGGGCGGAGGTAGAAGAACTCGACGTCGTTGGCCGGGTCGACGATCCGCAGTTCCTTGGACTCGCGGCGCTGCCGGTAGCCGGCCTCATGCAGCATCTCCGCCGCAGGTCCTGAGAGGGAACCCTTGTTGGGGACGGCGATGCGCAGCATGAGGTCGGCTTCCTTTGCGTGGGGTCGGGCGGGAACGGGTGCGGCTTACAGGTGGGCGTAGACGTCGTCGAGGCTGATGCCGCGGGCGACCATCATCACCTGGACGTGGTACAGCAGCTGCGAGATCTCCTCGGCGGCCGCCTCCTTGCCCTCGTACTCGGCGGCCATCCACACCTCGGCGGCCTCCTCGACGACCTTCTTGCCGATGGCGTGGACGCCCTTCCCGACGAGCTCGGCGGTGCGGGAGGAGGCGGGGTCGCCGTGGGCGGCCTTGTGCTGGAGCTCGGTGAACAGCTCCTCGAACGTCTTCTTGGACATGGTGACGCTCAGCCTATGCCACACGTGCCCTTCGTCAGCGCCAGGGTTCGGATACTGAACGCAGGGTGGCCGCGGTGGCCACCGCGGCCGTGACCGCCTCGTGCCCCTTGTCCTCGCTGGAGCCCTCGATCCCGGCGCGGTCCAGGGCCTGCTGCTCGGTGTCGCAGGTGAGCACACCGAAGCCGACGGGGACGCCGGTGTCGACGGACACCTGGGTGAGGCCCTGCGTCACGCCCTGGCACACAAAGTCGAAGTGGGGCGTCCCGCCGCGGATGACGACGCCGAGGGCGACGATCGCGTCGTAGCCGCGGCCCGCGAGGACCTTGGCGACGACCGGGAGCTCCCAGCTGCCGGGGACCCTGAGCAGGGTCGGTTCGTCGATGCCCAGGTCGTGCAGGGCGCGCAGAGCGCCGTCGACCAGACCGTCCATCACCTTCTCGTGCCACTGCGCCGCGATGACGGCGACCCGCAGGTCCCCCACATTGCGTACGGACAGTTCCGGTGCACCCTTGCCGCTCACGTCTCTCCCTGTGTGCTCTGTTACTGGTTGCCGCAGGCCGGCACGGTGGTCGTGTCGAGCCAGGGCAGGTCGTGGCCCATCCGGTCCCGCTTGGTGCGCAGGTAGCGGAGGTTGTGCTCACCGGCGCTGACCGGCATCGGAACGCGCGCCTTGACGACGATGCCGTGCCGGGTGAGCGCGTCGGTCTTGTCGGGGTTGTTGGTCAGCAGCCGGACGCTGCGCACGCCGAGGTCGGCGAGGATCTGCGCGCCCGCGCCGTAGTCCCGGGCGTCGGCGGGCAGGCCGAGTTCGAGGTTGGCGTCGAGGGTGTCGCGGCCGCGCTCCTGCAGTTCGTAGGCGCGCAGCTTGGACATCAGGCCGATGCCGCGGCCCTCGTGTCCGCGCAGGTAGACCACCACGCCGCGGCCCTCGTCCTGGATGCGGGCCAGGGAGGCGTCGAGCTGGGGGCCGCAGTCGCAGCGGGCCGAGCCGAAGACGTCCCCGGTGAGGCACTCGGAGTGGACGCGGACGAGGACGTCCTGGCCGTCGCCGATCTCGCCGTGCACCAGGGCGACGTGCTCGACGCCGTCCGCCGTGGAGCGGTAGCCGTGCGCCGTGAAGGTGCCGTGGGCGGTGGGCAGCCGGGTGGTGGCCTCGCGGCGGACGGTGGGCTCGCTGCCCCGGCGGTAGGCGATCAGGTCCTCGATGGAGATGATCGTCAGGCCGTGCTTGCGGGCGAAGGGGACCAGCTCGGGCAGGCGCAGCATGCGCCCGTCCTCGCCGGCGATCTCGACGATGGCGCCGGCCGGGCGCAGGCCCGCGAGGCGGGCGAGGTCGACGGCGGCCTCGGTGTGGCCGTTGCGGGTGAGGACGCCGCCGGGCCGGGCGCGCAGCGGGAAGATGTGGCCGGGGCGGACGAAGTCGCCGGGCCCGGACACCCCGTCGGCGAGCAGCCGGAGGGTGGTGGCGCGGTCGGCGGCGGAGATGCCGGTGCTCACGCCGTGTGCGGCGGAGGCGTCGACGGAGACCGTGAACGCGGTCTTCATCGACTCGGTGTTGTCCTCGACCATCTGCGGGAGTTCGAGCCGGTCCAGCTCGTCGCCCTCCATGGGGGCGCAGATCAGGCCGCGGCACTCGCTCATCATGAAGGCGACGATCTCGGGGGTCGCCTTCTCGGCCGCGATGACGAGGTCGCCCTCGTTCTCCCGGTCCTCGTCGTCGACGACCACGACGGGGCGGCCCGCGGCGATGTCGGCCACGGCCTGCTCGACGGGGTCGAGCGCGAGGTCCTCGAACTCGCCGTCGGCGCTGTACAGGATCGGTGCCGTGCTCATGCCGGCGCTCCTTCCAGGGTGGGCCGCGCGGCCTGACGCGAGCGCAGCCACCAGTCGCGCATGCCCCACAGGACGAGCGCGCCGTAGATGACGTAGACGAAGCCGGAGAAGGCGTAGCCGTTGGCGAAGTTGAGGGGGACGCCGACGAGGTCGACGAGCAGCCAGGCGAACCAGAACTCGACCATGCCGCGCGCCTGGGCGTACATGGCGACGACGGTGCCGACGAAGATGTAGGCGTCCGGCCAGGGGTCCCACGAGAGGGTCGGGTACGCGGTGAACAGCAGCGCCACCGCGACGGTGCCGGCGGCGGCCGCCGCGGCCATCGTGCCCCGCTCGCGCCAGGTGGCGAACCGTACGGCGATGTGGCCGTCCCCGCCCTGTCCCCTGCCGCGCTGCCACTGCCACCAGCCGTACAGGGCGACGATCATGACGACCGCCTGCTTGCCCGCGCTTCCGGTGAGGTGGCCGAAGAACGCGCCGAAGAGGATGAGGCCGGCCAGGAACTGCACGGGCCAGGTCCAGATGGAGCGCCGCCAGCCGAGGGCGAGGGCCGCGAGGCCGAAGAGGTTGCCGATCATGTCGGACCAGAGGATGTGCTGGCCGAAGAGGACGAACGCCTCGGTGTTCAGGGTGTTCACGCGGCTGCCCCCCGGGCGCGGTCGCCGAGCATCCGCTCGACGTACTTGGCGATGACGTCGACCTCGAGGTTGACCGGGTCGCCGGGCTGCTTGTGGCCGAGCGTGGTCAGGTCGAGGGTGGTCGGGATGAGGCTGACCGTGAAGTGGTCGGGGGCGGCGTCGACGACGGTGAGGCTGATGCCGTCGACGGTGATGGAGCCCTTCTCGACGACGTACCGGGTGAGGTCGGCGGGCAGGGAGATCTTCACGATCTCCCAGTTCTCCGAGGGCGTGCGCTCCAGGATCTCGCCGGTGCCGTCGACGTGGCCCTGCACGATGTGGCCCCCGAGGCGGTCGCCGACGGCCATGGGGCGTTCGAGGTTGACGCGGGAGCCGGCTCGCAGGGCCCCGAGACTGGAGCGGTTCAGGGTCTCGGCCATGACGTCGGCCGTGAACTCGTCGCCCTCGTGGTCGACGACCGTGAGGCAGACGCCGTTGACGGCGATGGAGTCCCCGTGCTTGGCGCCTTGGGTGACGAGGGGGCCGCGCAGGCGGAAGCGACAGGCGTCGTCGAGGGTCTCGACGGCGGTGACCTCGCCCAGCTCTTCGACGATTCCGGTGAACACTTCCCGGGTCCTCCTGCCTCTTCGGGCACGGACTCCGGGGCTGTCGATGACGACAGATGACACGAACGGGAACACCGGGGACGACGCCGGACGGAGTCCGTCCTCAGGACGGACCGCTCGGGCGGCGCGCACGGATGCCCGCTCGCCGCGCACTGCCTCCCATCCGGACTTTAACCGTCGGTCCAGGAATTTCACCTGGTCAACCGGTCGCTGGAGGCGACCGGGTCGCGGACTGTAACCGCCGGTTCGGACTTTCACCGACCCCGGAGTGCGCTGCTGTTGATACAGGGACCAGTGTGCCACGCCCGATCGGCGTACAGGGAGGTGGGGGGTGTGGGTTGCCTCACAGAACGTGCCGCCCCGCTTCCCCGGCGCGGCGGGCGCCGTAACTCCCGCACCCGCCGGGACTCTTGACGGGCCCCGCCGTCCCGCACCTATTGACGCAATGGTCTAGTCCTTTCTAGGGTCGTCGCAGGGTCGGCAGTCGGTCGGCACTCCCCACGAACCGGCCCGGCGGCGGTGACGACGGCCCTTGCCCGCCGTCGGGCCTTCCCACGTCCCCTTCGCGGACGCGCATGTCACATCCGGGGGGTGCTGTCCTGTCCCGCGTGCCCCTGGCCCCTCTGGCCCGCACCTACCTCGAGGCGGATGACCGCTCCCCGGGGGTGAACAGCTCCTCCTGAGCGCGGTCGCGAGCCGTCAGGAGGGCGCCGCGAAGGACCGCGGCGCCGCCCAGCGTGGTCGGCCGGACCTCCGTCCGCAGCGGTGTCATCCGGGCGAGCCGGTCCTGCACACGGGCCGCGAGCGCCTCGCCGCCGGCCTGGCCGATCTCACCGCCCAGCACCACGCAGCCGGGGTCCAGGACCGCCACGACCGAGGCGGCTCCGACGGCGATCCGGTCGGCCAGGGCCTCGAGGAACCGGGCGGAGGCGGCCGGAGCGGACTGCGCCGCGGTGACCGCGCCCCCGGCCTCGGACCCCTCGTGCCGTACGTCCTCGACCGCCGCCCGCACCAGGCCCGCCGCCGTCCGTGCCACCTCCGCGGGCGGCTCCTCCTGCCCCGGCTCCGACGGCACCCCGTACTCCGCCGCGAGTCGCACCACCGCCGCCGAGGAGGCCAGGGAGTGGAAGCCCCCCTCGCAGTCGGTCGACGACGGCAGCGCGCCGGTACCCGGCACCGGGAGGAAGCCGATCTCCCCGGTGCCGCCGGAGGCACCGCGGCGCAGGGCGCCGTCGAGGACGACGGCCGCGCCCGTCCCGTGGCCCAGCCAGAGCAGCACGAAGGTGTCCCGGTCCCGGGCGGCGCCGTCGCGCTGCTCGGCCAGGGCCGCGAGGTTGGTCTCGTTCTCCACGCTGACGCGGGTCTCGGGCAGTCGCTCCTGGAGGGCGGTGGCCAGGCGGCGGTGCCACGCCGGCAGCCCGGTGGAGTCGCGCAGTTCGCCACTGGCCGGGTCGATCAGACCGGGCGCGCCGATCCCGACGGTGTGCAGACGTTCCGCCCCGGCCTCCTTCACCACGCGCTCCACGAGCGAGACGGCCTGCTCCACGGCCGGCCCCGTCCCCGTGTCGCCCCCGATGGGCACCGCGGCCTCGGCCAGGACCCGCCCGAGCAGGTCCGCGACCGTCACGGCGACGCCCTCGGTGCGGACGTCGAGCGCGGCCAGGTGGGCCCGGTCGGCGACGATGCCGTACACCCTGGCGTTGGGTCCGCGGCGCTGCTCCCCCGCCTCGCCCACGACCGAGATCAGCCCGGCGGCGGTGAGGCGTTCGACGAGGTCGGCGACGGTCGGCCGGGACAGGCCGGTCAGCTGCTTCAACTGCCCTGCCGTCAACGGGCCTTCCTGCTGCAGCAGGCGCAGCGCGAGCCGGTCGTTGATGGCCCGGGCGGTGCTCGGGGATGCGGGCATGCCGGGGATCCTCCCAGATCGGCGGCGACCGTCGGCCGGGGTGCGCCGGAAACCCTCTTATTATCAGGCAGGGTTCCTGATAGTTTACGCCTCCACGACATGAGCGCGGCAGCGAACCGGAGGGGGACCGCAGAATGGGCAACGTGGTCGACGAACTGCGCGAGGTGAAGCGGTCCCGGTACGCCGTGGCCGCGGTCTTCGCGGTGCACGGCGCCGTCACCGGTTCGTTCGCCACCCGCGTGCCGTGGATCCAGGACCACGCCGGTGTGAGCGCCGGGCAGTTGGGCATCGCGCTCGCCTTCCCCGCGCTGGGCGCCTCGGTCGCGATGCCGCTGGCCGGCAGCATCAGTCACCGCTTCGGTGCCCGCAACGCGCTGCGCGGCCTGATCGCCCTGTGGACGCTGGCGCTGGTCCTGCCGTCCCTCGCCCCGAACCTGCTGACGCTGTGTCTGGCCCTGTTCGTGTACGGCGCCACGGCGGGCATGGCCGACGTGGCGATGAACGCGCTGGGCGTCGAGGTCGAGAACCGTCTCGGCCGGTCCATCATGTCCGGCCTGCACGGCATGTGGAGCGCGGGTGCCCTGGTGGGGTCGGCGGCCGGCACGCTGGCCGCGCACCTCGGTGCGGACGCCCGGGTGCACCACGTCCTGGCCGCCGCGGTCCTCACCGCCGCCGGTGTGCTGTCCTGCCAGTGGGTGCTCGACCTGCAGCCCGCCGAGGACGAGGAGCCGCCGCCGCGTTTCGCCCTGCCGCCCCGTTCCGCGCTGCTCATCGGCGCGATCGGCTTCTGCGCGGTGTTCGCCGAGGGCGCGAGCCTGGACTGGTCGGCGGTGTACCTCCGGGAGCAGCTGGAGACCTCGGCCGGCCTCGCCGCCGCGTGCACCACGGGCTTCACCCTCACCATGGCGGTGGCCCGCATCGCCGGCGACAGGGTCGTGGACCGCTTCGGGGCCGTGCGGACGGTGCGGGCGAGCGGTGTGTTCGCCGTGCTGGGCGGGCTGCTGATCGTGGTCGCCGACCACCCGGCGGTGGCGATGGGCGGGTTCGCGCTGATGGGACTGGGCATCGCCGTCGTCGTGCCGCTGTGCTTCGCGGCCGCGGGCCGCAGCGGCTCCAACCCGAGCCTGGCCATCGCCGGCGTCGCGACCATCACGTACACCTCGGGGCTCATCGCGCCGAGCGCGATCGGCATGCTGGCCCAGGCGACCAGCCTGATGGTGTCGTTCTGCCTGGTGACGGCGCTGTCGTGCGGTCTGGTGGCGTTCGCGGGGGTGCTGCGCCCCGGTGAGCGGACCAAGGTCGGACGGCGGGAGGCGGCCGTTCCGGACCCGCGCCCCTAGGTCGTGTCCGCAAAGTCCCGTCGTTCGCCCGGAGGGCGGGCCCCGCGGCGTCTGGTGCGTGCTCTCGGCGTGCCGGGCGGAGTCCCTCGTACTGGATCGTACTTGGGGCTTCGTCCGGTGCGGCGAGAGTGCGTGCCAGGCGTCGCGGGGCAGGCGGGACTTTGCGGACACGACCTAGGCCGGCCGGCCCGCGCGGTACGGCCCCGCCGGGTCACGCCGGCCGCAGGCGCCCACCGGCCCGTGCCGACACGGACCGTCCAGGTCAGCCCCGGTCACGGCCGCTCCCGGCGCACCCCGACAATGGTCCGGACACTCGCACGCACGACGAAAGCGAAACCGCACCATGGATCTCGGCGTCCGCTGGAAAGTACACGGCGACGGCAAGGTACCGGCGCCCGGCGCCGTGGTCCGCCCCGACGAGCGGCTCTCCTGGCCCCGCACGGCCGGGCTGGGCGCCCAGCACGTGGTGGCCATGTTCGGGGCGTCGTTCGTGGCCCCGGTGCTGATGGGTCTGGACCCCAACCTCGCGATCATGATGTCGGGCGTCGCGACCGTGGTGTTCCTGCTGGCCACCCGCGGCCGCGTGCCCAGCTACCTCGGGTGCTCGCTGTCCTTCGTCGGCGTGGCGGCCGTGATCCGCGCGCAGGGCGGCAGCAGCGCGACCGTCACCGGCGCGGTCTTCGTCGTGGGCGGCGCGCTGTTCCTGGTGGGGCTCGCCGTGCGGCGGTTCGGTGCGCGCATCATCCACGTGGCGATGCCGCCGATCGTCACGGGCGCGGTGGTGATGCTGATCGGCTTCAACCTGGCCCCGGTGACGGCGTCGACGTACTGGCCGCAGGACCAGTGGACGGCGCTGCTGGTCATGCTGTTCACCGGCCTCGCGGTCGTCTGCCTGCGCGGATTCTGGTCGCGCATCGCGATCTTCCTCGGGCTGGTCTTCGGGTACGGCATCTCCTGGGTCTTCGACCTCGTCTTCGGGAAGATCCACTCGGCGGACGGCAGCGGCAAGGTCACCGACCACTGGCGGCTGGACCTGTCCGGCGTGGGCCAGGCCGACTGGATCGGGCTGCCGACGCTGCACGGCCCGTCCTTCGAGTGGTCGGCGATCCTGGTCGCGCTGCCGGTCGTCATCGCCCTGGTCGCCGAGAACGCCGGGCACGTGAAGGCGGTCGGCGAGATGACCGGGGACTCGCTGGACGACAAGCTGGGCACGGCGATCGCGGCCGACGGCGTCGGCTCGATGCTGTCGACCGCGGTCGGCGGCCCGCCCACCACCACGTACTCCGAGAACATCGGCGTGATGGCCGCGACCCGCGTCTACTCGACGGCCGCGTACTGGGCCGCCGCCGGCTTCGCCCTGCTGTTCGGCCTCTGCCCCAAGTTCGGCGCGGTCGTGGCGGCGATCCCGGGCGGGGTGCTGGGGGGCATCACCGTCATCCTGTACGGCATGATCGGCCTGCTCGGCGCACAGATCTGGATCAACGCCGGGGTGGATCTGCGCAATCCGCTGAACCTCGTCCCCGCGGCGGCGGGCATCATCATCGGCGTCGGCAACGTGTCGCTGGAGTTCACGGACACGTTCTCGCTGAGCGGCATCGCGCTCGGCACGCTCGTGGTGATCACCGGCTACCACGCCCTGCGTGCCTTCGCCCCGGCCCACCTCAAGACGCAGCAGCCCCTGCTCGACGAGGGCACGTCCTCCTACGGCGACGCCAAGTCGTAGACCGCCGGGTCGTGCGGCGCCCAGCCGCGTTCCCCCGTTTCGGGGAAGCGCCGGGCCCGCCGGTACTGCCGCCGACCCGGAGCTGGGACTCTGCCCGCATGCCGCGATGCGAACCACTCCCCCCAGCTGTGGACACCCCGGTCGACGCAGTCATCCACCGGATGCGCGCGCTCGACACGGCCCTGCACCCGCGCGACGGCGTGGCGGTCTTCAACCGCGTCTACCTCGCCGTGACACAGGAGGTCGACCGCCACGTCGACACCGGGCGGTTCACCGACCGGCACGCGGCCATCACGCTGGACGTGCGGTTCGCGCGGCGGTATCTCGACGCCGTAGAGGCGGCCTTGGACGAGCGGCGCCCACCGGCCTGCTGGCGGCCGCTGTTCCAGTTCCGCCGCCACCCCGGGGTGCGGCCGCTGCAGTTCGCGCTGGCGGGCATCAACGCGCACATCGGGCACGATCTCGCGCTGGCCGTCGTGGACACCTGCCGTGCGCTCGGCTGCGCCCCGGCCGAGCTGGAGGACGAGTTCGAGGCGGTGGGCGATCTCCTCGTCTCGCTGGAGGAGCGCATCCGCGAGGACCTGATGCCGGGCCCCGACCTCCTCCAGATCGCCGACCCGCTGACGCACCTGCTCGGCTCCTGGAGCCTGGACCGCGCGCGGGACGCCACCTGGACGGCGGCCCGCGCACTGTGGGCGCTGCGGGAACTCCCCGACGTGGCCGGGGAGTTCAGCGACCGTCTGGACACGGCGGTGGGCTTCGCGGGACGCATGCTGCTCACGCCCCTCGACCTGCCCGCGCGGTGGTGCTAGTCCTCCGGCAGTTCCACCGGCGCGATCTCGTCGTAGAGGTCGCCGGGGCCCGGGTTGGTCGGGTCGGTCTCGCCGCCGAAGTGGTGCATGACGCCCCAGACCGCGTTGAGGGCGGTCTGGATCGCGCCCTCGGCCCAGCCGGCCGTCCAGGAGATGTCGTCGCCGGCGAGGAAGATGCCGCGCTTGTCCTCGGGCAGCCGGTCCTGCATGAAGTGCGTGAACAGGCGCCGCTGATAGCGATAGTGGCCGGGGAGGTTGGCCTTGAACGCGCCCATGAAGTAGGGCTCGTTCTCCCAGGAGACCGTCACCGGGTTGCCGATGATGTGCTTGCGGATGTCGACCTTGGGATAGATCTCGCCGAGGGACTTCAGCATGACCTCCATCCGCTCGTTCGCGGACAGCGGCAGCCACTTCAGGCTGTCGTCGCACCAGGTGTACGACAGGCAGATGACGGCGGGCTTGTCGGGGCCGTCGTCGAGCAGGTACGTACCGCGCGTCATGCGGTCGGTGAGCGTCATCGACATGACGTCCCGCCCGGTCTCCTCGTCCTTGTCCAGCCAGAACGGCCGGTCGACGGGCACGAACAGCTTCGAGGACTCCATGTAGTGGGTGCGCTCGATCGCGGTCCAGTGGTCGATCGGGAAGAGCGAGTCGTCGCAGGCGATCTTCGACAGCAGCATCCAGGACTGGGCGGTGAAGATCGCCGCCTGATAGGTGCGGATGTCGCCGCGTGCGTCCGTCACCGTGATCCGGTTTCCGGCCGTGCGGTGCAGCCGGGTGACGGCCGGGCGGGGCTCGCCGCCCTCGTGCAGGGTCGCCAGCGAGGTGCCGAGCGGCCAGTGGACGATCTTCTGCGGCTCACGCTCCCACAGGCGCAGCGGCAGCTGCTGGGAGCCGCCCACGATGCCGCGGTGGTGGTCGTCGGCCTCGGTGTAGACGACGCGGAGGATCTCCAGGATGGAGTTGGGGAAGTCGGTGTCCCAGCCGCCCGTGCCGAAGCCGACCTGGCCGAAGATCTCCCGGTGCCGGAAGGACTTGAACGCCTCGGAGTCGCACAGGAAGCCGTAGAAGGTCTGGTTGTCGAGCTTCTCGACGAGCTGGGACCAGATCTCGCGGATGCGCGGCACGTCCCGCTCGCGCAGGGCGCGGTTCATGTCGGAGAAGTCGGCGCCCTCCTCCAGGCACCGGCCCCAGGCCTCGGCGACGTCCCGGTAGACCTGCGGCAGGTCGTCGATGGTCTGGGCGTAGTGCGACTCGCCCTTGAGGTCGACGACGGTCGAGGGGGTCGTCTCGGCCAGCGGGTTGGGGAACGGACGCGTCTGAAGGCCCACGAGGTCGATGTAGTGCTGCAGGGCCGTCGAGGACGGCGGGAAGCGCATGGCGCCCATCTCGGCGGTGAGCGACTCGTCGCACCCCTCGAAACCGACGGTGCGCAGCCGCCCGCCGATCTGGTCGGCCTCGTACACGACCGGCTTGAGGCCCATCTTCATCAGCTCGTACGCGGCGACGATGCCGGACAGCCCGCCGCCGATGACCGCGACCTCGGTGCCGTGCTCGGTCGCGGGGATCTGCCCGAGACCGGCCGGGTGGGCGAGGTAGTCGTCGTACGCGTACGGGAAGTCCGGGCCGAACATGGTGATCGGCGGCTGCTGCGCGTCTGCGTGCTCGACGGCGTTGGGCACGGTGGACGTCATGGGGTACGGACTCCTTGCACGGGGACGAACGGGCGGTTCAGGGGGTGTCAGACGAGCGGCCGGTACAGGCCGGGCCGCCGGTCGCTCAGATACGGGTTGGCCTCGCGGGAGGCGGCGACGAAGGCGGGGTCGACGTCGGCGAGGACGAGGTCCTCACCGCGGCCGGCCCGGGTGCGGGCGATCCCGTCGGGGCCGGCGAGCGTCGACAGGCCCACGAACTCGAACTCTTCCTCGCGGCCGACCCGGTTGACGTACGCGACGTACATCTGGTTCTCGAAGGCCCGCACCGGGATCATCGACTCGGCGACGAACTGGAACGGGTGCATCTGCGCGGTCGGCACGATCAGCAGGTCGGTGCCGGCCAGGGCGTGGGCGCGGACGTTCTCCGGGAACTCCACGTCGTAGCAGATGAGGATGCCGACGCGCACGCCGTCGATCTCGGCCTGGACGACCGGCTGCTCGCCGGGGGTGAAGTGGTCGCGCTCGAAGCAGCCGAAGAGGTGGGTCTTGCGGTAGTTCGCGAGCCGGGTGCCGTCGGCGGAGATCAGCTGGGCGGAGTTGAACACCGTGTCGCCGGCGCGCTCGGGGTAGCCGTAGGCGATGGCCAGGCCGTGGTGCGTCGCGATCTCCGCGATCGCGTCCGCGCAGTCGCCGTCGGCGGGTTCGGCGAGCCGGCCGATGTCGTCACCGATCGCGTAGCCGGTCAGGAACATCTCCGCCGTGACGAGCAGCCCGGCGCCCGCGGCGGCGGCCCGGCCCGCGGCCTCGTCGAGGACCTTGAGGTTCTCGACGGTCGAGCCGGGGCGGCCGGAGCTCTGGAGCAGGGCGGTGCGCATGCGTGTTCCTCACCGGACGGAGGGGTGGTCGAAGGGCCCACGAGGTCGTTGGAGGGGCCACGTAGACCGTACGGGCGGCTGACCAGGGGGGACAAGAAGGAGCCGTTGCGCGCTGCTGAACGGTTCGTTGCGTGCGTCCCGGGCCGGACGGCGATTCGTTGCGCGACCCGGGGAGGAGCCCGGGTCGTCCTGGGAGTCGAGGGCCGTCCCGTCCTCCCCGCCGTGCGGCGGAGACCGGGTCCCGCCCTGGGTGCGACGACCCGGCGGGCGCGGACCGGGAGAGTGAACACCGTCCACACGACCTGCGGAAAGGACCGCAATGCAGCTCCGTACGAAGATCGTCGTGCTCGGTTCCGCACTGCTGCTCACCGCCGGGGCGGCCTCCGCCGCGACGGCCTCGGCGGGGGCGGCCTCCGACCCGCCCCGGCAGCGGGAGGCCGCCGCGCTCACCGGCACCGCCAAGCTGTACCGCTCGGCCGGGGACGACATCACGTTCACGTTCGACGCGCACCTGGCCTCGGCGGACGGGGCCGACCCGACCAAGGCCACCGGCACCTTCACGTTCAGCCACTATCTGGACGACTTCGGGGCCCGAGCCGAGGTGAAGGTCGACTGCCTGGTGACCGGCGGCAAGGTGGCCGTCGTCTCCGGCGTCGTCACCGAGTCCGACCTGCCGGGCGCCGAGGGCAAGCGGGTCGGCGTCACCGTCCACGACCTGGGCCGCCACGACCGGCTCGGGTACAGCTGGGCCGCCACGGGCAGCCCTGCCGAGACCGACGGGCTGCCCAAGTGCGTGAGCTCCGCCCCCTTCGAGAAGGTCAGGAAGGGGACGGGGGACTTCACGGTCGTGGCGTGGCAGCCCGAGCTCTGACCAGCGCCAGGGCCGTGACCAGGTAGGGAATCGCCAGGAGGGCGAAGACGGTGCCGTGCGCCAGCTCCGTGCCGAGCAGGGCGTACACGCCGAAGGTGGCGACCGTGGCCAGTTCGGTGCCCAGGCCGGCGACGGAGGTGAGCGTGGCCCGGCTTGACTCGTCGATCCGGTGCTGGAGCCGGACGTCGGCGAGCACCTCCGCCAGCTGGAACGCCGCGAAGGCCAGGGCGACCGGTACCATCCCGGCGAGCGACCGGGTGGCGGCGCCCACGGCGAGGGCGAGCGCGCCGATCGCCAGCAGGGCCGCCAGCCCGGCCGTGCCGAGTCGCTCGGCGGGGCCGGTCAGCAGGCTGCCGGCGGTGACGCCCGCCCAGATCAGCATGATCAGCCAGGGCACGGTGGCGTCGGCGACGCCGGTGTCCCGCACCAGCAGCGGGGTGTACTCGTCGAGGGCGCCCCACACCGCGGCCACGGCCGGGACGAGCAGCAGCGCGCCGCGCACCGCGCGGTCCCCGCGGGCCCCGGCGAGCCCGGACCGCAGGGTCGCCGCCCAGCCGTCGCCGCCGCCCTCCGGCCGGGCCCGGTGTTCCGGGAACCGGGTCGCGGTCAGGGCGGCCAGCACACAGGCCAGGAAGCTGGCGGCACCGACGGCCGCGTAGCCGCCCCAGGCGAACACGGGTGCCGCGAGGCCGATGGAGGCCACCGTGCCCAGCAGCCGGGCGGCCCGGGCCCGCCCCATGACCCGCGCGTAGGCGCCGGCGGCGCCCCGGTGGTCCAGTTCGTCGTAGACCAGCGCCTCCAGGGCGCCGGACCCGAGGGCACCACCGGCCCCCCACAGGACGAAACCGGCGGCGAACGCCGCGTACGAGGGGACGGTCACCCACAGTGCGAAGCCGAGGGCGGTGAGCAGCGGGCCGATCCACAGCAGGGCGCGGCGCGACACGGCGTCCGCCCAGGCACCGGAGGGCACCTCCAGCACCACCGAGGTCAGCGACCACAGCGCGAAGAGGGACGACATCTGCCACAGCGGCAGGCCGGTGTCGGCGAAGAGCAGCGCGTACAGCGGGTAGAGCAGGACGAAGTCGTCGAGGAACGCGTAGCCGTACAGCGTGCGCGTCAGCCGGCGGACGCCGGGCGCGGGCACGCGGGCGAGGGGGAGTGTCATGGGGCCTTCCCGTCAGGACCGATCGGACGCCGGAGGTACGGCGTCCGGGGCGGTCCCCGGGAGGCACGGCTGGTGGATCAATGTCGCCGGTTCATGACACCCAGGTTAGGGCGGCCGGCCCGCGGGGGGCCACGGGATTACGTCGGCGACCCCGACGAGAAGCGCCGCAGCAGCGGCGAGAGGACGAGCACGGACTTGGTGCGCTCGACGAACGGCTCGCCGGCGATGCGCTCCAGGACCCGCTCGAAGTGGCGCATGTCGGAGGCGAAGACCTGGGCGATCGCGTCCGCGTCCCCGGTGACCGTCGAGGCGGCCACCACCTCCTGGTAGCGCTCCAGGCCGCGCTGGATGGTCTCCGGGGAGGTGTTGCCGCGGCAGTAGATCTCGACGAACCCCTCGGTCTCCCAGCCGAGGGCGCCCGGGTCCACCCGTACGGTGAAGCCGGTGATGGCCCCGGTGGCCCGCAGCCGGTCCACGCGCCGCTTCACGGCGGGCGCGGACAGGCCGACGAGCGAGCCGATGTCGGCGTAGGAGCGGCGGGCGTCCTCGGCGAGGGCGTGCACGATGCGTTCGTCGAGATCGTTCAGCACTGTGGGTCGATCACTTCTCGGATGGTGCGAGTCGGGAGCGGCGGTAGCCGTACACGAAGTAGAACACGAGCCCGGCCGCCATCCAGACACCGAAGACCACCCAGGTCACGGTGGACAGGCTGCCCATCATCCAGACGCAGAAGCCGAGGCCGAGCGCCGGCAGCACCGGCGAGAGCGGCACCCGGAAGGTGCGCGGCAGGTCCGGCTTGGTGCGGCGCAGCACCACGACGGCGACGTTGACCAGCGCGAAGGCGAACAGGGTGCCGATGCTGGTGGCGTCGGCGAGCTGCCCGAGCGGGATCGCCGCGGCCAGGACGCCGCAGAACAGCGACACGATCAGGGTGTTGGCGCGCGGCGCGCCGGTCTTCGGGTGGACCCGGGCGAACACCTTGGGGACCAGTCCGTCGCGGGACATGGCGAAGAGGATGCGGGTCTGGCCGTAGAGCACGGTCAGCACCACGCTGGCGATGGCGATGACGGCGCAGAAGGCGAGGAGCGTGCCCCAGAAGCTCTGCCCGGTGACCTCGCGCATGATCTGGGCGAGGGCGGCCTCGGAGTCGGTGAAGCCCTTCCAGGGCTTGGCGCCGACGGCGACGGCAGCGACCAGCACGTAGAGCGCGGTGACGATGACCAGCGACAGCATGATCGCGCGGGGCAGGTCGCGCTGGGCGTTCTTGGCCTCCTCACCGGCGGTGGAGGCGGCGTCGAAGCCGATGTAGGAGAAGAACAGCGTGGCACCGGCGGCACTGACCCCGGCCATGCCGAGCGGCATGAAGTTCTCGTAGTTGCCCGAGCGGAAGCCCTGGACGCCGATGGCGCAGAACAGCACCAGGGCGGCGATCTTCACGACGACCATGACGGTGTTGGCGCGGGCCGACTCGCGGGCACCGCCCAGCAGGAACGCCATGGCGAGCAGGACGACGATCAGCGCGGGCAGGTTGAACACGCCGCCGTCTCCGGGCGGCGCGGACAGGGCCGCCGGGATGGTGACGCCTATGGTCCCGTCGAGCAGCTCGTTGAGGTACTCACCCCAGCCGACGGCCACGGCGGCCACCGACACGCCGTACTCCAGCACCAGGCACCAGCCGCAGATCCAGGCGATCAGCTCGCCCATCGTTGCGTACGCATACGAGTAGGAGGAGCCGGAGACGGGGATGGTGCCCGCCAGCTCGGCGTAGGACAGCGCCGAGAACAGGGCGGTCAGACCGGCGATGACGAAGGAGAGCGTGACGGCCGGGCCCGCCTTGGGGACGGCCTCGCCGAGGACCACGAAGATGCCGGTGCCGAGGGTGGCACCGATGCTGATCATGGTGAGCTGCCACAGCCCCAGGGAGCGGCGCAGCGACCCTCCCTCGCCCTGCCCGCCCTCCGCGACCAGGCGTTCCACCGGCTTGCGGCGCATGAGGCGCGCGCCGATGCCGGGGGACGCGGGGGCGGCTGTCTGGCCTGGGTTCTGCGGGGGTGCGCCTTGGTCGAGCACGCGCTGGCTCCTTTTCGCTGCCGGTCAGGGCGGCAGGGACCGCGGGCACCCTTGAGCAGGGACCCACCGAGCGGAGTCCCCGCCACGCCACGTACGAGGCGACAGCCTACGAGGATCGGCGTTGCTGCCGAAATGCAGCAACCTTGCGCATACCCGCAAGATCATTGCGTTGACAGGGGCGCGGTGGGCGTTCGTTGCAGGACGGCTGTCGACTGTTGCACCGGGCCTCGTCACAGGGCCCCGGCGGGGTCCCCCGCCCGCTCGGCGGCCGGCATGCGGAACGGCCCCCGCCGTCCCGCAGGGCGGGTCGGCGGGGGCCGTTCGCGACGGCGGCGGCCGTCAGCTCCAGCTGGCGTGCAGGGGCTTGCCCTCGGCGTAGCCGGCGGCGCTCTGGACGCCGATGACGGCCTTCTCGGCGAACTCCGCCAGGGAGCCGGCGCCGGCGTAGGTGCAGGAGGAGCGGACGCCCGCGATGATCGAGTCGATCAGGTCCTCCACGCCGGGGCGGGCCGGGTCGAGGAACATGCGGGAGGTGGAGATGCCCTCCTCGAACAGCGCCTTGCGGGCGCGGTCGTACGCCGACTCCTCGGAGGTGCGGTTGCGCACGGCACGGGCGGAGGCCATGCCGAAGGACTCCTTGTAGGCGCGGCCCTGGGCGTCGTGCTGCAGATCGCCCGGGGACTCGTAGGTGCCGGCGAACCAGGAGCCGATCATCACGTTGGACGCGCCGGCGGCGAGGGCCATGGCGACGTCGCGGGGGTGGCGGACGCCGCCGTCGGCCCACACGTGCTTGCCGTACTTCGCCGCCTCGGCGGCGCACTCCAGGACGGCGGAGAACTGCGGCCGGCCCACGCCGGTCATCATGCGCGTGGTGCACATGGCGCCGGGGCCGACACCGACCTTGACGATGTCCGCGCCGGCCTCGATGAGGTCGCGCACGCCCGCGGCGGCCACGACGTTGCCCGCGACGATCGGCACCTGCGGGTCGAGGTCGCGCACCAGCTTCAGGGCGCTGATCATCGACTCCTGGTGGCCGTGCGCGGTGTCGATGACGAGCGTGTCGACACCGGCCTTCAGCAGCTGCTCGGCCTTGCCCGCGACGTCGCCGTTGATGCCGACGGCCGCCGCGACGCGCAGCCGGCCGCGGTCGTCGGTGGCCGGGGTGTAGAGCGTGGCGCGCAGGGCGCCCTTGCGCGTCAGGATGCCGGCGAGCGTGCCGTCGGCGTGGACCGCGGGGGCGTAGCGGCGGTTGGCCTGGTCGAGGACGCCGAAGGCCTCCCCCGGGTCCCTGTCGGCGTCGATGAGCAGCAGGTCCCGGGACATGACCTCGGACAGCTGCGTGAAGCGGTCCACGCCGGAGAGGTCGGCGTCGGTGACCACGCCGACGGGCCTGTGGTTCTCGTCGACGACGACACCGGCGTCGTGCGCTCGCTTGGGCAGCAGCCCCAGCGCGTCGGCGACGGTCTGGTGCGGGGACAGGATGATCGGGGTGTCCAGCACCAGGTGCCGGCTCTTGACCCAGGACACGACGTCGGTGACCACGTCGATCGGGATGTCCTGCGGGATCACCACCAGCCCGCCGCGGCGGGCCACGGTCTCGGCCATGCGGCGCCCGGCGATGGCGGTCATGTTGGCGACGACGAGCGGGATGGTGGTGCCCGTGCCGTCCGGGGAGCTGAGGTCGACGGCCTGCCGCGAGCCCACCGAGGAGCGGCTCGGCACCATGAAGACGTCGTCGTACGTCAGGTCGTACCCGGGCTGGATGTCATTGAGGAAACGCACGTGCTGCACATCCCAGTCGATCAGAGGTGACCCCCGGACCGGCCGGCCAGGGGGAAAGAGCACGTACTTCATTGTCCCATGACACGGGCACTCCCGGCCCCGGGCGAATCATCCAGCCTGGTCAGGGCCCCCTTCGGAGGATGCTCCAAGCCCGAGGGTCACGAACAGGCCCGGGCCGCGGTCCGTGGCCTCGGCGAAGATCTCCTCGGCGACCTGCCACTCCTCGGGCCGCGCCTCGGCGTAGCCGCGCCAGCCGCGCACGACGACCAGCAGCCCCCGCTCCACGGCCCCCTCGGGCCACAGGGCGGGGTCGGACAGACAGTCGGCGAGCGCGTCCCAGTTGCGGCCGAACCAGTCGGGCAGCGCCAGGTCGCGGGCGCAGCGGTCCATCAGGCCCGCCTTGTCCGTGACCCCGTCGAGGTCGAGGACGCGCACGATCCGGCCCGCCGGGTCGTGCGGGGGCACCTCACCGGCCATGGGTCAGGCCCCGTCCGGGTCGGCGCGGTTGAGCGCGGGCTTCGGGGCCGGACCCGCGGTCATCAGGTAGTCGGCGGCCGAGGTGTCCGTCACCAGGCTGGTGACGAGCCCGGAGCGCAGGACGGCGTCGATCGCCGGGCCCTTGCGCTGCCCGCCCGCTATGGCGACGACCTCGGGGATGCGGCGCAACTGGTCGGCCTTGACGGTGATGCACCGCTCGCCCAGGTCCCGGCCGACCCGGCGCCCCTCCGCGTCGAAGAGGTGCGCGGACATCTCGGCGGCGACACCGAGCGAGGCGTAGTGCGCGCGCTCCTCGTCGCTGAGCATGTCGTGCACCGTGGAGATGCCCGGCTCCCAGGACCCGATGGAGACGCAGGCGACGGTGACCTTGTCGAAGTGCTCGAAGGCCCGGGCGATGCCCGTCTGGTTGCGCAGCGCCGTGGCCGTGGCGGCGTCGGGCAGCAGCATGGGGGCGTAGATGGGGTGGGCGTCGCCTCCGGACACCTGGGCGGCCCGCCGCACGGCCTCGACCGAGCCGCGTTCGGCGGTCCCGGCGTCGTACACGCCGGTCAGCTGCACCACCGTGCACGGCGGCAGCCGGTCGAGCGCCGCCGCCATGTGGATGGTGGAGCGGCCCCAGGCGAGTCCCAGGACGTCGCCCTCGTCGACCAGTTCGCCGAGCAGGTCGGCGGCCACCTCTCCCAGGTTCTCCGGGTCGGGCGTCTCCTCGGCCTCGGCCGGCGACTCGACCACGACGGCGTGCCGGAGGCCGTACCGGGCGCGCAGGGCGTCCGAGCGGTCGGCGTCCAGTTCCGCGGGCACCCGGATCTCGATGCGTACGAGGTCCCGTTCGAGGGCGGTCTCCAGGACCCGGGCCACCTTGAAGCGGCTGACGCCGAACTCCTCCGCGATCTGGATCTTGGATTTGCCCTCGAGGTAGAAGCGGCGGGCCATGGCCGCCGCCTGCACCAGCTCAGCGGGTCCCATCCGCATGGCTGACCGGCCCGCCGACATACCCGACACGGCGATCTCCTCACTGCTGTTCACACTCTGGATTCGCCGTTCATCCTTGCAGATCCGGCGCGGACGATCAGCCCTGATGAGAGCCGTTCACTTTGCTGTGGCTCAGTGGCCGCACGCCCAGGTGGCCTTCGCGGTCGTCGCCTCGGCCTGGGTGCGTAGTGCACGTACCGCTTCTGCCGGGTCGTTCGCCCCGTAGACCGCCGATCCGGCCACGAAGACGTCGGCTCCGGCCTCCGCGCACCGCTCGATCGTGGAAGCGGAGACTCCGCCGTCGACCTGGAGCCAGAGCTCCAGCCCGTGCTTGCTGATCAACTCGCGGGTCCGGCGGATCTTCGGAAGCATGATGTCGAGGAAGGCCTGTCCCCCGAAGCCCGGTTCGACCGTCATGATCAGCAGCATGTCGAGCTCGGGGAGCAGGTCCTCGTACGGCTCGACGGGAGTCGCGGGCTTCAGCGCCATCGAGGCGCGGGCGCCCTTGGCGCGGATCTCCCGGGCGAGCCGGACCGGCGCGGCGGCGGCCTCGACGTGGAAGGTGACCGAACCGGCCCCCGCCTCCACGTACTGGGGCGCCCACCGATCGGGGGCCTCGATCATCAGATGACAGTCCAGCGGAGTGTCCGTCGCACGAGCGAGCGACTCTACGACCGGCACCCCGAGCGTGAGGTTCGGGACGAAATGGTTGTCCATCACGTCGACGTGGAGCCAGTCGGCTCCCTGCACGGCCTGCGCCTCGTCCGCGAGGCGGGCGAAGTCGGCGGACAGGATGCTGGGGTTGATCTGCACGGCCATGTCCTAAGACTGCCATGCCGTCCGGGGGTTGTGGGCATCGGACCCAGCTGGTCTGCCGGCCGCGGGACTCGCGTGGCTCGTCGCGCCCCCGCGGCAGCGCCGCACATGTCACAGACCGGCGCCCCGCACCGGGCGTCTTCGCGGAGGGGGATGCCATGAAGCAGGGTGTCGCGCATCTGGTCTGCGGGCGGCGGGCCAAGTGGCTGGTGCTGGTGCTGTGGCTGGTGGTGCTCTTCGTCGCCGCGCCCTTCGCGATGAAGCTGACCGACGCCCAGGACAACGACGCGGCGTCCTGGCTGCCCGGGTCCGCCGAGTCGACGCAGGTGCTGCAGGAGTCGGAGGACTTCCGGCCGGAGCAGATCCCGGCGGTGGTGATCTACGCGCGGGAGGGCGGGCTGACGCCCCAGGACCGGGCGCGCATCACTCAGGACGTGCGTGAGCTGAAGGAATTGCGCGACCACGGCATCCGGGGCGCACAGACGCGCGGGCCGGTCTACGACCGCGCTGCCGATCCCCGGGCCGCGCAGGTGTTCGTGCCGATCACCATGGACGAGAAGGGCTGGGAGCGGATCTCCCCCGCGGTGGAGTCCGTCCGCGACGACGTCGGCGAGAGCGGTGGCGGCCTGGCCGTGCACGTCACGGGCCCGGGCGGGACGGCGGCCGACTCGGCGGAGGCCTTCGAGGGCATCGACTCCACGCTGCTGTTCGCGGCGATGACCGTCGTGATCGTCATGCTGCTGATCACCTACCGCAGCCTCACTCTGCTCGTGGTGCCCCTGATCTCGGTGGTGTGCGCCCTGTTCACCGCCCAGGCGCTGATCTACGTTCTGGCCGAGCACGCGGGCCTGACAGTGAACGGGCAGAGCGCCGGCATCCTCACGGTGCTCGTCTTCGGCGCGGGGACGGACTACGCCCTGCTGCTGGTCGCCCGCTACCGGGAGGAGCTGCGCCGGCACGAGGACCGGCACGAGGCCATGGCCCTGGCCCTGCACCGGGCCGGACCGGCCGTGCTCGCCTCGGGGGCGACCGTGGTGCTGAGCATGCTGGTGCTGCTGGCCGCCGAGATGAACTCCACTCGAGGCCTCGGCCCGGTCGCCGCGATCGGCGTCGCCGTCGCCCTGCTGGCGATGATGAGCCTGTTCCCCGCCCTGCTGGTCATCTGCGGCCGGTGGATCTTCTGGCCGGTGATCCCGCACCTGGGCTCCGCCGAGCCGACCGAGCGGGGCTTCTGGGCGCGCACAGGCCGGCGGATCGCCCGCCGGCCCCGTACCACCTGGGCCGTCACCGCGCTCGTGCTGGCGGTCTGCTCCCTGGGCCTGATCCAGTTGCGGGCCGAGGGCATCCCCAACGCGGACGCCTTCACGGGCGAGCCGGACTCCATCAAGGGCCAGCAGGTGTCGGCCCGCTACTTCCCGGCGGGCAGCGGCGACCCGCTCGTCGTGGTCAGTGACCGGGAGCAGGCCGTCGACGTGGGCCGGGCGGTCGCGCGGACCCCGGGCGTGGTGCCGCAGTCCCTCGGGCTGCCGCCGGGCACCAGACCCGGCTTCGAGGGCAGGGTCCTCTTCGAGGCGACGATGACGGCCCCGGCGGACAGCGAGGCCGCGAAACAGACGGTCGAGCGGGTCCGCGACGCCGTGCACGCGGTACCGGACGCCGACGCCCGGGTGGGCGGCGGCACGGCGGCCCTGCTGGACATGGACAAGGCGACCACGCACGACAACGTGCTGATCATCCCGCTGGTGCTGGTGGTCGTCCTGCTGATCCTCTGCGCCCTGCTGCGGGCCCTGGTCGCCCCGCTGCTGCTGATCGGCACGGTGATCCTGTCGTTCACGGCGGCCCTGGGCATCAGCGCGCTGGCGTTCCGGTACGTCTTCGACTACACGGCCGAGGCGACCGACTTCCCGCTGTTCGTGTTCGTCTTCCTGGTGGCCCTGGGCATCGACTACAACATCTTCCTGACCACCCGGATCCGCGAGGAGGCGGCCCGCCAGGGCACCAGGGCGGGCGTGGTCACAGGGCTGGCCGCCACCGGCGCGGTGATCACCTCGGCCGGCCTCGTCCTGGCCGGTACGTTCGCCGCGCTCGGCACCCTGCCGCTGGTCGCCTTCGCCGAGATCGGTTTCGCGGTCGCCCTCGGCGTCCTCATCGACACGTTCGTCGTGCGCTCGGTGCTGGTGACGTCCCTGTTCCTGGACATCGGCCCGAAGGTGTGGTGGCCGCACCGGCTGGCCCGGCAGGACGGCGGGGCACCGGCCCGGGAGCCCGCCGGAGCGCCGGCCGGCCGTCCCGGCGAGTGACACGCTCCGGGACGGACGCCCGCCGGCCCGGGTCAGCCGGCCGGGGTCAGCCGGTCCGGCGGATGAGCGCCAGGTACATCGCGTCGGTGCCGTGCAGGTGCGGCCAGAGCTGCACGTCGGGCCCGTCCCCCAGGTCCGGCACGTCCGGCAGCAGCCCACGGGCGTCGAGGAGATCGGTGTCCGGGAACTGCTTCAGCACGTCGGCGACCACGGCCCGGGTCTCGGCGAGGTGCGGCGAGCAGGTCGCGTAGCCCACGACACCGCCGACCCGCACCGACTCCAGGGCGGTGCGGAGCAGGCCGCGCTGGAGCGGCGCGAACCCCTCCAGGTCCTCCGGGCGGCGACGCCAGCGTGCCTCGGGTCGGCGGCGCAGGGCGCCCAGACCGGTGCAGGGCACGTCGACCAGCACCCGGTCGAAGCTGCCGGGCCGCCACGCCGGGCGGGTCCCGTCCGCGGCGATCACCTGGTACGGCCCGGGATTGCCGTCCAGGGCCCGCGCCACCAGTCCTGCCCGGTGGGTCTGCTTCTCCGAGGCGACCAGCAGGGCCCCCCGCTGCGCGGCCAGAGCACCCAGCAGCGCGGCCTTGCCGCCCGGTCCGGCGCACCCGTCCAGCCAGCGCCGGTCGGGCCCTTCCACCGGCGCGTTGGCCAGGGCGATCGCGACGAGCTGGCTGCCCTCGTCCTGCACTCCCGCCCGCCCGTCGCGCACGGCGGCGACGGCACCCGGTTCCCCGCCCTCGGTCAGCCGCACCGCGTACGGCGACCAGCGCCCCGGCACGGCGGCGTCCTCGTCCAGCAGCTCCTCGGCACCGGAGCGGCCGGGCCGGGCCACCAGGGTCACCTCGGGCCGCTCGTTGTCGGCGGCCAGCAGCTCCTCGATGCCGGCGCGCCCGCCGCCCAGGGAGTCCCACAGCGCGGACACGACCCACCGGGGGTGCGAGTGCACCACGGCGAGGTGGTCCTCGGGGTCGTCCTCGTAGGGCGGCGCGACCCGTTCCAGCCAGCCGTCCAGGTCGTGCTGCGCGACCTTGCGCAGCACGGCGTTGACGAACTTCGCCCGCCCGTCGCCCAGTACGACCCGGGCGAGTTCGACGGTGGCGGAGACGGCCGCGTGCGTCGGGATGCGGGTGCCGAGCAACTGGTGCGCCCCGAGGCTCAGCACGTCCAGCACCGGCGGGTCGACCTCCCCGAGCGGCCGGTCCACGCAGGCCGCCAGCACCGCGTCGTACGTCCCCTGCCGGCGCAGCGTCCCGTACACCAGCTCGGTGGCCAGCGCCGCGTCCCGGGCGTCGAAGTCGCCCTGCTCACGAGCCTTGCGCAGCAGCGGCGGCAGGACGAGGTTGGCGTAGGCGTCGCGCTCGTCCACGGCCCTGAGCGCCTCGAAGGCCAGGATGCGGACGGGGTCCTTCTTGGGACGGCGGTAGGGCTTGCCGGACGTGCGGGGACGGCGGGGCTGTTCGCTCACGAAAAAGGTGCTCCGGGTGTGAGAAGAGGTGCGCCGCCCAGCCTACGCCGCCGGGTGCCGTCCGGCGGTCGGGCGGTCGGGGCGGTCGGGGTGGTCTGGGTGGTCTGGCGATCCGCGCGGTCAGGCGGCCAGGGTGATCCGGCGGCCCGGACGGTCAGGCGGCCCGGGCGATCCGGCGATCCGGGCGGTCCCGGCAGTCTGGGCGGCCCGGCGATCCGAGCGGTCAGGCGATCCGGGCGGTCAGGCGGTCAGGGCGCCCCGCGGCCCAGGCGGTCAGGCGGCCCGGCGATCCGGGCGGTCCCGGCAGTCTGGGCGGCCCGGCGATCCGGGCGGTCAAGGCGCCCGGCGGCCCGGACGGTCAGGCGGCCCGGGCGATCCGACGATCCGGGCGGTCCGGCGATCCGGGCGGTCAGGCGATCCGGGCGGTCAGGCGATCCGGGCGGTCAGGGCGCCCCGCGGCCCGGACGATCCGGCGGCCCGGACGATCCGGCGGCCCGGACGATCCGGCGGCCCGGGCGATCCCTGCAGTCTGCGCGGTTCCGGCGGTCCGGCGGTCCGGCGGTCCGGCGGTCCGGCGGTCCGGCGGTCCGGCGGTCCGGCGGTCCGGCGGAGGATACCTGCGGCGCACCGCCGGACGGCGCCGCCGTGGAGGGATCTCCGGCCCGACGGCGGGCCGCCAGCGGGCCGCGCTCGGCCGGCTGCCGGGCAGCGGACCCGGCGGACCCGGCGAGCCCGCCGGCCGGGCGTCAGCCGCCGGTCGGGCGTCAGCCGCCGAGCCGCTCCCCCTCGCCGATCCGTACCCCGCGCGCCCAGTCCGCGGCCCGCATCGGCTTCTTGCCCTGGGCCTGCACCCACAGCAGCTCCACCGCGTACGAGCCGGTGCCGACGTGCACGCTGTTCTTCCCGGCGGCGATCTCCCCCGGGGCGAGGTCCGTGCGGTCGGGCACCGGCGCGGCCTGGATGAGCTTGAGCCGCTCGCCGCGGAACGTCGTCCAGGCACCGGGCGCCGGGGTGCAGCCCCGCACCACCCGGTCGACGCGCAGCGCGGGCACGGACCAGTCCAGGTGCGCGTCCTCCACGTTGACCTTCGGCGCCAGGCTGACGCCCTCGGCGGGCTGCGGCACCGCCTTGAGCGTGCCGTCCTCGATCCCGTCCATGGTCGCCGCGAGCAGCCCGGCCCCGGCGAACGCGAGCCGCGTCAGCAGGTCCCCGCTGGTGTCGGTGGGCCGGATCTCCTCGGTCACCGTCCCGTACACCGGCCCCGAGTCGAGCCCCTCCTCGATGAGGAAGGTCGACGCCCCGGTGATCTCGTCACCGGCCATGATGGCGTGCTGCACCGGCGCGGCACCCCGCCAGGACGGCAGCAGCGAGAAGTGCAGGTTCACCCAGCCGTGCGCGGGGACGTCGAGGGCGACCCGGGGCAGCAGCGCGCCGTAGGCGACGACGGGGCAGCAGTCGGGCGCGATCTCCCGCAGCCGCTCCAGGAACTCGGGGTCCTTCGGCTTCACCGGCTTCAGCACCTCGATCCCGGCCTCCTCCGCCCGCTCGGCGACGGGCGAGGCGACGAGCCTGCGCCCACGCCCGGCCGGAGCGTCGGGCCGCGTGACGACGGCGGCCACCTCGTGCCGTCCGGAGGCGAGAAGAGCGTCCAGGGCGGGAACGGCGACCTCGGGTGTACCGGCGAAGACGAGCTTCATGGGGTGCTGGGGGCCTCTCGGGGCGGGGGCGGGTGACGGGCGAAGCCCAAGTCTATGAGCCGGGCCCGGGAGGCCGCCGACAGCGGCCGGCAACACCGGCCGGCAAAGGCCGAGGGCGAGGCGCACGCCCCGCGCAAACGGGCGCACGCATATGCTCCTACGCCCCTGCACCGTGACCAGCGGGGCGAATCCGCGTTGGTCAAGACAGAGTTGACCACAGAGGGCCGCAGTCGCGGCCCGTTCCTTTCAACGCCGGTTCGAGAGGCTTGTTCATGGCCGACCACGCAACCCACGACGCCCAGGCTCGGGCCAGCCTGCACTTGCTGGTGCGGGACATCGAGCGGGTCCGCCGGCAGGTGGACGCACTGCGCACCCTCACCGCCCAGCTGGGCAACGTCTACCGCCCGCGCCGCTCCGGCCCGTCCACGGGCTTCGTCGTCTACGGACGCGCACCCGCCCCGACGGTACGTCTCGCCCAGGAGCTGCGGGACAGTGTCGAGACCTTGGTGACGGCGGCCGTGGACTTCGACCGCTCCCTCGGCTTCTCCTGGGACGCCGTCGGTTCCGCACTGGGTGTCACCAAGCAGGCCGTGCACCGCCGGTACGGCGCCCGCCGGGCGGCGGCGCAGACGGTCACGGCAGAGCCGGAGCGCTCCCCCGAGCCGTCCGGCACGCGCACGGTCAACGTGCCCGCCGGACTTCCCACGATGCCGACGGTCCCCGCGGCCCGCTCCATGCCGACGCAGCCCACCGCCGGCAGCCCGGCGCTGCGCGAAGAGGTCCGGCCGACGGCCTTCCCCGGCCCGCGCAACGGCTGACACGCGACGGCTGACCAGCGACGGCTCCCCGCTCCACAGCCCTGCCCTCCCGGCCCCCCTCCGGGAGGGCAGCCGCGTTTCCAGGACGGCACGCCCTGCCCTGGCGTCACACCCCGACAACCACCGGGCCCACCTGCCGAGGGCCGGCACCCTCGCCGAGCCGCAGCCCTCCCCCCAGCCCGCCCCACCTGCCCGCGCCCACCTGCCCGCGCCCCCACCCGATCCGCCCGGGCCCGCTCCAGCCCCGGGTCCGGGCCCGACGGGTCTCACCCGATGTCGGCCGGGTCGATCCGGACCCACACACCTGCCCCCTGACCACTCCCCCGGGCCGTCCTCGCCGCCTGCGCGGCCTTGAGCGCTGCCGCCAGGGCCGCGCCCCGGCCGGGCGGCACCCGCAGCAGGGCCCGCTCCCACTGCTCCCCGGGCGGCGGAGCCCCGGCCCGGCGCGGTCGTCCAGCGGGGGGCACCGGCAGGGGCACCGGTCCCAGCACCTCGGCCTCGGACGGCAGTTCGGCCGTCCGGAGGAAGTCGGCCACCGCCTCCGCCGGGCCCGACACCGCGGCCATCCGGGACACCGGCGGGAATCCCAGCTCGGCCCGCTCGGCCAGCTCCCGCACCGCGTGCCCGACGGGATCCCAGCGCACCAGCGCCTGCACCGGCCGCAGCGTCGGCTCGGCCACGACCACCACCGTGCCGCCGGCCGGCTGCGGCCGGACCAGGGCCGCGGCGGCGATCCACCGCCGCAGCGCGTCCTCCCCGGCCCGCAGATCGGGCCGCCCGAGCATGGCCCAGCCGTCCAGCAGCAGCGCGGCCGCGTAGCCACCCTCGGCGACGGGCTCCGCCCCCGGTGTGCTGACGACCAGCGCGGGCGCACCCGGCACCGTGTCCAGCACGTGCTCCCGTCCCGAGGTCCGCACCGGGACCGCCGGGAACGCCCGGCCCAGTTCCTCGGCCGTCCGCCGCGCTCCCACGACCGAGGCGCGCAACCGGAACGCCCCGCACTCCGGGCAGTGCCACGCGCCCTCCTCACGCCCGCACCAGCCGCAGCACAGCGCCCCGCCGTCCCGCGTCTCCAGCGGCCCGGAGCAGTGCCGGCACCGCGCGGGCGCCCGGCACTGGGCACACGCCATGCGCGGCACGTAGCCCCGCCGGGGCACCTGCACGAGCACCGGCCCCTGCTTCAGGCCCTCCCTGACGGCCTGCCAGGCAAGGGTGGGGAGCCGGGCGGCCCGGGCGGCCTCGTCCCGGGCGAGGTCCCCGTCCCCGACGGTCCGGACGAGAGGAGCTGTGGAGCGCACCTGGTCGCGGCCGGCGACGAGCGGCCGCGCCCAGCCGGTCTCGACGAGCTGCGCGGCCTCCACCGTGCAGGTCCAGCCGCCCAGCAGGAAGCCGCACCGGTCCTGCGCGGCGCGCAGCAGCAGCACCTCGCGGGCGTGCGGCTGCGGGGCGTGCTGCTCGCTGTGGCTGTCGTCGCCGTCGTCCCAGAGGGCGACCAGGCCCAGGTCCTGGACGGGCGCGAACATCGCGGCCCGGGTGCCGACCACGGCCCTGACGGAGCCGCGCCGTACCGCGAGCCACTGGGCGTACCGCTTCTCGGGGCCGGCGTCGGCGGTGAGCACCGCGTGCCTGCCCTCCCCCAGCAGGGCGGTGAGCGCGGCGTCGGCCCGGGCGACCGCCCGGCCGTCGGGCAGCACCACCAGCGCGCCCCGCCCGGAAGCCAGCGTCGCCGCGACGGCGCGGGCGAGCTCCTCGCTCCACTGCGGACCCGGCAGCGCGTTCCACACGGCTCGGGGCGCGCCGCCCGAGGCGAGGGACTCCAGGAAGGCCGCCCCGTGCTCGTAGCGCTGCCAGGAGCCCGGTTCGGGAGCCGTGGGCGGCGGCAACGGCTCGGGCGAGGGGCGCTGCTCGGCCCGTGCGTTGCGCGGCGGCACGGCCAGCTGGAGCACGTCGGCGAGGCTGCCCGCGTACCGGTCGGCGACCGTCCGGGCCAGTGCGAGCAGTTCCTCGCTCAGCACCTGCTCCGGTGAGACGACCTGGGCCAGGGCCGCCAGCGGACCGGAGTAGTCCGACTCGGGCAGCCGCTCGACGAGGAAGCCGTCGATCAGGCCGCCGCCCTCACGGCGTCCGTCCCGCACCCGGTTGCGCCCGGCCCCGAAGCGCACCCGGACCCGGACACCCGGCCGGGCCTGCTCGTCCAGCTCCTCGGGCACGGCGTAGTCGAAGTAGCGGTCGAGGTGGAGCACACCCTTGTCGACGAGGACACGGGCGACCGGCAGTTCCTTGGCGAGCGCGGCTCCGCGCCAGGTCCGCGGCTTGGCCCGGGGGGTCTTGGCCTTGCGCACGCTCTCGCGGATGAGCGCGAGCTGCTCGGGCGGGGCGCCCTGCGCCTCGCCGTCCGCCTGCTCGTTCTCGCTGCTCACGCCTGCATTCCTACCAAACGCCACTGACATCCGACGGCTGCCGGGTTCCCCACCGGCGCGACGGCCGGCACTCGGCCAGGCGTCCGCCACCCGGACGCGACGCGGCCCGGAGGCGACGCGGCCCGGACGTGACGGGGCCTGGACGCGACAGGGCCCGGCCCCCCGCAGGGTGCCGGGCCCGTCACACAGGTGCCGTACGGCCGGTACTACAGCCCCGCCGCCTTGCGCAGGGCGTCCACGCGGTCGGTGCGCTCCCAGGTGAAGTCCGGCAGCTCACGGCCGAAGTGGCCGTACGCGGCGGTCTGGGAGTAGATCGGGCGGAGCAGGTCCAGGTCGCGGATGATGGCGGCCGGGCGCAGGTCGAAGACCTCGTCGATCGCCTTCTCGATGCGGTCCGTGTCGACCTTGGCGGTGCCGAAGGTCTCGACGAACAGGCCGACCGGCTCGGCCTTGCCGATCGCGTAGGCGACCTGCACCTCGCAGCGCGTGGCCAGGCCGGCGGCCACCACGTTCTTGGCGACCCAGCGCATCGCGTACGCCGCGGAGCGGTCGACCTTGGACGGGTCCTTGCCGGAGAAGGCACCGCCGCCGTGACGGGCCATGCCGCCGTAGGTGTCGATGATGATCTTGCGGCCGGTCAGGCCGGCGTCGCCCATCGGGCCGCCGATCTCGAAGCGGCCGGTCGGGTTGACCAGGAGGCGGTAGTTCTCCGTGTCGAGCTTGATGCCCTCGTCCAGCAGCGCCTTCAGCTCGGGCTCGACCACGAACTCCTTGATGTCCGGAGCGAGCAGCGAGTCCAGGTCGATGTCGGAGGCGTGCTGGGACGACACCACCACCGTGTCCAGACGGACCGCCTTGTCACCGTCGTACTCAATGGTGACCTGCGTCTTGCCGTCCGGGCGCAGGTAGGGGATCGTGCCGTTCTTGCGCACCTCGGACAGGCGCTTGGACAGGCGGTGGGCGAGGAAGATGGGCAGCGGCATCAGCGTCGGCGTCTCGTCCGTCGCGTAGCCGAACATCAGGCCCTGGTCGCCGGCGCCCTGCTTGTCGAGTTCGTCGTCGTCACCCTCGACACGCGTCTCGTACGCCGTGTCCACGCCCTGGGCGATGTCCGGGGACTGCGCGCCGATGGACACCGACACGCCGCAGGAGGCGCCGTCGAAGCCCTTCTTGCTGGAGTCGTAGCCGATCTCGAGGATCTTGTTCCGGACCAGCGTCGCGATGTCCGCGTACGTCTTGGTCGTGACCTCGCCGGCCACGTGCACCAGGCCGGTCGTGATCAGGGTCTCGACGGCGACGCGCGAGGAGGGGTCCTCGCGCAGGAGCGCGTCGAGAATGGTGTCGCTGATCTGGTCAGCGATCTTGTCGGGGTGACCCTCGGTCACGGACTCCGAGGTGAACAGGCGACGGGACACAACGCTCCCTGGGGTTGCAGCGGCTGCTGGCTGATCATTGGCGGACGGCGGGGGCTGCACCCGGCGCCGTCCGTGGAACAGTTTACGGGTCACGCTTCGGCCACGGCCCCCCTGTCTCGTCCCTCGGGAGCGCTGTGACCTGCGGCACGGGCATTCTGCCCAATTCCGAGCGGCATTGGCCAGAGGCGCCACGCCCCGATCCAGCCGGTTTCGAGTGGCGCTGCTGGTGGAGGAGCGCTCAGGCCAGTCGTTCGGCCACGAGGTCCCACACGATTTCGGCCAGGGCCTCCTTGGGGCCGTGCGGGACGGCGGTCTCGCTGCCGTCCGCACCGAGCACGACCGCCTCGTTCTCCTCGGAACCGAAGGTCTTGCGCTCCCCCACCTCGTTCACGACCAGCAGATCGCAGCCCTTGCGCTTGAGCTTGGCGCGGCCGTTGGCCAGGACGTCGTCGGTCTCCGCGGCGAAGCCGACGATCACCTGTTCGGGGCGCGGCCGGCCGGCGGAGATCTCGGCGAGGATGTCCGGATTCCGCACCAGGGTGATCGGCTCGGGCTCCCGGTCGTCCTTCTTCTTGATCTTTCCGGTGGCGTAGGCCGCGGGGCGGAAGTCGGCGACGGCCGCCGCCATCACCACGGCGTCGGCCCCGGCGGCGGCCGCGAGCACCGCCTCGCGCAGCTGCACGGCCGTGCCGACCGGGACCACGTCCACGCCGGCCGGGTCCGGGAGGCTGCTGTTGGCGGCGACGAGCGTGACCCGGGCACCGCGGGCGGCGGCGGTGCGGGCGAGGGCGTAGCCCTGCTTGCCGGAGGAGCGGTTGCCGAGGAAGCGGACCGGGTCGAGGGGCTCCCGGGTGCCGCCGGCGCTGATCACGACGTGCCGCCCGGTGAGGTCGGGCTCGCGCACGCCGCGGGCCAGCACCCGGCGGCAGACCTCGAAGATCTCCGCCGGGTCGGGAAAGCGGCCCTTGCCGGTGTCGACGCCGGTGAGGCGGCCCACGGCGGGCTCGACGACCAGGGCGCCGCGGCGGCGCAGCGTCGCCACGTTCTCCTGGGTGGCCGGGTGCTCCCACATCTCCGTGTGCATCGCGGGGGCGAAGACGACGGGGCAGCGGGCGGTGAGCAGGGTGTTGGTGAGCAGGTCGTCGGCGAGGCCGTGGGCGGCCTTGGCGAGCATGTCGGCGGTGGCCGGGGCGACGACGACCAGGTCGGCGTGCTGCCCGATGCGGACGTGCGGGACCTCGTGGACGTCGTCCCAGACCTCGGTGGAGACCGGGTTGCCGGACAGGGCGGACCATGTGGCGGCCCCGACGAAGTGCAGGGCGGAGGCGGTGGGCACCACGCGCACGTCGTGACCCGACTCGGTCAGCCGCCGCAGCAGCTCACAGGCCTTGTACGCGGCGATGCCGCCGCTGACCCCCAGCACGACCTTCGGCTTGTCCACTGTCTCTCCCCGGACCTCGGCGACCTACAGGACCCATCACACACCACAGGCCCGGCAGTCGGCCTGCCGGGCCTGTGGACAAGTCAGCGTCAAGCTGCAAATCGTATTTACTGCGCCGGGCCCTCGACGGCCTCGGACGTCAGGAGCCCCGCGTTGATCTCGCGGAGGGCGATCGAGAGCGGCTTCTCGTGGACATGCGTGTCGACGAGGGGACCGACGTACTCGAGGAGACCCTCGCCGAGCTGCGAGTAGTACGCGTTGATCTGGCGGGCCCGCTTGGCCGCGTAGATCACGAGGCTGTACTTCGAGTCGGTGGCCTCGAGGAGCTCGTCGATCGGCGGGTTGATGATGCCCTCGGGCGCGGAGATGGAAGAGGACACGCTCTACCTTCCGATGGATGGGAAAGATTCTGTCGGGATGATCAGCGAGGACCGGATCGATCAGCGATGGTCACACGACGTCCATCAAGGCTAGCAGCTCGCGGGCCACGTCCTCGACGGAGGTGTTGACCAGGGTGGTGTCGAACTCCGGTTCCGCGGCCAGTTCGGTCTTGGCCGCCTCGAGCCTGCGCTCGATGACCTCGGGCGGTTCGGTGCCCCGTCCGGTGAGCCGGCGCACCAGCTCCTCCCAGGAGGGAGGGGCCAGGAACACCAGCTGGGCCTCGGGCATCGATTCCCGGACCAGACGGGCGCCCTGGAGGTCGATCTCGAGCAGGACCGGCTCGCCCTTCTCCAGGCGCTCCTGCACGGCCGCGCGCGGCGTGCCGTAGCGGTTGCCGGCGAACTCGGCCCACTCCAGCAGCTCTCCGTTGGCGATCAGCTTGTCCATCTCGTCGTCCGTGACGAAGAAGTAGTGGACTCCGTGCTGCTCGCCGGGACGGGGCTTGCGGGTCGTCGCCGACACCGAGAGCCAGACCTCGGGGTGTTGCTTGCGCATATGAGCGACGACCGTGCTCTTGCCGACCCCGGAGGGGCCGGAGAGCACGGTCAGCCGCGGACGTGCGTCCGGGGGTACGGGGGACGTCCCCCGGGGTGTTACAGCCATGCAGCGATTATCCAGCAATCCCGGAGTGCCCGGGACTCGCTTCCGCGGAGTGGGCGGTTCAGGAGCCGGTGCTGCCGAACTCGCGCTCCAGGGAGGCGATCTGGTTGGAACCGAGACCCCGCACGCGGCGGCTCTCGGAGATGCCGAGTCGCTCCATGATCTGCTTGGCGCGGACCTTGCCCACGCCCGGCAGCGACTCGAGGAGGGCGGAGACCTTCATCTTGCCGATGACGTCGTTCTCCTGGCCCTGCTTGATGACCTCGTGAAGGGAGGCGCCGGAGTGCTTGAGTCGATTCTTGACCTCGGCCCGCTCCCGGCGAGCCGCGGCGGCCTTTTCGAGCGCGGCTGCGCGCTGTTCAGGGGTAAGGGGCGGAAGAGCCACGCCTACGTCACCTCGGATGTCGAACTGTCGGATACGGACCGGTGAGGAACCTAGTCGCCCCACACCTGGGGAGGTACGAGCAACACACGCTTGCCCGTTCTCTCGTCGGAGACTAGCGGGCAAGTCCGCCGGAGTCAGCGAGAACAGCGGAAAAGTCCTGGTCAGCCTTCAGGTGAACGGACATTTAGGACATACTGCCCTGGATTTGAGGATGTATTCAGATTCAACTGCTCCTCGGACCGCCCGCCGGAGCTCCCGCCGATGGTCTGGACCGCCTCAGGAGGACGTCACGGCCTGACGGATCTCCTCCGCGAAGCGTTCCGAGGCGTCACGCAGAGCGACCGTGTCGGGGCCGTGGCGCAGCACTCCCCGGCTGACGTTCGGCACGACGTTGCGCACGGCCGGGCCGAAGACCCGGGGGAGATCGGCCGGCGTGGCCCCCTGGGCCCCGATCCCGGGCGCGAGGAGCGGACCGTTGATGTCCAGGTCGTACGTCGACAGGTCACCGAGCGTGGCGCCGACGACCGCGCCGAAGGAGCCCAGGGGCTGCTCGCCGGCGTTCTCGGCGGCCAGGTGCGCGAGCATGGTCGTCCCGACGTTCCGGCCGTCGGAGCGCACAGCGTGCTGGACCTCGCCGCCCTCCGGGTTGGAGGTCAGCGCCAGCACGAACAGTCCGGCGCCGCTCTCCCGGGCCAGTTCCACGGCCGGGGCGAGGGAGCCGTAGCCCAGGTAGGGCGAGACCGTCAGCGCGTCGGAGAACAGCGGGGCGTCCTTGTGCAGGAAGGACTCGGCGTAGGCGGCCATGGTCGAGCCGATGTCGCCGCGCTTGGCGTCCATCACGACCAGCGCGCCCGCCGCCCGCGCCTCGGCGACGGACTTCTCCAGCACGGCGACGCCGCGCGAGCCGAACCGCTCGAAGAAGGCGCTCTGCGGCTTGAGCACGGCGACCCGGTCGGCCACCGCCTCGACGACCGTGCGGCTGAACCGCTCCAGGCCCGCGACGTCGTCGTTCAGGCCCCACTCGGCCAGCAGGGACGCGTGCGGGTCGATGCCCACGCACAGCGGGCCGCGCTCGTCCATGGCCCGGCGCAGGCGGGCGCCGAAGGGTTCCAGGGCACTCATGCCGTCTTCCTCACGTCGGCGCCCACCGCGTCGGCGAGCGTGGCGTACGGGCTGGTCGCCAGGCGGGCGGCGAGCCCCTTGTGGATCGTGCGGGCGTAGAAGGGCCCCTCGTAGACGAAGGCGCTATAGCCCTGGACGAGCGTGGCGCCGGCCAGGATGCGCTGCCAGGCGTCCTCGGCGTTCTCGACGCCGCCGACGCCCACCAGGGTGATCCGGTCGCCCACGCGCGCGTAGAGGCGCCGCAGGACCTCCAGGGACCGCTCCTTCAGCGGCGCACCGGACAGACCGCCGGTCTCCTCGACCAGGCCGGGTGCGGACGTCAGCCCGAGGCCCTCGCGGGCGATGGTGGTGTTGGTGGCGATGATGCCGTCCAGGCCGAGCTCGACGGCGAGGTCGGCCACGGCGTCGACGTCCTCGTCGGCGAGGTCCGGCGCGATCTTGACCAGCAGTGGGACGCGACGGGCGGAGACCGTGCGCTCGGCGGCCTCGCGGACGGCGCTCAGCAGGGGACGCAGGGCCTCGGTCGCCTGGAGGTTGCGCAGACCCGGCGTGTTCGGCGAGGAGACGTTGACGACGAGGTAGTCGGCGTACGGCGCGAGCCGCTCGGCGGACTTCACGTAGTCCGCGACGGCCTCCTCCTCCGGGACGGCCTTGGTCTTGCCGATGTTGACGCCGACGACCGGCTTGAAGACGGGCGTACGGGAGGCCAGGCGGGCGGCCACGCGGAGCGAGCCGTCGTTGTTGAAGCCCATGCGATTGATCAGCGCCCGGTCCTCGACCAGGCGGAACAGCCGCTGCTTGGGGTTTCCGGGCTGCGGCTCGCCGGTCACCGTGCCGATCTCGACGTGGTCGAAGCCCAGCATCGCCATGCCGTCGATGCCGACGGCGTTCTTGTCGAAGCCGGCCGCGAGCCCGAAGGGGCCGTGCATCCGCAGGCCGAGGGCCTCGGTGCGCAGCTCCTTGTAGCGGGGCGCCAGGGCGGCCGCGAGGAAGGTGCGCAGCACGGGCACGCGGGCGGCCAGGCGGATCCAGCGGAAGGCGAGGTGGTGCGCCTGCTCCGGGTCCAGCCGCTTGAAGAAGAGACGGAAGAAGATCTTGTACATGGTGTCCTCACGAGGACGTGGTGTCCTCACGAAGAGGGGGACACCGTTTCCGGTGTCCCCCTCGGGGCTGCTAGTCGCGGGCCGCGGTCAGGTGTTCCGCGTGTTCCTGGAGCGAGCGGACGCCCACGTCGCCGCGGTTGAGGGCGTCGATGCCCTGCACCGCCGCCGCCAGCGCCTGGACCGTCGTCAGGCAGGGCACCGAGCGGGCCACCGCCGCCGTGCGGATGTCGTAGCCGTCGAGGCGGCCGCCCGTGCCGTACGGGGTGTTGACGATGAGGTCGACCTCGCCGTCGTGGATGAGCTGGACGATGGTCTTCTCGCCGTTCGGGCCGGTGCCCTCGGACTGCTTGCGCACGACCGTGGCGTTGATGCCGTTGCGCTTGAGGACCTCGGCGGTGCCGGAGGTGGCGAGCAGCTCGAAGCCGTGCGCGACGAGCTCGCGGGCCGGGAAGATCATCGAGCGCTTGTCGCGGTTGGCGACGGAGATGAACGCGCGGCCCTTGGTGGGCAGCGGCCCGTAGGCGCCGGCCTGCGACTTGGCGTACGCCGTGCCGAAGACGGAGTCGATGCCCATGACCTCGCCGGTGGAGCGCATCTCCGGGCCGAGCACCGTGTCGACGCCGCGGCCGTGGATGTCGCGGAAGCGCGACCACGGCATGACGGCCTCCTTGACGGAGATCGGCGCGTCCAACGGCAGCTCCCCGCCGTCGCCGGTGGCCGGGAGCAGGCCCTCGGCGCGCAGCTCGGCGACGGTGGCGCCCAGCGAGATGCGGGCGGCGGCCTTCGCCAGCGGCACCGCCGTCGCCTTCGAGGTGAAGGGGACGGTGCGCGAGGCGCGCGGGTTGGCCTCCAGCACGTAGAGGATGTCGCCGGCCATCGCGAACTGGATGTTGATCAGGCCGCGCACGCCCACGCCCTTGGCGATGGCCTCGGTGGAGGCCCGCAGGCGCTTGATGTCGAAGCCGCCGAGGGTGATCGGGGGCAGGGCGCACGCCGAGTCGCCGGAGTGGATGCCGGCCTCCTCGATGTGCTCCATGACGCCGCCGAGGTACAGCTCCTCGCCGTCGTAGAGGGCGTCGACGTCGATCTCGATGGCGTCGTCGAGGAACCGGTCGACCAGGACCGGCCGGGACGGGCTGATCTCGGTCGACTCGGCGATGTACGCCTCCAGGCGCGTCTCGTCGTAGACGATCTCCATGCCGCGCCCGCCGAGGACGTAGGAGGGGCGCACCAGGACCGGGTAGCCGATCTCGTCGGCGATGGCCTTGGCCTCGGCGAAGGTGGTGGCCGTGCCGTGCTTCGGGGCGGGCAGGCCCGCCTCGGCGAGGACCCGGCCGAAGGCGCCGCGGTCCTCGGCGGCGTGGATGGCCTCCGGGGAGGTGCCGACGATCGGCACGCCGTTGTCCTTCAGCGCCTGCGACAGCCCCAGCGGGGTCTGGCCGCCGAGCTGGACGACGACGCCCGCGACCGGTCCGGCCTGCCGCTCGGCGTGCACGATCTCCAGGACGTCCTCGAGCGTGAGCGGCTCGAAGTACAGGCGGTCGGAGGTGTCGTAGTCGGTGGAGACGGTCTCCGGGTTGCAGTTGACCATCACCGTCTCGTAGCCCGCGTCGCTCAGGGCGAAGGAGGCGTGGACGCAGGAGTAGTCGAACTCGATGCCCTGGCCGATGCGGTTCGGGCCGGAGCCCAGGATGATGACGGCCGGCTTCTCGCGCGGCGCGACCTCGCTCTCCTCGTCGTAGGAGGAGTAGAAGTACGGCGTCTTCGCGGCGAACTCGGCGGCGCAGGTGTCGACCGTCTTGTACACCGGGCGGATGCCGAGCGCGTGCCGGACCTCGCGGACGACGTCCTCGCGCAGGCCGCGGATCTCGCCGATCTGCGTGTCGGAGAAGCCGTGCCGCTTGGCCTCGGCCAGCAGGTCGGCGGTCAGCTCGGGCGCCTCGGCCAGCTCGTCGGCGATCTCCTTGATCAGGAAGAGCTGGTCGACGAACCACGGGTCGATCTTCGTGTAGTCGAAGACCTCCTCGGGCGTGGCGCCCGCGCGGATGGCCTGCATGACGGTGTTGATGCGCCCGTCGGTCGGCCGGACCGCCTGCTCCAGGAGCTGCGTCTTGTCGCCGGGCTCGCCGACGAAGGTGAACTGGCTGCCCTTCTTCTCCAGGGAGCGCAGGGCCTTCTGGAAGGCCTCGGTGAAGTTGCGGCCGATGGCCATGGCCTCGCCGACCGACTTCATGGTGGTCGTGAGGGTGGAGTCGGCGCTGGGGAACTTCTCGAAGGCGAACCGGGGAGCCTTGACGACCACGTAGTCGAGCGTGGGCTCGAAGGAGGCCGGGGTCTCCTGCGTGATGTCGTTGGGGATCTCGTCCAGCGTGTAGCCGACGGCGAGCTTGGCCGCGATCTTGGCGATCGGGAAGCCGGTCGCCTTGGAGGCGAGGGCCGAGGAGCGGGACACGCGCGGGTTCATCTCGATGACGATGACCCGGCCGTCCTCGGGGTTCACCGCGAACTGGATGTTGCAGCCGCCGGTGTCGACGCCGACCTCGCGGATCACGGCGATGCCGATGTCGCGCAGGATCTGGTACTCGCGGTCGGTGAGGGTCATCGCCGGGGCGACGGTGATGGAGTCGCCGGTGTGCACGCCCATCGGGTCGAAGTTCTCGATGGAGCAGACGACCACCACGTTGTCGTGCTTGTCGCGCATCAGCTCCAGCTCGTACTCCTTCCAGCCGAGGATGGACTCCTCCAGGAGCACCTCGGTGGTCGGCGAGAGGGTGAGGCCGGTGCCCGCGATGCGGCGCAGCTCCTCCTCGTCGTGGGCGAAGCCGGAGCCGGCGCCGCCCATGGTGAAGGAGGGACGGACCACGACCGGGTAGCCGCCGAGCTCCTCGACGCCCTTGAGGACGTCGTCCATGGAGTGGCAGATGTAGGACCGGGCGGACTCGCCGTGGCCGATCTTCTTGCGGACCTCCTCCACGACCACCTTGAACTGGTCGCGGTCCTCGCCCTTGTGGATGGCCTCGACGTTGGCGCCGATCAGCTCGACGCCGTGCTTGTCGAGGACGCCGTTCTCGTGGAGCGAGATCGCGGTGTTCAGGGCCGTCTGGCCGCCCAGGGTGGGCAGCAGCGCGTCGGGCCGCTCCTTGGCGATGATCTTCTCGACGAACTCGGGGGTGATCGGCTCGACGTAGGTGGCGTCGGCGATCTCCGGGTCGGTCATGATCGTCGCCGGGTTGGAGTTCACGAGGATGACCCGCAGGCCCTCGGACTTCAGCACGCGGCACGCCTGGGTGCCGGAGTAGTCGAACTCGGCGGCCTGGCCGATGACGATCGGGCCGGAGCCGATGACCAGGACGGACTGGATATCGGTGCGCTTAGGCACGCTGGCCCTCCATCAGGGAGACGAAGCGGTCGAACAGGTAGGCGGCGTCATGCGGGCCCGCTGCCGCTTCGGGGTGGTACTGGACGCTGAAGGCGGGGCGGTCGAGGAGCTGGAGCCCCTCCACCACGTTGTCGTTCAGGCAGACGTGCGACACCTCGGCACGGCCGAACGGGGTGTCGGCGACCTCGTCGAGCGGGGCGTCGACGGCGAAGCCGTGGTTGTGCGCGGTGACCTCGACCTTGCCGGTCGTGCGGTCCTGGACGGGCTGGTTGATGCCGCGGTGGCCGTACTTCAGCTTGTAGGTGCCGAAGCCGAGGGCGCGGCCGAGGATCTGGTTGCCGAAGCAGATGCCGAACAGCGGGGTGCCGCGCTCCAGGACGCCCCGCATGACGGACACGGGGTGGTCGGCGGTGGCCGGGTCGCCCGGGCCGTTGGAGAAGAACACGCCGTCCGGGTTCACGGCGTAGACGTCCTCGACGCTCGCGGTGGCCGGCAGGACGTGCACCTCGATGCCGCGCTCGGCCATGCGGTACGGGGTCATGCCCTTGATGCCGAGGTCCACGGCGGCCACGGTGAACTTCTTCTCGCCCTGGGCCGCGACGACGTACGCCTCGGTGGTGGCGACCTCCGCGGAGAGGTCGGCGCCCTTCATCTGCGGGGCCTCCTTGACGCGCGCGAGGAGCGTCGCGTCGTCCCGCACGGCGTCGCCGCTGAAGATGCCGACGCGCATGGCGCCGCGCTCGCGCAGGTGGCGGGTGAGGGCGCGGGTGTCGACGCCGGAGATCCCGACGACGCCCTGCGCGTCCAGCTCCTCGTCGAGGGTGCGCCGGGAGCGCCAGCTCGACGGCACGCGCGCGGGGTCGCGCACGACGTAGCCGGAGACCCAGATGCGCCGGGACTCGGCGTCCTCGTCGTTCACGCCGGTGTTGCCGACGTGCGGGGCGGTCATCACCACGACCTGGCGGTGGTAGGAGGGGTCGGTGAGGGTCTCCTGGTAGCCGGTCATGCCGGTCGAGAACACCGCTTCGCCGAAGGTCTCCCCCACGGCCCCGTAGGCGCGGCCCCGGAAGATCCGGCCGTCCTCCAGGACGAGCACGGCGGGAGTTCTGGCTCCCCTGGTGGAGGTGGTCATCGTTCGGCGCCTTCCCTGGTGTTCTTCTCGATCATGGAGTTGATGGTGTCGGCCCACTCGTTGTGCTCGGCCGCGTGGTCGGAGCGGAAGCCGGAGTCGATCAGCCGGTCCCCGTGCTCCCAGGTGACCACGAGCAGGCCGCCCTCGGTGAGCACCTTGCCGGCGATGCCCTTGTCGAGCCGGGCCTCGCGCAGCTGGGCCACGGGCACGAAGAAGTCGCTCGCCCCGGGGCGTACGACGTCCAGGCCGGCGTCCGTCAGCGTCAGCTCGGCGCGGCTGCGGGCGCCCAGGCCCCGGGCGACGATGCGGTCGAGCCACTGCCCGGCGGTGGTGGAGCCGTGGTAGCGGCCGGTCATGGTCAGGCGCGCCGGACCCGGCGCGTCCGGGGCGGCGGGCAGCTCGGGCAGGTCGCCCTGGAGGGTGCCGCGCCACTTCCAGCCCTCGCGCATCAGCCAGTAGACGAGCGCGACGAACAGGGCGAGGCCGACGACCCAGCCGATGCGGGCGGCCCAGTCGGTCACTTGCGCCGATTCCTTCTCGGCGGCCAGCAGGAGTACAGGTGTCACGTGAGCTTCCCGTCGACGAGCGTGGCCTTGCCCCGCAGCCACGTGTGCGTCACACGGCCCGGCAGCTCACGCCCCTCGTAGGGGGTGTTGCGGCTGCGCGAGGCGAAGCCCGCGGGTTCCACGAGCCCACGGTATGCCGTGTCGACCAGGGTGAGGTTGGCGGGCTCACCTGCCGAGACGGGACGTCCGTGGCCGGTGGCCTGTCCGATCTGCGCGGGCTTGACGGACATCCGGTCGGCGACGCCGGCCCAGTCCAGCAGGCCCGTGTCGACCATGGTCTCCTGCACCACTGACAGCGCGGTCTCCAGGCCGACCATGCCCATGGCGGCCGCGGCCCACTCGCAGTCCTTGTCCTCGTGCGGGTGCGGGGCGTGGTCGGTGGCGACGATGTCGATCGTGCCGTCGGCGAGCGCCTCGCGCAGGGCCATCACGTCGCGCTCGGTGCGCAGCGGCGGGTTGACCTTGTAGACGGGGTTGTAGGTGCGCACCAGCTCATCCGTGAGGAGCAGGTGGTGCGGGGTGACCTCGGCCGTCACGGCGATGCCGCGGGACTTGGCCCAGCGGACGATCTCGACGGACCCGGCGGTCGACAGGTGGCAGATGTGGACGCGGGAGCCGACGTGGTCGGCGAGCAGGACGTCCCGGGCGATGATCGACTCCTCGGCCACCGCGGGCCAGCCGCCGAGACCCAGCTCGGCGGAGACGACGCCCTCGTTCATCTCGGCGCCCTCGGTCAGCCGCGGCTCCTGCGCGTGCTGGGCGACGACACCGCCGAAGGCCTTCACGTACTCCAGGGCCCGGCGCATGATCACGGCGTCGTGGACGCACTTGCCGTCGTCGGAGAAGACGGTGACGCCGGCGGCCGACTCGTGCATGGCGCCCAGCTCGGCGAGCTTCCTGCCCTCCAGGCCGACGGTGACGGCGCCGATCGGCTGCACGTCGCAGTAGCCGTGCTCCCTGCCGAGCCGCCAGACCTGCTCGACGACGCCGGCGGTGTCGGCGACCGGGAAGGTGTTGGCCATGGCGAAGACGGTGGTGAAACCGCCGGAGGCGGCGGCGCGGGTGCCGGTGAGGACGGTCTCGGAGTCCTCGCGGCCGGGCTCGCGCAGATGGGTGTGCAGGTCGACCAGGCCGGGCAGCAGCACCTTGCCCTCCGCCTCGACGACCTCCGCACCCTCGGCGCTCAGGCCGGTCCCCACCTCGGCGACGGTGGCGCCGTCGATCAGGACGTCCTGGGGGGCGCCGCCGAGCACCTTCGCACCACGGATCAGGATCTTGCTCATCTGTCTTACTTCTCCTCGGCCGCAGAGGGGGTGTGCGCGGAGCGCTCGTTGGAAGGGTGGTGGTGGGAGACGGGCGGGCGGGTGACGGCGGGTTCGTTGCCACCGAGCAGCAGGTACAGGACGGCCATCCGGATGGACACTCCGTTTGCGACCTGTTCGACGACGGTGCAGCGGTCGGAGTCGGCGACCTCGGCGGTGATCTCCATGCCGCGGACCATCGGGCCGGGGTGCATCACGATGGCGTGCTCGGGCATCCGCGCCATGCGGTCGCCGTCGAGTCCGTAGCGCCGCGAGTACTCCCGCTCGGTGGGGAAGAAGGCGGCGTTCATGCGCTCGCGCTGGACGCGCAGCATCATCACCGCGTCCGACTTGGTCAGGGTGCTGTCGAGGTCGTAGGAGACCTCGCAGGGCCAGGTGCCGATGCCGACGGGCAGCAGGGTCGGCGGGGCGACGAGGGTGACCTCGGCGCCGAGGGTGTGCAGCAGGTCGACGTTGGACCGGGCGACCCGGCTGTGCAGCACGTCGCCGACGATGGTGATGCGCTTGCCCGCGAGGTCCTGGCCGAGCCCGGCGTCGGGCCCGATGAGGCGGCGGCGCATCGTGAAGGCGTCCAGCAGGGCCTGGGTGGGGTGCTGGTGGGTGCCGTCGCCGGCGTTGACGACGGCGGCGTCGATCCAGCCGGAGTTCGCCAGGCGGTAGGGGGCTCCGGAGGCGCCGTGCCGGATGACCACGGCGTCGACGCCCATGGCCTCCAGGGTCTGGGCGGTGTCCTTCAGGGACTCGCCCTTGGAGACGCTGGAGCCCTTGGCGGTGAAGTTGATGACGTCCGCGGACAGCCGCTTCTCGGCGGCCTCGAAGGAGATCCGGGTCCGGGTGGAGTCCTCGAAGAAGAGGTTGACGATCGTGCGGCCGCGCAGGGTCGGCAGCTTCTTGATCGGCCGGTCGGCGACCCGGGCCATCTCCTCGGCGGTGTCGAGGATCAGGACGGCGTCGTCGCGGGTGAGATCGGCGGCCGAGATGAGATGACGCTGCATCTGTCAGGCTCCGTAAGGCAGTTCACAACGGGAGGTTCGGGGCAGACGGGCGCGCGGGCGCGCGCACTGAGCCGGCGTACGACGGCGGCGTACGCCTGGAGTGCTACTGGGCGGCCGGCTTGGCACCGAGCAGCACGGTGTCGCGACCGTCCTCCTCGGCGAGCTGGACCTTGACCGTCTCCCGCAACGACGTGGGGAGGTTCTTGCCGACGTAGTCGGCGCGGATGGGCAGTTCGCGGTGGCCGCGGTCGACGAGGACGGCCAGCTGCACCGCGCGCGGGCGCCCGATGTCGTTCAGGGCGTCGAGGGCGGCGCGGATCGTGCGGCCGGAGAAGAGCACGTCGTCGACGAGGACGACCAGCTTGCCGTCCAGGCCGTCACCGGGGATCTCGGTGCGGGCCAGCGCACGCGGCGGGTGCATGCGCAGGTCGTCGCGGTACATGGTGATGTCGAGCGAGCCGCACGGAACCTTGCGCTCGGTGATCTGCTCGAGCTTGTCGGCGAGCCGGCGGGCGAGGAAGACGCCCCGGGTCGGAATGCCGAGGAGCACCACGTCGTCGGCGCCCTTGGCGCGTTCGACGATCTCGTGGGCGATACGGGTCAGCACCCGTGCGATGTCGGGCCCCTCCAGAACGGGCCGGGCATCGGACTGCGAGTCGTGCGTGTCCATACGAAACGGACCTCCTTCTCCGCCTCACGGGACGGACCTTAAAGGACGTCGGGATTGCGCCATCCACGGTAGCAGGTCCCCACGGTCACCCGAACGGCCCCCATGGATCACCCATCCGGCGCAATGCACGGCCGCTACCACGGAAGAGTCGGTGCGGACCATTCGGCTTGACGCGGCAGAGTAACGCTGCGTAACCTCACAGTGAGTTACCAGCCGCGCGGGCTGGCACCCACGCCAGACGCGTCGACACAGTGCCGGGGAGCTATATGTCCAGCGAATACGCCAAACAGCTCGGGGCCAAGCTCCGGGCGATCCGCACCCAGCAGGGCCTTTCCCTCCACGGTGTCGAGGAGAAGTCCCAGGGCCGCTGGAAGGCGGTCGTGGTCGGTTCGTACGAGCGCGGCGACCGTGCCGTGACCGTGCAGCGTCTTGCCGAGCTGGCGGATTTCTACGGCGTTCCGGTGCAGGAGCTGCTGCCGGGCACCACCCCGGGCGGCGCTGCCGAGCCGCCGCCCAAGCTGGTCCTCGACCTGGAGCGGCTGGCCACGGTCCCCGCCGAGAAGGCGGGCCCGCTGCAGCGCTACGCGGCCACGATCCAGTCCCAGCGCGGTGACTACAACGGCAAGGTGCTCTCGATCCGCCAGGACGACCTGCGCACACTCGCCGTCATCTACGACCAGTCCCCCTCGGTCCTCACCGAGCAGCTGATCAGCTGGGGCGTGCTGGACGCGGACGCGCGCCGTGCCGTGGCGACCCACGAGGACGCCTGACCCCTCCACGGGGCGGCGAACCCGACCACAGCAGAAACGTGCCGCCGGGGTGGCCGGAACCGTAGGGTTCACGGCCACCCCGGCGGTGTCGTACGGGGCCGCGGAGCCGTCCGGGACGAGACGGGACGGGCAGGGGAAGCCGGAGGGCCCGCAGCGTCACCGCTGCGGGCCCTCCGGCGTGTGTGGTCGGTCCTCAGACCTCGTCGCGGCGGAGCGACGGCTTGAGCTCCTTCAGCCGGCCGAGGAGGCCGTTGACGAACGAGGGCGACTCGTCCGTCGAGAACTCCTTCGCCAGCTGCACCATCTCGTCGAGCACGACGGCGTCCGGGGTCCCGTCGACCCAGATCAGCTCGTAGGCGCCGAGCCGCAGGATGTTGCGGTCGACGACCGGCATGCGGTCGAGCGTCCAGCCCACCGCGTACTGGGCGATCAGCTCGTCGATGCGCCTGGCGTGCTCGGCGTAGCCCTCGACGAGCTCCATCGTGTACTCGCTGACCGGCGGCTGCCGGGTGTCCGCCCGGGACAGGCGCACCCAGTCCGCGAGGACCGTCAGGACGTCGGCGCCACGCTGATCACCCTCGAAGAGGATCTGGAAGGCGCGCTTACGGGCCGTGTTGCGGGCAGCCACGGTTAGCTGTTCACCCGGCCGAGGTAGTCGCTGGAGCGGGTGTCGACCTTGATCTTCTCACCGGTGGTGATGAAGAGGGGGACCTGGATCTGGTGGCCGGTCTCCAGGGTGGCGGGCTTGGTGCCACCGGTGGAGCGGTCGCCCTGGACGCCCGGCTCGGTCTCCTGCACGGTCAGCTCGACGGCGGCGGGCAGCTCGACGAAGAGCACCTCGCCCTCGTGCTGGGCGACCGTGGCGGTGAAGCCCTCGATCAGGAAGTTGGCGGCGTCGCCGACGGCCTTGCGGTCGACGTGCAGCTGGTCGTACGTCTCCATGTCCATGAAGACGAAGTAGTCGCCGTCCATGTAGGAGAACTGCATGTCCCGCTTGTCGACGGTGGCCGTTTCGACCTTGACGCCGGCATTGAAGGTCTTGTCGACGACCTTGCCGGAGAGCACGTTCTTGAGCTTGGTGCGCACGAAGGCCGGGCCCTTGCCGGGCTTGACGTGCTGGAACTCGACGACGGACCAGAGCTGGCCGCCTTCGAGCTTGAGCACCATGCCGTTCTTGAGGTCGTTCGTGGAAGCCACGGTTGCGGAATCTCCTGGACTGACGTACGACCCCGGGGCACGCACCTGCCTACAGGGCGAGCAGCTCCTTGGTCGTGATGGTGAGTAGCTCGGGTCCGCCGTCCGCCTCGGGGCGGACGACGAGCGTGTCATCGATCCGGACACCACCCCGGCCCGGGAGGTGGACCCCAGGTTCGACGGTGACCGGCACGCAAGCGTCCAGTTTACCCATGGCCGCGGGACTCAATTGAGGGTCCTCGTCGATTTCGAGCCCCACGCCGTGTCCGGTGAGGGCCGTGAGGCCCTCCGAGTACCCGGCGGAGTCCAGGACCTGGCGGGCCACGCGGTCCACGTCCCGGCAGGCGGCGCCGGGTACGAGGCTCTCCCGGCCGGCTCGCTGGGCTGCGAAGACCAGGTCGTACAGCTCGATCTGCCAGTCGGCGGGCGCGGTGCCGATCACGAACGTGCGGCCGATCTCGCACCGGTAGCCGCGGTACGTCGCGCCGAGGCAGACGGAGAGGAAGTCACCCTCCTCCACCCGGCGGTCGGTGGGCCGGTGGCCCGGGCGGCCCGAGTTGGGGCCGGTGCCCACGGAGGTGGGGAAGGCAGGACCGTCCGCCCCGTGGTCGACCAGGCGCCTTTCCAGCTCGAGGGCGAGGTGGCGCTCGGTGCGGCCGACGAGGATGGACTCCAGCAGTTCGCCGAGGGCCTGGTCGGCGATCTCCGCGGCGATGCGGATGGAGGAGATCTCCTCCTCGTCCTTGACGACCCGGAGCTGCTCGACCGCGCCGCCGAGGTCGGCCAGGCGCAGGGCGGGGGTGACCGAGCCGAGGGCCCGGTGCCGGGCCACGGTGAGGTGGTGCTCCTCGACGGCGAGCGAGTCGGTGCCGTGCTCCGCGGCGACGCCGGCCGCGGCGACGGCCGGATCGCCCGGGGCGGCTCCCGGCAGGGTCCGCACGCGCAGCGCCTCGTCGGGGCGCTCCTGGGTGGGGCGGTCGGCCGTCGGGCCGGCGCAGACCAGGAGGTCCTCCTGCGGGGTCCGCCCCAGCAGCAGGGCGGCGCCGGGCGGGGCGGCGCCCGCGAGGTAGCGCACGTTGGCGGGGCGGGAGACGAGCGCCGCCGCGCTGCCGCCCGCGTTGCAGATTTCCCTCAGACGCGTCCGGCGGGCCGCGTACACCTCTGACATGACCCGAGCGTATGAGCTTCGTGCGCCGGGCGCCGTTCGGGAGAGGCCGAGTGGGGCAGCCCGGCGGGTGCCGCCCGCACGTCCCCGCCGCCCCGGGGTGGCGCTACCACTGGGGCGGGCTCGCTATGGACCTGGCCAGGACCTCGTCCAGCACGCGGGCCGTCTCCGGCACGTCCAGCTGGGAGTTGTCGATGATCGGCAGGCCCGATCCGTACCAGCCGGCCATGCGCCCGTGGATGCGGGCGACCTCCTCGTCCGACAGGCGGCGGTTGCCGGAGCGCTCCGCGTTGCGTTCCAGGACGATGTCCAGCCCGGGCAGGAGCACGACGGGCAGCAGGCCCGGGCCGACGTGGCGCTTCCAGCCGCCGAGACCGACGACCGGACGGTCGGGGAAGACGGCGTCGTCGAGGATGCACGAGATGCCGTTGGCCAGGAAGTTGCGCGCGGCGAATCCGCAGGTGCGGCGGGCGAGACGGTACTGGGCCTCGGAGTTGTCGTTCCACCCGGACTGCGGGTCGGCGAAGCCGGAGCGGACCCATTCGCGCACGTCGTCGAGGCTGATGTGCGCCGTGGGGACCCGGCGGTGGTCCGCCCAGTACTTGGCGACGCTGGTCTTGCCCGCGCCCGCCGGGCCGATCAGCAGCACCGCGAGGGTCGTGCCCGCCGGGTCGGGGGCCGCCGCGGCGGGCGGGGCGCTCGGCACGGCGACGGGCCCGCCCGGCGGCAGCCGCACATGGCCGGTCGTCTCGGGCGCCACCGGCGCGGAGGCCTGCGGGGGCGGCGCGGCCGGTCCAGGAGGCGGCGCGGCCGGTCCAGGAGGCGGCGCGGCAGGGTACCCCGGCGCCGGGGGCGGCGGGGGTACGGGCGCGGGGCCCTGCTGCGCGCCGGGGTGCTGCGGCCCCGGGTGATGTGCGGCCGGGGACCAGCCGACGGCCGGTCCGTGCCCCGGCTGATGGGGCGGCGGCAGCGGAGAACCCACTGCGTGCTGCATCCGGTGCCACTCCGTCTCGTACAGGCGATAGGCGCTGACAGCGGGGGCGGTACCCGCTGCTACCGAACGGTACCGCCCCCGGTCGTCCCTGTGTGAACGGCCGGGGGCGGTCCGAAGTGCCCGGACGCGCAAGGCGCTTCGGGGCGGAAGGGCGCGCCGGAGGACTTACTGGCCCACTTCGCCGTACGCGGCGAGCAGGACGGCCGGGTCGGGTCCTTCCAGGACGGTGGGCTTGGCCAGCCCGTCGAGGACGATGAAGCGCAGCAGGTCGCCACGGGACTTCTTGTCGACCTTCATGGTCTCCAGCAGCTTGGGCCACTGGTCGTAGCGGTAGTGCAGGGGCAGCCCGACCGCTTCGAGGATCGTGCGGTGCCGGTCGGCCGTCGCGTCGTCCAGCCGGCCCGCGAGGCGGCCCAGTTCGGCGGCGAAGTGCATGCCGACCGAGACGGCCGCGCCGTGGCGCCACTTGTAGCGCTCGTTCTTCTCGATGGCGTGGCCGAGCGTGTGGCCGTAGTTGAGGATCTCCCGCAGGCCCGACTCCTTCAGGTCCGAGGAGACCACGTCGGCCTTGACCCGGATGGAGCGCTCGATCAGCTCGGCGGTGTGCGGTCCGGCCGGGGTGCGGGCGGCCTCCGGGTCGGACTCGACGAGGTCGAGGATCACGGGGTCGGCGATGAAGCCGGCCTTGATGACCTCGGCGAGCCCGGAGACGTAGTCGTTGACGGACAGCGACTCCAGCGCGGCCAGGTCGCACAGGACGCCGGCGGGCGGGTGGAAGGCGCCGACGAGGTTCTTGCCCTCGGCGGTGTTGATCCCGGTCTTGCCGCCGACGGCCGCGTCGACCATGGCCAGCACGGTCGTCGGGACCGCGATCCAGCGGACCCCGCGCAGCCAGGTGGCGGCCACGAACCCGGCCAGGTCCGTGGTGGCGCCGCCGCCGACGCCCACGACGACATCGGTGCGCGTGAAGCCGGACTGGCCGAGCGCCTTCCAGCAGTAGGCGGCGACCTCGGCGGTCTTGGCCTCCTCGGCGTTGGGCACCTGGATGGCGACGGCCTCGTAGCCCTGCCCGGCGAGGTCGGCCCGCAGGGCGTCGCCGGTCTCGGCGAGCGCCTCGGGGTGGATGACCGCGACCCGCTTGGCCCGGTCGCCGATCAGCCCGCCGAGTTCGTCCAGCAGCTGACGGCCCACCAGGACCTCGTAGGGTTCGGTGCCCGCGGTGCCGGCGACCTGGATGCGGGTGACTGCCTCGCTCATGCCTTCTTCAACTCCAGTGCGTCCAGGGCGGCTTCGGTGACCTCTTCGGGCGTACGGCCGTCCGTGGCGATCACGGCGGTGGCGACCTCCTCGTAGAGGTGCCGGCGGGCCTCCATCAGCTCGCGCCACTGCTTGCGCGGGTTGACCGCGAGCAGCGGGCGGGCCGTGTTGAGGCCGGTGCGCTTGACGGCCTCCTCGACGTCCATCGACAGGTACGCCACGCGCTGCCCGGCGAGCAGCGCGCGCGTGTCCTCGTCGAGGATCGCGCCGCCGCCCAGCGCGAGCACGCCGTCGTGCTCGGCGACGGCACGCCGCACGGCCGCCTTCTCCAGCGTCCGGAAGGCGGCCTCGCCCTCGTCGACGAAGATCTCGGCGATGGTCCGGCCCTGCCCGGCGACGATGTCGTCGTCGGTGTCCCGGTAGGCGACGTCGAGCCGCCCGGCCAGCAGCCGCCCGACGGTGGACTTGCCCACGCCCATCGGACCGACCAGCACGACCAGCGGCCCGCTCATCGGATGGCGAGGTGGTCGAGGTACGCGGTGACGTTGCGGCGGGTCTCGGTCACCGAGTCGCCGCCGAACTTCTCCGCCACCGCGTCGGCCAGGACCAGAGCCACCATGGCCTCGGCCACGATTCCGGCCGCCGGGACGGCGGAGACGTCCGAGCGCTGGTGGTGGGCCTGGGCGGCCTCGCCCGTGGTGACGTCCACGGTCTGCAGGGCACGCGGGACGGTCGCGATCGGCTTCATCGCCGCCCGCACCCGCAGCAGCTCACCGGTGGTCAGTCCGCCCTCGGTGCCACCGGAACGGCCCGAGGTGCGCCGGATGCCCTCGCCGGTGTTCACGATCTCGTCGTGCGCCTGCGAACCCGGCACCCGCGCCAGTTCGAAGCCGTCGCCGACCTCGACGCCCTTGATGGCCTGGATGCCCATGAGCGCGCCGGCCAGGCGGGCGTCCAGCTTGCGGTCCCAGTGCACGTGCGAACCGAGGCCGACGGGCACGCCGTAGGCCAGGATCTCCACCACACCGCCCAGGGTGTCGCCGTCCTTGTGGGCCTGGTCGATCTCGGCGACCATCGCCTTCGACGCGTCCGCGTCCAGGCAGCGCACCGGGTCGGCGTCCAGCCGCTCCACGTCGGCCGGCGTCGGGTAGACGCCCTTGGGCGCCTTCGCCGAAGCCAGCTCCACCACGTGGGAGACGATCTCGACCCCGGTGGTCTCCTTCAGGTAGGAGCGGGCCACCGCGCCCAGCGCCACCCGGGCCGCGGTCTCCCGCGCCGAGGCGCGCTCCAGGATCGGCCGCGCCTCGTCGAAGCCGTACTTCTGCATACCCGCCAGGTCGGCGTGACCGGGCCGGGGACGGGTCAGCGGCGCGTTGCGGGCGAGACCCGCCAGCACCTCCGGGTCGACCGGGTCGGCCGCCATGACCTGCTCCCACTTGGGCCACTCGGTGTTACCCACCATGACCGCCACCGGGGAGCCGAGGGTGAGGCCGTGCCGGACACCGCCGAGGAAGGTGACCTCGTCCCGCTCGAACTTCATCCGCGCACCGCGCCCATAGCCCAGGCGGCGCCTCGCGAGATGGTCCGCCACCATGTCCGTGGTGATCGGCACGCCGGCGGGAAGGCCCTCCAGCGTCGCGACGAGTGCGGGACCGTGGGACTCCCCCGCGGTCAGCCAGCGCAACCTGCTCAACGGTGCTCCTCAGTGCTCGCGCCCTGGTACTGCCTTGCGTACGCACGTCCTCGCGTACGGCGACGGCCTGACCGGCTGCGCGGCTCCGGTCCGCCACCTCCGATCCTCCCACGCCCGGGCCCGGTGTCCGGCCGCCGGTCCATCAGGCGGACGCGCTGTCGCCCTGGTGGCGCTGCGGGGCGTAGGCCCCCAGGAAGTCGGCGCCGGATCCCTGCTGGGGCGGCGCGGGTGTCTGCTGCGGCGCGTACTGCCCCAGGTGGTCGGCGCCGCGCCCCTGCCCGTACTGCGCGGCGGCGTGCACCGGCCGGCCGGCGCGGACGGCACGGCGGTAGGCGATCTTGCGCTTGATCTTGACGGCCCAGGACGCCACGAGGGCGAGCACGATCACGGCGAGCACCGTGAACTGCACCCAGTCGGGCAGGAAGCCCAGCACGGCCTCGAATATCTCGGACTTCGCGGACGCCTGCGGCAGGCTTGCGGACATGACGGACGTTCCCCTCCCCTTGTTCCGCCCCCTGCGGAACGAGAGCGGATCTTAGCGGCCCGCGAGCGCCCGCTCGCCTGCTTTTCGCATGGCGTCCAGGGGCGCGGGGGCGAGTCCCGTCATCTGCTCGACCTGGAGCACCGCCTGGTGCACCAGCAGGTCGAGACCGCTGACGACGGCTCCGCCGTACGCCGACCAGCGGGCGGCGAGGTCGGTCGGCCAGGGGTCGTAGAGGACGTCGAAGAGGGCCGCGGGCCGTTCCGGCACCGACCGGGCGAGGGCGTCGGTGACACCGGTGGGCGTGGTGCTGATCACCAGGGGGGCGCGCAGGGCCTGCTCGGCGTCCGCCCAGTCGGCGATGCGCACGGTGACCTGCAGCCGCTCGGCCCACTGCCGCATCTCGGCGGCCCGGGCCTCGCTGCGCACGTACACGGTGATCTCGCCCGGGCAGATCCGGGACGCAGCGGCGAGCGCGGACGAGGCGGTGGCGCCCGCGCCGAGGATCGCGGCGGAGTCGGCCTGCTCGATGCCGTGCTCGCGCAGGGCGGCGACCATGCCGGGGATGTCCGTGTTGTCGCCGGTGCGGCGGCCGTCCTCCGTGACGACGACGGTGTTGACGGCGTCGACCGAGGCCGCGGTGTCGCTGATCCGGTCGAGCAGCGGGATCACGGCCCGCTTGAGCGGCATGGTCAGCGACAACCCGGCCCATTCGTGCCCCAGCGTCTCGAAGAACGCGGGCAGCCCGGCCTCGTCGACCTCGAACCGGTCGTACGTCCAGCCGTCCAGGCCCAGTTCCCGGTAGGCGGTGCGGTGCAGGACCGGGGAGAGCGAGTGGGCGATCGGGGAGCCGAGTACGGCGGCCCGGCGGGGTGCGGCCATGGAGGGGTCCTCAGTTGTTGCGCGAGGCGTTGAACTTGTCGACCAGCTTCTGGTGTTCGGCGTTGGTCTTCGTGAACTCGCTGGTCTTGCCGTCGAGCGAGATGAAGTAGTACCAGCCGTCGTCGGTCGGATCGAGGGCGCCCTTGAGCGCGTCCTCGCCCGGGTTGTCGATGGGCCCCGGCGGCAGGCCCTTGTGGAAGTAGGTGTTGTAGGGGTTGTCGTAGTTCCGCAGCTCGCTCAGGCTGAGGTCGATCTTGCTCTGGTTCTTGATGTAGTTGTAGGTGGAGTCGAACTCGAGCATCCCGTTGGTCTGGGGGTTGCCGGGCTTCATGCGGTTGTAGACGACCTCGGCCATCTTGCGGAAGTCGTCGTGGCTGGTGCCCTCGGCCTGGACCAGGCTCGCGACCGTGATCAGCTGCCACGGGTCCTCGAGCCCGAGACTCGCGGCCTTCTTCTCGACGCCGAGCTTGTCGTAGGTCTCGGTGGCCCGCGCGACCATCTTCTTCAGCACGTCCGCGGGCTTCTGCCCTTCGGTCACGCCGTAGCTGGAGGGGTAGAGGAACCCTTCCAGCGGGTCCTTGACCTGGGGGTGGTTCTGCGCCCAGGCGGGCAGACCGAGCTTGCGGAAGTCCTTCTTGGCGACCGCGGCCGTGGTGCCCGCCTCGACCTCCAGCCGCTTGTCGATGAGGCGGTAGATGTCGGCGTTGCGCCTGCCCTCGGCGATGATCAGGTTGTCGCGGCTCTCGGGGCTCAGCATCAGTTCGACCGCGCTGGCGGCCGACATCTGCTTCCGCATCGTGTAGACGCCGGCCTGGATGTTGCGGCCCTCGGGGTCGGAGGCCTGGGCCGAGACGAAGGCGTCGACGCTCTTGACGACCCCGGCGGCTTTCAGCGCCCGGCCGATCGCGTAGCCGTTCGCGCCCTCGGGGATCTCGACGGACACTTTCTGGCCGGTTCCGTCGCCCGCGTAGTCCGGGGCGTCGCCGAAACGATCCTGGTAGAACTGGTAACCGAAGTAGCCGGCACCGGCCACGCCGCCGCCGAGGATCACGACGACCAGCAGGCAGGCCATGCCGTTGCGGCGCTTCTTCGGCTTGCCGCCGCGTCCGCGCTTGTCGCCTCCGCCACGCCGGTCCCGCGGATCGTCAGCGTCGTCGGCGTCGTCCTCGGGGTCCCCGCCCGCGAAGAAGGCGTGTTCACCCTGGTCGGGGCCGGGGTCCCAGTCCGTCTCGGCCTCGGGTTCCGGGCTCCGCCCGGTGCCTTGCGGGGCCGGCTGCGCGGAGGGCGGGTAGGCGTCGGGGGTGCCGTAGGACTCCTGCGGGCCCGTCCCGTAGGCGCCGCTCTGCTGCCCGTACGGATCACCCGGGTACGAGACCTGCTGCTGGGCGCCGGTGTCCCAGCCGCCGTTGCCGTAGGGCTGCTGGTGGTACGGGTCCTGCGGCTGGCCCTGACCGGGATACTGCTGGTGTCCGTGCGCCTGTGCCGCGTACTGCTGCTGGTCGTAGGGGTACTGCTGGTGCGCCTGGCCGTAGCCGGGGTACTCGCCGCTGCCCCAGTCGCCCTGCTGCGGCTGCTGCGGGTAGTGCTGCGGCTGGCCTCCGTAGGGGGACGGGTGACCCTGCTGGGCCTGCGGGCCGCCGTATCCGCCGTCCCCGTACAACGGGTCCTCCGGATGCCACGGTTCGGAGCCTTGGCCCCGGCCATACTCAGTCATCGATCCCCTAGAGCCGCGAGGCGGCGGTCACGCGGCTTCCGGCCCGGCTCCCGTCCCGCCTCTTGCTGTGCGGCGGCTGTTCGAACGCCGCCGCATCGCGCGGAACGTTACCGTATCGCGATCAGATGACCACTTCGACGCCTTCGCCGGGTGCCTTGCCTGACACCCGTTCGGATTCGAGGGCCTGCTGGAGGATGATCACGGCTGCCGCCTGGTCGATGACGGACCGGCCCTTCTTGGACTTCACGCCCGAGGCGCGCAGTCCCTGACTGGCCGTCACCGTCGTCATCCGCTCGTCGACGAGCCTCACCGGCACCGGGGCGATCATCCGGGCCAGCTCCTGGGCGAAGCCCCGGACCTTGACCGCGGCAGGGCCTTCGCCGCCCTTGAGGGAGCGGGGCAGACCGATCACGACCTCGATGGGCTCGTACTCCTCGACGAGCTGCCCCAGCCGTCGCCGGGCTGCCGGGACGTCCCGCCCGGGGACCGTCTCCACCGGGGTGGCGAGGATCCCGTCGGGGTCGCACGAGGCGACCCCGATGCGGGCGTCCCCGACGTCGATCGCGAGCCGACGTCCTCTGCGCATGCTGTCCGACCCGTCCCCTACTTGGCCGTCTCGGCGACGAGGCGCTCGACGGCGTCCACGGCGTCACCGACGGCGGCCGGGTTCTGGCCGCCGCCCTGGGCGACGTCCGGCTTGCCGCCACCACCGCCGCCGAGGGTCTTGGCGGCCGCGCGGACCAGTTCGCCGGCCTTCAGACCGCGCTCGCGGGCGGCCTCGTTGGTGGCGATCACCGTGAGCGGCTTGCCGTTCACCACCGTGAACAGGGCGACGACGGCGGCCCGGCCGCCCTGGATGCGCCCGCGCACGTCGAGGACCAGCTTGCGCAGGTCGTCGGCGGTGGTGCCGTCCGGGACCTGGCCGGTCACGACGGCGACGCCCCGCACGTCCTTGGCGGACTCGGCGAGACCGGCGGCGGCCTGGAGCACCTTCTCGGCGCGGAACTTCTCGATCTCCTTCTCGGCGTCCTTCAGCTTGCCGAGCATGGCGGAGACCTTCTCCGGGAGCTCCTCCGGGCGGCCCTTGATCAGCTCCTGGAGCTGGGCGACGACGGTGTGCTCCCGGGCGAGGAAGTTGTAGGCGTCCACGCCGACCAGGGCCTCGATGCGCCGCACGCCCGAGCCGATGGAGGACTCGCCGAGCAGCTTCACCAGGCCCAACTGGGCGGTGTTGTGCACGTGGGTGCCGCCGCACAGCTCCTTGGAGAAGTCGCCGATGGTCACCACACGGACGCGCTCGCCGTACTTCTCGCCGAACTCGGCGATGGCGCCCTGCTTCTTGGCCTCGTCGATGCCCATGACGTCGGCGCGGACGTCGAGGTCGCGGGCGAGCACCTCGTTGATCTTCTGCTCGACGTCGGTCATCACGGCCGTCGGGACGGCGGACGGCGAGCCGAAGTCGAAGCGGAAGCGGCCGGGCTGGTTCTCCGAACCGGCCTGGGCGGCCGTCGGACCGAGGGCGTCGCGCAGCGCCTGGTGGGTCAGGTGGGTGGCCGAGTGGGCCCGGGCGATGGCCTTGCGGCGGCGGTCGTCGATGGCGGCATGGGCCTTGGCACCGACGGTGACCTCGCCGACCTGGACGACGCCCTTGTGGACGTAGACCCCGGGGACCGGCTTCTGGCAGTCGCGAATCTCGATCACGGCACCGGTGTCGACCTTGATACGGCCGGTGTCGCCGATCTGGCCACCGCCCTCGGCGTAGAAGGGCGTGCGGTCGAGGACGATCTCGACCTCGTCGCCCTCGGTGGCGGCCGGGGAGGAGGCGCCGTCGACGAGGATGCCGACGATCGTGGACTCGGACTCGGTGTCGGTGTAGCCGATGAAGTCGGTGGCACCGGCCTGGTCGGCGATCTCACGGTAGGCACCGGCGCCGGCGTGCCCGGTCTTCTTGGCCTGGGCGTCGGCCTTGGCGCGCTCCCGCTGCTCCTTCATCAGGCGGCGGAAGCCGTCCTCGTCCACGGAAAGGCCCTGCTCGGCGGCCATCTCCAGGGTGAGGTCGATCGGGAAGCCCCAGGTGTCGTGGAGCAGGAAGGCCTTGTCGCCGGGCAGGACGGTGCCGCCGGCGGCCTTGGTGTCGGTGACGGCCGTGTCCAGGATGTTGGTGCCGGCCTTCAGCGTCTTGAGGAAGGCGTTCTCCTCGGCGAGGGCCACCTTCTCGATGCGCTCGCGGTCGGTGACGAGCTCGGGGTACTGCCGGCCCATCATCTCGATCACGGTGTCGATCAGGTCCTTGACGACCGGACCGGTGGCGCCGAGCAGGCGCATGTTGCGGATGGCGCGGCGCATGATGCGGCGCAGCACGTAGCCGCGGCCCTCGTTGCCGGGGGTGACGCCGTCTCCGATGAGCATGACGGAGGTGCGCATGTGGTCGGTGACCACGCGCAGGGAGACGTCCGAGGCCTGGGCGTCGCCGTAGCGGACGCCGGTCAGCTCGGTGGCTTTGTCGATGACGGCCATCGAGGTGTCGATCTCGTACATGTTCTGCACGCCCTGCAGAATCATGGCGAGGCGCTCGAGGCCGAGGCCGGTGTCGATGTTCTTGCTGGGCAGTTCGCCGAGGATCTCGAAGTTGTCCTTGCCGATGCCCTCGCCCCGCTCGTACTGCATGAAGACGAGGTTCCAGATCTCCACGTACCGCTCGTCGTTGACGGCGGGGCCGCCCTCGGCGCCGAACTCGGGGCCGCGGTCGTAGTTGATCTCGGAGCAGGGGCCGCAGGGGCCGGGGACGCCCATGGACCAGTAGTTGTCCTTCATGCCGAGGCGCTGGATGCGCTCCTTCGGCACACCGACGACCTCGTGCCAGATGCGCTCGGCCTCGTCGTCGTCCTTGTAGACGGTGATCCACAGACGCTCGGGGTCGAGACCGTAACCGCCCTTGTCCTGGGCGCTGGTGAGCAGCTCCCAGGCGAGCTTGATGGCGCCTTCCTTGAAGTAGTCGCCGAAGGAGAAGTTGCCGCACATCTGGAAGAACGTGCCGTGCCGGGTGGTCTTGCCGACCTCTTCGATGTCCGGCGTGCGCACGCACTTCTGCACGCTGGTGGCGCGGGCGAAGGGCGGCTTGACCTCACCGAGGAAGTAGGGCTTGAAGGGGACCATGCCGGCCGGGACGAGGAGCAGAGTCGGGTCGTCCGCGATGAGCGACGCCGAAGGGACGACGGTGTGACCGCGCTCCTCGAAGAAGCTCAACCAGCGGCGGCGAATCTCAGCCGACTCCATCAGTGGTCCTCATTCCGGTTGTACGGGTACGTCGGGTACGTCGAACCCTCGACGTACGTCGGGTTGGTGCGGTTCTCGATGGCGGCGTGCCGCCGGGGCGCCGGGAGTTCCGGGTTCTCGTTGATGCCGAGTGCCTCGCCGAGCTCGGCCTCCCGCGCCGCCATGTTGTCCCGGACGTCGAGCGCGAAGCCCACGGCCCGGTCCTTGATGCGGTGGCCCGCCTCGATCGCCTTGTTCCCGGCGGTCTTCGCGAGGCTCTCGGGGGTCAGCTGCTTGAGCTTGCGGTTGACCTTGGTGGTGGCCCACACACCGGCGGCGACGCCCGTGCTGAACCAGAAGGTGCGGCGGAACATCGCTGGCTCTCAGTCCCTCTTGTCTCGGGCGCTGCGCCGGGTGATCGTCCGGCCCACGATCACGGTACGCCTCGGTGCCTTGGCGGCGGTCGGCGTGTCCTCCCTGCGGCCGCCCAGGGCCCGGCGCACGCCGTAGCCGAAGGCGGCGACCTTGACCAGGGGGCCGCCGAAGGTGGAGGCGACGGTGGTCGACAGTGCCGAGGCGTTCGACGTGACCTCCTGGACGTCGGAGGCGATCGCGTCGACCCGGTCGATCTGGGTCTGCGCGGAGCGCACCGCCGCGGAGGCGTCGGCCAGCAGCGGGACGGCCTGGTCGGTCACGTCCGCCACGAGCTTGGTGGTCGCCCTGAGCGTCTGGGCCAGCCTCGCCAGTGCGACGGCGAGGAAGGACACCAGGATCGCCCAGAAGACGGCCACCAGGATCCCGGCAACCTCTCCACCGGACACTGTGCACCCGCTCCCTGAAACGCGCCTGAACTTCGAAAAAGTCGTACGCCGAGCCTATCGCGCCGGGGGTGGGGCTCCGTACCGGATTACCGCCCGGGCGTGGGGTGATCGCGAAAGCCCGCCGCCCCGCCCGCCGGTGAGGGCGGGTGGGGCGGCGGGCTGAGGTACCGCGTGCCTGCCGAGGATCAGCGGGCGTAGTACTCGACGACGAGCTGCTCGTCGCAGATCACCGGGATCTCCTTGCGGTTCGGCTCGCGGTCCAGGCGGAACGCCAGGGCCTTGAGGTTCACCTGGAGGTAGCGCGGGGTCTCGCCGTCGGGGGCGAAGCCACCCTCACGGGCGATCGTGAAGAGGGTCTTCTCCTTGGAGCGCTCACGCACCTGCACGACGTCGTCCGGACGGACGCGGAAGGACGGCTTGTCGACCTTCTTGCCGTTGACGGCGATGTGGCCGTGGACGACCATCTGGCGGGCCTGGTAGATCGTGCGGGCGATGCCCGAACGCAGCACCAGGGCGTCGAGACGGCGCTCGAGCTCGATGATCAGGGCCTCACCGGTCTTGCCCTGGACCTTGGAGGCACGCTCGTAGGCGCGGACGAGCTGGCGCTCGGACACGTCGTACTGCGCGCGCAGACGCTGCTTCTCGAGCAGACGGACCTTGTAGTCCGAGTTCTGCTTGCGGCCGCGGCCGTGCTCACCCGGCGGGTAGGGACGGGCCTCGAAGTACTTGACGGCCTTCGGGGTCAGCGCGATGCCGAGGGCACGCGACTTCTTGACCTTGGGGCGGGACTGGTTCGCCACTGCTTCTCATTTCCTTGATTCGGCTCGTCAGGGTTGTGGGAGGTCGCATCCGCAGCCGGGGAAACCCGCCTCGGTCCGATGGGACCTCGGTGGGCAGCCGCTCCCCTGGTCTGGGCACATACGTGCAGCACGCGAGTGGCCCACCGACCGGTCCCGTCCGTGACGGGGGGTGGTGGGCTGCCCGCGACACCGTTCGACGGTGCGCGACGCTCCTGGAGCCGGTCCGGGGACGTGCCTCCGACAGGCTCCGGCCGACTGCCCCGTTCTGACTGCACGGGACGCGGCACTCCGGACGAGTTTACAGGGTGCTCAGGACCGCTTACGACCGAGGTTCTTCCGGGTCCACTCGACCGCGTCCGCGTACCGGGCCTCGGCGCCGTGCCGGGTCGGCTCGTAGTACGCGCGGTCCTTCAGGGCGTCCGGGGCGTACTGCTGGGCGGCGATGCCCTCGGGCAGGTCGTGCGGGTAGACGTAGCCCTGGCCGTGGCCGAGCTTGGTCGCGCCCTTGTAGTGGCTGTCGCGCAGATGCGCGGGGACCGGACCGGCGAGGCCCTTGCGCACGTCCTCCAGGGCCGCGCCGATCGCGGTCGTCGCGGCGTTGGACTTGGGGGCGAGGGCCAGGGCGATGGTGGCGTGGCTGAGGGTGAGGGCCGCCTCCGGGAAGCCGATCATCGCGACGGCCTGGGCGGCGGCGACCGCGATCTGCAGGGCGTTCGGATCGGCGAGGCCGATGTCCTCGCTGGCCGAGATCATCAGGCGCCGGGCGATGAAGCGGGGGTCCTCGCCGGCCTCGATCATCCGGGCCAGGTAGTGCAGGGCGGCGTCGACGTCGGAGCCGCGGATGGACTTGATCAGGGCGCTGGCGACGTCGTAGTGCTGGTCTCCGTCGCGGTCGTACTTCACGGCGGCCCGGTCGACCGTCTCCTCCAGCGTCGTCAGCGCGATCTCGGACTCGCCCTTGTCCATGGCGGCTCCGGCGGCGGCCTCCAGGGCCGTCAGGGCGCGTCGGGCGTCGCCGCCGGCGATGCGCAGGAGGTGGTCCTCGGTCTCCTCGGGGAGGCTGACGGCGTCCTTGAGACCGCGCTCGTCGGTGAGGGCCCGGCGCAGCAGGCCGCGGATGTCGTCGTCCGTGAGCGGTTCGAGGGTGAGCAGCAGGGAGCGGGACAGCAGCGGCGAGATCACCGAGAAGTACGGGTTCTCCGTCGTGGCCGCGATGAGCGTGACCCAGCGGTTCTCCACGGCCGGCAGGAGGGAGTCCTGCTGGGCCTTGCTGAAGCGGTGGATCTCGTCGAGGAAGAGGACCGTCTCCTTGCCGTAGCCGCCGGCGGCGCGGCGGGCTCCGTCGATGACGGCGCGGACCTCCTTGACGCCGGCGGTGATCGCCGACAGTTCGACGAAGCGGGCGTCGGTGGCCTTGGAGACGACGTAGGCGAGGGTGGTCTTGCCGGTGCCGGGCGGGCCCCACAGGAGCACCGAGGAGGGCCCGGCCGGTCCGGAGGCCTCCCCGACCAGTCTGCGCAGGGGCGAGCCCGGCTTCAGCAGGTGCCGCTGGCCCACGACCTCGTCGAGGGTGCGCGGACGCATGCGCACGGCCAGGGGGCTGCTGGACGGCTCCTTCTCCTGGCGTTCTTCTGCTGCGGCGGTGAACAGGTCGGGCTCCACGTCGAAAACCCTAATTCACGGCACCGACAGTCGGTCCGGGTCCCGGTCGGGGCCCGGCGGGGCTCAGCTGAGCCAGAAGTCCCACCAGCGGGTCAGGATCAGCATGCCGATGATGCCGATGTGCAGCACCGGCATGACCCAGGTGAACTCGCCGAAGAAGCTCTTGAGCCAGCCCGGCGCGGGCAGGAAGCCCTTGCGGATGTTGAACGAGGTCACGTACCAGAACATGACGATCGTGGCGACCCAGGCCAGGCAGCACCACAGGCACAGGGCGTTGATCCGGTACAGGGACTGGAACATCAGCCAGGCGCAGAAGCTCACGCCGAACAGGCAGCCGGCGTTGAAGATGAGCCAGTACCAGCGCGGGAAGCGGGCGCGGGCGAGCAGGCTCACGCCGACCAGGATGACGACGGCGTAGGCGGCGATGCCGAGCATCGGGTTGGGGAAACCGAAGACGGCGGCCTGCTTGCTCTCCATGACGCTGCCGCAGGAGACCACCGGGTTGAAGCTGCAGCCGGGCGTGAACGTCTTGCCCTCGACCTTGGCTTCCAGGATCTTGAACTTGTCGAGGGTGATGACCCAGGCGGCGAGCAGCCCGGCCGCGCCGGTGATCACCAGCAGCAGGGCGAAGGCCCGGCTGCCGCCTTCCCCACGGGGCGCGGTCCCGGCGCGCTCCGGCTCGGGCTCCGTGGAGACGTCCCTGACTGTCGTCTTGCTCATCACGCCGATTCCGTCACTCGAGAGCTGAACCTCTTCGGGCAGGGCCATTGTGCCGCACGGTCCTGTGTGCGCACCGTTCGCTGGGGATAAGGATGCCCGCGGGGTCGTCCCTGAGGGTTGTGTTTCGGCCGACGTGCGTTCGCCTGAGGGCACAGGAGTGCGAAGCGCCGCGCAACGGCGCAGGCGCCGGGCTCCTCCTCGGGTGCCCGGCGCCTGCGCGGGGTACTGCGGCCTCTTCGGGCACCGCTAGCCGAGCCGCGCTTCCAGTTCCGCCACGATCTCGTTCACGCCGACGGCCGTCTGCTCGCCGGACTCCATGTCCTTGAGCTGGACGACGCCCTCGGCGAGGTCCCGCTCGCCGGCGACGATCGCGTAGCGGGCGCCGCTGCGGTTGGCGTTCTTCATGGCGCCCTTGAGGCCCTTGCCCCCGTAGGAGAAGTCGGCCGCGATGCCGTTCTTGCGCAGCTCGGCGACCTTGCCGAACAGGAGGCGGCGGGCCTCCTCGCCGAGCGGCACGGCGTAGACGCTGGTGGTGGCGGGGATCTCGAGCTCCACGCCCTCCGCCTCCAGCGCCAGGACCGTGCGGTCGACGCCGAGGGCCCAGCCGACGGACGGCAGCGCGGGGCCGCCGATCATCTCGGACAGGCCGTCGTAGCGCCCGCCGCCGCCCACCGCGGACTGGGAGCCGAGGCCGTCGTGGACGAACTCGAAGGTGGTCCGGGTGTAGTAGTCCAGGCCGCGCACCAGCTTCGGGTCGTCCTCGAAGGAGACGCCCGCGGCCGTGATCAGCTCGCGGACCTCCTCGTGGTACGCCTTGCACGCGTCGCACAGGTAGTCGCGCAGCAGCGGGGCCTCGGTGAGCTGCTTCTGGACCTCCGGGCGCTTGTCGTCCAGGACGCGCAGCGGGTTGATGTCCGCGCGGCGCAGGGTGTCCTCGTCCAGGTCCAGACCGTGCAGGAACTCCTGCAGCGCCGCCCGGTAGACGGGGCGGCACTCCTTGTCGCCCAGGCTGTTGAGCAGGATCCGGAACCGGCTCAGCCCGAGCGAGCGGTAGGCCTGGTCGGCCAGGATGATCAGCTCGGCGTCCAGCGCGGGGTCCTCCGCGCCGATCGCCTCGGCACCGACCTGGGAGAAGTGGCGGTAGCGGCCCGCCTGCGGCGCCTCGTAGCGGTAGAACGAGCCCGAGTACCAGAGCTTGACCGGGAGGTTGCCCTGCCGGTGCAGGTTCGCCTCCAGCGCGGCGCGCAGGACCGAGGCGGTTCCCTCGGGGCGCAGGGCCAGCCGGTCACCGCCCTTGGTCTCGAAGGCGTACATCTCCTTGGTCACGATGTCGGTGGACTCACCGACGCCGCGTGCGAACAGCTCGACGTTCTCGAAGCCGGGCGTCTCGATGTAGCCGTAGCCGGAGTTCCGCAGCGGGGCGGCGATGGCCTCGCGGACCGCGAGGAACTTCGCCGACCGGGGCGGGATCAGGTCGTAGGTGCCCTTGGGGGCCTGAAAGGTGCTCACAGGACGTCTCTCGTCACATTCCTCGTCGGGGAGCGGGCTGGGCTCCCTGGCCGGCCGCCACCTGCCGCAGATACGGGTTGGTGGCGCGCTCCTGGCCGATGGTCGTCTGGGCGCCGTGGCCGGACAGCACCACGGTCGAGTCGTCGAGCGGCAGGCACACGCGGGCCAGCGAGTCGAGCATCTCGGCCATGTCACCGCCGGGCAGGTCGGTACGTCCGATGGAGCCGGCGAACAGCAGGTCGCCCGAGAACAGGATCGGCGGGATGTCCGCCGCCTCGGGCATGCCGAAGGTCACCGACCCCTTGGTATGGCCGGGGGCGTGCGCGACGGACAGCTCCAGGCCGGCCAGTTCCAGCTTCGAGCCGTCGGCCAGTTCCCTGACGTCGTCCGGCTCCCCCACGGTCAGCTCCCCCATCAGCGGCATCCCGATGGAGCGGCCGAGCGCCTTCTCGGGGTCGCTCATCATGTACCGGTCGTCGGGGTGGATCCAGGCCGGCACGTCGTGCGCGCCGCAGACCGGGACGACCGAGGCCACATGGTCGATGTGGCCGTGGGTGAGGACGACGGCGACGGGCTTGAGGCGGTGCTTGGCGATCGCCTCGGCGACGCCGTCGGCGGCCTGGTGGCCGGGGTCGATGATCACGCACTCCTCGCCGGCGGCGGGGGCGACGAGGTAGCAATTCGTCCCCCAGGCCCCGGCGGGGAACCCGGCAATGAGCACGATCGTCCTTCGTTGTGTCGATACGGGCGGCTACAGCTGCTCACAGAGCCTACCGGCGCTGCCGATTCCTCAGCGAACCCATATACGGTACGGGGCACACGCAGGCGGTCGGCACAGGACGCCAGGCGTACCGGTCGGCGTTTTTGGACCCAGGAGGAGAGAACCCGGTGGTCAGCCAGGAACAGCGGCGGCGTCAGCTCGCCCGGGAGAAGTTCTTGCGGCAGCAGCAGCGACGCACGGACGCGCGACGCAAGGCCCGTATCCGCAACTCCGTGATCGCCTCGGTCCTCGGCGTGGTCGTGGTGCTGTCCGTGACGGTCTTCCTCACGAAGCCGTTCGAGGACGACGGCAAGAAGGAGAACGCGGGCGCGGAGGTCACGCCGAGCGCCTCGCCCAGCAAGGCGCCGGACCCCTGCGAGAAGCCGGCTCCGGGCAAGGTCAAGTCGCAGACCTGGAAGAAGGAACCGTCGATGGCCATCGACGAGTCCGCGAAGTACACGATGAAGCTGGACACGACCTGCGGCGAGATCGGTGTCGCGCTGAAGGCGTCGGCGGCCCCGCACACGGTCAACTCGTTCAAGTTCCTCGTCGACAAGGGGTACCTGGACCACACCAAGTGCCACCGCCTCACCAACCAGGGCATCTACGTCCTGCAGTGCGGCGACCCGCAGGGCACCGGCATGGGCGGTCCCGGCTACACGATCCCGGACGAGAACCTGAAGGACAAGAGCCTCAAGGGCGGGGTGTACCCGGCGGGCACGGTCGCGATGGCGAACCAGTACAACGCGCAGACCAAGCAGGGCCGGGACAGCGGCGGCAGTCAGTTCTTCCTCGTCTACCAGGACAGCCAGCTGCCGCCCGACTACACACCGTTCGGTACGGTGTCCGAAGCCGGCATGAAGGTCCTGCAGAAGATCGGCAAGGCCGGGGCGCAGGCTCCCGACCCCCAGACGGGCAACACCGCGCCCAACGCGACGGTCGTGATCAACAAGGCCACGATCAGCGCATCTTGACCCTCAACTGCGAAATTTCGGTCGCGCGGGATGCGGACAGGCCCCCCGCCGGTCGCCTATGTTGGCCGTGACGAAACTGTGGACGATGCCCGGGGGTGCCACAGGCCCCCGCAGGCATCATGTGGAGGAGGCGCTGTGAGCAGCGACCCGTGGGGCCGCGTCGACGAGACGGGGACCGTGTACGTGCGTACGGCCGACGGCGAGCAGGTCGTCGGTTCCTGGCAGGCAGGCTCCCCCGACGAGGCGCTGGCCTACTTCGAGCGCAAGTACGAGGGCCTGGTTGTCGAGATCGGCCTCCTCGAGAAGCGAGTGAAGACCACCGACCTGTCGGCCAAGGACGCCCAGGCCGCCATCGACCACATCCGGGAGCAGGTCGACGCCCATCACGTGGTGGGTGACCTGGACGCCCTGCGGGTCCGGCTGGACAGGCTCGTGGAGCTGGTGGAGGCGCGTCGCGAGGAGCGCAAGGCGCAGCGGGCGAAGCAGTCCGACGAGGCGCGCCACGCCAAGGAGGCGCTGGTCGCCGAGGCGGAGGAGCTGTCGCAGTCGGACCAGTGGCGGGCGGCCGGTGAGCGGCTGCGGGCCCTGGTGGACACCTGGAAGGGCCTGCCGCGGCTGGACCGCAAGTCCGACGACGAGCTGTGGCACCGTTTCTCGCACGCGCGGTCGGCGTTCTCCAAGCGGCGCAAGCAGCACTTCGCGCAGCTGGACGCCCAGCGCGAGGAGGCCCGCCGCACCAAGGAGCGGCTGGTCGCCGAGGCCGAGGCGCTGTCGAACTCGACGGACTGGGGCGCGACCGCCGCCCGCTACCGCGAGCTGATGTCCGAGTGGAAGGCCGCGGGCCGTGCGCAGCGCGAGCACGAGGACGACCTGTGGAACCGCTTCCGCGGCGCCCAGGACGTCTTCTTCGCGGCGCGCAGCTCGGTCTTCGCCGAGCGGGACGCCGAGCAGGCGGAGAACCTCAAGCTCAAGGAGGAGCTGGCCGAGGAGGCCGAGAAGCTCCTGCCGATCACCGATCTGAAGGCGGCCCGGGCCGCGTTCCGCCACGTGAACGAGCGCTGGGAGGCCATCGGCCACGTGCCGCGCGACGCCCGGCCCAAGGTCGAGGGCCGTATGCACGCCGTCGAGCGGGCCATCCAGGAGGCCGAGGAGGCCGAGTGGCGCCGGACGAACCCGGAGGCACGCGCGCGTGCCGCGGGTCTGACCGGGCAGCTGCAGCAGGCGGTGGACAAGCTGCGGGGCCAGATCGAGCAGGCCCGGGCGCAGGGCAACAACGCCAAGGCGGACAAGCTGCAGCGTGAGCTGGACGGCCGCCAGGCGCTGCTGGACCAGGCGCTGAAGGGCCTGCAGGAGTTCGGCGGCTGAGCCGAGGCCACGAGAAGGGGGCTTCCGTACGACGTGTACGGAAGCCCCCTTCTTCGTGGGCCGATGCGGGCCGCTACGCCCTGCTGCGGGCCGAGGTCACCCGGTACACGTCGTAGACGCCCTCCACGCCGCGGACCGCCTTCAGCACGTGGCCGAGGTGCTTCGGGTCGCCCATCTCGAAGGTGAAGCGGGAGGTGGCGACGCGGTCGCGGGAGGTCTGGACGGCCGCGGAGAGGATGTTGACGTGCTGGTCGGACAGCACGCGGGTGACGTCCGAGAGCAGCCGGGAGCGGTCGAGGGCCTCCACCTGGATGGCGACCAGGAAGACCGAGGACTGCGTGGGCGCCCACTCGACGTCGAGGATGCGCTCGGGCTCCCGGGAGAGCGACTCCACGTTCACGCAGTCGCTGCGGTGCACGGACACGCCGCTGCCACGGGTGACGAAGCCGATGATCGGGTCGCCGGGCACGGGCGTGCAGCAGCGGGCCAGCTTGACCCACACGTCCTCGACGCCCTTGACGACGACGCCGGGGTCGGCGCTGGAGCGGCGCTTGCGGCTGCGTCCGCGGGCCGGCGGAACCGACTCGTCGATCTCCTCGGTGGCGGCCTCCTCGCCGCCGAGGGCCTGGACCAGCTTCTGCACGATGTTCTGTGCCGAGACATGGCCCTCGCCGATCGCCGCGTACAGCGCGGAGATGTCGGCGTAGCGCATCTCGTGCGCGAGGGTCACCAGGGAGTCGCCGGTCAGGATGCGCTGGATCGGCAGGTTCTGCTTGCGCATCGCGCGGACGATGGAGTCCTTGCCCTGCTCGATCGCCTCGTCACGGCGTTCCTTGGAGAACCAGGCCCGGATCTTGTTGCGGGCGCGCGGTGACTTGACGAAGCCGAGCCAGTCGCGGGAGGGGCTGGCGCCGGCCGCCTTGGAGGTGAAGACCTCCACCAGGTCGCCGTTGTCGAGGGTGGACTCCAGCGGGACCAGCCGGCCGTTGACGCGGGCGCCTATGGTGCGGTGCCCGACCTCGGTGTGCACGGCGTAGGCGAAGTCCACCGGGGTGGCACCGGCGGGGAGCGCTATGACGTCGCCCTTGGGGGTGAAGACGAAGACCTCGTTGCGGGACAGGTCGAAGCGCAAGGACTCCAGGAACTCGCCCGGGTCCTCCGTCTCCTTCTGCCAGTCCAGCAGCTGACGCAGCCAGGCCATGTCGTTGAGGTGGTCGTCCTTGCCCTTGCCGGACGACTTGGGGGCGTCGCTGCGCACCTTGGAGGCGCCGGCGACGGCCTCCTGCTTGTACTTCCAGTGCGCGGCGATGCCGTACTCGGCGCGGCGGTGCATGTCGAAGGTCCGGATCTGGAGCTCGACCGGCTTGCCGCCGGGGCCGATGACCGTCGTGTGCAGCGACTGGTACATGTTGAACTTGGGCATCGCGATGTAGTCCTTGAACCGGCCGGGGACCGGATTCCATCGCGCGTGCACGGTGCCGAGGGCCGCGTAGCAGTCGCGGACGGTGTCCACGAGGACGCGGATGCCCACCAGGTCGTAGATCTCCGCGAAGTCCCGGCCGCGGACGATCATCTTCTGGTAGACGCTGTAGTAGTGCTTGGGCCGGCCGGTGACGGTCGCCTTGATGCGGGCCGCGCGCAGGTCCTGCTGGACCTCGTCGGTGACGATGGCCAGGTACTCGTCGCGCTTGGGCGCCCGCTCGGCGACCAGCCGGACGATCTCGTCGTACATCTTGGGGTAGAGGATCGCGAAGGCGAGGTCCTCCAGCTCCCACTTGATGGTGTTCATGCCCAGGCGGTGGGCGAGCGGCGCGTAGATCTCCAGGGTCTCGCGCGCCTTCTTCTCCTGCTTCTCGCGCTTGAGGTAGCGCATGGTGCGCATGTTGTGCAGGCGGTCGGCGAGCTTGATGACCAGGACGCGGGGGTCCTTGGCCATGGCGACGACCATCTTGCGCACGGTCTCGGCCTGGGCGGCCTCGCCGAACTTGACCTTGTCCAGCTTGGTGACGCCGTCGACGAGGAGGGTGACGACGTCGCCGAAGTCGCGGCGCAGGTCCTCCAGGCCGTACTCGGTGTCCTCGACCGTGTCGTGCAGCAGGCCCGCCATCAGCGTGGCCGGATCCATGCCCAGCTCGGCGAGGATGGTGGTGACGGCGAGGGGGTGGGTGATGTACGGGTCGCCGCTCTTGCGCTTCTGGCCGCGGTGCCAGCGCTCGGCGACCTGGTAGGCGCGCTCGATCTGGCGGAGCGTGGCCGTCTCGATCTTGGGGTCGTTGCTGCGCACTATCCGCAGCAGCGGCTCCAGCACCGGGTTGTACGGGTTCGCGCGCTGCACGCCGAGCCGGGCCAGACGGGCGCGGACGCGGTTGGAGGAGCCGCTGCGGGCCGGCTGGCCCGAGGCCTGGCGCACCGGCGGGGCGGGCTTGGGGCGGGCCTGCTCGGCGGGCTTGTCGACCGGTGCCGACTGGGCGTGCTCGACCGGCCCGCGGGTGTCGTTCTTCGCGTGGGGCGCGGTCGGCGCGGGCTTCGCCGCGGCTGCCGAGGCGGACTCGGGCTTGGCGGCGGTCAGGTGCTGGGCCTCGTCTGGCAAGAGGACTCCTCGTGCGCGATCCGGGTCCCCCGGTCAGGCTCCGGAGACCCCATGGTAGCGATCCTGAGCTCCGGGATCGCCTTCAGGCCGTTGTGAGAGCCGTCTACCCCCAAACGCGGAAGGCGGACCCCGGAATTCCTCGGGATCCGCCTTCGCGGTGTCGCACCTCGGCTCGCCGGGCTGTCCGGCGAGCCGCTAGACGGTGAGCAGGGCCTCCAGCGGGGCGTCGGCCAGAGCGGGCTCCAGGCGGGCGCGGCCGCCGAGGAACCCGAGCTCCATGAGGACGGCGAGACCGGCCACCTCGGCGCCGGCCCGGCGGATGAGCTGGACCGATGCCTCGGCGGTACCGCCGGTGGCGAGGACGTCGTCGACGATCAGGACGCGGTCGTCCGCGCCGAGGTCCTCGGCGTGGACCTCGATCTCCGCCGAGCCGTACTCCAGGTCGTACGCCTGGGCGAGGGTGGCTCCGGGGAGCTTGCCCGCCTTGCGCACGGGGATGAAGCCGAGGCCCGCCCGGACGGCGACCGGGGCACCCAGGATGAAGCCGCGGGCCTCCAGGCCGACGACCTTGGTGGCGCCGGTGCGCTCGGCGATCTCCGACAGGGCGTCGGTGAGCGCGGTGAACGCCGCCGGGTCCGCGAGCAGCGGGGTGATGTCCTTGAACATCACGCCCGGCTCCGGGTAGTCGGCCACGTCCCGGATGCGGCTGAGCAGCAGCTCCTGGATGTCGGTCACGGGCGCTTCCCCGAGGGGCGGCCGCGTCCGCGGGTGCGGGACGCCGGCTGGTTGCGGGGACCGACGACGGCGGGCGCGGCGTCCTCGGACTCACCCGCGTACGCCTCGTCGTGGACCTCGGTCTCGCCCTTGGCGGCGGCCTGGGCCCGCTTGGCGAGGACCCGCTTCTTCAGAGCCTTCATCGCCGGCTCGCGCTCCTTGAGGTCGGCGACGAGCGGGGTGGCGATGAAGATCGAGGAGTACGCACCGGCCGCGAGGCCGACGAACAGCGACAGCGAGATGTCGTTCAGCATGCCGGCGCCGAGGACACCGCCACCGATGAACAGCAGGCCCGCGACCGGCAGCAGCGCGACCACCGTGGTGTTGATGGAGCGCACCAGGGTGCTGTTGATGGAGCGGTTGGCGATGTCGCTGTAGGTCCAGCGGGTCTGTTTGGTGATGTCCTTGGTCTGTTCCTTCAAGCTGTCGAACACCACGACCGTGTCGTAGAGCGAGTAGCCGAGGATGGTCAGCAGACCGATCACCGTGCCCGGGGTGACTTCGAAGCCGACCAGGGCGTAGATGCCGACCGTGATGGTGATGTCGTGGATCAGCGCGACGAACGCGGCGACGGCCATGCGCCACTCGAAGGCGATCGCCAGGTAGATCACCACGAGCACCATGAAGATGCCGAGGCCCTGCCAGGCCTTGTTGGCGATCTGGTCACCCCAGCTGGGGCCGACGAGCTCGGCGTTGATCTGCTCCGCGTCGAGCTTCAGGTCGTCGGACAGCTGAGCCTTGATCTTGTCGGCGGCGCCGGTGTCGATGCCGGCGACCTGGATGCGCAGGGTGCCGTCACCGAGCTTCTGGACGATCGCGTCGTGGCCCGAGGCGTCCTCCGCGTAGCCCTCGGCCTGGGACACCGAGGCGCTGACGTTCTTCGGGGTGGTGAAGACGGCGCCGCCCTGGAACTCGATGCCCATGTGCAGGCCCCGCACCGCCAGGCCCACGATGGCCGTGATGGTGATCAGGATCGACAGGCCGTACCAGATCTTGCGGTTCTTGACGAAGTCGTAGCCGATCTCGCCACGGTGCAGTCGAGCGCCGAGGTTGCCGAGTTTCGACATCTCAGGCCTCCTTGGTGTCGACGGGGACGGCGGGGCGGCGGGTGCGGCGCAGCGGCGGCTGCGCACCCAGGCTCTTCGGGTCGAGGCCGGACCACTTGTGGCCGTTCGCGAAGAACGGGCGGCGGGCCATCAGGGTCAGCAGCGGCTTGGTGAACAGGAACACCACGACCACGTCGAGCAGGGTGGTCAGACCGAGCGTGAACGCGAAGCCCTGGACCTTGCCGACGGTGACGATGAACAGCACCGCCGCGGCCAGGAACGACACGAAGTCGGAGACCAGGATGGTGCGCCGCGCGCGCGGCCATGCGCGCTCGACGGCGGGACGCAGCGAGCGGCCCTCGCGGATCTCGTCGCGGACACGCTCGAAGTAGACGATGAACGAGTCCGCCGTGATGCCGATGGCGACGATGGCGCCGCAGACGGCCGGCAGGTTCAGCGCGAAGCCGATGGTCGGGCCGAGCAGCGACATGATCGTGTAGGTCAGCGCGGCCGAGACCAGCAGCGACAGGATCGCGATGAACGACAGGCCGCGGTAGTAGACCAGCAGGTAGACGACGACCAGCGCGAGGCCGATCGCGCCGGCGATGAGTCCGGCCTCCAGCTGCTCGCCGCCGAGGGCGGCGGTCACGGTGGTGACGCTGTCCTCCTCGAAGGTCAGCGGCAGGGCGCCGTAGGACAGCATGTTGGCGAGGCTCTTGGCCTCTTCCTGGGTGAAGCTGCCGGAGATCTGGGCGTTGCCGCCGCTGATGGTGGTCTGGACGAACGGGTGGGAGACGACCTCGTCGTCCAGGACGATCGCGAACTCGTTCTGCGGGGTGGCCTGCTGCGCCAGCTTGGCGGTGGTCTCGGCGAACTTCTTGGTGCCCGCGGAGTTGAAGGTCATGTCGACCTGCCAGCCGCCGGCGCCCTGGGTGTCGAGGCTCGCCTGGGCCTTCTTGATCTCGGTGCCGTCGACGTCGACCGGGCCCAGCAGGAACTTGCTCCAGACGGTGCCGTCCTGCCCGCATGCGACGGTGGGCCGGTCGTTCTTGGCCGCCTTGCCGGCGGTGGCGCGCTGCTTCGGGTCGGAGCAGTCGAGGGCGGCGTACTGCTTCTCCAGCGCGCCGGACGGGGCGTCGGCGGTGCTGGACGGCGACGGGCTGCCGGAGGCCTTGGGGCTGCCGCTCGCGGACGGGGTGGCGTCGGCCTTCAGCGAGTCGGTGACGGCACGGCCCTGGGTCGTGGCGGAGGCCGACGGGCTCGGGGAGCCGGAGGTCGCGGACTCCTTGGGCTTGCCGGAGCCGGAAGGGCTCGGGGAGGCGCTGCCGCCGGAGGTCCCGCTCGGCGTGGGCTCGGCCTCACCGGGGGCGGCCTCGCGCTGCAGGACCGGGCGGAAGTAGAGCTTGGCGGTGGTGCCGACCTGATCCCGGGCTTCCTCGGAGTTGGTGCCCTTGGGGATGTTGACGATGATGTTCCGGCTGCCCTGGGTCTGCACCTCCGACTCCGAGACGCCCAGACCATTGACACGGCGCTCCATGATCTCGACCGCGGTGTCCATGTTGGTCTTGTTGATGGCGTTCTCCTGGCCGGGCTCGGAAACGGCGCGGAGCGTGATGCTCGTGCCGCCGGCCAGGTCGATGCCGAGACGCGGCTTCGTGTGTCCCGAGGCGAACATTCCACCGGTGAGCGCCGCGATGGCGATCAGGATCAGGGCCAGCGAGCGCCCCGGCTTGCTCTGGGCGCTCGCGCTCCGGCCCTTTTTAGGTGTGGCCACCTTCTCGTACTCCCTCTCGGGCCGCCTCCGTCCGGATCGGCGGACGGGCGGCCATGCCAATGTGTCGGGACTCCGTGCGAGCCGGTCGTGTGCCGGGGTGGGCGGGCCGGGCCCGCGCACCCCGGGACAGGACTACTTCGCGTCGGAGTCGCCGTCCGTCTTCTTCGGCTCTGCGTCCGCCTTCGCCTCGCCGACCGGGGTCTCGCCGGCCGTGTCCTCGGCCGCGTCCTTCTTGCCGAGGTCGACGGCCCGGTCGTCAGCGGCGGCCGACTCGTCGGTCCCGGTGAGGGAGGAGGCGTCGTCCGGGACGACGTCGGCGTCGGACTTCAGGTCGTGCTCGATGCCGTGGACGATGCGGTTGTACTCGTCGTCGGTCAGGACGGCACCGATGGCGTTCTTGGCGAAGAGGAGCTCGACGCCGGGACCGGCGTCGACGAGGACGGTGTCCTCGTTGACCTCCTTGACCGTGGCGTACATGCCCCCGATGGTGCGGACGCCGCTGCCGGGCTGCATTTGGTTCCGCATCTCCACGGCCTGCTGCTGCTTCTTCTTGGCCGACCGGGTCATCAGGAACATGGCCCCGATGAGCACGATGAACGGGAGGAGGGTCAGGAGACTCACGGGTCGGTACTTCCTTCACACGACCGCGCTGTGAGCGGCCAGATGGTTGGGGGTGTGTACGCCGCCGACTAAGGCGGCATCGGCGGAGTCTAAGCGAGTCCGCGCGCATGGAACAACGCTCAGCATGGCACCGGGGTTCCTGCTGCGGCCACTGTCCTCGCCGTGCCGCCGCGGTGGCGGCGGCGTCACGCCCCGAACAGGTCCTGTTGTCCGTTTCCGGCGGTCTGCGAGCGCGGCGGGGTGAGGCCGAGGTGCGCCCATGCGGCGGGGGTGGCGACCCGGCCGCGGGGGGTGCGGGCCAGCAGTCCTTCCCGTACGAGGAAGGGTTCGGCGACCTCTTCCACGGTCTCACGTTCCTCCCCGACCGCGACAGCGAGCGTGGACAGGCCGACGGGACCGCCGCCGAACAGCTTGAGCAGGGCCTCGAGGACGGCCCGGTCCAGCCGGTCCAGGCCGCGTTCGTCCACCTCGTAGACGGCGAGCGCGGCGGCGGCGATGTCGCGGGTGATCAGGCCGTCGGCCTTGACCTGCGCGTAGTCCCGGACGCGGCGCAGCAGGCGGTTGGCGATGCGGGGCGTGCCGCGGGAGCGGCCGGCGATCTCGGCGGCGCCCGCCGGGTCGATCCCGACCTCCAGCAGGTCCGCCGAGCGGTGGACGACCCGCTCCAGTTCGGCCGGTTCGTAGAACTCCATGTGGGCGGTGAAGCCGAAGCGGTCGCGCAGCGGGGGCGGCAGCAGTCCGGCACGGGTGGTGGCGCCGACCAGGGTGAAGGGGGGCAGTTCGAGGGGGATGGCCGTCGCGCCGGGGCCCTTGCCGACGATGACGTCGACGCGGAAGTCCTCCATGGCCATGTAGAGCATCTCCTCGGCGGGCCGGGACATGCGGTGGATCTCGTCGAGGAAGAGGACCTCGCCCTCCTGCAGGGAGGACAGGATCGCGGCGAGGTCGCCGGCGTGCTGGATGGCGGGGCCGGAGGTGATGCGGATGGGGGCGCCCATCTCCGCCGCGATGATCATGGACAGGGTGGTCTTGCCGAGGCCGGGGGCGCCGGAGAGCAGGACGTGGTCGGCGGTGGCGCCTCGCGCGCGTGCGGCGCGCAGGACGAGGTCGAGCTGCTCGCGGACCTTCTCCTGGCCGATGAACTCGCCCAGGTCCTTGGGGCGCAGGGCGGCCTCGACGGCCTGGTCCTCACCGTCGGCGGACGCACCCACGAGCCGCTCGGCGGCGTCGGCGTCGGTCGTGTCGTCCCAGTTCATGGAGTGTGCCTCGAAATCTCGGTCCGGAGGGTGCGGCGGTACGGGGGCTGCGGTGCGGGTGCGGCGGTGCGGTTGTGCAGGGCCCGGGGCGCGGGGCCCGGGGGTCGGCGTGAGGCCCCCGGGGGGTGGGGGCGCCGGCCGTCTCCTGCCGGTCCCGCTACCGGGCCCGGTTCAGCGTCTGCAGGGCGGCCTTGAGGAGCTGTCCCACCTGGGGTGTGCCCTCGGCGGCCTCGGCCTGCGGGGCCACGGCGGACACGGCCTCGTCGGCCTCGCGGGTCGCGTAGCCGAGCCCGATCAGGGCGGCGTGCAGCTGGTCGCGCCAGCCGGAGCTGACCGGTGCGCCGACCGCGGGGGCGCCGACGGGCGCGCCGAGCCGGTCCTTCAGTTCCAGCAGCAGCTTCTGGGCGCCCTTCTTGCCGATGCCGGGGACGGCGGTGAGGGCCTTCTCGTCGGCGGTGGACACGGCCCGGCGCAGCGCGTCGGGGCTGTGCACGGCGAGCATGGCCTGGGCCAGTCTCGGTCCGACGCCGCTCGCGGTCTGGAGCAGCTCGAAGACCTGCCGCTCGTCGTCGTCGGCGAAGCCGTACAGCGTGAGGGAGTCCTCGCGCACGACCAGGGAGGTGTGGAGCTTGGCCGGCCGGCCCATGCGGAGGGTGGACAGCGTGTTGGGCGTGCACTGCACGGCCATGCCGACGCCGCCGACCTCGACGACCGCGGCGTCCGGAGCGAGTGCGGCCACTGTGCCGCTGACGAAGGCGATCATGCCGTACGGCCTTTCGGTGCTCGGGCGGTGTGCAGGGCGACGGCCTGCTGGAGTCGGTTCTGCGCGGGCGCGCGCCAGATGTGGCAGATGGCGAGCGCGAGGGCGTCGGCCGCGTCGGCGGGCCTCGGGGGTGCGTCGAGTCGGAGCAGGCGGGTGACCATGGCGCCCACCTGGGCCTTGTCGGCGCGGCCGCTGCCGGTGACGGCGGCCTTGACCTCGCTCGGGGTGTGCAGCGCGACGGGGATCCCGCGGCGGGCGGCGCACAGCATGGCGACGGCGCTGGCCTGGGCGGTGCCCATGACCGTCCGCACGTTGTGCTGGCTGAAGACGCGTTCCACCGCCACGAACTCGGGGCGGTGCTCGTCGAGCCACTGCTCGATGCCCTGCTCGACGGCGACCAGGCGGTGGCCCAGCTCGGCGTCCGCCGGTGTGCGCACGACACCGACGCCCAGCATGGTGAGCGGGCGTCCGGCGACGCCCTCGACCACACCGACGCCGCACCGGGTCAGTCCCGGGTCCACCCCCAGTACGCGCACGCGCCCTCCCTTTCGCTCACCAGTTTGTGCAGGCTATCGGGTGCCACCGACAACGCGACGGGCCGACGGGGTGTGTCCCGTCGGCCCGTCGTTCTCGTGCGCGTGTCAGGCGTCGACCTTCTCCATGACCTCGTCGCTGACGTCGAAGTTGGCGAAGACGTTCTGCACGTCGTCGCTGTCCTCGAGCGCGTCGATCAGCTTGAAGATCTTCCGGGCGCCCTCCTCGTCCAGCTCGACCTGCATGGTCGGGACGAAGTTGGCGTCGGCGGAGTCGTAGTCGATGCCGGCGTCCTGCAGGGCGGTGCGGACCGCGACCAGGTCGGTGGCCTCGCTGATGACCTCGAAGGTCTCGCCGAGGTCGTTGACCTCCTCGGCTCCGGCGTCCAGGACGGCGCCGAGCACGTCGTCCTCGCCCAGCTCGCCCTTGGGGACGATGACGACGCCCTTGCGGTTGAACAGGTACGACACCGAGCCGGGGTCGGCCATGGAGCCGCCGTTGCGGGTCATGGCGACGCGGACCTCGGAGGCGGCGCGGTTGCGGTTGTCGGTGAGGCACTCGATGAGCACCGCGACGCCGTTCGGGCCGTAGCCCTCGTACATGATCGTCTCGTAGTCGGCGCCGCCGGCCTCCAGGCCCGCGCCGCGCTTGACCGCGGAGTCGATGTTCTTGTTGGGGACCGACGACTTCTTGGCCTTCTGGATGGCGTCGTAGAGCGTCGGATTGCCCTCGATGTCGGCGCCGCCCATCCGCGCCGCGACCTCGATGTTCTTGATCAGCTTCGCGAAGAGCTTGCCGCGCTTGGCATCGATGACGGCCTTCTTGTGCTTCGTCGTGGCCCATTTAGAGTGGCCGGACATCTGCCTGTCTCCTTCGCGTAACCCATCTCAGCAACGAACGCAGGAATCCTACAAGGACTCGGCTGTCCGGTTCGCCCGCACCATGTCGACGAACAGGGCGTGGACGCGGTGGTCGCCGGTCAGTTCCGGGTGGAACGAGGTGGCCAGCGCGTTGCCCTGGCGCACGGCGACGATGTGACCGTCGTGCTCGGCCAGCACCTCGGCCCGGGCGCCGACGGACTCCACCCAGGGGGCGCGGATGAAGACGCCCTCCACGGGATCGCCCTCGACGCCCGTGACGTCGACGGCCGCCTCGAAGGACTCGTTCTGCCGTCCGAAGGCGTTGCGGCGCACGATCATGTCGATGCCGCCGACCGTCTCCTGGCCCGAGCGCGGGTCGAGGATCTTGTCCGCGAGCATGATCATGCCCGCGCAGGTGCCGTAGACGGGCATGCCGTCCCGCACGCGCGCGCGGAGGGGCTCCATCACCCCGAACAGGACGGCCAGCTTCGAGATGGTGGTGGACTCCCCGCCGGGGATGACCAGGCCGTCCACCTCGGCGAGTTCCTCGGGGCGCCGCACCGGCCTGGCCACGGCGTCGGCCGCGGCCAGGGCGACGAGGTGCTCCCGTACGTCGCCCTGGAGGGCCAGGACGCCTATGACAGGAGTGCTCATGGAACTACCAGCCGCGGTTGGCGTAGCGCTCGGTCTCGGGGAGGGTGTCGCAGTTGATGCCGACCATGGCCTCGCCGAGGTTGCGGGACGCGTCCGCGATGATCTTCGGGTCGTCGTAGAAGGTCGTGGCCTTCACGATGGCGGCGGCGCGCTTGGCCGGGTCGCCCGACTTGAAGATGCCGGAGCCCACGAAGACGCCCTCGGCGCCGAGCTGGCGCATGAGCGCGGCGTCGGCGGGGGTGGCGACGCCACCGGCGGAGAAGAGGACGACCGGGAGCTTGCCGAGCTCGGAGACTTCCTTGACCAGCTCGTAGGGGGCGCGCAGCTCCTTGGCGGCGGCGTACAGCTCGTTGTTGTCGAAGCCGCGGAGCTTGGCGATCTCGTTCTTGATCTGGCGCAGGTGGCGGACGGCCTCGACGACGTTGCCGGTGCCGGCCTCGCCCTTGGAGCGGATCATCGCGGCGCCCTCGGCGATGCGGCGCAGGGCCTCGCCGAGGTTGGTGGCACCGCAGACGAACGGGGTGGTGAAGGCCCACTTGTCGGAGTGGTTGACCTCGTCGGCCGGGGTGAGGACCTCGGACTCGTCGATGTAGTCGACGCCGAGGGACTGCAGCACCTGGGCCTCGACGAAGTGGCCGATGCGGGACTTGGCCATGACCGGGATGGAGACGGCCTCGATGATGCCCTCGATCATGTCCGGGTCGGACATGCGGGCCACGCCGCCGTCCTTGCGGATGTCGGCCGGGACCCGCTCCAGCGCCATGACGGCGACCGCGCCCGCGTCCTCGGCGATCTTCGCCTGCTCCGGGGTGACGACGTCCATGATGACGCCGCCCTTGAGCTGCTCGGCCATGCCGCGCTTCACACGGGCGGTGCCGGTCTCGGGAGCCTGGTTTTCGGAGATGGACACGGGTGACCTCGCTGATGGGAAAGAGGGTTTCTGCAGCACCGAGGAAACGTGAGGGAAGCAGGCCACAGCAAGGGCCAATGGGAACGCCGTGGATCCTTTTCGGCGACGCGGCCGGGAACCACCGGTGGACGAGACGGGCGACCCGTGTCCCCCGGCGGGGTCAGGCGGCCCGGTCGACCAGGGCGGCCGGAGGTTCGTCGTCCATCTCGAAGGCCATGGGGAACGGGGCGTGTCCGGCCAGCCGGAACCAGCGCACCTTGCGGTGCCTGCGCAGGGCCCGGGCCGCGCGCACGGCGTCGTTGTGGAAACGCCGGGCCATCGGCACCCTGCGCACCGCCTCGGTGAGTTCGCGGGCCGCCTCCTCTCCCCCGGGCGCCTCGCGGACGGCCTCCACCTGCGCGGGTTCCTCGAACACCGCGCGCAGAGCCTGGGTCAGCTCGCTCTCGGTGACCTCCCGCTGCTCCTCCTCGGCCTGCCGGGCGGCGTGGGCGGCCTCGTACAGGACGATCGAGGCGGCCGGGTCGAGCACCCCGGAGGTGGCCAGCTCCTGGGCGACGGAGGCGCGGCGCAGCAGCTGCGCGTCGAGCGCGGCGCGCGCGGCGTCGATCCGCGCGTGCAGCCGGTCCAGCCGCCCGGCCGTCCAGCTGAGGTAGAGGCCGATCACCACGAGGGCGACGAGGATCCAGATGAGGGTTGCGGTCACGGGCCAAGAGGCTACCGGGGCGCTCCGCGCAGTCGGCCGGGGTGTCTCCCCGAGGCCGGGTTCCCGCCGGGGCCTTCAGGGGGCTGCCGCCCCGGTCCCCGTTCGCCGGCCCGGACGGCCTCGTCGACCCCCGATACAGGCCGCACCGGCCGGACGGACGCGTCGGACGAACGCGCCCGCGCGGCCTTGCCCCCTGGCGTCGCCCAGGCAGGGCGCGTGGGGCGGGGGCACCCCGGGACACCCCACGCGCCCACCCGGCCCGGCCCGCACGCAGGCAGGCAGGCAGGCAGGCAGGCAGGGCAGCCCACCGCGTCACCTGTGGGGCGTCGCCGCGGCGTCAGTCGCGGGCCAGGCCCAGCCGCCCCCACAGACCGGTGGTCCGTTCGTCCTCGGCCACCGCCGCCGCGCCCGCCGTGACCGTCTCGTACACGGACATGATGTCCTCGCCGACCGTCGACCAGTCGAAGCGCCGTACGTGCGCGCTGCCCCGCTCGCGCAGTTCCGCGCGCCGCTCCGGGTCGTCCAGGAGGCGGACGGCCGCGTCGGCCAGGGCGTCGGCGTCCTCGTTGGGGAACAGTTCGCCCGCCGCCCCCCGGTCGAGGACCTGGGCGAAGGCGTCCAGGTCGGAGGCGAGGACGGGGGCGCCGGCCGACATGGCCTCGACCAGGATGATGCCGAAGCTCTCGCCGCCCGTGTTGGGCGCGACGTACAGGTCGACGCTGCGCAGGAAGCGGGCCTTGTCCTCGTCGCTGACCATGCCGAGGAACTCCACACGGGAGCGCAGCTCGACGGGCAGGGACTCCACGGCCTCCTTCTCGTCGCCGCGTCCGGCCACCAGCAGCCGGGCCCCGGGGCGCGCGGCGAGGATCTTCGGCAGGGCCTTCATGAGCACCGGCAGACCCTTGCGGGGCTCGTCGATGCGCCCTATGAAGCCGATCGTGTCGCCCTGCCACTCGGCCTTGGGGTCGGCCTGGGCGAAGAAGTCGACGTCGACGCCGTTGGGGATGACGACCGCGTCCCCGCCGAGGTGCTCCACCAGCGTGCGGCGGGCGTACTCGCTGACCGCGATCCGCGCGCTGATCTTCTCCAGCGCGGCCTGGAGGATCGAGTAGGCGGCGATCATGGCCCGGGAGCGCGGGTTGGAGGTGTGGAAGGTGGCCACGATCGGGCCCTGGGCGGCCCAGCAGGCCAGCAGGCCCAGGGACGGCGAGGTCGGCTCGTGGATGTGGATCACGTCGAAGGAACCGTCGTGCAGCCAGCGGCGCACCCGGGCGGCGCTGAGGAAGCCGAAGTTCAGCCGGGCGACCGAGCCGTTGTACGGCACGGGCACGGCGCGCCCCGCCGAGACGACGTAGGGCGGCAGCGGGGTGTCGTCGTCGGCGGGGGCCAGGACGGACACCTCGTGGCCGAGGCGGGTGAAGTACTCCGCGAGGTCGCGGATGTGGAACTGGACGCCGCCCGGCACGTCCCAGGAGTAGGGGCAGACGATGCCGATCCTCACGGGCGCCCCTTGGCGGGGTCGAGGTCCGCGAGCCACAGCCGCTGCAGCATGTGCCAGTCCTCCGGATGGTCGGCGATGCCGGTGGCGAAGGCGTCGGCCAGCGCCTGTGTCATGACGGACGTCTTCTCGGCGCGCGTGCCTGACTCGGGCACCTCGACGGGCGGGTGGACACGGCCGCGCATCACGGGCGAGTCGTCGTACCAGAGGGTGACGGGCAGCAGCAGGGCGCCCGTCTGCTGGGCGAGCAGGGCCGGCCCGGCCGGCATCCGGGCGGTGTCGCCGAAGAAGCCGACCTCCACGCCGGAGGCGGACAGGTCGCGGTCGGCGACCAGGCAGACCAGGCCGCCGTCGCGCAGCCGCCGGGCCAGGGTGCCGAAGGCGCTGCCGCCGCTGTGCGGCAGGACCTCCATGCCGAGGCCCTCGCGGTAGGCGACGAACCGGTCGTAGAGCGTCTCGGGCTTGAGCCGCTCGGCGACGGTGGTGAAGGGGATGCCCAGGTGCGTGGTGACCCAGGCGCCGGCGAGGTCCCAGTTGGCCAGGTGCGGCAGGGCGAGGATCACGCCCTTGCCCGCCGCCATGCCCTCGGTCAGGAGGTACAGGTCCTTGACGTCGACGCCCGCCCTGATGCGCTGCTCGCTCCAGGCGGGGAGGCGGAAGGACTCCATCCAGTAGCGCAGGTAGGAGCGCATGCCCGCGCGTGAGAGTTCGGCCAGCCGCTCGGGGCTCGCGCCGGGCACCACGCGCGCGTAGTTGCCCTCCAGCCGCTGCACGCCCTTGCCGCGCTGCTTCCAGGCCAGGTCGGCGATGGTCCGTCCGAGCCGTACGGCGGCCGGTTCGGGGAGCTTCTTGACCGTGCCCCAGCCCAGCCCGTACAGCGCGTCCGTCAGCCGGTCCTGTGCGCTCACGTGGCCGCCTCGCTCCCGTGGGAGGCGTTGCGCTGCCCGCCACCGTCGCCCTGCGCGGCGGCGTCCTGCGTGGCGGCCGCCGCCTGCTCGGCCTCGGCGGACTCCCGGCGGACGGTGACGACCCGCTGGATCAGCGTGACGAGGCTGCCCACGGCGACGATCCACAGGGCGACCGGCAGCAGGTACTGGATGCCGGGGACGCCGAACTTGTGCAGGCCCGCGAAACCGGCCGCGACCAGCGAGATCACCAGTCGCTCGGCGCGCTCCACCAGTCCGTTGACGGCCACCGGCAGTCCGATCGACTCGCCCCGGGCCTTGGTGTACGACACCACCTGCCCGCTGGCCAGGCAGAAGATCGACACGGCGCACAGCACGAGGTCGTCGCCGCCGCCCGCGTACCAGAGGATGAAGCCGCCGAAGATCGCGCCGTCGGCGACCCGGTCGAGCGTGGAGTCGAGGAAAGCGCCCCAGCGGCTGGAGCGGCCCAGCTGGCGTGCCATGTTGCCGTCGACCAGGTCGGAGAACACGAACAGCGTGATCACGACCGTGCCCCAGAAGAACTCGCCCATGGGGTAGAAGACCAGCGCGCCCGCGACCACACCGGCGGTGCCGATGAGCGTGACGGTGTCGGGGCTGACGCCCCGGCGGATCAGAAACGCGGCGAACGGTGTGAGGACACGCGTGAAGAATGCACGCGCGTACTTGTTCAGCATGGCCTTCCCGAGGGTCGGTGTCGCCGTCTGGCCCCTGCTGGCCACCGGCTGGCCCATCGTAGCCACGCGCGCGTGCGGGTGAGGTGCGGGCACCCTGACCCCTTTCGGGGGAACCGGCCGGGCGACGGTGGGGCGCCGGTGGGAGGCGCGATGACGTCGTTCGTATGGACGCGCCGTGACGACGGTGGGAAGGTCGAATGACCGCGGGCGTCGCCGGAGCCGCCACCGCTGGGGGCACCTCCCGGACGGAGTCCGGGGAGGATCCGCGTGCCCGCGCCCACAGGGACCTCACCGTGCACGGGAGGCAGGATCATGGGCGACAAGGGACAGACACACCCAGGGGCCGCCGGCAGGGCACAGGCGGCCGACCACCCCCGGTCCGTACGGAACGTGGTGCTGGTCGGCCACTCCGGATCGGGCAAGACCACCTTGGTCGAAGCCCTCGCCCTCACGGCGGGGGCGGTGAACCGGGCGGGCCGCGTCGAGGACGGCGGCACCGTTTCCGACTACGACGAGATCGAGCACCGGCAGCAGCGCTCGGTGCAGCTCTCCCTGGTGCCCGTCGCCTGGGACGGCATCAAGGTCAACCTCCTCGACACCCCCGGATACGCCGACTTCGTCGGTGAGCTCAGGGCCGGTCTGCGCGCGGCGGACGCGGCCCTCTTCGTCGTCTCGGCCTCGGACGGCGTGGACGGATCGACCCGCGCGGTGTGGGAGGAGTGCGCGGCGGTCGGCATGCCCCGGGCCATCGTCGTCACGCACCTGGAGGCGGCGCGCTCCGACTTCGAGGAGATGACCCGGAGCTGCGCGGAGGCCTTCGGCGCGGACGACCCGGACGCGGTCCTGCCGCTCTACCTGCCGCTGCACGGACCCCAGGCGTCCGACGGGCACGCGCCCGTGACGGGGCTGATCGGGCTGCTGTCGCAGAAGCTGTTCGACTACTCCACCGGCGAGCGCAAGGAGTCCGAGCCGGGCGCGGAGCAGCTGCCGCTGATCGAGGAGGCCCGCAACCGGCTCATCGAGGGGATCATCTCGGAGAGCGAGGACGAGACGCTCATGGACCGCTACCTCGGCGGGGAGCCCGTCGAGGTCGGGACGCTGATCGACGATCTGGAGCGGGCCGTGGCGCGCGGGGCGTTCTTCCCCGTCCTGGCCGCCGCCCCCGCCGCCGGGGGCGCCCGGCAGGGGCTCGGCACGGTGGAACTGCTGGAGCTGATCACCGGCGGCTTCCCGACCCCGCTGGAGCACGAGACGGTCCGGGTGACGACCGTCGGCGGCGAGCCGCGCGAGCTCAAGCCGTGCGACCCGGACGCCCCGCTGGTCGCGGAGGTCGTGAAGACGTCCTCCGACCCGTACGTGGGCCGGCTGTCGCTGATCCGCGTGTTCTCCGGCACCCTGCGCGCCGACCAGACGGTCCACGTCTCCGGGCACGGTCTTGCCGACCGCGGGCACGAGGACCACGACGTGGACGAGCGGATCGGCGCCCTGTCCACGCCGTTCGGCAAGCAGCAGCGCCCGGTGTCCCACGTGATCGCCGGTGATCTGGCGTGCGTGGCCAAGCTGAGCCGCGCCGAGACCGGGGACACGCTCTCCGCCAAGGACGACCCGCTGCTGATGGACCCCTGGCAGATGCCGGACCCGCTGCTGCCGCTGGCCATCCAGGCGCACAGCAAACCGGACGAGGACAAGCTGTCGCAGGGCCTGGCCCGGCTGGTCGCCGAGGACCCGACGATGCGGCTGGAGCAGAACCAGGACACCCACCAGGTCGTCCTGTGGTGCCTGGGCGAGGCGCACGCGGACGTCGCCCTGGAGCGGCTGCGCAGCCGCTACGGCGTCCAGGTCGACGTCGTACCGCACCGGGTGGCCCTGCGCGAGACCTTCGCGCACAAGTCGGCCGGGCGCGGCCGGCACGTCAAACAGTCCGGCGGGCACGGCCAGTTCGCCATCTGCGAGATCGAGGTCGAGCCGCTGCCGGGCGGTTCCGGCATCGAGTTCGTGGACAAGGTCGTCGGCGGGGCGGTGCCCCGGCAGTTCATCCCCTCGGTGGAGAAGGGCGTCCGCGCCCAGGCCGCCAAGGGGATCGCCGCCGGGCATCCGCTCATCGACGTGCGCGTGACGCTGCTGGACGGCAAGGCCCACTCGGTGGACTCCTCCGACGCGGCGTTCCAGACGGCCGGCGCGCTGGCGCTGCGGGAGGCCGCCGCCGCGGCGAGGATCCATCTGCTGGAGCCCGTGGCCGAGGTGTCGGTGCTGATCGGTGACGACTTCGTGGGCGCCGTGATGAGCGACCTGTCGGGGCGGCGCGGCCGGGTGCTCGGCACCGAGCAGACGCCCGGCGGGCGCACCCTGATCCGGGCCGAGGTGCCCGAGATCGAGATCGGCCGGTACGCGATCGACCTGCGGTCGATGACGCACGGCGCGGCCCGCTTCAGCCGCCGCTACGTGCGGCACGAACCGATGCCGGCGCAGGTGGCGGAACGGGTGCGCGAAGAGGCGCACGCGGTCGTGTAGTTGGCGCCGGGCGCCGCCAAGTGACCTGGTGAGGGCTTCCCTCCGCGTCGGCGGACGGCTTGACGGCCGTCCGCCGACGCGCGCGGGTGCGGGCGGATACGCTGATGACCTGATCAACAGGTGTGCGCGGAGCGGAAGTCGGGAAGGCCGCAGATGCGGATGCGGCGGCGATGGGGGCGGCAGTGACGGACGGATTCGACTTCAGTCCCGGGGCCCAGGTGCCCCTGGCGGGTGCCAGCGGCCAGACGGCGGCGACGTACGCCCTGGCCGCGGCGGCCTACCGTGACGACGAGGTCGCCAAGATCCTGGCCGCCGACAACGAGTGGCACCAGTCGAAGGTGACGCCGCCGCGGTCCTGGGCGAAGATCTTCCGCCCCCGGCTCGGTGAGGCCTTCTCGCGTGCGGTGATCGACCGCATGCTGGGCGTGGGGCGCAAGCCGGTCATCCAGTCCTTCGGCATCGAGCCCCAGGTCGTCGTCGAGCACTGCCTGGCGGCCCACCGCATCCGCCGCGACCGGGACAACACGCTCTCCGTGATCACGGTGCTGTGCGGCCTGCTCTTCCTGCCCGGCTTCCTCGTGTGGCTGCTGGTGTTCACGCTGCGCACCACCATGGCCAAGCGCGAGGACAAGCGCGCCGGCGCCCTGGCCACGACCCTGCTGGTCGCCATCGGCGCGCTGGCCGTGCTGTTCCTGCTGAAGATGCCGTTCACCGGATTCTGGGGCTGGTACGCGCGCGCGTGCGTCCTGATGCCGGTGGTGGGCTGGTTCTGGGCCAAGCACGTCTGTGAGCGCACGGCACGGGATCTGCGGGACCGCTGGTCGAGCATGCTGTCGGGCGGCGGGGTCGGCGCCAAGATCCCCGAGGCGGTCCCCGGCAACCCGGGCGACGCCGCCGAGCAGGTCCGCAAGGAGCTGGCCCGCCTGGCCGCCGAGCAGCGCTCGAACTCGGTCTTCTACGCGGGCCCCAAGGGCATACTCGGCATGGGCACGCGCTGGGGCAGCTGGCAGCTGGCGGAGGAGCTGGTGCCGGCCGAGCCGGGCAAGGAGTTCCACCCCTTCCGCAGCTGGGACGTGATCGTGGCGATCCAGGGCGGTCTGGCCATGCTGGAGCGCACGTCGATCAACACCGGCGGTTTCCCGAAGCCGTCCATCACGCACTGGATCGTCACGCCGATCGGCGAGAACGCGACGGAGGTGTCCCGGCCGAGCGGCACGGACGTCGACGCGTACACGGTCCGGACGCACGCCGTGCAGGACATCTGCAACAAGCAGCAGTTCGGCAGCGGCGACCGGCACTACCTGGGCGTGCAGTGGACGCTGTGGGACGGCCATCTGGTGATCACGATGCTGATCACGGTGACGGTGCTGCACGACACCCTGCGCATCGAGGTCACCGGGCACGCGCTGGGGCCGGTCAACCCGCTGTTCAACGAGAAGCCCGCGGCTCGGGAGAAGACGGTCCAGAAGTCGTTGCGCTTCTGGGAGACCCGCACGGTCAAGCTGCCCTTGGTCGACGCCGACGAGGTGGTACGGCTGGCCGCGCGCGCCCCGCTGACCTGGTACCCGCCGCTGCTGAACTGGCTCGGCGGCAGCCTCACGCTGCCGGAGCCCTTCGGTCTGCGGCACGCGTGGGCGGACCAGCCGTGGCGGCACCGGTTCATGGCGGACGACGCGCTGCGGGCGGCCACGCCGGTGCTGCGCGTGGTGCACGCCGCGGCCCTGAAGGTGCTGCGGGAGAACGGGGTGAGCGTGGAGAAGTTCGGTGCGCGGTCGGCGGCGCTCAGCGGGGCCGTGCAGGAGGCCTCGCCGAAGAAGGCGGATGTGTACGACGCCTAGTGGGTCAGGTGCCCTGCTTGCTTAGTGGGTGAGGTGCCCTGCGTGGTGAGTGGGCGAGGTGCCCTGCGTTGCGGCCGGGGCGCGGGTGGGTGCGCGGCCCGGCGCTGCGGGGTGCCTCCCCCGATCTCTTCGAGCAGGGGGAGCCCCAGCGCCCTGCCCGCGGGCCGAGCTAACTGCTCGGCCAGGCCTCGGCCAGCATTTTCCTGGTGTCGGCCAGGAGCTGCGGCAGCACCCGCGTGTGGCCCACCACCGGCATGAAGTTCGTGTCGCCCCCCCAGCGCGGCACGATGTGCTGGTGCAGGTGCGCGGCGATGCCCGCGCCCGCCACCGAGCCCTGGTTCATGCCGATGTTGAAGCCGTGCGCGCCGGAGGCCGTGCGCAGGGCCGTCATCGCCTGCTTGGTGAGCTCGCCGAGCTCGGCGGTCTCCGCGGCGGTGAGGTCGGTGTAGTCGGCGACGTGCCGGTAGGGCACGGTCATCAGGTGCCCGCCGTTGTACGGGTACAGGTTGAGCACCGCGTAGACCTGCTCGCCGCGGCGGACGACGAGCCCGTCCTCGTCGGACTTGGCCGGGATCGAGCAGAAGGGGCAGCCGTCGCCGGCGCCCGGGCCGGTCGGCTTGTTCTCCCCCTGGATGTAGGCCATCCGGTGGGGGGTCCACAGACGCTGGAACGCGTCCTGCGTCCCGACTCCCAGCTGCTGCTCCGGCTCACTCGTCATGCAGTGCAGCATATGGCGTCGAGCTGGGGGGACGGCAAAGGCCCCCGGGAGATCCCGGGGGCCTCGCGCCGTGCGATCAGACCTGCGTGCGGTCCTCGACGATCTTCAGGATCTTCGCGATGGCCTCGTCGAAGGGGATGCCGTTCTCCTGCGAGCCGTCGCGGTAGCGGAAGGACACCGAGCCGTTCGACATGTCCTCGTCGCCCGCGATGACCATGAAGGGCACCTTCTGCTTCTGGGCGTTGCGGATCTTCTTCTGCATGCGGTCGGAGGAGGAGTCGACCTCGACGCGCAGGCCCTTGCGACGGGCCGCGGCGGCGAACTTCTCCAGGTACTCCACGTGCGCGTCGCCGATCGGGATGCCGACCGCCTGGACGGGGGCGAGCCAGGCCGGGAAGGCGCCCGCGTAGTGCTCCAGGAGCACCGCGAAGAAGCGCTCGATGGAGCCGAACAGCGCGCGGTGGATCATGACCGGGCGGGTCTTGCTGCCGTCCGCGCCCGTGTACTCCAGGTCGAAGCGCTCGGGCAGGTTGAAGTCGAGCTGGATGGTCGACATCTGCCAGGTGCGGCCGATGGCGTCCTTGGCCTGGACGGAGATCTTCGGGCCGTAGAAGGCGGCGCCGCCCGGGTCCGGGACCAGCGGGAGGCCCTGCTTCTCGGCGACCTGGCGCAGCGTCTCGGTCGCCTCCTCCCACGCCTCGTCGGAGCCGACGAACTTCTCCGGGTCCTTGGTGGACAGCTCCAGGTAGAAGTCGGTCAGGCCGTAGTCGCGCAGCAGGTTCAGCACGAAGGTGAGCGTCTTGTCGAGCTCCTCCGACATCTGCTCACGGGTGCAGTAGATGTGCGCGTCGTCCTGCGTGAAGCCGCGGGCCCGGGTCAGGCCGTGCACGACGCCCGACTTCTCGTACCGGTACACGGTCCCGAACTCGAACAGGCGCAGCGGCAGTTCGCGGTAGGAGCGGCCGCGCGCGTCGAAGATCAGGTTGTGCATCGGGCAGTTCATGGGCTTGAGGTAGTAGTCCACGCCCTCGTCGAGCTGCATGGGCGGGTACATGCCGTCGGCGTACCAGTCCAGGTGGCCCGAGGTCTCGAAGAGCTTCCCCTTCGTCGCGTGCGGGGTGTAGACGAACTCGTAGCCCTCCTCCTCGTGGCGGCGGCGCGAGTAGTCCTCCATGACCCGGCGGATGATTCCGCCCTTGGGGTGGAAGACGGCCAGGCCGGAGCCGATCTGCTCGGGGATGGAGAACAGGTCCAGCTCGTTGCCCAGCTTGCGGTGGTCGCGCTTCTCGGCCTCGGCGAGGAACTCCAGGTGCGCCTTCAGCTCGTCCTTGGTGGGCCAGGCGGTGCCGTAGATGCGCTGGAGCATGGGGTTCTTCTCGCTGCCGCGCCAGTAGGCGGCCGCGTTGCGCATGAGCTTGAACGCCGGGATGGCGCGGGTCGACGGCAGGTGCGGGCCTCGGCAGAGGTCCTTCCAGCACAGGTCGCCGGTCTTGGCGTCGAGGTTGTCGTAGATCGTCAGCTCACCGGCGCCGACCTCGACGTCCGCGCCGTCGTCGGACGAGGCGGAGCCCTTGAGGCCGATCAGCTCCAGCTTGTACGGCTCGCCGGCCAGCTCCTCGCGGGCGGCCTCGTCGGTGACCACGCGGCGGGAGAAGCGCTGCCCGCGCTTCTGGATCTCCTGCATCTTCTTCTCGATGGCCTTGAGATCCTCGGGCGTGAACGGCTTCTCGACGTCGAAGTCGTAGTAGAAGCCGTCCTTGACGGGCGGGCCGATGCCCAGCTTGGCCTCGGGGAACAGCTCCTGCACGGCCTGCGCCATGACGTGCGCGGTGGAGTGGCGCAGGATGTTCAGACCGTCCTCGGAGGAGATTTCGACGCCCTCGACCTCGTCACCGTCGGACAGGGCGTACGACAGGTCCTTGAGCTCGCCGGCGACGCGCGCGGCGATGATCGAACGCTCGCCGGCGAAGAGCTCGGCGGCCGTAGTGCCCGTCGTCACCACGCGTTCTTCCCGCTCGGAATCGCGCTGGATGATCACACGGACGTCTGACACCGGTCTCTCCTGACTGAAGGGGGGCTGCGGCGCCATACCGGAGCGCGCGCACGAGTAAGGATCGTACCGACCCGGGGCCGCCCCCCGCGAAATCAGTCCCCGCGGACCCCTCCCCCGGCCTCGTCGAAGAAGGAGGCCGTGGCCCCGCCGTCCTCCCGGAGCGACTTCATGAGCCGGTCCCGCTCGGCCTCGTCCAGCTGCACCGGGACGACACCGTGGACACCGGTGAGGCGGCGGAACCCGCCCCGGCTCTCCAGCCGCCCCTGCACCCGCACGGGCAGTCCGACGAGGTGGGCGTGGACGGCGGTCCGGTACGGCTCCTCCTCCAGGGCGATCCGGACCTGCGGCACCTCGGCCCCGGCCAGCACGCGCAGCCGTACGGTGCCCGCGCCCCGCGGTCCGGGCCTGCGCAGATGCGTGATCGTCCCGGTGATCCGCACGGACACGGACGGTTCCTCGCGCAGGTAGCGGGCGCTCGCCGCACGCAGGACGGGGAGGTCGCCGGGTGAGAACTCGACGGGTTCGGCCGCGGACGCGCAGCCGTCGGGGACACCGGCCGCAGGGGCCCAGGCGACGGCGATCCGGGCGCCCTCGGTGCCGTGGACGAGGGCGACGAGGGCCTCGGTCAGTTCGTGGCACACGCCGGCCTCCACAGCGCCGTCGAAGGCGTCCGTGCCGCCGGTGGCGCGCTGGTAGTCGACGGCCTCGCGCGCCGCGTGCAGGGCCTGGTGGAGACGTACGGCCAGGGGGCGGCCGCCGTCGACGGGCACGAAGGCGGTGAGCCGGCCGTCGTTCGCGGAGCCGACGAGCACGTGGCTCATGGACGCGGCGGCGGCGCGCCGGTGCCGGGCACCGTGGTAGCCGGCCCGGGCCCGGCCGGCGAGGGCGGCCGCCAGCAGCGTCCGGCGCGCGGCGGTGCGCAGCCGCTCCTCCACGCTCCAGGGCGCGGCCCCGGCCGGTCCGGCGGGGACGTCGTGCCACCAGCGGATCTCGTCGCTGGGCACGGTGAGGGAGACGAGGACCTCGCGGGCGCACGGTGATCCGCTGCGGCTCAGGGCGAGCAGGGCCTCGCCGAGCAGGTCGTCGCTGTCGGGGAAGGCGCGGCTCTCCGGCACGAGCAGGCTGGTGCCGACGGCACCGGGACCGGGCGGGGTCCAGCGGCCGTAGCGGCCGGGGGCGCCGCCGCGGCGCTGCCAGCCGTGCCGGCGCAGCAGGGCGGCGAGCACGGCCGGGTCGACGTCGCCGGGCGCGGGGGCGGATCCACCGGGGGCGGTGCCGGCGAGGGCGGGTTCGGCGGGGTGGGCTCGTACGGGCCGCAGGGGCCCCTCCGTCGGGCGGTGCGTCACGGTGTTCCTCCCGTCCCGACCCGGGTCATGATCTCGCACAGCGCCCGGTCGTCGAAGATGCGCGCGGTCGGTATGCGCACGGTGGTGCGGCGGCGGCCGGTGACCGGATGGCCCGCGAGGTTGGTCCAGTAGCAGCAGTGCCGCAGGTCGAGCCGGTCGTGCCCGGCGCGCAGCCAGTCGTCGCGCGAGCGGGGCACGAGCATCACCACGAGGATCTTGTGCACGGTCACGGGCGTGCGGGCGAGCTTGACCAGGTGGTCGTTGTCGAGCGTGAAGGAGAAGCTTCGGCCCGGCGGGTGGGGCGGCACCTGGTAGGTCGCCTTGAGCTGCACCTTGATGGTGACCTCGTCGTCGACCGTGTGCCCGGGGGCGCTGTGGCTGACGTGCCAGTCGATGCCGTTGTCGGGGAAGGGCTGGGACAGCGAGCAGCCGGCGGCGGCCGCGACGGCGTGCAGATAGCCGACCTGCAGGGTCTCCATGCAGGCGGTGGTGGCGAGAGAGCCGCGGGTGGGAGCCGTGCGCTCGGGCAGCAGCCCGCCCCGTTCGGGCTGCGCTATGGCCATGGCCGAACAGCCTTCCAGAACAGTCGATTCCCCGTGCGGGCCGCTGAACTGCAAAGACCCGTACTCCTGTTGTCTCCTTCCGGCGTACGGCGCAAACAGCCCGGGTATCACCGGATCGGGCAGCGGACGGTGCGTCAACTGCCGAAGGCGAACGAGGGGTTGTGGGCGTATGACGACGTGCTGGTACGAAGGGCCGCTGGCCGCCTTCGACACGGAGACGACAGGCGTCGACGTCGAGACCGACCGGATCGTGTCGGCCTCCGTCGTCGTCCAGGACGCGCCGGGCGTCCGGCCGCGGATCAGCCGCTGGCTGGTGAATCCGGGGGTGCCGGTGCCCGCGCAGGCGACGGAGGTGCACGGCCTGACCGAGGAGCATCTGCAGCGCAACGGCCGGTGGCCCGCACCGGTGATGTTCGAGATAGCGGAGGCGCTGGCCGAGCAGGCGCACGTGGGCCGCCCGGTGGTGGTGATGAACGCGCCGTTCGATCTGACCATGCTGGACCGGGAGTTGCGCCGCCACCGGGCCTCGGCGCTGGGGCGCTGGTTCGAGTCGGCCCCGCTGCTGGTGCTCGACCCGCGGGTGCTCGACAAGCACCTGGACCGCTACCGCAAGGGCCGCCGCACCCTGACCGACCTGTGCGCGCACTACGGCGTGTCCCTGGAGGGAGCGCACGACGCGGCGGCCGACGCGGTGGCGGCGCTGGAGGTGACCCGGGCGGTGGGCCGGCGGTTCGCGTCCCGGCTGGAGCGGCTCGCACCGGGCGAGTTGCACACGCTGCAGGCGGTGTGGCACGCGGCGCAGGCCCGGGGCCTGCAGGCGTGGTTCGCGCGCAGCGGCGTGGACGAGGCGGTGGATCCGGCGTGGCCGCTGCGCCCGGAGCTGCCGGCGGCGGCCTGAGCACCTGGCATGGGGCGCGCCCGGGCATGAAAAAACCGGTCCGTCTGCGACGGACCGGCTGTTTCCGGTGGGCGATACTGGGTTCGAACCAGTGACCTCTTCGGTGTGAACGAAGCGCTCTCCCACTGAGCTAATCGCCCGGGAACGCACTGAACCATACAGGTCCCGGCACGCTTCCTTCAAACCGCTCCCAGGTGTCCGGACAGTCCGCGCCGTCCGGACCGCATCATCAGCGCGTGGTTGGCGCGGAACAACGGCCGTCCCGGTACGGCGAACCGCCGCAGCAGTGGCTTGCGGACGGTCACGGCCTGGTCGTACCGCGCGAGGGTGCCCTCGCCGTGCGGAGTGACGGTCCAGCGCGCCCAGCCCTCCATGTCGCCGGACAGCGCGATCTCCAGCACCCCGGCCGCCGGTTCGCGCCGTGTCTGCCGCGCCGTGAAGGTCATGTCGTACGGCAGGACGGAGCGGACGCGGACGACGCCGGTGGTGTCGTCGAGCCGTTCGACGTCCCGGATCTGGCGCCACCAGCGCGGGTAGTCCTCCGGGCGGCACAGCACGTCGTAGACGGCGTCCGGCGGGGCGGGCAGGGGCCACAGGCTGCGGAAACGGTAGTGGTTCCAGTCCATGTCCGCAGTCTGCCCCCGGTGCGCCGGTCCGTGTCTGAGTACGCCCCTGAGTACCCGCACTCATGGCACGCCGGGTGGCCCGGACCACACTGCGAGCATGACGCACCAACCGCCCCCGGCCGAGGAACTGCGGCTCCTCGACGCCGAACTGCACCGACTGGACGCCCGGCGGGCCCAGTTGCTGGCCCGCCGTGCCTGGCTGGTGGCCGCTCTGCAGCAGATGCAGACGCGCCCCGTGACGGCGCCGCACCAGGCTGCCGCACCGCCCCGTCCCGAGACCGCGGCACCCAGTGTGCAGAACGTGCTGCTGGTGCTCGGCGGCATCCTGCTCATCCTCGCCGCCGCGGTCTTCACGCTGGTCAGCTGGGGGCACCTGGGCATCACCGGGCGGGCGCTGGTGCTGGGGGCGGTCACGCTCGCGACGCTCTTCGCCCCTGTGCCGCTGCTCAAGCGCGGCCTGCGCTCGACGGCCGAATCGCTGGCGGGCCTGGGCCTCGCCCTGACGGTCCTCGACGCCTACGCGCTGCACGAGGCGGCGCTCGACGGCACGGACGGCACCCTGTACGCGGCGGCCGCCTCGGCGGTGCTGGCGGCCGTCTGGGCAGCGTACGGCCTGCTTCCTGCGGTGCGGTCCCTGCGTCTGCCCCTCCCCTGCGCCGTGGCGGCGGCCCAGTCGCCGCTGACGCTGTGGGCCCTGGCCACGGACGCCGGTCCGTACGCCGTCACGGCCGCGCTGCTGGTGACGGCCGGACTGGACCTGGTGCCGGCGCTGCGGGCGCCGGACGCCGCGGTGCGGATCTGCGCCCTCGTCGGTGCGTACGGCACGGGCGGTTGCGGGGTGCTGAGCGCGGGCTGGCTGTCGTTGACCGCCCACGGCCCGGTGGCGGCCGCCCGGGCCGGTGCGCTGCTGGTGCTGGCGGCGGCGATCGCGCTGGGCGCGGCCTGGCGGGTCGCCGGTCCGGCCGGGTGGCATGCCCGAGGTCTCGCGGCCCTGTCGGGGCTGCTCACGGTCGCCGCGCTCGGCGGAGTGGTCCGCACGGCAGTTCCCGGCGTCTGGACGGTGCCGGCTCATCTGGTGTTGGGCGTCGCCCTGTTGGCGGTCCTGCGGACGCGACGGCTGCTGCCGGAGGCGATACGGCAGGGTCTGGTCCAGGCCTCGGCCGCGGTGCAGGCACTGGCTCTGCTGTCGGTCCTGCCGGTGGCCGCCCTGGTGGTGCTGGGTCCGGCCGGGTGGCTCGGGCGGATCTGGAGCGGTGCGCCGTCGGACGCCCGGGCCGCGGTCGCCGTGGAGGCGCCCTGGCCGTCGGACGCCGTGACGGCTCCCCTGGTGCTGCTGGCGGTTGCGGCCGTGCTCGCGGGGACGGTCCGTGCCGAACCGTGGCGTCCGCGCGCCCGGACCGGAGCGCTGGGCCTGCTGTGGGCGACGGCGCTGCTGCTGCCTGCGGTCCTCCAGGTTCCGTACCTCGCGGGGCTGGCGGTCCTGGCCGTCGTGGCGGCGGCTGCGCTGCACCTCGCCCGGACCACGCGCACCGAGGCGAGGATCACCGCACTGGTCCTCGCGCTGATCACGAGCGCGGACCTCACGCTCCTGTCGCTGGCCTCGCGGAACGTGACGCTGGTCGTGCTGTCCCTGTCGACGGCGTTGCTCGCGATCGCTTCCCGGCAGGCCCGGCTCACCCCGTTCACGGCCCCGGCCGCCCTGGTGTACGGCGCCGCCCTGGTGTGCGCGGCGGGCGCGGCAGCCGGCTGGCCGCCGGCCCGCACCGCCCTGCTGGTGCTGGTCGTTCCCGCGGTGGCCGCCCTGCTCGCCGCCCTGCTGGCCGCCCGCCCGGGTATGGCCCGCGCGACGGTTCCGGTCGAGGCCGCGGGTGCCGCCGCCGCGTTCCTCGCCGTCGGGCTCGCCGTCACCGACCCGCCGCTGCTCGCCGTGGTACTGGCCGCGTGCGCGGTGGTCGCCGCGGGCACCGCGCTGCGACCGGACCGCCGTCCCGTGGGGTACGCGGCCACAGCCCTGTTCGTGCTGGCCGCCTGGGTGCGCCTGGCAGCCTGGCAGGTCGACACACCCGAGGCGTACACGCTGCCGGTGACGGTCCCCGCCCTGCTGATCGGGGTACTGCGCCGGCGCCGCGACCCGCTCGCCTCGTCCTGGACCGCGTACGGTCCCGGGCTCGCCGCGACCCTGCTGCCCAGCCTGGCCGCGGCCTGGACCGATCCGCACTGGACGCGCCCGCTGCTGCTCGGCACGGCGGCCCTGGTCGTCACGCTCCTGGGTGCCCGGCACCACCTCCAGGCCCCGCTGGTGCTCGGCGGCACGGTGCTGGCCCTGGTCACCCTGCACGAACTCGCCCCGTACGTCGTGCAGGTGACCGGCGCCCTGCCCCGCTGGGCGCCCCCGGCGCTGGCCGGGCTCCTGCTGCTGGCACTCGGGGCGACGTACGAGCAGCGACTGCGGGAGGTGCGGCGGGTGCGGGACGCTCTGGGCAGGATGTACTAGGGGGTGCCGCCGACCTGTTCACCGAGATCCGGCAGCACGTTCTTCGCGGCGTATTCGGGTGGGAGCCGATCGCATTCCGAAAGACGTCCGCGAATTTCCGCCGGGGGCCGGGGTGTTGGGCTTCTTCCAGAAGTCGAGATAAGGCTGGAAGTCCGTTTTCGCCTTGATCCTCGAGCGCTTCTCCTCGAAGAACGCGAGGGTCCTGTTGATTCTCCGGGCGCGGCCCTCCGCATCCCCCGCACCTCCCCCCGCATCTAACGGATCGTCACAATGACCGAAAGAAGACGGGGCGCCGGGCGGAAACGGATGGCCGGGTGAGGTCGCCTTTCGGCCACGGGATGTCCGAGGCGGGACGTCGGGCGCGGGGACAACGGAGGCGGGAGAGGACCCTGAGCGAGGCGCGTGGAACCGGTGCCCGGGGAGCGGGCCGGACACGACACCGGCCCACCTGCGCGTTCGCAGGTGGGCCGGTGATCCGGGTGGGCGATACTGGGTTCGAACCAGTGACCTCTTCGGTGTGAACGAAGCGCTCTCCCACTGAGCTAATCGCCCGGACGCAGGAAGAACATTACCCCATGTCAGGGGGTGCCTGTGACCGGCACCGGCACCCCGGCGCCCCTCACTGGTCCTTGATCTTCCACGGCATGACGATGCCGAACTTCCACAGGTAGACCCCGACGAGCACCGCCACGATCACCAGGCCGACGCTCGTCAGGATGATGTTCCGGCGTCGCACCTTGGGGTCGAGGGCCCGCTGCGCTGCCTCGGTGACCTTCCGCTTGGTCCAGCGGAGCACCAGCTGCGCCCAGACGAACTCCGTGGCCCAGATCGCCATGCCGCCGAAGATCACGACCCAGCCCGGCCCGGGCAGGGGGAGCATGATGATGCCGGCCACGACGACGGCCAGGCCGATCACGAAGACGCCGACCTGCCAGCTCACGTGCAGGACACGACGCGCCTTGACGAATTCCGGCGCCCGCGAACCGAGTCCCCGATCCGGTTCGCTCCGCACCTCGCCCGTCCCCGTTCCGTCCGGCGCCACGGCCACCTCGCCCGGCTCGTCACTCCCCGTATTCATACGGACGAACACTACCCGAGCGAAACCAGTCACCGGAATGGACGCACGACGCGAACGATCTCTCGGCCGGAAGAGTTACGTAAAGGCACGCAAAACACTCAGAGGGGTTTACAACGGCACCGTAGGTGGCATGTCGATTTCGCCGACGTGCGAATCCCCGAGCGCACACTGAGCGAAAGGCCCTGGCGCTTATGAACACCACGGTCAGCTGCGAGCTGCACCTGCGCCTCGTTGTGTCGAGCGAGTCCTCCCTGCCTGTCCCCGCAGGCCTGCGGTACGACACGGCCGACCCCTACGCCGTGCACGCCACCTTCCACACCGGAGCCGAGGAGACCGTCGAGTGGGTGTTCGCCCGCGACCTCCTCGCCGAGGGGCTTCACCGCCCCACCGGCACCGGCGACGTCCGTGTCTGGCCGTCGCGCAGTCACGGTCAGGGCGTCGTGTGCATCGCCCTGAGCTCACCGGAGGGCGAAGCCCTGCTCGAGGCCCCGGCGCGGGCCCTGGAGTCCTTCCTGAAGCGCACAGACGCCGCCGTGCCGCCCGGCACGGAGCACCGGCACTTCGACCTCGACCAGGAGCTCTCACACATCCTGGCGGAGAGCTAGGCCGAGGCCCCACAAGCCGCCCGGCGCCGTCGACTCGGGGAGACGGCTCGGGCCGGGACAACCGCATACAGGTCACACCGGCGCCTGCTCCGCGGCTCACGCGGGGCGGCGCCGGTGTGCGTGCGCCCGGGTCCCGGGCGGGCGTGCGGGAACCGCGGCGGGCCCGGCGGCGTTCTGTCATCGAAGCCATGTGCGGGCAGGAGGGCGGACCGGCCGCGGTCGAGCCGTTACCATCGGCCAGCATCGGCGGGCGCCCGCCCGACCCTCAGGCCAGGGAGCGAATCGTGCTGATCACCCACGACACCCGGTGCGCCCTCGACACCGTGGTCGACCTGGTGAACACCGCACCGGACGACGACACGGCGCCGGACGGGCTGCCGGACGTGGCGACCCTCGCGGACTTCGTCCGGAACCACGAGATCAGCGACGTCGGAGTGCTCTCGGAGTTCGACCTCTCCGCGGTGCGCAAGATCCGCGGACGCTTCGCCGCGGTGTTCGCCGCACCGGACGCCCGGGCCTCCGCGGTGCTGATCAACGAACTGGTCGCGGCCGCGGGCACCACGCCCCGTCTCACCGACCACGACGGCTACGACTGGCATGTCCACTACTTCGCCCCAGGCGCCTCCGTGGCCGACCACCTGGCGGCGGACTGCGGGATGGCCCTGGCGTTCTTCGTGGTCGCCGGGGAGCAGGAGCGGCTGCGGCGCTGTGAGGCGCCCGACTGCCGGCGCGCCTTCGTCGACCTCTCCCGCAACCGCTCCCGGCGCTACTGCGACAGCCGGACCTGCGGAAACCGGCTGCACGTGGCCGCGTACCGGGCGCGCCGCAAGGAGGCGGCGGGCTGAGGGTCCGCTGGGGCTCACAGCAGCAGCAGGTCGTGCAGCGAGGCCAGGAGCAGCAGGGTCCCGATCACGGCCAGAAAGATCATCAGCGGTGGCTGGGAGAGGGCGAACAGGCAGCCGCGCGGCTCCTCCCCTGCCACCCGCCGTGCCTCCGGCAGGGCGGGTGACCCGTCTCCGGGAGAGAGCCGCTCGTCGACGAGGGCGGGGGCCTCGTCCAGCGCGGCCGCTGCGTCGCATCGCAGGGAGAGCCGCTCCTGGAGGAGTACGGGCGCTTCGTCCAGTGCGGCGAACCGCTCGGCCGGTGCGGCCGGTGCTTCCTCCCGCGGGGAGAGCCTCTCGTCGAGAGGTTCGGGCGCTTCGTCCCGGGCGGGCAGCCGCGCGTCGAGGAAGGCGGGGGCCTGGTCCTGTGACGGGGCGGGGTCGCTTCGTTGCGTGGTGTCGAGCATCTCGCGGCGATGATGACGCAGTCTCCCGGCCGGACGCGATCAGCGTCCGGCCTGCGCGCGGGGATGCGTCGAAACCGCGAGGTCCGGTTCGCCTTGTGATCACTTGCGCGCGCCCGGGGACGCAGTGTGACGCATCGCCCCTGCGCGCGGGACGTCAGATGCCGTGCTTCTTCAGGATCGCCTCGATGTCGCTGAAGTCGTCGTCGCCCCGGGGTGCGGCGGCGGGGCGCGAGGCCGGGCGCGAGCCCTGGCCCAGGGAGGGCGCTGAGGCCGCCGGGGCCACCGCGTCGGGCCGCTCCGCGGCGCGGGCCGCCGCCCTGCGCTCCTTGCGCGTACCGCCCCGGCGGCGCTCGACGACCCTGGTCGTCGCGAGGAGCACCCACGCGAGGCCCAGGAGGCCGAAGCCGGCCCAGGCGACCGGGCTGAACGCCGTGTCCGCCAGCCACTCGACCACACCGGTCATGACCAGGCCGATCGGCACCAGCGAGTAGGCGGCGATCCGGGCCGCCGCCAGGAAACGCTTGCGGTACGCCGTGACGGCCGCGATGCCGAGGCCGGCCGCGGACACGGCGGAGCAGACGGTCTCGGCAATCATCCGGGGTCCTCCAGGCGTGCGCGGTCGGGCGGTTCGTCCCTTCCATCCTGCACCCGACACACCCCGGCGGGCCATGCCCCCTGCGGACCTCAGGGACATCTCCGGGTCGCCTCCTCCGCAGGTGCCGGTGCCGCGTCGGTCTCCCCCGCACCACCGCGGTACCCGGCGGCTGGGAGACTGTCCGTATGAGTGAGTCCTCCCCCGCCCCCGTCCTCGAGGTCTGGTGCGACCTCCAGTGCCCCGACTGCCGCACGGCCCTGGACGACCTGCGTGCCCTGCGCGCCCGTTACGGCGACCGTCTGGAGGTGCGGCTGCGGCACTTCCCGCTGGAGAAGCACAAGCACGCCTTCGCCGCCGCCCAGGCCGCCGAGGAGGCCTGGGAGCAGGGCCGGGGGTGGCCCTACGCCGAGGCCCTGCTGGGCCGCATCGAGGAGCTGGGCCGGGCGGGCGAGCCGTTCCTGGTCGAGCTGGCCCGTGAACTCGACCTGGACGCCGAGGAGTTCGACACCGCGCTGATCGACGGCCGGCACATCCTGGTCGTGGACGCCGACCAGGCCGAGGGCAAGGCGCTCGGCGTGACCGGCACCCCGACCTACGTCATCGGCGGCGAGCGGCTCGACGGCGGCAAGAGCCAGGACGGGCTGCGCGAGCGGATCGAGGAGATCGCGGACCGGCTGCTGGCCGGCGGAGGGGACTGACCCGGGCCCGCCGCGCCCTCGGGCCGGGCCGGTCAGAGCAGCGGCTTGTACATGGCGTACAGCGTCGTGCCGTAGCCGAGCGAGTCGTAGAGCCGTTCCGCCGGGGTGTTGCCGGCGAAGACGTTGAGGCCGAGGGTGCGTCTGCCCTCGGCGATCGTCCGGGCCTCGGCGAGCAGCAGCAGGGTGCGGCCGTGTCCGCGGCCCCGGTGCGCGGCGTCCACCTCGACGTCGAAGACGAAGGCGTCGTCCGCGCGCACCGCCAGCCACAGCGTGCCCACCGGTGTGCCCAGGTGCTCGACGACGCTGATCAGCATGCCGTCGGTGGCGAGACCCTCGGGCAGGAGGTTGGCGTGGTCGCGCTCGGACTTGGCCCGGGCCTCGGCCTCCGGGACGCCCCGCTCGGCCCAGTCGCGGGCGTAGGCCTCCTTGCCCTTCTCCAGCCAGGGCACGAACTCCGCCTCGGTCATCGGCCGGGCGCGGCTGCCCTCGGGCAGCTCCGGCGGGGTGTCGCCGAGCCGCTTCGCCATGCCGCGGTTGCGCACCACGTAGCCGAGCGCGGCGGCGAGCCGGAGACCGGCCTCGGAGTCGGCCGGCACCGAGGTCTCGATCCGGTGGCACCCCCAGCCGCGCGCCACTTCCTCGGCGGCGAGGGCGGCGACCGTGCCCCGGCCCCGTCCGCGGTCCGGCTCGTCGATCTGCAGGTGTGTGATCCGGGCCACCGCCTCGCTGAACACCGGATGGGTGCCGAGGTGCAGCGCGCCCACGGGACGGCTGTTGACGCACACCTGGTAGCGGCGCGAGCGCGTGCCGTCGTCGTTTCGCTGAAGCGGCTCGGTCGGCCGCAGGGTCGTGGTCATCACCGGTGTTCTACCCGCAACCGCGGCCCTGGTCAGCCGAATATCGCGGGCCCGTCAGGGGTCGAGGTCGTCCCCTGAGCGCTCTTCGAAGATCCGCATGGCCTTGGCGGTCACCGGGCCCGGCGCGCCGGGCAGCTCACGGCCGTCGACGCGGTGCACGGCCTGCACGTCGCGCAGGGTTGAGGTCAAGAAGATCTCGTCGGCCCGCTCCAGGACGTCCAGCGGCAGGTCGGTCTCCCTCGCCCCGGTCCACTCGACCGCCAGGGCGCGCGTGATGCCGGCGAGGCACCCGGAGGCGAGCGGCGGCGTGTGGATCTCGCCGTCGAGGACGACGAACACGTTCGACCCGGTGCCCTCGCACAGCTGCCCGACCGTGTTGGCGAACAGCGCCTCGGAAGCGCCCTGTTCGCGGGCGCGGGCCAGAGCGACGACGTTCTCGGCGTACGAGGTGGTCTTCAGGCCGGTCAGGGCGCCGCGTTCGTTGCGGGTCCAGGGGACGGTGATCACGGCGGTCGAGTCGGGCCGGCGGCTGGTCTCGCCGAGGGCGACGACGAGGGTGGGGCCGTGGTCGCCGCGGTCCGAGCCGAGCGGTCCGTGGCCGCCGGTGTAGGTGATGCGCAGGCGGCCGAGGGCGGCCGGGACGGCCTCCAGGACGGCGGCGCAGGCGCGGCGGACCTCGTCCAGGTCCGGGTCGGGCAGGCCGAGGCCGCGTGCGGAGCGGGTGAGCCGGTCCAGGTGCCGGGTGAGGGCGAACGGCCGGCCGTCCACGGCCTTCACGGTCTCGAAGATGCCGTCGCCCACGGTCAGCCCGTGGTCGAAGACGGAGACGCGGGCGGACTCGATGTCCTGCAGCCCGCCGTCGAGCCAGATCTTCACGTCAGGTCCTCTCCACTCGCCTCGTACGTTCCCGACGCTATCGCGAGCAGCCGGGAGGCCTTCAGCTCGGTCTCGCGCCACTCCCCCTCGGGGTCGGAGCCCCAGGTGATGCCCGCGCCGGTGCCGAAACGCAGCATGCCCTCGGCCCGGTCGATCCAGAAGGTGCGGATGCCGACGGCCAGCTCACCGGTGCCCCGGTCGGCGTCGACCCAGCCGATGCCGCCGCAGTACGGCCCCCGGGGCGCCGTCTCCAGGGCGTCGATGATCCGCAGTGCGCTGGACTTGGGCGCGCCGGTGACCGAGCCGGGCGGGAAGGCGGCGCCTAGCAGCTCGGCCCAGCCGGCCCCCTCCCGCAGCTCGCCCCGGACCGTGGAGACCAGGTGGACCAGTCCGGGGTGCTTCTCGACGGCGCACAGGTCGGGCACGGTGACCGTGCCGGTGGCGCAGACCCGCCCGATGTCGTTGCGGACGAGGTCCACGATCATCACGTTCTCGGCGTAGTCCTTCTCCAGGAGGTCCGCCTCGGTGCGGCCGGTGCCCTTGATGGGCCCGGACTCGACGGTGAGCCCGTCGCGCCGCAGGAACAGTTCGGGGGAGGCGGTGGCGATCTCCACTCCGTGCCCCGGGAGGCGGATCGTTCCTGCGTAGGGGGCCGGGTTGCCCCGGGCCAGCAGGGCGGTGAGGGCGTCGACGTCGGCGCCGGGGGTGACGGGCGCGGACAGCACCCGGCACAGGTTCGCCTGGTAGACCTCGCCGGCCGCGATGTGCTCACGGATGCGCCGCACGGCCGCGGTGTACGCGGCGCGGTCCAGCGAGGACGTCCAGTCACCGGCCCCCGGGCCCCGCCACGCGCCGGGCACCGGCCGCGGCACCTCCGCCGTCCGTACGTCGCGGAAGCGGGCGCAGGTCAGACGGCCCTCGAAGTCGGCGCAGACCGCCCAGAACCCGCTGGACTCCAGCGCTTGCGGGTCGTCGGTGACGTCGAGGAGCCCGGTGGCGACGCGGTCACCGAAGCGGGCGAGGGGAGGGAGGTCGAGCACGCGTCGAGTCTATGGCGGGTGTCCCGCGGGTGACCGGGGGATGTCCCGCGCGGGGTCCTCGCGACGTCGCTGAGCAGGGCAGGTGCAGCACGCTGCGCAAACGCGTTTTTGTACTGGCACCGGAATCCGCTAGAGTTCAACACGTCGCCGGGCCGCGAGAGCGGACCGAAACGACAGGCGGACGTAGCTCAGTTGGTAGAGCGCAACCTTGCCAAGGTTGAGGTCGCGAGTTCGAACCTCGTCGTCCGCTCGAAGGAAGAGGGGGCTTCCCGGCCCCCTACACTCCTGGTGGAGTGGCCGAGAGGCGAGGCAACGGCCTGCAAAGCCGTCTACACGGGTTCAAATCCCGTCTCCACCTCCAAGGACGATTAGCTCAGCGGGAGAGCGCTTCCCTGACACGGAAGAGGTCACTGGTTCAATCCCAGTATCGTCCACTGGATCGTGAAGATCCGTCCCGCGCGATTAGCTCAGCGGGAGAGCGCTTCCCTGACACGGAAGAGGTCACTGGTTCAATCCCAGTATCGCGCACGCAGTGCCCATGGTCCGCTGCTCACAGTGGTCATGGCCCCGAGGACGATTAGCTCAGCGGGAGAGCGCTTCCCTGACACGGAAGAGGTCACTGGTTCAATCCCAGTATCGTCCACACCACCCGGGAGCCCCCGGCCGTTCGCGGCCGGGGGCTCCCGTCGTCGCGTGGCTCAGGACGAGAACAGCATGTGCCCGAAGCTCTTGTGGCGGTGGTGACCGTGGTGGCCGTGGCCGCCGTGCGGGGCGCCCCAGGCGGGAGCCGGAGGTGCCGGGTAGGCCTGCGGGGCGGGCGGGGGCGGCGGCGCCGGCTGGGACCACTGGGACTCCAGACGGGTCAGTGACTCCAGCTCGCCGTAGTCCAGGAAGATCCCGCGGCAGCCGCTGCACTGCTCGATCTGGACACCGTTGCGGTTGTACGTGTGCATCGGTGCGTGGCACTTCGGACACTGCATGGTCGTTCAACTCCTCGCCGGTCGGTCCTGCTTCACCTCTCGCCAGGACAGACTCCGTCCCGCGGTGGTCGGTTGCACCCTACGCCCGGTTCACCTGCGTCAACTGCGGCGGGGAGATCGCCATTCGGTCACAGGCGTCCACGACCGCCCGCTCCACCTCGTCCAGATCGCGGCCCGCGGCGGCCGCCTTCACCACGGCCCGGGCCGCGGTCTGCACGGTCAGGGCACGGGCGCAGACGTCCAGCGCGGGCCAGGGGTCGCCCGCGGCGGGTACGGCCGGTCCGCCGGCCCGCCGGTAGGAGTCGAGGAAGCGGGACCACTCGCCGGGCGGCAGCAGACCGCAGGCGTACCAGGCGGCCGGACGGGCCAGGTCCCAGGCCGGGACGCCCACGCCGGCGTCGTCGACGTCGATCAGCAGCCAGGGGCCGTCGGGGGCGGGGTGGCGTACGAGCTGGCCGAGGTGGAGATCGCCGTGGCAGAGCGTGCCGGTGCCGGGCATCGGTGCCTCGGCCCGGGCCCACGGCGGGAGGGTGTCCCAGGCACGCAGGACGGCGGCGGTCGCCGGGCCCGGCACCGCCTGGCGTAGGCGGGCGACGGCCAGGGCGGCCTTGGCGGGCCCGCGCATGGGCGGCAGCCCGTCGGGGACCGGCGCGCGGTGGAGGCGGGCGAGCAGCGCGCCGGTCTCCTCCCAGGGCGCGGCGTCGGGGTCCGCCGGGTCCACCGGCACGCCGTACGGCCAGCACGTCACGAGGCGGTCGTGCAGGTCCAGGGGTGCCGGGGTGAGCGGGGGCAGGAAGATCCCCGGGAGGCCCAGGGCGAGAGCCAGACGACCGGCCAGCCCGGCCGGGTGGGCGTCCGGGGCGTGGGCCTTGGCGACGGTGTCCGCGTGCCGGACGACGAGACCGTCGGGCCGGTCGGCGAGCGTGGCCGCGCCGCAGGGACACGCCCGGGAGCGGGCGTGCGCGGCGGCCCGGGCCTCGGCGCGGAGCGCGGCCGCGAGCGGACCGGAGTCGGACGTCACGGGGCTCCCTGCTGCCTGGGTTCTGGCGGTCCCGGGTGAGATTACGCCGGGTCGGGTGGCATGGTGCGGGGCGGTGGCGGGTTCTGGGCGCCGCGGCCTGGGAGGGGGCGGTGGCGGGTTCTGGGCGCCGCGGCCTGGGAGGGGGCGGACGCGCCCGCCGCCGTGGATGCTTGCGGGGTTCTTCGCCCCCAGGGAACAGCAATGCCGGCGCAGCTCCCCAGCTGCGCCGGCATCTGTGCCGTCCGCCGCACCCCCGTCCCCACGGGGTTTCATGGGTGGATGTCCCCGCCCGGACCGCTCTTCCGGGCCTGGGGTCGCCGCTCAGCGCCCCAGCATCTCGCCCACGGACGACGCCTGTGTGGCCACTGTCTCCCACCCGTCGAAGACGAGGAGGAGCAGGACCGCCAGGGGAAGGGCCATCAGCGTCGCCACCACGGGGTGGCGACGGCCCTGGCGGCGCGGACGGAACGCGGCGGCGTACGCCTTGCGTCCCTCCTCGCGGATCAGCGTCCGCGCTGCCGTGTGGGCCATGGTCCTCTCCTGACCGTGTTCCGTTGTCGTCTGCAGCGGCGGGCGTCTGACCTCGGGGGACGAGTGCTGCCACCCGCCGCTTGACCTCAAATCTAGGTTCTGCGCGGCGCGCGGGCGTCATGCCCTCGTACCGATTGCCGGGCCTCCCGGAGGATGAGCCGCCACCCGCGACGTACTCCCCTGGGTGGAGACGCGGGCACGGCTCTCAGGGTCTTCCCCGACGGGACGCCCGCGTCATCCCGCTTTGCCCGGGCTCCCCTCCCCCGGAACCGGCGTTCCACCAGGGCTTCCCTCTGCTGCCCACGCGGCGCACGAGCACCACCGCCGCGTGACTTCGCTCACTTCCACGGCACCCCGGCGCACCGCCGTGTCCACCCGGTGGCCCGCTCCGCCGGCCACCGCCTCGTGGGTGCGGGGTGCGTCCCGCGCGTCCACGGCCGTCTCCGTCCCGTCACCTCGCACAGGAGCAATCACCCGTCCGTGGCGGGTGGTTGGGGTCATCGGCGAACCGAAGTCCGCCTCTCGGCGCCCTCCCTGACCACCTTTCACGTCTCCCGCCCCGCACTGACAATCCATCACCCTGAGAGGGCGCGGCCTCTGCGCGCCGACGGCCGCGGAAACGTAAGCTGTGGCTCGTCACAGGACCGGGCAGCGGGGATGAACATGGCGATGATGCGCCTGAGGCGCGAGGACCCGCGCGTCGTCGGCTCGTTCAGGCTTCACAGACGGCTCGGCGCGGGTGGGATGGGCGTGGTCTACCTGGGCTCCGACAAGAAGGGGCAGCGGGTCGCGCTGAAGGTCATCCGGCCGGATCTGGCGGAGGACCAGGAGTTCCGGTCGCGGTTCGCCCGGGAGGTCTCCGCCGCCCGCCGGATCCGCGGCGGCTGCACGGCCCGGCTCGTGGCGGCCGACCTCGACGCGGACCGCCCCTGGTTCGCCACCCAGTACGTGCCCGGCCCCTCCCTGCACGACAAGGTCGCCGCGGAGGGGCCGCTCGGTGCCGCCGACGTCGCCGCCGTGGGAGCGGCCCTGTCCGAGGGCCTGGTCGCGGTGCACGAGGCCGGGGTGGTGCACCGGGACCTGAAGCCGTCCAACATCCTGCTGTCCCCGAAGGGGCCGCGGATCATCGACTTCGGCATCGCCTGGGCGACCGGGGCCTCGACGCTGACCCATGTCGGCACGGCCGTCGGCTCGCCGGGCTTCCTCGCACCGGAACAGGTGCGTGGTGCCGCCGTCACCCCGGCCACCGACGTGTTCTCCCTCGGTGCCACGCTCGCCTACGCCTCGATGGGCGACTCGCCCTTCGGGCACGGGAGTTCCGAGGTGATGCTGTACCGCGTCGTGCACGAGGAGCCGCAGCTGCACGGCGTGCCCGACGCGCTGGCCCCGCTGGTGCGGGCGTGTCTGGCGAAGACCCCCGAGGAGCGGCCGAGCACGCTCCAACTGTCGTTGCGGCTCAAGGAGATCGCGGCCCGCGAGTCCCAGGACCTCGCCGGGGTGCGGCCGCCGGCGCCGCGCGGCGGGGACGGCGAGCGGCCCGTCGACACCTACCCGGACCGCGGCCGGGGCAGGCAGGGCCAGCAGGCGCCGTCCGGGCCCCAGCGGGGCCGGGGTACTCCCCCGCCGCGCCGCGTGTCCGGGCCCGGCGAGGGTCTTGCGGCCCAGGACGGCCCGGGCTCCCCGGGCGGATCCGCCGTGCGCAGCGGGCCCCGGGGCCAGGGCGGTGCGCAGCGTCCGGCGGGCGCGGGTACCCGCGGCCGGACCTCGGGGCGCGGTACCGGCGCCGCCCGCGGCGGCACGCCGTCGCGGTCCGGGACGCGTCCGACACCGACCGGACGCAACGGGACCCGCTCCGGCACCGGCAGCCGGCCCGGCCCGCACAGCGGCACGGGACGGCCCGCCCAGCGGAACACCGGAACCGGCCTGCGGCCCGCCAACCCGCGGCTGCTGCGCCAGCGGCTGTTCGTGTTCGTGGTGGTGACCCTGCTGGTCGCGGTCGGCATCGCCCTGGTCCAGGGCTGCCAGGGCCCGGCGCGGGGACTCGGCGGCGACGGACCCGGCGTACGGCAGGAACGGGTGCAGCAGGACCCGGCGCCCCTCTACCACCGGCCGTAGGGCGGGGCCGTCCCTCAGGCCGTGGGCCGGCCGGTGGCCACGGCGTAGAAGGCCACGGCCGCCGCCGCGCCTACGTTGAGGGAGTCGACGCCGTGGGACATGGGGATGCGCACCCACGCGTCGGCGGCGTCCAGGGCCCGGGTGGACAGCCCGTCACCCTCGGCGCCGAGCATGAGCGCCACCCGGTCCAGGGTGTGCGGGGCGACCTCGTCCAGGGACCGGGCCCGCTCGTCGGGTGTGAGGGCCAGCAGGGTGAAGCCCGCTTCGCGGACCGGCCGCAGGTCCTTGGGCCAGGTGTCCAGGCGGGCGTACGGGACGGCGAAGACCGCGCCCATGGAGACCTTGACGCTGCGGCGGTAGAGGGGGTCCGCGCAGTCCTGGGAGAGCAGGACCGCGTCCATGCCGAGGGCGGCGGCCGAGCGGAAGATCGCGCCGATGTTGGTGTGGTCGTTGACCGATTCCATGACGACCACACGGCGGGCGGTGCGCAGCAGGCCGTCCGGCGTGGGCAGGGGCTTGCGCTGCATGGAGGCGAGGGCGCCGCGGTGCACGTGGTAGCCGGTGACCCGCTCGGCGAGCTCGGGATCGACGACGTAGACGGGCGCGGGCGCCTCGTCGATCACGTCACGCATGGCGTCGACCCACTTGGCCGACAGCAGCATCGACCGCATCGCGTAACCGGCGTCCTTCGCCCGGCGGATGACCTTCTCGCCCTCGGCGATGAACAGGCCCTCGGCGGGTTCGCGCCTGCGGCGCAGTTCCACGTCGGTCAGGCCGGTGTAGTCGCGCAGGCGCGGGTCGTCCGGGTCCTCGACGGTGATGAGATCGGCCACAGCCTTGTACTGCCTTGTCCTGGAAGTGGTGCGACGGCTCGGGACGGATCCCGTCGTCCTACGGGAGGGGGTCGACGGCCTTCGGGCCGACCGTGACGACCGGTCCGACGACGATGACGGCCGGGGGCTTCACGTTCTCGGTCCGTACCCTCTCCCCGACGGTGGCGAGGGTGGCGTCCACCCGGCGCTGGGCGGCCGTCGTGCCCTCCTGGATCAGGGCGACGGGCGTGTCCGGGGACCTGCCGTGGGCGACGAGCGTCTCGGCGACCTTCCCGATCGTGCCCACGCCCATGAGGATCACGAGTGTGCCGGTGAGCTTCGCGAGGGACGGCCAGTCGACCAGGGACCGCTCGTCGTCGGGGGCGACATGGCCGCTGACGACCGTGAACTCGTGGGCGACCCCGCGGTGGGTGACCGGGATGCCGGCGGCGCCCGGGACCGAGATCGAGCTGGAGATGCCCGGCACGACCGTGCAGGCTATGCCGGCCTCGGCGAGCGCCTGGACCTCCTCCATGCCCCGCCCGTAGACGAACGGGTCGCCGCCCTTGAGCCGTACGACGGCCTTGCCCTGCCGGGCGTACTCGATCAGGGCGTTGTTGATGGCCTCCTGGGCCATGAACCGGCCGTACGGCAGCTTGGCCGCGTCGATCACCTCGACGTTCGGGGGCAGCTCGGCGAGGAGGTCGCGCGGGCCGAGGTGGTCGGTGATGACCACGTCGGCCCCGGCGAGCAGGCGGCGGCCGCGCACGGTGATCAGGTCCGGGTCGCCGGGGCCGCCCCCGACCAGGGCGACTCCGGGCGTGCGGGTGCGCTGGTGCGGGGCGACGAGGGTTCCGTCGCGCAGCGCTTCGACGACGGCGTCGCGGATGGCGGCGATGTGGCGGGGGTCGCGCTCGCGCGCGTCGGTGGTGAGGACGGCGACCGTGACGCCCTCGCTCTCGCTGTGGCCGCTGGCCGGGGTCCAGGCCGTGGCCACGTCGGCGTCGTCGGCGCGGACGCACCAGACCCGCCGGCGCTCCGCCTCGGCCGAGGCCAGCGTGTTCGCCTCCGGGTCGCTGGTGGCGACGAGGGCGTACCAGGCGCCGTCCAGGTCGCCGTCCTCGTAGCGGCGCCGGTGCCAGGTGAGCTCCCCGGCGTCGGCCATGGCCTGGACCGAGGGGGTGACCTCCGGGGACACCAGGACGATGTCCGCGCCGGCCGCGACGAGGGCGGGCAGGCGGCGCTGGGCGACCTGGCCACCGCCCAGGACGACCACGCGGCGGCCGGCGAGGCGGAGGCCTACGGGGTAGGCGGGGTGTTCGGCCATGGTGGTGGGGCTCCTGAAGGGGGGCGGGTTCGGCAGCGGCCCTGACGTGCGGATTTTAAGCCGCACGGGCCTCCGCGCGGCACAGGTGTCCGGTGGCTGAGCACCCCGGCCGGGCGCAAAGCCACCGGAAACGGTTCGACCCTACTTCTCGGTCACTCCCGCCGAGTCGAACGTGGCCACCTCGTGCATCGCCCGGGCCGTGCTCTGCACCAGGGGCAGGGCCAGCAGGGCGCCCGTGCCCTCACCGAGGCGCAGGTCCAGGTCGACCAGGGGGCGCAGCCCCAGCTTGTTGAGGGCCGCCACATGGCCGGGCTCGGCGCTGCGGTGACCCGCGATGCACGCGGCCAGGACCTCCGGGGCGATCGCCCGGGCGACCAGGGCGGCGGCACCGGCGCTGACCCCGTCCAGGATCACCGGGGTGCGCAGCGAGGCGCCGCCGAGGAGGAGACCCACGAGGGCGGCGTGCTCGAAACCGCCGATCGCGGCGAGCACCCCGATCGGGTCGGCCGGGTCCGGCTGGTGCAGTTCCAGGGCGCGGCGGACGACCTCGGTCTTGCGGGCGAGCGTCTCGTCGTTGATGCCGGTGCCCCGGCCCGTGACCTCGGCCGGGTCGGCGCCCGTGAAGACGGAGATCAGGGCGGCCGACGCGGTCGTGTTGCCGATGCCCATCTCACCGGTGAGGAGGGCCTTGTTGCCGGCGGCGACGAGGTCGCGGGCCGTCTCGATGCCGACCTCGATGGCCTGCCTGGCCTCCTCGCGGGTCATCGCGGGGCCGGTCGTCATGTCGGACGTGCCGCCCCGGATCTTGCGGGGCAGCAGCCCCGGGGTGGCCGGGAGGTCGGCGGCGACGCCCACGTCCACGATGCACACCTCGGCGCCCACCTGGGTCGCGAAGGCGTTGCAGACGGCGCCCCCGCCGAGGAAGTTGGCCACCATCTGGGCCGTGACCTCCTGCGGCCAGGGGGTGACCCCCTGCGCGTGGACACCGTGGTCGCCCGCGAAGATCGCCACGGCGGCGGGCTCCGGGATGGGCGGCGGGCACTGGCGGGACAGGCCCGACAGCTGCGCGGAGATGATCTCCAGCATGCCGAGCGCTCCGGCCGGCTTGGTCATGCGCTTCTGGCGCTCCCACGCCTCGCCGAGCGCCTTGGCGTCCAGCGGGCGGATCTGCGCCACGGTCTCGGCAAGCAGGTCGTGCGGTTCCTCTCCGGGCAGTGCGCGTCGGCCGTACGTCTCCTCGTGCACGACCCACGACAGCGGGCGGCGCTTGGACCAGCCCGCCTGCAGCAGCTCGGGCTCGTCCGGGAACTCGTCGACGTAACCGACGCACAGATAGGCGATGACCTCGAGGTGCTCGGGCAGTCCGAGCGCGCGCACCATCTCACGCTCGTCGAAGAAGCTGACCCAGCCGACGCCGAGTCCTTCGGCGCGGGCGGCGAGCCAGAGGTTCTCCACGGCCAGGGCGGCGGAGTACGGGGCCATCTGGGGCTGGGTGTGGCGGCCGAGGGTGTGGCGGCCGCCGCGGGTCGGGTCGGCGGTGACGACGATGTTCACCGGCGTGTCGAGGATGGCCTCGATCTTCAGTTCCTTGAACTGCTTGGCCCGGCCCTTGGGAAGGGACTTCGCGTACGCGTCGCGCTGGCGCATGGCCAGCTCGTGCATCGCCCGCCGGGTGTCGGCGGAGCGGATCACGACGAAGTCCCAGGGCTGCGAGTGGCCCACGGAGGGCGCGTGGTGGGCGGCCTCCAGGACGCGGAGCAGCACCTCGTGCGGGATGGGGTCGCTGCGGAAGCCGTTGCGGATGTCCCGGCGTTCGCGCATGACCTTCAGGACGGCCTCGCGCTCGACGGGGTCGTACCCGGGGGCGGCGGGGCCGGTGGAGGGGCGTGCTTCTGCCACGGCTGCCGCGCTCTCTTCTCTCTGGTTCTCCTGGTCCTCCAGGTCTTCCTGATCGGCGGCCCGGGTGTCCAGGTCGTCGGCGCTCTGGGCGATTCCCGTGTCGCCGTCGCCCTCGCGGGGCGCGGGCACGGGCACGACGGCTTCGGGCGTGCCGGGCTGCGCGGACTGCGACTGCTGCGGGCCCTGCACGGGCTGCGTGCCGCTCTCCTCCGGCGCGGGGGCGTTGGCGGGGAGGACGACGGTGACGTGGGCGGTGGCCGATGCCGTCGGGCCGACCGGTTCGGGGGCGGGTTCCGCTTCAGCGGGGGCCGGCGCGGGCTCGGCTGCCGCCGCCGTGGCGGGCCGGACCGGGGCGAGGGCTTCGGGCCGGGCGACGGCTTCGGGCCGGGCCTGGTCGGCCTCCGGCGCCCGATGCGCGGTCGCGTCACCGGGAGTGGCCGCGACCTCGGAGGTGGCCGCGGCCTCGGGGGTGGCGGCCGGCTGGGCCGGTGCTTCCGGGGTCACCGCCGCGGGGGCGGGGACCTCGGCGGCGGGCGGCTGGGGGGCCGTCATCCGCGGTGACGCCGTGATGGCTTGGGCGGCCTGCGCCTCGGGTGCCGAAGGGGCCTGCGCGGCCTGAGCGGCCGGCGCCGACAGGGCCGCGTCACCGGCCGCCGGGTCACCGGCCGCCGGGTCCTCGGTCCCGGGAACGGCCTGGACGCCGCCGGCCGGGATGTCGGCGGGCGCCTCGGGCGGGGTCACGACGGCAGGTTCGGGGGCCAAGTCAGCGGGGGCTTCCGGGAAGGGGGTGGATTCGGGGGCCGGCGCGGCTGCGGGGGCCGGGGCGGTCTCCGGGGCTGGGGCGGCTTCGGGGGCCGGAGTGTCCTCGGGGGCCGGTACGGCTTGGGCCGTCGTCACGGCTTCGGGGGCCGGGGTCGCGACGGCAGCCACCGTCTCGGCGGCCCGGGTGGCCGACTCCGCGGCGGGAACCGCCGCGCCGGGCACCTCGGCAGCGACAGCCGTCCGAGGGGCCGACGCCGGGTCGACGGCGACGGCGGGCTGCTCGGCGGCGACCGGGCCCTGCTCGGCAGGGGCGGGCTCTTGGGCGACGACGGGCGTGTGCTGCTCGGCAACAGCAGTGTCCTGGACGGCGGAAGCCGTGCCCTGGCCGGCAGGAACCGTGCCCTGGCCGGCAGGAACCGTGCCCTGGCCGGCGGGAACCGTTCCCTGGTCAGCGGGCAGCGTGCCCTGGTCGGGAAGCGCCTGGCCCTGCTCGGCAACAGCCACGACCTGCTCCGCCGGAACAGGGGCGTGCTCGGCCTGGACCGGAGCGTGCTCGGCAGGGGCCGGAGCGTGCTCGGCAAGGACCGGGCCCTGCTCGGCGGGAGTCGCCGCCTGGGCGCCCGGCTCGGCGTCAACCGCCTCCGGCTGCGCGGCATCCGCGGCTCCGGACACCGCCACTTCGGCCTGCCCGGTGGGCTCCACCACCACAGCCTGCGGCGCGACAGCGTCCTGAACCGCCTGAGCTGCGACGGCAGTCGGGGCGGCCTCGTCAGGGCCGGTGGGTGCGAGGCCCTCTACGGCAGCGTCAGGCTCCGGGGCGACGGCACCTGCTCGATCCCCCTCGGGGGCAGTCTCCGCAGCGGTGGGCCCGGCGACGGGCGCCTGGTCCGCGGTGCTCTCGGCCGCCCCTGCGTCCGTGGCGTCACCGGCGGCGAGCCGAGCCGCGTCAGGGCCGACGCCCTCCGCACCGGCGCCCACGGGGTCGGACAGCCGGGCCGCCTCCCCGGGAGCCCCGGCTCCGGGCGCCTGGGCCGCCACGACACTCACGCCTGCCGCGGCCTCGGCGACCGGGAGGTGCGCGGCGTCCTGCGGGGCGCCCGCAGCGGCGGGGTCGACGGCCCCGGCCTGCGCCGGCACCTGCGGCTCCGCGTGCGCGGGCTGTGCCGCCTGCGGGGTGGCGACGGCTTGGGCCATGCCCGCCGGGACCGCTCCCGGAACACCCGCTTCCGGAACTCCCGCTTCCGGAACAACCGTTTCCGCAGGGGCCGTCCCGGCGGCCATCGGGACCTGGGACGCGGCCTGCGCACCCCAGGGCGCGGCCGCGGGCGCCTCGGCGGCTCGGGGCGCGTCCAGGTACTCGGGGCCCACCGCCTGTGCGACGGCGGGCTGGCGCACAGGCGCGTCCGCGGGCCCGCGGTCGGCGAGGGAGCGGACCGGGCTGGCGGAGCTGTCGGGCAGGGGCGGGCCGAGGTGGAGCGGCCGGCGCGGGGAGACGGGCGGGATGGGCGGCGGATCGGGCAGACGGACACCACCGAGGTCGACCGAGCCGCTGTCGCGGCCGGAGAGTTCGTGCGGGCCCGGCTGGTGCACGGTCTCGACGACCGGCTCCGGCGGGGGCGGCGGGACCTCGTTGCCCCACGCACCCTGGGCGCCCGGCAGCAACAGGTCCTCGTCCTCGGTGGAGTCGTCGGAGAGGTAGGTGTACGAACCGTGCGCGGAGGCGCCCGGCTGCTCCACCATGCCTGCGCTCTCCGGCAGTCCCTCGCCCGGGACCTGGCCGGTGTCGGTCATGCGTACCCCTCGCCCATCGGTTAGTGCTCCTACGACCAGCTCGCCGGAACGGCGCACCGACCGCCCCGCAGTGAAGAACGAGCGTGCGTCCCCAGCGGCACGAACGGCCCGCCGGAAAAGGCGACAAAGCCACTCACTGGCATTGTTGCGGCCGTACCCCCCTCACGGCAGCATGATCCGCGACGGTTCCGCTGTGGACTGCGCCACGTTGCGCGCCCTTCGGTTCTGCCGTACCACACCCACCCCAAAACGGGCGGGCTTTTTGGACATTGGCCGACGAAGTGCCGGGTGTCCGGGTGCGGTGCAGCGATCGGCCAGCCTACCGCGCGCAGTACGACAAACCGATCACGGGGACGGTCGCCGGGTCAGAGGCCGCGTTTCGGCAGGACCCCGCTGAGCAGGAACGCGACGCTCCGCTCCTTCTCCGTCCAGGCCCCGGTGTCGAGTTCGACGGACTGGAGGAGGGCGCACTCGACGGTGTAGCCGTGTTCGCTCAGATCGCGGCCGACGAGCTCGGCGGCGTCGCGCGTGGCGGCGTGCGTGACGATGCGCTCGGGGCGCCGGTCGGCCACGGCGGAGACGACGGCCGCTCCCCCGCCCCCGACGCGGACGACGTCCGGCTCGGGCAGGTTCTCCAGGACGTGCGGGGCGGTGCCGTGGACGACGTGGAGCGGGACGCCGAGGCGGCGGGCGGCGGCGTCGGTGCGGGCGCAGGCGTCCGGGTCGCTGTCGACGGCGATGACGCCGGCGCCGGCGCGTGCGGCCTCGACGGCGAAGGCGCCGCCGCCGCAGCCGATGTCCCAGACAAGGTCGCCGAGGCGCGGTCCGAGGCGGGCGAGTTGGGAGGCGCGCAGCAGTTGCGTCTCGCCCTCGCCGGGGACGCCGTCGTAGGTGCCGGCGGGCAGGGTCCAGCCGCGCGGTCCGGTGGACGGGTCGCGGCCGGAGATCCAGCCGCCGTTGTCCCCGGCCGTCTCGGGCCGGACGGGGCCGCCCAGGACGATGACGACGTTGGGGTCGCGCCAGGTGTGGTCGGCGGCCTTGTCGGAGGTGACGACGCTGACGCGTTCGCGGTCGGTGCCGAGTTCCTCGCAGACGACGAAGGAGCGGTGGACTCCTTCGAGGAGCAGGCCCAGTTCGGCGGGTCCGGCGCCGGGCGAGGTGAGCACGGCGACCTTGGTGTGGGCGCGGCACACATTGACGGCACGCCGCAGGGTGCGCCGGTGCGCGACGACCACCTGGGCGTCGTCCCAGGGCATGGCGGCGCGGGCGAAGGCGGCGGCGACCGAGGACACCGCGGGCACGACCTCGACCTCGAGGCCGAACTCGGGTGCGCGCAGGGTGCGTACGACCCCGAAGAAGCCGGGGTCGCCGTCGGCGAGGACGACGGCCGTGCCGCGGTGCGCGGCGATGCGGCGGGCGGCGAGGGCGACGCTGCCGAGGCGGATGCGTTCGGCGCCGGCGGGCACCTCGGGCAGCGCGAGGTGGTGGGCGGCGCCCGCCACCAGCGTGGCGGCGCCGAGGGCGGCGCTCGCCGCGGCGGTCAGCGGCGAACCGTCCCAGCCGATCACCGTGACCCGGTCGGCCATCGTCGTCAGTCTCCAGGGGGTCGCGCAGGTCGTCTGCGTGTCGTCGTCGGGGGAAGCCGCCCGGGGGCGGGCTTGGTGAGGGTACCCGGTGGGGATGTGGGAGGGGGCGCCGGTGTCGGGGCGGCCGCCCGCCCGCGGGTGCGCGCGCTCAGTTCCAGTCGCCGAAGGAGGTGAAGCCGTCGCGGAGCTGCTCCCCGACGCCTTCGAGGTCCTCCGGGAGCAGGCTCCAGACGATGTAGTCGGTGCGTATGTCGGCCCAGGTGCCGTCCTCGGCCCGGGCGCGGGCTATGCAGGCGTTGCGCAGAACCCCCTCGCTGATGCAGCCGATCTTCTGGGCGACCTGCTGGGAGGCGGTGTTGTCGGCGGCGGTGCGCAGTTCGATGCGTTCGAACTTCTGGTCCGCGAAGAGCCATTGTGCGGTGGCGAGGGTGGCTTCGGAGGCATAGCCCTCGCCGCGGGCCCAGGGGGCGATGACGTACGACAGCTCGGTGGCGCGGACGCGCCAGTTGGTCCTGGCGAGCTGGACGAGGCCGACCAGACGCTGGGTGAGGAACTCGGTGACGGCGAAGGCGATTCCGCGCCCCTCGTCGCGCTCCCCGACGTACGCGGCGATCCAGGCGCGGGCCGCGTTCCGGGTGAAGGGCTGGGGCACCGGCATCCAGGCCGTCACCTGCTCGTCGTTCATCATCTCGGCCAGGGCGGGGACGTCGTCCTCGTCGAGGGGACGCAGCACCAACCGCTCCGTGCTGATGGAGACGTTGGGGAAGGTGCTCGTCATGCGCCGCTCCGTAACCTTCGGTGAACCTCGAGGGCCTGCTGAACTGCCCAGCATGCAGCATGGAAGCACGTGAGTGCATCACGGGCCCTGCCTCACCCGGGAGGCAGGGCCCGTCACGTGCGGATGGCCGGGCGGGGGCTCAGAAGGAGGCGAGGACGGAGCCGGCGTACTCGTCCTGGATGAACTTCTTGACCTCGGGCGAGGTGAGGAGCTTCGCGAGCTTCTTCACGCGCGGGTCGTCCTCGTTGCCCTTCTTCACGGCGAGGAAGTTGCCGTAGGGGTTGTTCTTCGGGGACTCCAGGATCAGGGCGTCCTCGGAGGGCTTGAGGTCGGACTCCAGGGCGTAGTTGCCGTTGACGACGGAGGCGTCCACGTCGTCGAGGGAGCGCGGGGTCTGGGCCGCCTCCAGCTCCTTGAACTTGAGGTTCTTGGGGTTCTTGGTGATGTCGGCCGGGGTCGCCGCGTTGCCGACGCCCTCCTTGAGCGTGATCAGCCCGTGGTCCGACAGGAGCTTGAGGGCGCGGGCCTCGTTCACCGTGTCGTTGGGGACGGCGACGGTCGCACCGCTCTTGAGCTCCTCGACCTTGTCGACCTTGTTCGAGTAGAGGCCGAGCGGCTCCAGGTGGACCGTGACGACGGGCACGATGTCGGTGCCGTTCTTCTTGTTGAAGTCGTCGAGGTACGGCTTGTTCTGGAAGTAGTTGGCGCCGACGGACCCGTCCTGCGTCGCGGTGTTGGGCGTGACGTAGTCGGTGAACTCCTTGACCTCGAGGTCGAGTCCCTCCTTCTTCGCCAGGTTGTCCCTGACGAAGGTGAGGATCTCGGCGTGCGGGGCCGGGCTGGCGGCGACGACGAGGGGCCCGTCGGACCCGGAGCCGGAGTCGCCCGATCCGCAGGCGCCGAGCCCGAGGGTGAGGGCTCCGGCGGCGAGGACGGCGGTGGTGATCTTGGCAGTGTTACGCACGAAAAGTGCCTTTCCTTATGGCCTGGGGGTGGTGCTGCCCCGTCATGGGTGGGGACGGGGAGTTCAGGAGGCGGCTTTGAGGAGCCGCAGTCTCGGGGCGGGGCCCGAGCGGGCGCCGCGGCGGTGCAGGGAGCGTGCCGCGTAGTCGCCGGCGAACTGGATCAGGGAGATGACGACGGCGAGGATGGCGACGGTGATCCACATGAGCTGGGTCTCGAAGCGCTGGTAGCCGTAGCGGATGGCGATGTCGCCGAGGCCGCCGGCGCCGACGGTGCCGGCCATGGCGGAGTAGCCGATGAGGGCGACGACCGTGGTGGTGGTGCTGGAGATCAGCGACGGCAGGGACTCGGGGACGAGGACCTTGCGCACGATGGTCCAGGTGTTGCCGCCCATGGCCTGCACGGCCTCGACGAGTCCGTGGTCCACCTCGCGGACGGCCGTCTCGACCAGGCGCGCGAAGAACGGGATGGCGCCGACGGCCAGGGGCACGATGGCGGCCTCGCGGCCGATGGTCGTGCCGGTGATCCACCGGGTGAAGGTCATCAGCGCGACCATCAGGATGATGAACGGCAGCGACCGGGCGATGTTCACGACCTGCCCGATGACCTTGCCGGCGACGACGTTCTGCAGCAGGCCGCCGCGGTCGGTGAGGACCAGCAGGACGCCCAGCGGGAGCCCGCCGACGACGGCGATGAGCGTGGACCAGCCGACCATGTAGAGCGTGTCCCAACACGCCTGGGTCAGCAGGGGCTGCATCTCGGACCAGGTCACTTGGCACCTTCCTTCACCAGTACGGACTCGTGGCCCGGGACGTCGATCTGCAGGCCCTGCTCGCGCAGGAAGCCGATGGGGACGACGTTGTCCTCGTAGCGGCCGGGCAGTTCGATGCGCATCCGGCCGACCTGGAGGCCGCCGACGGTGTCGATGGCGGCGCCGAGGATCGATATGTCGATGTTGTAGGTGCGGGCGAGCTGCGAGATGACGGGCTGGGTCGCGCTCTCGCCCTGGAAGGTGACGTCGACGACGGTCCGGTCCGCGCCCGAGGCCTCGCCGTCGAGCGGGAACAGCGCGGCGGCCAGTTCCGAACCGGGGGTGGCGAGCAGCTCGCTGACCGTGCCCGACTCGACGATGCGCCCGTTCTCCATGAGGGCGGCCGAGTCGCAGACCGACTTCACGACGTCCATCTCGTGCGTGATCAGCAGGACGGTGAGGCCGAGCTGGCGGTTCAGGTCGCGCAGCAGCGCCAGGATCGAGCGGGTCGTCTCGGGGTCCAGGGCGCTGGTCGCCTCGTCGGACAGCAGGACCTTGGGGTCGCCGGCCAGGGCGCGGGCGATGCCCACGCGCTGCTTCTGGCCGCCGGACAGCTGGGACGGGTAGGCGCCGGCCTTGTCGGCGAGGCCGACCAGGTCGAGCAGTTCGAGGGCCTTGCGGGAGCGGTCCTTGCCGGACCGCCCGAGGATCTCCAGCGGCAGTTCGACGTTGTCCTGCACCGTGCGCGAGGACAGCAGGTTGAAGTGCTGGAAGACCATGCCGATCCGGCTGCGCGCCCGCCGCAGCTCCCGGCCGGCGCGGGGTCCGCGGCCCGCCAGGGCGGTGAGGTCCTGCCCGGCGACGGTCACGGTGCCGGAGGTGGGGCGTTCCAGGAGGTTGACGCAGCGGATGAGCGAGGACTTGCCGGCGCCGGACTGGCCGATGACGCCGTACACCTCGCCCTCGCGGACGTGCAGGTCCACGCCGTCCAGGGCGGTGACCTCGCGGCCGCGTGAGCGGTAGACCTTGGTGAGGCCCGATGTGGTGATCACTGGGTTTCCGTCACTGTCGAGTGCGCGGGCGTGGGTGTGCCCGGGCACAGGTGCATTCGGTCAGGGACGCGACACGGTTCTCACGGGAAAGGGGAACCGGGGAGAAACATGTGCGCGGGCGGCTTCGCGTCACGCACCGCTCAGGGCGTGCGGACGGGCCGCGGTCTCGCTTCGGGGCGCGAGCTCGGGTGGTGCAGGGGCCCTCTAGAAGGCGCACATTCGACACATACAACGAGCACCGGGCGTCATGGTCGCCTCGGTCGCGGGGGTGCGGTCGCTCGTCGTGGTCATGCGGCAAGTAAAACATGTGTACGGTCCTGACCGGCCGCCGCTGTCCGGATGCTGGACACCCATGGACAGGGACGGCGGGCGGACCGGCTTGCTCACGCGCGCGGGGAGATCTCCACGCCCTGGTCGGTGACCAGTGCGGACAAGGCCGACAGGTTCTCCACGACCAGGTCGGCGTGGAGTTCCTCGGCCCGGTGGGTTGTGGTCAACGCCACGGTGGTCATTCCGGCGGCGCGGCCGGAGGCGAGCCCGGCGGGGGCGTCCTCGAACACGACGCAGTGGGCGGGGTCGACACCGAGCGCGCGGGCGGCCAGCAGGTACGGCTCGGGGTCGGGCTTGCCGCGGGTGATGTCGTCGGCGGCGACCAGCGTCTTGGGGAGGATGCCGACGGCGTCGAGGCGGGCCTCGGCCAGTCGCCGGGTCGCGGAGGTGACGACGGCCCAGCGGTCGGCGGGCAGGGCGTCGAGGAAGGCGCGGGTGCCGGGCAGCAGGCGCACGCCACCGCGCGGCACGTCCTCGACCTCCAGGTCCTCGATCCGTGCGACGGCCTGCGGCACCACCTCGGCGGGCAGCAGGTCGGCGGCTATCTCGGCGGCGGGCCGGCCGTGCAGCTCGACCCGGGCGAACTCCTGCGCGGTGATGCCGTACTCCGCGGCCCACCGGGTCCAGCAGCGGTCCACCGAGGCGAGGGAGGAGACGAGGGTTCCGTCGTTGTCGAACAGCAGGGCCTGCGCGTGGATCGTCATGCCCTCGACCCTACGGCGCAGGCCAGGGCCCGGAGCAGGGGGCCGTCCCGGGCGTAATAGGGTCGCTGCATGCTCACTGTCCTGACGCTGGTGACCGGCGTCGCCGCGCTGCTGCTGGCCGCCTGGTGCGGCTGGGCGGCCTACCGCGACCAGCCGACCAAGGACTGGCACTTCATCGGGATGGCCGTGGTCACCCTGCTGTCGCTGGTCCAGCTGATCGTGGGGATCGTGCTGCTGGCGCGGGGCGAGAAGCCGGAGCAGGGCACGACGATCTTCGTGGCGTATCTGCTGGGGGCGTTCGCGTGCGTCCCGGCGGCGGGGTTCATGTCGCTGGCCGAGCGGACCCGGTGGGGTTCGGTGACGGTGGCGGCCGGTGGTGTGGTGCTGGCGGTGCTGGAGGTGCGGCTCTATGACATCTGGGCGGGCTGAGGTGGACCGGCGACGGCTGGCCTCCGGGCCGGGCACGCTGCTGGTGTGGCTGTACGGCGTGATGGTGGTCGGCGCGGTGTCGCGCTCGGCGTACCAGATCGCCACGGAGTTCGACCGGGCGCCGCTGGCGTACTCGCTGTCGGCGGTGGCCGGGGTGGTGTACGGGTTCATCACGTACACGCTGGTGCGGGGCGGGGAGACGGCGCGCAGGGTCGCGCTGGCGTGCTGCGCCGCCGAGTTGGTCGGGGTGCTGACGGTGGGCACCTGGACCCTGGTCGAGCCGTCCGCCTTCCCGGACGCGACGGTCTGGTCGGACTTCGGGATGGGCTACCTCTTCATCCCCGTGCTGTTGCCGCTCACCGCGATCTACTGGCTGCGGGCCTCGCGCACGCGGGACGCCGGCGCCGCCTGAGGTACCGCAGGCGGCGCCGGACCGCGCGGAGCGCCTCGTGCGCCCCGCCAGGCGGGTTCAGGCGGTCGCCGCGTACGTCGTCGCCGGCTTCTCCAGGACGATCATCGGTACGCCGTCGGCGCCCTGGGACGTGCCCACCGTCTGGTAGCCGACCTTGCGGTACAGGCGGAGGGTGCCCTCGCTGCGGTGGCCGGTGTGGAGGCGGAAGCGGGTCGCGCCGTGCCGGCCGGCCAGGGCCGCTTCGGCCGCGCGCAGCAGCCGGGCCCCGATGCCGTGCCCCTGCAGGCGGGGGTGGACGCAGAGTTTGCCGATGACGGCCGCGCCGTCCTCGGTGACCGAGCCGCGGACCGAGCCGACGACCTCGTCGCCGAGCCGGGCCACGAAGACGCAGTCGCGGGTGACCTCCTCGCGCACGGAGTCGAGGGTCTGGACGAGCGGGTCGATGCGGTAGTTGCCGTACAGCGCCGCCTCCGGCTGGAAGCACAGGTACTGCAGCCTGAAGATCTGCTCCGCGTCCTGCTCGGTCGCCGCAGAGATGGTCACGCTCATGCCCATGTGCGCACGCCTTCCGCTCATCTGATCACCGATGGTCCCCCACTCCTATCCCCGTCCTCAGCGGCCTGCAACCTCCGGTGCGAGCAATCTGCGCAGACATCCCAGGCATCTGGAACGTTCCGGGCCGAGACTTCCCTGTGAGATACCCAACTCCCCTGCGATTTCGCGGTAGGTCAGGTCCTCGGGTGCGAGCAGGGCCTCCATCAGCCGGGGGCAGCGGCCGGGGAGGCGGCGCACGGCCGTGCGCAGTGCGCGCCCGCGGGCCGCGGCGAGGGCGAGCTGCTCGGGGTCGCCCCGGCCGCCGTCGTCGACCGGCTCGGCGGGGTACGGCCGTTCGAGACGGCGCGTGCGGCGGGCACGGCGGACCTCCGACCGGACCGCCCTGCGCAGCCACTGTCCGGGGTCGTGCGGCGGGCCGTCGGCCTCCAGGCGCTCCAGCAGGCGGAGCCAGACGGCCTGCTCCAGATCACCCGCCTCGGTTCCGGCGGCATATGCCTCCGCGGCGGCCTCGGCGGTGAGCAGCGGGCGCAGGGCGGTGACCAGGTCGTGCGTCATATGCGGTGCGACGCGGCCGCCCGGGCCGTGGGTTGCCCGGGCGGCACAAGCTCACCCGACCGGGCGGTGTGAGCCGGGGAGTTGACGCGGTCAGCGGTCGCGGAAGTCCTCACGCGCCAGCAGCCCGGTGTCGGGCTGGTCGGTGAAGACACCGTCGATGCCGGTCGCGAAGTACGCCCGGTAGGCGCCGAAGACGTCGCCGTAGGCGTCCGCGTCCGTGCCCTTGCGGAACTCGGCGGGCAGGAAGGGGTTCTCGTTGCGCAGGGTGTAGGGGTGCAGGAGCAGGCCCGCCTTGTGCGCGTCGGCGACCAGCGTGGTGGGCCGGGTGAGCCGGCCCTGCGCGTCGCGCGGGATCACCAGGTCCAGGGTCGGCCCGATGCCCTGCGCGTACGAGGCGATCTCCCGCAGGCCGGCCGGCTCGACCAGGTCGGCGACGGTACGCGGGTCGCCGGTCTCGACGAAGTCCCAGGGGCGGGAGCCGGCCGACGACAGCAGGACGACCAGGGGGTTGTCCACGAGCTTGTTGAGCCGCTGGACGCTCGTCGGCTCGAACGACTGGAGCACGACCGGGGAGGTCCGCCGGTCCTTGCGGTGCTTGTGCAAAAGCTTGGCGACGCGCTCCTCCAGCGGCAGGCCCTGCTTGCGGAAGTAGGTGGGGTGCTTGAGTTCGGGGTAGATCCAGACCTGCTTGCCGCGCCTGCGGGTCTGCTCGTCCTGCCAGCGAAGGACCTCTTCGAACGTGGGGATCTCCCAGCGGCCGTTGTAGAGGGTGTTGTGCGGGCGGTTGGCCGGGATGCGCTCGATGGCGCGGAGCGTCTTCAGCTCGGCGAGCGTGAAGTCCTCGGTGAACCAGCCGGTGGTGGAGACGCCGTCGAGGACCTTGGTCTTCTTGCGCCCCGCGAACTCGGTGTGGTCGGCGACGTCCGTGGTGCCGCCGATCTCCGGCTCGTGACGGCACACCAGATGGCCGTCCCTGGTCGGGACCAGGTCGCCCGCCTCGACGATGTCGGCCCCCATGTCGAGGGCGAGTTGGTACGAGCCCAGGGTGTGTTCGGGGCGGTAGCCGCTGGCGCCGCGGTGGCCGATGATCGTCGGCTTGGGCAGGCTGCCCAGTCCGCCGCCGCCGTGCCGGGTTCCGTCGGCTCTGGCCGTGCCGGCCAGGCCGAGGACCGCTCCGCCGGCGCCCAGCACCGCCGCGCCGAGCAGCGCCCGCCGTCCGGTGCCGGTCGTGTCCTCGTTCGACTCGCGGTTCGACTCGCGCGTTCCCATGAGCGCCTCCTGCCGTCGTCCTCGTCAGTGCGGGCCGATCGTAGGGGCGCGTACATGACGGACGGGAGACCGCGGGCGGAACACGCGGGTGACTGGGGATGTCACCGTGGCTGGTGGGGCCGGTGACTGACGGTTCGTCGCATCCGGGCCGGTTCGGCCGCGCCCTTCCGGGAACGCGAAGAAGTGTGCCCGGAGGCGATGTGTGTCACACCCTCCGGCGCCTCACGCACCGTCGACGGCGCGTCACCGCAGGTGAAACCGCGTCAACAGTGCGTAAGGTCTCGGTTAAGTCGCCGTGCCCGATGTGCGCGACCACGGGCCCCGCGAGTATCGTCCTCACCTGCACAGACTCATATCGAATCCCTTGACACCGGAGGGTCCGTTGTCCCGCTTCGAGCTCATCAAGGCAGTGCTCGGCCCGATCATGCGGCTGATGTTCCGCCCCCAGGTGGAGGGCGCGGAGCACATTCCCGGCGACGGTCCGGTCATCCTGGCGGGCAACCACCTCACGTTCATCGACTCGATGATCCTTCCGCTGGTCTGCGACCGGCAGGTCGTCTTCATCGGCAAGGACGAGTACGTGACCGGCAAGGGCTTCAAGGGCCGGCTCATGGCCTGGTTCTTCACCGGTGTCGGCATGATCCCGGTCGACCGTGACGGCGGCCGGGGCGGTGTCGCCGCGCTGATGACCGGGCGCCGCGTGCTGGAGGAGGGCCGGATCTTCGGCATCTACCCGGAGGGCACGCGCTCGCCCGACGGGCGCCTGTACCGCGGGCGGACGGGCATCGCCCGGCTGACGCTGATGACGGGCGCGCCGGTCGTGCCGTTCGCGATGATCGGCACGGACAAGCTTCAGCCGGGTGGGGCCGGGGTGCCGCGGCCGGGCAAGGTCACAGTGCGGTTCGGTGAGGCGATGGAGTTCTCCCGGTACGAGGGGATGGACCGGGACCGGTACGTGCTGCGGGCCGTGACCGACTCGGTGATGACCGAGGTCATGCGGTTGTCCGGGCAGGAGTATGTGGACATGTACGCCAGCAAGGCGAAGGAAGCGGCGTAGTTCTCGGGCGGGGTGGGGGGCGGGGGCGCCGGCCGCTGTCGCGGGTGAGCGGCCCCTTGGCGGGTGCGGGTGCGTTGGTGGTCTTTTGCGCAGTTCCCCGCGCCCCTGACCCGCGCCCCCGAGGAGTTGTCCTGTTCCTCAGGGGCGTTCTTGGGTCAGGGGTGGGTGGGGGCCGATTCCAGCTTCTGGTGGCGCAGCAGGAACCAGGCCGCCACCGCCGTGGCCAGCAGGACCGCCGCTCCGACGCCCGCCGCGAGGGCCAGCCCGTCGACGAAGGACGTGCGGGCCGCGTCCAGCATCGCGTCGGCGGTGTGGGCGGGCATGTGCGCCGCCGCCTCGACCGCGCCGCCCAGCGATTCGTGCGCCGCGTCCGGCGTGCCCGCCGGGCCGGTGAAGTCGCGGTAGACGGCCGTCACGATCGAGCCCAGCGCGGCGATACCGAGGGCGGCGCCCAGTTCGTACGCCGTCTCGGAGACCGCGGACGCGGCACCGGCCTGCTCCTTGGGCACGCTGGAGAGGATCACGTCGGCGGTCACGGTGAAGGAGAATCCGGCGCCGACGCCGACCACCAGCAGCGCGCTGCCGAGCAGCGGGTAGGCGGTGGACCGGTCGACCACGGTCAGCGCCGCCAGGGCCAGGCCGATCGCCGCCAGGCCGCCCGAGACGACCGTCCTGACGGAGAAGCGGCGGGCCGCACGGCCGGCGATCAGACCGGCCACCACCGCTCCGACGGCGGCGGGCAGTTCGGCCAGACCGGCCTCCAACGGGCGCCTGCCCTGCACGAGCTGCAGGTACTGCGACAGGAAGAACACCAGTCCGGACAGGCCGAGAATGGTCAGCAGGTCGGCCAGGACGGCCCCGCTGAAGCCGCGGTTGCGGAACAGCCGCATGTCCAGCAGCGGCGCCGGGAGCGTGAGCTGCCGGCGGACGAACTTGTAGAGGGCGGCGGCGCCCAGCAGACCGGCGGCCAGCGGGGCCCCCGCGAAGCCGTGCGTCGCGGTCTCCTTGACGGCGTAGACCACGCCGATCATGCCGACCAGTGACAGCAGCACGCTGACCAGGTCCCAGGGGCCGGGGTCGGCCGTGCGCGACTCGGGCAGCAACTTGATGCCGACGAGGACCAGGACGGCCATGACGGGCAGGTTGATCAGGAAGACCGAGCCCCACCAGAAGTGCTCCAGCAGGAACCCGCCGACGATCGGGCCGACGGCCGTGCCCGCCGAGGCGGTGGCACCCCAGACGCCGACGGCGAGGCTGCGCTCGCGCGGGTCGTGGAAGAGGTTGCGGATCAGGGCGAGCGTGGCCGGCATCAGGGTCGCACCGGCGACACCGAGCAGCGCGCGGGCGACGATCAGCGTCTCCGGCGTGGTGGCGTAGGCGTTGAGGACGGATATCGCGCCGAACGCCGTGGCTCCTGCGAGCAGGATCCGCTTGCGGCCGATCCGGTCGCCGAGGCTGCCCATGGAGACGAGCAGGCCGGCGATGACGAACGAGTAGACGTCGCCGATCCACAGCAACTGCGTGCCGGAGGGCTCGAGGTCCTCGCTGATGTAGGGGGTCGCGAGACCGAGGACGGTCGCGTCGACGGCCACCAGCAGTACGGCGAGCACGAGGACGCCGAGCGCGAGCCAGCGGCCCGGGCGCTTCATCGCCTCCGTCTCGGCCGCCTGCAGGGTGCTGGTCATGATTCCTCTCTTCTGACTGCGCCGCCGAGCAGCAGCTCGACGATCATGTGCTGGAAGTCCTTGGGGGCGCCCTTGCCGCTCTGCACCAGCCAGGCACCGGAGGCCAGCAGGCCGTAGAGCGCCTCGGTGAGCCAGGCGGGCGTGAGGTCGATGCGGAACTCACCGCCGAGCTGGCCGCGCCGGAACAGGGCGGAGATCCGGTCGTCGATCTCGGTCCAGCCCGCGTTCTGCTCCTCGCCCTCGAACAGCTGGTTCTCGGTGTAGAGGAAGGCGAGCAGTCCCGCGACCGGTTCGATGGCGCCGACCAGCCGGCGTACGGCCTCGCTCGCCGTGCCCTCGTCGAGCCGGGCCGCCCGCAGCGCGGCCTCGCACTCGGCGATGCACAGCGACTCCAGGGCGCGGACGAGAGCGTCCCGTCCGGCGAAGTGCCGGTGCAGGGTGGCGCGGCTGATCCCGGCGGCCTTGGCGACCTCGTCCATGGTCGCGGTGGATCTGCGGGTCAGCAGGGCGGCGGCGGAGCGCAGCACGTGGTCGAGATCGACAGCCATGAGACGACCATACACCGAATGAGACATCAATGTCTCATGGCGGGCATGGGTGACTCATGGCTGGGCGATTCCGCAGGGCGGACACGGGTCCTCCCGCGGGACGGGGGATCAGTGCCAGGGCAGCTGGCCGCGGCGCTCCCAGTAGGCCCGCGGCTCCTCGGCGAGTCCGGCGAGGCGGTCCGCCTGGTCGTCGTCGAGGTCGACGACCGCCGCGTGCAGGTTCGAGGCGAGCTGGGCGGTGGTGGCCGCGCCGGACAGGACCACTCCGGCCCAGGGCCGGCGCAGGATCAGCGCCAGCGCCACCGCGTCGCAGCCCAGCCCGGTCCGGGCGGCGACCTCCTGGAGGACGTCCGGCGCGCGTGCGCCCGCGAGGCGGCCGTTGGCCATGCCCTCCTTGACGATCACGGTCAGTCCGGCGGCGTGGGCCTCGGCGAGGGCGGGTCCGGCGGAGGTCTCCAGCGCGTTGTAGGTGGACTGGACGGTGCGGAAGAGGGGCTCGCCGTCGACGGTGACGGAAAGGGCGGCCCGGATGGCGTCGGCCTGGGCGGGCCCGCTGGTGGAGAAGCCGACGGTGAGGCCCTGGGCGGCGGCCTCCGCGAGCTTCGCGTGCAGTTCCTTGTCGGTGAGGGCCGGGCTGTCCGGGGTCACCGAGTGGATCTGATAGAGGTCGAGCCGGTCGCCGAGCAGGGCGCCGCTCTCGGCGCGCTGCCGTTCGAAGGTGGCGAGGCCGTGGTCCTTGACCTCGTGCGTCTCGGCGTCGGTGGACCAGTCGGCGGTGTAGGTGTAGCCCCACTTGCTGCCGATGACGACGTCATCGACGGCGGGCCTGGCCTCGAGCCAGCCGGCGAGGAACTCCTCGGAGCGGCCGTAGGAGCGGGCGACGTCGACGTAGCGGACGCCCTGGGCGTAGGCGGCGTCGAGGAGTTCGTGGGTGCGGGTGCGCAGCGTCTCGACGCTGCGGTCCTCTCCGAGGTCCTCGTCCCGGCCGAGGTTGATGTAGCCGGGGCGTCCCACGGCGGCGAGGCCCAGTCCGATGTGGCAGGTAGGGGTTGTGGCGTTCGCGAGACGGGCGAAGGGCATCGCGGGCTCCGTTCGGTCGGCGGCTGACGACCAACGTAACCCGGGGTGACCTTCGCCTCTGAGCTCGGCCGTTGCGGTGTTTCGGCGAGTGCGGGCCGCCGGCGCTCGTTCGCGCAGGTCCCCGCGCCCCCGGGGGCGATGCCCTCAGGCCCGCTTCTTGACCACCGCCCACTCGTGCTGGGCCGCCACGTCCGCCTTCATCTCGCCCAGTTGGACGGCCACCGCGCTCGGGGCCGTACCGCCCCGGCCGTCGCGGGAGGCCAGAGCGCCCGGGACGTCGAGGACCGTGCGGACCTCCGGGGTCAGATGCGCGGAGATCTTCGCGAACTGCTCGTCCGTCAGTTGGTCGAGTTCCTTGCCCTCCGCCTCGGCGGCCTTGACGCACTCGCCGGCCACCTCGTGGGCCACACGGAACGGGACGCCCTGCTTGACCAGCCACTCGGCGATGTCGGTGGCGAGGGAGAAGCCCGCCGGGGCCAGCTCCTCCATGCGCTCGCGGTGGACGGTGAGGGTGGCCATCATGCCGGTGAAGGCCGGCAGCAGGACCTCCAGCTGGTCGATGGAGTCGAAGACCGGCTCCTTGTCCTCCTGCAGGTCGCGGTTGTAGGCCAGCGGGAGCGCCTTGAGCGTGGCCATCAGGCCCGTCAGGTTGCCGATCAGGCGGCCGGACTTGCCGCGCGCCAGCTCCGCGATGTCCGGGTTCTTCTTCTGCGGCATGATCGACGAGCCCGTGGAGAAGGCGTCGTGCAGGGTCACGAAGGAGAACTCCTTCGTGTTCCAGATGATGACCTCCTCGGCGATCCGGGAGAGGTCGACCCCGATCATCGCCGTGATGAAGGCGAACTCGGCGACGAAGTCCCGCGAGGCCGTCCCGTCGATGGAGTTGCCGACGGACCCGTGCTCGAACCCCAGGTCCTTCGCCACCGCCTCCGGGTCCAGCCCCAGGGAGGAGCCGGCCAGGGCGCCCGAGCCGTAGGGCGACACCGCCGTACGGGCGTCCCACTGGCGCAGGCGCTCGGCGTCCCGGGACAGGGCCTGCACATGGGCGAGGACGTGGTGGGCGAAGAGGACCGGCTGGGCGTGCTGGAGGTGCGTACGGCCGGGCATCGCCACGTCGGGGTGCGCCTCGGCGAGGCCGATCAGCGCGTCCTGCAGCTCGGCGATCAGTCCGCCGAGGACGCGGGCGTGGTCGCGGAGGTACATGCGGAAGAGGGTCGCGACCTGGTCGTTGCGGGAGCGGCCGGCGCGCAGTTTGCCGCCGAGGTCCGCGCCGAGGCGCTCCAGCAGGCCGCGCTCCAAGGCGGTGTGGACGTCCTCGTCGGCGATCGTGCCGACGAACGCGCCCGAGGCGACGTCGGCCTCCAGCTGGTCGAGCCCGGCGAGCATGCGCTGCAGCTCGTCCTCGGTGAGCAGACCCGCCTTGTGCAGGACGCGGGCGTGGGCGCGCGAGCCGGCGATGTCGTAGGGCGCGAGCCGCCAGTCGAAGTGGACGGACGCGGAGAGCTTCGCCAGGGCCTCGGCGGGGCCGTCGGCGAAACGGCCGCCCCAGAGCCGGACATCACCGCTGTTGCTGCTCACCTGCTGTGCTCCTCAATGGGTTCCGATGTGCCGCCGCCCCCCGTTCCGGGGAGGTGGGTCGGCACGTTACTGCGTGCAGGAGGTCCCGCCGGTCTGTGCGGCCCCCGGGGTGAGCGCGTCACTGACCGGGATCCGTATGCATGAGTATGCAGCGGTCTGCATGATTCGTCAATCCGTCGGACGGGGACGGCTCCGTGAAGTCACCCGCCGGAAAATCCGGCGTTCCTTTGAACGCGAGAAACCGCTTACCCGTACCTCTCGCCGAGCGCAGGCGCCGCGTTCCCGACACCGACGACACCGACCCCAGTGAGGCACCCCCATGTCCAGGGCTCTTCCGAAGTACGACAAGCGCCGCGTCGCATTCATCGGCGGCGCCGCCGCGGTGGCGCTGTCCGGCACGGTGATCGCCGGGTTCGCCCTCGCCGGGGAGACGTCCAAGGGCCACGGGAACGCCGCCCGCACCCTGGCCGGTCCGGGCACGATCAGCTGTCCCGACGTGCGCTCCCGGCTCCCCGCCGTCCCCGCCTCCGCCCGGGCCGAGGTCGACCGCAACCTCGCCCTGCTCGACACCCAGACCCGGGAGGCCAACACCCGACTCGCCGACACCGTCGGACAAGGCGGACCCGACTTCGTCCAGAACGCCATCCTCGGACCCCTCAAGGACAAGCGCGTCGCCACCGTCAACCGCATCGCCACCGCCATCGGCCGCACCGCCACCAAGCCCCAGGGCCTCGACACCCTGGCCGCCTGCACGCTGAACGGGGCCGCCACCGACGCGGGCAACGGCCAGGCCGGCAAGCCGCAGACGGGCGGCGGCAGAGGCACCGCGGGCACCGCGGCCTCCGCCGGAAGTACGGGCGACGCCGGCAACGCGGGCTCCGCCGGAAGCACGGGCAACGCCGGCAACGCCGGAAACGGCCGCGCCGGCACGATCAGCTGTCCCGACGTGCGCTCCCGGCTGCCCGCCGTCCCCGCCTCCGCCCGGGCCGAGGTCGACCGCAACCTCGCCCTGCTCGACACCCAGACCCGGGAGGCCAACACCCGACTCGCCGACACCGTCGGACAGGGCGGACCCGACTTCGTCCAGAACGCCATCCTCGGACCCCTCAAGGACAAGCGCGTCGCCACCGTCAACCGCATCGCCACCGCCATCGGCCGCACCGCCACCAAGCCCCAGGGCCTCGACACCCTGGCCGCCTGCACGCTCACGAAGTGAGGTGACAGGCGCCGTGGCCGCCCCGTGGGAGCGCCGGCCGGGGCGGCCGCGGTCGGGGACGCCGCGGGGTGCGGCCGAGGTGACCGGATCCCGCAATTCCTTAGACAGTCGAACCAATTGCACCCATCATGGCTGGACATGGGAAAGACACATGAGCGCATAGACGGCCGGCTCCGCTCGTTCATCGAGGCACAGCCGGTCTTCTTCACCGCCACCGCTCCCCTGTCCGCCGACGGCACGGTCAACCTCTCCCCCAAGGGCCTCACGGGCTCGTTCGCGGTGCTGGACGAGCACACCGTCGCCTACCTCGACTTCGCCGGCTCCAACGCCGAGACCATCGCCCATCTGCGGGAGAACGGGCGGATCACCCTGATGTGGTGCGCCTTCCAGGGCCCGCCGAACATCGTCCGGGTGCACGGCAGGGGCGAGCCCGTCTTCCGCGACGACCCCCGTTTCGGGGAACTGCTCGCCCACTTCCCGGACATCGACCCCTCGCCGCACGGCCTGCGCGCGATCATCGTCGTCACCGCCGAACTCGTCCGCGACACCTGCGGCTACGCCGTCCCCTTCATGGCGTACGAGGAGGACCGGGATCTGCACGGCAAGCGGTTCGCCCGCGAGGACGACGCCTCGCTCGACGCCTACTTCACCAAGAAGGAGTACATCGCCACCAGCCTGGACGGACTTCCCGGGCTGCCGCTGCCACTGCCGCCCTCTACGGTCTGAGGCATGCGTCCCGGTGCCGTCGCCCTCGCCGTCTCCTCCCTCCTCCTGCTCGGCGCCGGGCCTCCCGCCCCCGCTCCGCTGCCGGCCCGGATGGCGCACACCGGCGGCGGCACCCAACTGATCACCGCCGTGGCGCCGGGCACCGCCTCGACCACGGGCACTGTGACCTGGTGGGACCGCACCGCGGGCGGACACTGGGTGCGGGCCGGCTCCGCCCCCGCACGCTTCGGGGCGAACGGCCTCACCGAGGGCGCCTCGCGCAGACAGGGCACGAACACCACCCCGACCGGGGTCTACGGCCTGCCGTACGCGTTCGGCATCGAGGCGGCCCCGCGCGGGACGGAGTACCCCTACCGGCGGGTCCACCAGGACTCCTGGTGGTGCCAGGACAACGACTCCCGCTCCTACAACCGCTGGACCGAGCCCCGCGCGGCCGACTGCCGGGCCGCCGAGTCCGAACACCTCGTCACCTACCGCACGCAGTACGCGCACGCGCTGGTCGTCGGCTTCAACTACGACCGCCCGGTGCGCGGTCGCGGGGCGGGCATCTTCCTTCATGTCCACGGGCGGGGCGCCACGGCCGGCTGCGTGTCCGTGCCCGAGGACGCGATGCGACGCATTCTCCTGTGGGCCGACCCGGCCCGGCGGCCGCACATCGCCGTGGGGACGGCGAGCGGGCCGACGGCCGTCACCCGTCTCTGACGGATCGGCGGCCGAGCGGGAGTTACCCGCGGTCATAGCGGTGCGCACACGACTCCCGGCCGGGGTGAACGCTCCCGTGCCCCCGCACGTATCTGTGGGCCAAGGGTCAAGTCCCCACGGAGGAACCGTGACCACCACGCTCGCAGGCGGACGTGCCGCCCGCCGCCAGACGATGCGCCGCATCCGCCCGCGCCGCTCCCCGGCCGTCCCGCTGCTGATCGCCCTGTGGGCCGGTGCGGCGGCCGTGCTGTGGCTGTGGTGGGACAACACGCCGTCCCTCGCCGACACCACGAGCAAGATCCTGGCCGCGGGCCGCATCACCGGTCTGCTCGCCGGTTACCTCATGGCGCTGGTGGTGCTGCAGATGGCCCGGGTGCCCGCGCTGGAGCGGCGGGTGGGAACCGACCGGGTCGCGCGCTGGCACGCCATGACCGGCCGCTACACGCTCTGCCTGGTCCTCGCCCACGTCTTCCTCATCATGTGGGGCTACGCCCTGCAGGCGGGCAAGGGACTCGGCGACATCGTCCAGCAGACGACCGACTCCATCAACCAGCTGCCCGACATGGGCAAGGCCGCCATCGGGACGGGTCTGCTGTTCCTCATCGGGATCCTGTCGATCGGCGGCGTGCGCCGGCTGATCGGGTACGACACCTGGTACCACGTGCACCTGCTGACCTACGCGGCCGTGTACCTCACGTTCTGGCACCAGATCACGACCGGCAACGAGTTCGCCGTCGAGCCGGCCGCGAAGACCTTCTGGTACGGGCTGTACGGGGCCGTGACGATCCTGGTCCTCTGGTACCGGATCCTCACGCCGATCCGGCTGAACCTGCGGCACCGCATGCGCGTCGAGGCGGTCATCGAGGAGACGCCGGGGATCGTGTCGGTGCTGATCGGCGGGCGCAGGCTGCACCGGATGGGCGCGGAGGCCGGGCACTTCTTCCGCTGGCGGTTCATGGCGCCGGGGATGCGGTTCAGCTCGCACCCGTACTCGCTGTCGGCGGCGCCCCGCCCGGACATGCTGCGGATCACCGTGAAGGCGATCGGCGACCACACCGAGCGGCTGCGGGACCTCACGCCCGGAACCCGGGTGTGGGCGGAGGGCCCGTACGGCGCCATGACCGCGCAGCGCCGCAGCCGCGGCAAGGTGCTGCTGGTCGCGGGCGGCGTGGGCATCACCCCGATGCGGGCCCTGTTCGAGACGCTGCCCGGAGCTTCCGGCGACATCACCCTGCTCTACCGGGCCAACAGCACGCAGGACCTGGCGCTATGGGGCGAACTGGCCGCGATCGCCGACGAGCGCGGTGCGCGGCTGATGTACGCGGTCAACAGCCCGGACGGGGAGCGGCCCGACATCTCCGCCGAGTCCCTCCAGCGCAAGATCCCGGACATCGGCGACCACGACGTCTTCATGTGCGGGCCGCCCGGCTTCGCGCAGACCGTCTACGAGGCACTGCGCGGTGCGGGAGTCCCCGCCCGCCGTATCCATCACGAGTCGTTCGAGATGTGAGCGACGGGACACCAACAGCCCTTCAGGAGTTTGGGAAACCATGAGGAAGAGTCACCCGGTCCGGCGTGCCGTGCTCGCCGGCGCAGCCACCGTCTCCGGGATCGTGCTGCTGCTGTCGCTGAAGCCGGCCACCGACCCGGGTTCCGCCCAGGCGGCAGGCGGGCAGGTCCCCCCGGCGGCCGCCGGGCAGGCCCCGCAGGGCGGGGTGAACGGCGCGGTCACCGGTGACGCGGCGCAGACGCAGTACGGCGCGGTGCAGGTCCGCCTGACCATGAGCAACGGCAAGATCACGCAGGCGGAGGCCGTGCAGGCGCCGAAGGGCGGGCGCAGCGACCAGATCACGGCCGACTCGGTGCCGCGTCTGAACCGCGCGGTCGTGGCCGCGCAGAGCGCCGACATCGACGCCGTCTCGGGGGCCACCTACACCAGCGCCGGGTACAAGAAGTCCCTGCAGTCCGCCCTCGACAAGGCCAGGGCGCAGGGCGGCGCGGAGCAGGGCTCCGGGCAGGCGCGGACGGTCACCGGTGACGTCGCGCAGACGGAGTACGGGCCGGTGCAGGTCCGGGTCACCGTGACCGGCGGGAAGATCACCAAGGCCGAGGCGGTGCAGGCGCCCAAGGGCGGCCGCAGCGACCAGGTCACCTCCTCGTCCGTCCCCCGCCTGAACCAGGCGGCCGTCGCTTCCGGCAGCGCCGACATCGACGCCGTCTCCGGGGCCACCTACACCAGCGCCGGGTACAAGAAGTCCCTCCAGTCGGCCCTCGACAAGGCCAAGGCGCAGGGCGGGGCGGGCGGAGGCGGCGGGTCGTCGCAGGCCGCGGGAGCGGGGGGCGACCGGGCGCGGACGCAGGTCCTCACCGGCAGCGCCGCGCAGACGGAGTACGGGCCGGTGCAGGTCCGGGTCACCGTGACCGGCGGGAAGATCACCAAGGCCGAGGCGGTGCAGGCACCCAAGGGCGGCCGCAGCGACCAGGTCACCTCCTCGTCCGTCCCCCGCCTGAACCAGGCGGCCGTCGCCACCGGCAGCGCCGACATCGACTCGGTCTCCGGGGCCACCTACACCAGCGCCGGATACAAGAAGTCCCTCCAGTCGGCGCTGGACCAGGCCGGTGGCTGACACCGTGGCCGGCTCCGCTCAGGCTCCCGCCGCGGTGCGTCATGCCGAGGAGGCGATGGGGACCGTCTTCTCGTTCGACGTCCGCGGCGGGGAACCGGCCGCCGTGCGCGCGGCCCTGGACGAGGCGGTCGCCGGGCTGCACCGGGTCGACGAGGTGTTCAGCACGTACCGCGAGGACAGCCAGGTCTCCCGGCTGCAGCGCGGGGAGGTGACCGTCGCGGAGTGCGATCCCGAGGTCGCCGAGGTGCTGGAACTGGCCGCCGAGGCGGAGCATCTGAGCGACGGCTGGTTCAGTACGTCGTACCAGGGCCGCCTCGACCCGACCGGCATCGTCAAGGGCTGGGCCGTCGAACGGGCGGCGCGGCTGCTGGCGGAGGTGCCCGGGGTGTGCGGGGTGAGTCTCAACGGCGGTGGGGACGTGCAGTTGCTGGGGACACCGGGCGGGCAACGGCCGTGGCGCGTCGGGGTGTCCGACCCGTTGCGGCCCGGGGGTCTGGCGGCGGTCGTCTCGGCGGCCTCGGTGGACGAGTTGTCCGTGGCCACGTCCGGTACTGCGGAGCGGGGTGCGCACATCGTCGATCCCCGCACAGGCCGTTCGGCGGTGACGGACCTGGTCGCCGTGACGGTGGTGGCGCCCCGGCTGACCTGGGCGGACTGCTGGGCGACGGCGGCCTTCGCGATGGGCTCGCGCGAGGGCCTGGCCTGGCTGGAGTTCCTGCCGGACGTGGAGGCGCTGCTGATCACGGCCGGGGACGAGGTGCGCTGCACCGGAGGATTGGCGGCGAGGCTGGGGTGATCCGGCGGCAGCCGGAGCGGGTTGCCGGGGCTGAGGCGGGGGCGTTTCGCAGCCCGGCGGAACCGGGTGCCGCTGCGCCCACCCGTGCCGCCCTCAGCGGCACGCATGCCCGCGGCCGAGCCGGCCTGGGGGCGCGGGGAGCTGCGCGATCGACCGCACACCAACCGCACCCGGCCGGCAACCCCTAATGCCCGTTCTGCGCCAGCCTCAGCAGATGGTCGGCCAGGGCCTGCCCGCCCGTCGGCTCCCTGCTGATCAGCAGCAGCGTGTCGTCGCCGGCGATCGTGCCCAGGATGTCGTGCAGCTCGGCCTGGTCGATCGCCGAGGCCAGGAACTGCGCGGCCCCCGGAGGGGTGCGCAGGACCACGAGGTTCGCCGAGGCCTCCGCGGAGATCAGCAGCTCCTGCGAGAGCCGCCGCATCCGCTCCTCCTTCGCCGACCCGCCCAGCGGCGCCCGCGGGGTGCGGAAACCGCCCTCGCTGGGCACCGCGTAGATCAGGTCGCCGTCGGTGTTGCGGATCTTCACCGCGTTCAGCTCGTCCAGGTCCCGGCTGAGGGTCGCCTGCGTGACGGTCAGCCCGTCGTCGGCGAGCAGCTTCGCCAGCTGGCTCTGCGAGCGGACCGGCTGCCGGTTGAGGATGTCCACGATCCGGCGGTGGCGTGCGGTGCGGGTCTGCGGCACGGCGGGCCCGTTCGCCCCCGGCTGCTCGTGGTCCTGCGCCTGGCTCATCGTCGTCTCATTCCCCGGATCGTCCGTCCCCGCTGGCTGTCTGCAGGATGCCGGGCAGTGCTCCGAGGAGCGCGTCCACCTCGTCGTCGCGGAGGTTCAGCGGCGGCATCAGCCGGACGACGTCGGGGGCGGGCGCGTTCACCAGGAATCCGGCCTCCTGAGCCGCCTGGCGCACCTGGGGCGCGAGCGGCTCGGTGAGCACGATACCCAGGAGGAGCCCCGAGCCCCGGACGAAGTCGATCAACTCGTGCTCCAGGCCCTCGATCCCGTCGCGCAACCGCTCGCTCTGCCGCTTGACGTTCTCCAGCAACCCCTCGTTCTCGATGGCGTCGAGGACGGCGAGCCCGGCCGCGCAGGCCACGGGGTTGCCGCCGAAGGTCGTGCCGTGCTGGCCGGGCCGCAGCAGGTCCGCGGCCCGGCCGAAGGCGACGGTCGCGCCGAGCGGCAGTCCGCCGCCGAGCTGCTTGGCGAGGGTGACGACGTCGGGCAGGACGCCCTCGTGGGCCTGGTACTCGAACCAGTGCCCGGTGCGGCCGATGCCCGTCTGCACCTCGTCCAGGACGAGGAGTGCCCCGGTCGCGGCGGTGATGGCCCGGGCGGCCTTGAGATACCCGGCGGGCGGCACGACCACGCCCAGCTCGCCCTGGATCGGCTCCAGGACGACGAGCGCGGTCTCCTCGGTGACGGCCGCGGCCAGAGCCTGCGCGTCACCGAACGGCACGTGGGTGACGTCGCCGGGCAGCGGCAGGAACGGTTCGCGTTTGCCGTGCTGGCCGGTCAGGGCCAGGGCGCCCATGGTCCGCCCGTGGAAGGCGCCCTCGGTGGCGACGACGTGGGTGCGCCCGGTCAGCCGGCCGATCTTGAAGGCGGCCTCGTTGGCCTCGGCGCCGGAGTTGCAGAAGAAGACCTTGCCGTCCCGGCCGAACAGGCGCAGCAGCCGCTCGGCGAGGGCGACGGTCGGCTCGGCCATGAAGAAGTTCGAGATGTGGCCGAGAGAGCCGATCTGGCGGCTGACCGCCTCGACGACGGCCGGGTGGGCGTGGCCGAGGGCGTTGGTGGCGATACCGCCGACGAAGTCGAGGTACGCGGTTCCGTCGGCGTCCCACACCCTGGTGCCCTCGCCGCGCGCCAGCGGCAGCAGCGGGGTGCCGTAGTTGTCCATGAGCGCGCCCTGCCACCGCTCGGCGTACTCCTGATGGGCGGTCATACCGCTTCCCCCTCGTGCTCGTCGGGCACGACCATCGTGCCGATGCCCTCGTCGGTGAAGATCTCCAGCAGGATCGAGTGCGGGACCCGGCCGTCGATGACGCGGGCGGTGGTGACACCGCCCCGCACCGCGTGCAGGCAGCCCTCCATCTTCGGCACCATGCCGGAGGACAGGTCCGGCAGCAGGCGTTCCAGTTCGGAGGCGGTCAGGCGGCTGATCACCTCGTCGCTGTGCGGCCAGTCCTCGTAGAGGCCCTCGACGTCCGTGAGGACCATGAGGGTCTCGGCGCCCAGAGCAGCAGCGAGTGCCGCAGCCGCCGTATCAGCATTGACGTTGTAGACATGCCCGTCGTCCTCGGAGCGGGCGATCGAGGAGACGACCGGGATGCGGCCGTCGGCGAGCAGGGCCTCGATGGCGCCTGTGTCGATCGCGGTGATCTCGCCCACCCGCCCGATGTCGACCAGCTCGCCGTCGATCTCGGGCTGGTGCTTGGTGGCGGTGATGGTGTGCGCGTCCTCGCCGGTCAGGCCGACGGCGAGCGGTCCGTGCCGGTTGAGCAGGCCGACCAGTTCGCGCTGGACCTGCCCGGCCAGCACCATCCGTACGACGTCCATGGCGTCCTCGGTGGTCACCCGCAGGCCGGCCTTGAACTCGCTGACGATGCCGTGCTGGTCGAGCGCGGCGCTGATCTGCGGGCCGCCGCCGTGCACGACGACGGGCTTGAGGCCGGCGTGGTGCAGGAACACCACGTCCTGGGCGAAGGCGGCCTTGAGGTCCTCGTCGACCATGGCGTTGCCGCCGAACTTGATGACGACCGTCCTGCCGTTGTGCCGGACCAGCCAGGGCAGGGCCTCGATGAGGATCTGCGCCTTGGGCAGTGCGGTGTGCTTGCGCGTCGCTCCGCTGCTCATGACGAGTACGCGCTGTTCTCGTGGACGTAGTCGGCGGTGAGGTCGTTGGTCCAGATGGTGGCGGTCTCGGGCCCGGCGGCGAGGTCGGCGACGATGTGCACCTCGCGGTAGCGCATGTCGACCTTGTCGCGGTCCTCGCCGACGCCGCCGTTCTTGCAGACCCAGACGCCGTTGATCGCGACGTTCAGCCGGTCGGGCTCGAAGGCGGCACTCGTCGTGCCGATCGCCGACAGCACGCGGCCCCAGTTGGGGTCCTCGCCGTGGAGGGCGCACTTGAGGAGGTTGTTGCGGGCGATGGAGCGGCCCACCTCGACGGCGTCGTCCTCGCTGGCGGCGTTGATCACCTCCACCTTGATGTCCTTGCTGGCGCCCTCGGCGTCCCGGATGAGCTGCTGTCCGAGGTCGTCGCAGACCTGCCGCACGGCTTCGGCGAAGTCCTCGTAGGCCGGGGTCACTTCGGCGGAGCCGGAGGCCAGCAGCAGGACGGTGTCGTTGGTGGACATGCAGCCGTCGGAGTCGACCCGGTCGAAGGTCGTGCGGGTCGCCGCCCGCAGGGCCTTGTCCAGGTCGGCGTCGTCGACGGCGGCGTCGGTGGTCAGGACGACGAGCATGGTGGCGAGGCCCGGGGCGAGCATGCCCGCTCCCTTGGCCATGCCGCCGACGGTCCAGCCGTCCTTGGTGACGACGGACGTCTTGTGGACGGTGTCGGTGGTCTTGATGGCGATGGCGGCCTTCTCGCCGCCGTGCTCGCTCAGGGACCCGGCGGCCGTCTCGATGCCCGGGAGCAGCTTGTCCATCGGCAGCAGCACGCCGATGAGGCCGGTGGAGCAGACGGCGACCTCGATGGCGCCCCGGCCGAGGACCTCGGCGGCCTTCTCGGCGGTGGCGTGGGTGTCCTGGAAGCCCTTCGGGCCCGTACAGGCGTTGGCACCGCCGGAGTTGAGGACGACGGCGGAGACCTGGCCGCTCCTGAGCACCTGCTCGGACCACAGGACCGGGGCGGCCTTCACACGGTTGGAGGTGAAGACGCCGGCGGCGGCACGGCGGGGCCCGTTGTTGACCACCAGGGCCAGGTCCGGGTTGCCGTTCTCCTTGATCCCGGCGGCGATGCCCGCCGCCGTGAATCCCTTTGCTGCCGTCACACTCACGGCGCGACTCCGATCGTCGTCAGTCCGGTGGTCTCGTCGAGACCCAGGGCGATGTTCATGCTCTGGACGGCACCGCCCGCGGTGCCCTTGGTGAGGTTGTCGATGGCGCTGATCGCGATGATCCGCCCGGCGGCCTCGTCGTGTGCGACCTGCACCTGAACGGCGTTGGAACCGTGGACGGACGCCGTGGCGGGCCACTGCCCCTCGGGGAGCAGGTGCACGAACGGCTCGTCCGCGTAGGCCTTGGCGTACACGGCGCGCAGCGACTCGCCGGTGACCCCGTCGGCGGCCTTGGCGCTGCACGTGGCGAGGATGCCGCGGGGCATCGGCGCGAGGGTCGGGGTGAAGGAGACGGTGACCGGCTGCCCGGCGGCCGCGCCGAGGTTCTGGGTGATCTCGGGGGTGTGCCGGTGCACTCCGCCGACCCCGTAGGGGGACATCGAGCCCATGACCTCGCTGCCCAGCAGGTGCGGCTTGGGCGCCTTGCCCGCGCCGGACGTGCCGGAGGCGGCCACGATCACCGCCTCGGGCCCGGCGAGTCCGGCGGCGTACGCCGGGAAGAGGGCCAGGGAGACGGCGGTCGGGTAGCAACCGGGTACCGCGATGCGCTTGGACCCCTCCAGCGCGAGACGGGCACCCGGCAGTTCGGGAAGGCCGTAGGGCCAGGTGCCGGCGTGCGGGGAGCCGTAAAACTTCTCCCAGGCGGCGGCGTCGGTCAGCCGGAAGTCGGCGCCCATGTCGACGACCAGCACGTCGGGGCCGAGCCGGTCGGCGACGGCCGCGGACTGCCCGTGCGGCAGCGCGAGGAACACGACGTCGTGACCGGCGAGCGCCTCCGGGGTGGTCTCCTGGAGCACCCGGCCGGCCAGGGGCAGCAGGTGCGGCTGGAGCGCACCGAGCGTCTGCCCGGCGTTGGAGTTGCCGGTCAGGGCACCGATCTCGACCTCGGGGTGGGCCAGCAGCAGACGCAGCAGCTCCCCGCCCGCGTATCCGCTCGCTCCGGCCACCGCCGCACGTACCGCCATGGAACCTCCTCCTTAGGAGGCATGACTATACGTTGCGCCGCAGGTTTATGCAATCCATTCCCGCGTGCACGGCGGTGATCAGCCCGCCCGATCCCCACCCGCGCGCCCCCGTGCGTACGCTCCACGCCATGGGCAACGTCTTCCGGGCCGGCGCCGACGCCATGCACCTGTCCAACGGCGGCACCGAGGTCTTCGTCGAGGTGCTCGCGCTCGCCGTCGCGGCGCTCGCGGAGCGGCCGTGGGAGCTGCGCTTCGCGGCGCTGCTCTCCTGGCAGGACCAGAGCGTGCTCGGCCGGGGTGCGGTCGGGTTCGACCTGGCCGACCTGGACTGGGGCGCGACCCCCGAGGAGCGGGCGGCCGCCCGGACCTTCGTGCTGCGCGCCACCGACCTGGCGGCCCGTGGGCACCGCTGGGCGGAGCTCGGGTACGAGCCGCCGTTCGCGCGGGAGTACCTGCGCCGGTTCCGGGAGATCGTGGAGGCGTTCGAGCCGCCGACGGCCGTTCCGACCGGTGACGCGCTCCCGGCCCCGGCCGTCGCCTGCTGCGTGCGTCACCGGGTCGCGAGTGCCCTGCCCCACTGGGAGGGCTGCGTCCTGTGCCACCGGATCGATCCGGTGGCACAGGACGCAGCGGCCGGGGGCGCGACTACTTCTGCTTGATCCGCAGGAACGTCACCGAGTTCGCCGGGAAGGTGTACGTGAACTTCTCCGCCACCCCCCGGAAGGTGGAGGTCACCGGCGTCACCGGGGTGTCGGTCTCGGTGTTCACCGCGTCCTCGTCGGCGGCCAGTGTGGTCACACGGGCCGTGGCGGAGACCTCGGCGCCACCGAGGTCGACGGCCGTACGGGCCTCGGCGGACCGGGCGTTGACGACCTTGACGACGAGGTCGCCGGTACGGTCGTCCCGGGTCACGACCTGGCGGAAGGGCTCGGCCGGCTTGTCGTCCCGGAAGCTGCCCCATTCCTCGCCGTCCAGGAACAGGGTGACCTGGCGGCCGCGCACCTTGATGTCGATGTCGTAGGCCCGGCCCGTCTCGATCGACCCGGCCTTCGTCATCAGGGTGCTCTTGCCGCCGTCCACGGCCTGTTCGATCGCGGACCGGGTGTTGTTCCAGCCGCCCAGGTTCCACCAGTAGTAGGTGCCGGTGTCCTGGACGCCGAAGGCGACGAGGAAGCCCTCGCTGCCGGACTTCTTGGTGGCCCTCACATGGAGGTCGTAGTCCTTCCAGGCCGGGTCGCCCGCGGTGACCATGGTGTTCTCGGCGGCGGTGTCGGTCTGGACGTAGGCACCGTCCTGGACGCTCCAGCTGCCACGGCCGCTGCCCGTCCATTTCGAGGCGTCACCGGAGAAGTCGTCGCCGAAGAGGGTCGAGCCGTCCGCGGAGGTGACCCTCACGTCGTCGTAGGCGGCGCTGGTGGCCCAGGTCGACAGGCCGACGGCACCCGTGATGGGGCCGCTGGCTTCGGGGGTGGCCGTGGCCTTCGAGGGCACCACGCGGTCGCCGGTGTTGTTCATGAACAGCTTCTGGACCTCGTAGTTGGCCGAGTTCCAGGAGGCCCGGTTGTTGAACCAGATCAGGTCCGGCCGCCACTGCACGTAGTCCTCGTTGGCGAGCAGCGGGGCGTACGAGGCGAGCTTGACGACGTCCGCGTTGCGCTCCAGGCCGGTCATGTAGGCGGCTTCGGCGAGGCCGTTCCTCCAGGCGTTGCCCTGGGAGGCGTACTCGCCGAGGAAGACCTTCGGCCCGTTCCTGTCGTAGGAGTCGTAGCGGTCGTTGTTCTGCAGGAACCAGGTCGGGCTGTTGTAGTAGTGCTCGTCGACCAGGTCGACCTCGCCCTCGCGGTTGAGCTGCCAGGCGGTGTCGAAGACCGTGCCGGCGTCGTCGGGGCCGGAGTTGGAGACGACGGTGATGTCCGGGTACTTCGCGTCGATGGCGGCCCGGAACCGCTGGAAGCGGGCGAAGAACTCCTCGGGCAGGTTCTCCTCGTTGCCGACGCCGATGTGGGTCAGGTGGAAGGGCGCGGGGTGGCCCATCCGCGCGCGGACCCTGCCCCACGTCGACGTCGCCGGGCCGTTGGCGAACTCGATGAGGTCCAGGGTGTCCTGGATGTGCCGCTTCAGCAGGGCGTCGTCGTCGACGGCCTTGTTCTGGCCGCAGCCGGTGACCAGGGCGGGGACGACGGGCAGGGGCATGGCGCCGATGTCCTCCGCGAAGCGGAAGTACTCGTAGTAGCCGAGCCCGTAGCTCTGGTTGTAGCCCCAGAAGTTGGCGTTGGTGGCGCGTTCCTCGACCGGTCCGACGGTGTCCTTCCACTGGTAGCTGCGCTTGCGCTGCCAGGCGGAGGACTCGCTGTAGTCCTCCATGGAGCCGGTGTTGACCAGGCAGCCGCCGGGGAAGCGCACGAAGCCCGGCTGCAGGGCGGCGATCTTCTCGGCAAGGTCCTTGCGCAGGCCGCCCGGCTGGTTCTTGTACGTCTCGCGCGGGAACAGCGACACCATGTCGACCGCTGCGGCGTGCGAGGCGGCGACGGCGAGGCGGCCGCGGTTGCTGGTGCGGCTCGCGGTGAAGGTGAGTCCGTACTTGGCCCAGCCGCCCTCGACGGCGACCCGGCGGGCGTCCGCCAGGCTGCCCGCGGCGTCCTTCAGGGAGACGGTGAGCGTACTGCCGGTGGCGGCGCGGGCCCACACGGAGAAGTCGTACCGCTTCCCCTTCTCGACCCGGATGCCGGTGTTGTAGCCCGCGTTCGCGACGGACGAACCGGCGCCCAGGGACAGGTAGGTGCGGTTGCGCCCGTTGAGCCGGCCCGAGTCGTCGACGGCCTCGGCGGCACCGCTGACCGTCCAGGAGGTCAGGGGCGTGTAGGAGCCGTTGTCGGCGGTGGAGTACTCGAAGGACCGGTTCTGCACCAGCTCCGCGTACAGACCGCCGTCGGCGGCGCGGTTGATGTCCTCGAAGAAGACGCCGTACATCGTGTCGTCGATGGCCGCGCCCCGGGCGGAGGGGTCGACGGTGATCGTGTGGTCGGTGACGTCCTCGGCGTGAGCGGGGGCCGGCAGGAGGGCTGCCGCCGTCAGCAGGGCGGCGGCCGTGAGGCCCGTTCTGACGCGCGTGCGGGCGGTGCGTGGCATGAAGGCTCCGCGGCTCTCTGGTAGGAGTGTTCGAAATATCAAACAACGGTCAGGACTTCGAACGGCAAGATAGGGAGGGGGCGACGGCGCGTCAATGGGTCGCGCGGCAACGCACGGAACGGAGAGCGGTCGGCGATGGGCGAGTTCTGGCCGGTGCCGGACACCCTGGCGTATCTGGCCGGGCGGTGGCGGGTGTCGCGGACCGTGCGCGACCTCGCCGGCGGCACGGACGGGGAGTTCGCCGGGATCACCGTGTTCGGCGCACTGGAGGGGGGCGGGCTGCTGCACCACGAGACCGGCGCCTTCACCTGGCACGGCGTCACCCGGCCGGCCGAGCGGACGCTGCGGTTCCTGCCGGGGCCGGACGGCACGGCCGACGTGCGGTTCGCGGACGGGCGGCCGTTCCACGACCTCGACCTGAGGCCGGGGCGGCATGTCGCCGACCATCCGTGCTCGGCCGACCTCTACCGGGGCGAGTTCACCGTCCGCGACGCGGACCACTGGCGGACCGTGTGGCGGGTGCGCGGCCCCGCGAAGGACCTCGTGCTGAGCACGGACTACGCGCGCGAGTGCTGAGCGGACGCCCCGTCGAACCGCAGGTGCCAGCGACCGGCACGGCCCGTCACCGCCGTCGTCGACAACGGCCGGACGTCGATGTTCCAGTACGTCGGGGGCGGCGCCTTCAGGACGTACACCAGGGCGGCCCGGATCACGGACGGCTCGGCGACCGCCACCACCCGGCAGCCGTCCTCGACGGGCCGGGTGTCGAGCCAGCCGCCGACCCGGGAGATGAAGTCCACCAGCGACTCACCGCCGTGCGGCGCGGTCCGCGGATCGGTGAGCCACGCGTCCACCGCCTCCGGCTCGCGGGCCATGGCCTCGCCCAGGGTCAGTCCACGCCAGCGGCCCATGTCGCAGTCGCGCAGACCCAGCTGGACGAGCGGCGCGTAACCGAGCCCCTCGCCCGTCGCCCGGCTGCGCGGGGCGGGTGAGCAGTAGCGCAGGTCGGCCGCGGCGAGCGGCAGCAGCTCCGGGGCCACCCGCTCCACCTCGCCCCAGCCGGCCTGGTCCAGCGGCCGGTCGTCCTCGAAGCGCTCGGCCGGCGGCACGGAGCTGCGCGCGGCGGCGACGAACGTGACCCGAAGTGACATGCGGCGATCGTGAGCGCCGCAAGTGCGCAGGTCAAGAGGTGTTGTTCGCCAGTTACCGAAGGTATACCGGCGTTCACGGCCCGGAGGCGCCCGCCGGGCCGGCACCGTCACCGGCTGAAGACGAGTGCCATCCAGTGCTCGGGCCGTTCCAGCGGCGCGAAGCCGTGCCGGGCGTACACCTCGTGGGCGTCGTGCGTGGCGAGGACCACGCGCCGCACCCCGAACTCCCGCGTCCGCTCCCGCACCGCGCCCACGAGCGCGCCGCCGATGCCCTTGCCGCGCACCGACGGGTCGACGTACACGTCGCAGAGCCAGGCGAAGGTCGCCCGGTCGGTGACCACGCGGGCGTAGGCGACCTGCTCCCCCGACACCGTGTCGTGGACGCCGAAGTTGAGCGACCCCTCGATCGCGCGGTCCTGCTTCTCGCGCGGGCGGCCCAGGGCCCAGTACGCGTCGGTGGACAGCCACCGGTGCACCCGTTCGCGGTCGAGGCGGGCGGGGTCGGTGGAGATCTCGTAGCCCTCGGGCAGGGACGGGGTGGCGTTCATGGCGCGATGCTCGCAGGCCGCCCGAGGGCGAGTCGAGGGGTTATCCGAGCACCTCGTCGCGGGCCGCACGCAGCCGCCGTACGCCCTCCGCGATCTCCCCGGTGCCGGCGACGGCGGCGAAGCCGAGCCGCAGGTGGGCGGCCGGGGGCTCGGCACTGAAGTACGGGCGGCCCGGGGCGACCGCGACGCCGGTGCGCAGGGCGGCCGCCACGAGGGCCGGCTCGTCCACCCCGTCGGGCAGGCGTGGCCACAGGTGGTAGCCGCCGGACGGCACGTGCGCCAGGGTCAGTTCGGGCAGGTGCAGGGCGAGCGCGGAGGTCATGGCGTCCCGCCGGGCCCTCAACTCCGCGGAGACGGCCCGCAGATGGCGCGGCCAGGCGGGTGAGCCGACGAGTTCCAGCGCGGCCTCCTGCAGCGGGCGCGGCACGAAGAAGGTGTCGACGACCTGGATGGCCCGCAGCCGTTCCAGCACCGGCCCCCGGGCGGCCAGGGCGCTCACCCGGAAACTCGGGGAGGTCGCCTTGGTGAGCGAGGAGACGTGGACGACCACGCCGTCGGGGTCGTCGGCCGCCAGCGGGCGCGGCAGCGGCCCGGAGTCCTCGTGCACGAGTCGCCGCACGAAGTCGTCCTCGACGACGAACGCCCCGGCCTCACGGGCGATGCGCAGCACCTCGGCGCGCCGTCCGGGCGCGAGCACGGCGCCGGTCGGGTTCTGGAAGAGGGGCTGGCAGACGAAGGCCGGGGCGCCGGTGGCCCGGAAGGCGTCGGCGAGCAGCGCCGGGCGGACCCCGTCGGCGTCCACCGGGACGGGCACCGGGCGCAGTCCCGCGGCGCGGGCGATGGCGAGCATGCCGGGGTAGGTCGGCGACTCGACCAGGACCGGGGCGCCCGGCGGGGCGAGGGCGCGCAGGGCGGTGGTGAGGGCGGACTGCCCGCCGGAGGTGATCAGCACCTCGGCGGCCGTGACGGAGCCGCCGATGCTGCGTGCGAACCATTCCCTCAGCTCGGGCAGGCCCTCCATGGGCGGCCGCCCCCAGGCCCCGGGGCGGCGGCCGGCCCGCGACAGGGCCGCGGCCATCGCCCGCTCGGGCTGCAGGGAGGGGTGCAGATAGCCGCCGTTGAACTCGATCACCCCGGGCGGCGGCGCGGCCAGGGACACCAGCACCCCGGAGGCGTCCACCGACCGGGGCACGAGGTCGGCGGCGCCCTCCGCGCTGAGAGCGACCTCCTGCCAGGAGGTGTCCCCCGCCGGGGCCGGGCCGGTCCGGGCCTGCGCACGGAACGCGCCCGCGCCGGGGCGGGTGACCACCAGTCCTTCGGCGGCCAGTTGCGCCAGCGCCCGCGAGACGGTCACCGGGCTCACCCGGAACCGCTCGACGAGCGCCCGGCTCGACGGCAGCTTTCCACCCGGCGAGTAGCGATCCAGCTCGCGCCGGAGCCGTTCCGCCAGTTCACCCACACTGCTACGCTCTTGCATGAGAGCAGAGAGTAGCGCTACTGCGGATTCCGGGATAGCGGTCGGCGCCTCGGCGCCCGGCACGACGGATCACCGGGCCACGACCGGGGCGCGAGGCAGGCTGGGCGTGCGGGGCACGACCCCCGCGCGAACCGTGCGGCCCGCGGGAAGCGTGCGGCCCGCGGGAAGCGGGCGGCCCGCTCGGGACACCGGTACGGACCGCGCCGGTTTCGGGACCCTCCAGGCCGCCCTGGGCGTCATCGCCTTCTCCCTCACCTTCCCCGCCACCGCCTGGGGTCTGGAAGGGTTCGGCCCCTGGTCGCTGGTGGCCGTGCGCAGCGTCCTCGCCGCGGTGATCGCGGGCGGTGCCCTGCTGGCGCTGCGGGTGCCGCCGCCCGCCCGTCGTCACTGGCCGGGGCTCGGCGTCGTCGCCGCCGGGGTCGTCCTCGGATTCCCGTTGCTGACCACGCTGGCGCTCCGGACGTCGACCACCGCGCACGCCGCCGTCGTGGTCGGCCTGCTCCCCCTCACGACCGCCGTCTTCTCCGCCTTCCGCGTCGGCACCCGGCCCTCGCGGACCTTCTGGTGCGCGGCCCTCGCGGGCGCGGCGGCGGTCCTGGCCTTCACCGCGCAGCAGAGCGGCGGCGCCCTGACCACCGCCGACCTGTACCTCTTCGCGGCGTTGCTGGTCTGCGCGGCGGGCTACACCGAGGGCGGCCGGCTGGCCCGGGTCATGCCGGGCTGGCACGTGATCGGCTGGGCGCTGGTGCTGTGCCTGCCGCTGACGGTGCCGGTCGCCGCCCTCGCCCTGGCGCAGGAGCCGGTGCGGCTCACCGCCCACAGCGTGGCCGGGCTGCTCTGGGTCGCGGCCGGTTCGCAGTTCCTCGGCCTGGTCGTCTGGTACCGCGGCATGGCGGCCGTCGGCATCCCGAAGGCCAGCCAGTTGCAGCTGGCGCAGCCCCTGCTCACACTGGTGTGGTCGGTGCTGCTGCTGGGCGAGCACCTGACGGTGGCCGCCCCGCTGACGGCCGCGGCGGTGCTGGTGTGCATCGCCGTCACGCAGCGGGCCCGCGGCTGAGGGACGGCGTCCGGCCCCCGGCCCGCGGGGGCCCGCGCCGCGGACCCGAGGCCGCGGACCGCCGCTGCACCCCTCGTGAGGAGGTCCCGATGCACGCAACCGTGGGCGACCGGCTGGTCCAGCACGGCAGGGTGGTCGGTCAGCACGACAAGGTCGGCGAGATCGTCGAGGTCCTCGGCGCCGAGGGCGGCCCCCCGTACCGCGTCCGGTTCGAGGACGGGCACGAGGGCGTGTGCTCGCCCGGGCCCGACACCGAGATCCGGCACCGGGAGACCACCGCCGGTCCCTGACCCGGCGGCTCAGCGCGGTGGGTCGGCCGGCAGCCCGTAGTGGTCGGCCACCACCCTCGCCATCGCCCCGATCCGGTCGGCCGCCACGTCCCGGGCGGCGAAGTAGACGTGCCCGCGCACCGGCGCGTGCTCCGCGGCGAGCGTCAGGTGCCGGGACAGCTCGGCCGGCTGCTGCCAGGCCGCCGGCTGCGCCGGGTCGCCGGCCTTGTAGAGCGCCTCCCCCAGGTACAGCTGGGTGGAGCTGCCGCGCGCGACCTCCGCCCACCAGGGCACCAGCTTCGCGTAGTCGGCGGCGGCGAAGCCGATGTTCCAGTACAGCTGCGGCACGATGTAGTCGATCCAGCCCTCCCGGACCCAGGTGCGGGTGTCCGCGTAGAGGTCGTCGTACGTCTCCACGCCGGCCCGGGTGTCCGAACCGGCCGGGTCGGTCGAGGCGTTGCGCCACACGCCGAAGGGGCTGATGCCGAACGCGGTGCCGGGCCGGAGCTCCTTCACCCGGTCCGCCGTCTCGCGCACCAGCCGGTCGATGTTGTCCCGCCGCCACGCGGCCCGGTCGGGGAAGCCGCCGCCGTGCTCGTCGTAGGCGTCGTCGTCGTCGAAGCTCTGCCCGGCCACCGGGTACGGGTAGAAGTAGTCGTCGAAGTGGACGCCGTCCACGGGGTAGCGGGCCACCGCGTCGAGCATCGCGTCCTCCACGAACGCGCGGACCTCGGGCATCCCCGGGTTGTAGAAGAGTTTCCCGCCGTAGGTGACCACCCAGTCGGGGTTCTCCCGGGCCGGGTGGGAGGCCACGAGCCGGCCGGGGTCGGCGTGGGCGGCGACCCGGTAGGGGTTGAACCAGGCGTGCAGCTTCAGGCCCCGGGCGTGGGCCTCCTCGACGGCTGTGCCCAGCGGGTCCCAGCCCGGGTCCCTGCCCTGCGTTCCGGTGAGGTACTGCGACCAAGGCTCGTACGGCGAGGGCCACAGGGCGTCGGCGGTCGGGCGCACCTGGAAGAACACCGTGTTGAGCCGGTTCCGGACGGCCGTGTCGAGGTGGGCGAGCAGCTCGGAGCGCTGCTGCGCGGCACTGAGTCCGGGCTTGGAGGGCCAGTCCCGGTTGGCCACGGTGGCGAGCCACACCCCCCGCATCTCGGTGGCCGGCGCCCCGCCCCCGCGGCCGGACGCGGCCGCCGCGGGAGGCATCATCGTGAAAGCCGAGAGCGCCGCCACGGCGAACGCCCTGCGTGAGACTCGTCCCATCCGCATGCCCCAAACAGCCGCGGATCCGCACCGTCGCGGATCGCTCCGGGCCCAGCATGCCCGAACCAGAGCCGCCCCCCGCGATCGATCATCGATACTTGGCGGTAACGTGCACGAACGGAGCAGGCGCCGGGACCCGGCCGGCCTGCCGGTCGTGGATCAGCAGCGAAAGGGACGATGTGACGGACATCCCAGCGGGAGACATTGCACGCGTCGGAGTCGTGGGCTGCGGTCAGATGGGCGCGGGGATCGCCGAAGTGTGCGCCCGCGCCGGCCTGGACGTCATGGTCGCCGAGACCACCGGCGAAGCCCTGGAGATCGGCCGCACCCGGCTGTTCACCTCCCTGGCCAAGGCAGCCGAGCGCGGCAAGATCACCGAGGAGGAGCAGGAGGCCACGCTGGCCCGCCTGAGCTTCACCACGGACCTCGGCGAGTTCGCCGACCGTGACCTGGTGATCGAGGCCGTCGTGGAGAACGAGCAGGTCAAGACCGAGATCTTCCAGGTCCTGGACCAGGTCGTGACCCGGCCGGACGCCATCCTGGCCTCCAACACCTCCTCCATCCCGCTGGTGAAGCTGGCGGTGGCGACATCGCGGCCCGACCAGGTCATCGGCGTCCACTTCTTCAACCCGGCCCCGGTGCAGAAGCTCGTCGAGCTGATCCCCGCCCTCACCACCTCCGAGGGGACGATCAGCCGCGCCCAGCTGTTCACCGAGAAGCTGCTCGGCAAGCACGCGATCCGTGCCCAGGACCGTTCCGGTTTCGTGGTCAACGCGCTGCTCATCCCGTACCTGCTCTCCGCGATCCGGATGTTCGAGACGGGCATCGCCAGCCGCGAGGACATCGACAACGGCATGGAGATGGGCTGCGCCCACCCCATGGGCCCGCTCAAGCTCTCCGACCTCATCGGCCTGGACACGGTCGCCTCGGTCGCGCAGTCGATGTACGAGGAGTACAAGGAGCCGCTGTACGCCGCTCCCCCGCTGCTGCAGCGCATGGTCGACGCGGGCCGGCTGGGCCGCAAGACCGGCTCGGGCTTCTACACCTACTCCTGATCCCACGTCGCACTCCGCCCGGCCCTCCCCGCGAGGCCGGTTACGGACGGTCAGATTTCGGCCATCCGACGGGCCCGGCACCTTCGTTGGTGCCGGGCCCGCGGCATTCACACACCGTGTGCGCGCCGGGCTCGCATATGCCCTCCGCACACTCTCCCCAGGCGCCCACCAGGCGAGTTGACTCCTCATGCGCATGCAAGGGATGTGAAGCGACTACGGAAAGGAGCGGAATCGTGACCGTCGATCCCGAGCATCCCGTCGTTCAAGGAGAACTCGCAGAGTTACGGCGCCGCCTCGACGTGGCCTACGCACGCGTCGAGGGCGGGCTGGCCCTGCTCAGCCATCGCACCGAGGAGACCGCCAAGGAACTCGACGATCTGAACACCCGGATCCACTCGCTCGAACACGCGCGCTGGCCCCTGCCGGCCGTCGCCGCCCTCACCGCCGTGGGTGCCCTCGTCGTGACGATCTGGCAGGCGCTCGGGCGCTAGGAGGTGGCCTCGCGGGCCACGCCGGGTCAGGGCAAGGTGTCGTGTCCGAGCCGGAGATGGTGCAGCAAGAGTAACGCGGCCGCCATGTTGGCGGCCGGGACCTCGCCGCGGGCGACCATGTCGGGGACGAGCTTGAGGGGCACCCACTCCCGGCGGTCCGACTCGAAGTCGTCCACGGGGTGACCGACGTAGTCGCCCTCGTCGGCCCAGTACACGTGGTGCCGGGCGTCGGTGAGCCCGTTGGACGGCTCCACGCTCATGAGGTGGCGCAGGGGTCCCGGCCGCCAGCCGGTCTCCTCCTCCAGTTCGCGGGCCGCCGCCCGGGCGACGTCCTCGCCGTCCTCGACCACTCCTGCCGCGAGCTCCCACCCCCAGCTGTCGGTGATGAAGCGGTGCCGCCACAGCAGCAGCACCTCGTTGGCCTCGTTGACGACCGTGGCCACCGCGACGGGCCGCAGCCGTATGAGGAAGTGGTCCAGGTGCCGGCCGTCCGGTAGTTCGACATCCGCGAGATTGACGCTGAACCAACGGTTTGAGTACACAGTTTGTTCGTTGTGTTTCGTCCACTGCACGGTTCTGCCACCTTCCGTCGAGTAAGTGGCAATATCGCAGCAGGGACGGTCCGACAGCAGGCGCACGGGAAGCGGCTCGGAGCGGCCCGGGCGGCCGCGGCCCGGGTCTACAACGGTACGCGCAGCGCTCCGTCGATGAGTTCGGCGGCCTCCGAGGTGCCGGCGCACCCGTTGCGGACCAGGTGCTCCCGCACCGCACGCAGCCGGTCGCGCAGCCGCTGGGACTCCATGCCCCGGGCCTGCTCGGCCATCTGCACGGCGATCGCCACCGCCTTGTCGGCGTTGCCCTGGCGCAGCTCGATGGTGCTCAGCATGGCCAGCCGGTGCACCCGGCCGCGGTCGTGCGCCGGGTTGTCCACGGCGGCCGCGGCGTGCTCCCCGGCGGCCGCGATCTCCCCCAGGCTGAGCAGCGCCTCCGCCACCTGGACGTTGACGAGCCCCGGCTGGACATAGCCGGTCTCGTCGGGCTCGTAGCCGCGCCGGATGCGCTCGGCTGCCTGCTCGGCCCGCCGGATGCGGGACAGGGCGCTCGTGCCGTCGCCCAGGTGCGCGTAGGCCTTGGCCTGCATCGCGTACAGATCGGAGGCGAGCGCCGGGGTGATGTGCTTGCCGGCGGCCCGCAGCGCGGCCTCCGCGAAGGCGACGGCCTGCCGGTACTCCCGCATGAACAGCGACTGGTTGACCAGCAGGGCGATGACGTACGCCCCGAGTCCCCGGTCGCCGCTGGCCTTCGCCAGGCGCAGTGCCTGGTGGAAGTAGCGCTGCGCCAGCCCGTGCGCGTCGGAGTCATAGGCGCAGATGCCGGCGACCGCCACCAACCCGCCGGTGGCGCGGTGCAGTTGACGGCCCGTCTCGTCGGTGTAGCTGCCGCGCAGCAGCGGGGCTGCCTCGGAGTTGAGGAAGCCGACGATCCGGGCGCGCGTGGCGATGCCGCCGGCCTTGCGGTACATCTGCTCGTAGTGCGTGCGCGCGGCCCGCAGCATCTCCAGGTCGCCCGGGGTGACCCGGTGCCGGCCGCCGCGCGAGACGTCCACGTCCTCGGGCGGGTTCTCCCATTCCCACACCGGCATCACGGCGGGCGTGCCCGTGAGGGCGGGCGCGCCCAGTATGTGGGGCCGTTGCTGCTCGTCGGAGCGCCACAGCGCGGTGGCCCGCTCCACGAAGCCGGACAGCGAGCCGGTGTGCGGGGCGGACGGCTCGCCGGGCACGCCGAGCCCGATGTCGTCGAGGGTGACCGGCCGCTGGAGCCGGGCGGCGAGCACCTCGCAGATGAGGTCGGGCACCTGGCCCCGGGGCCGCTGCCCCTTCAGCCAGCGCGCGACCGCGGTGTGTTCGTAACGCAGGGTCAAACCCCGTGCTCGTCCGGCCTGGTTGACGTGGGCGGCCAGTCCCGCGTGGGAGACGCCCGCCTCGTCCAGGATCGCGTCGAGCAGAGTGTTGGGCTGCATGTGGGCCCCCCGGGTGGCTCGGTGCGGTCAGGTTAGTGGCTCCGGGTTCACACGGGGTGTGAACGGAGTACCCGAATCCGGGCTGTGTGCACGCTGTCGCTCTGCGTCGCGGACCGGTTGACTGAGATGCCTCGAAAGAGGCCGGCCGGGCCGCCGGCTCCCCCTCGTACAGTGCGGCGGCCCGCTTGAGCCGTCCGCCCCGCCGCCTGCCCGACACTCCGTGGCGGGGCGGGCGGCCTCGCCGGCCACGCCGTCCTCACCGCGGCGCCACCGGCGCGTCGCCGGCCGCGGCCGCGTGACAGCCGGTGCCGCGGTCCCCGAGGGGCGCGCGGCGGCTGCTGGTGAGGAGGAGCAGGGCGATGTCGTCGGCCGGTTCGCCGCGTGTGTGGTGGTGCAGGGCGGTGGCGACCCTGGCGAGGACCGGCCGGGGGGTGCGCGGCTCGTCCCGCACCGCGCTCTCCAGCACGGCCTGCAGCGGGAAGAACCGGCCACGGGGGTCCCGCGCGTCCTGGGCGCCGTCCGTGTGGAGGAACAGGCCGTCGCCGGAGCGCAGGTGCCCCAGGCCGACGACGGGCAGGCCGGTGTCCGGCAGGGGGAACAGCCCCAGGGGCGGGTACGGGTCACCGCCGGCGAGTTGCTCCACCTCGGTGCCGCGCAGCCGGAAGGGCCACGGATGGCCGCAGTTCAGGGCGAGGATCTCGCCGTCGGTCCGGATCTCCACGAGCAGCAGGGTGACGAACTCCTCGAGTTCGCCGGTGGGATGCTCCTGGCGCAGATGCCGCTCCAGGGCGCGTTCCAGCCGGCGCAGCACACCGCCGAGGTCCTTCTCGTCGTGCGCGGCGTCGCGGAAGCAGCCGAGCACGGCGCAGACGGTGCCGAGGGCGCCGATGCCGTGCCCGCGGACGTCGCCCATCACGACCCGGACCCCGTACTCGGTGGCGGCGACCTCGTACAGATCGCCCCCGATCGCCGCCCCGCGCTCGGCCGACACCTGGACGGCGGCGACGTCCAGCCCGTCGACGTGGGACGGCGGCGGCCGCAGCAGCGCGCTCTGCGCGGCGCCCGCGACCCGGCGCAGCTGCCGCAGCTCACGCGTCAGCGACCGCCGGGCGTGGAGGATCAGCCCGGTGCCCACCGCGAAGAAGACGGCGCTGGTGAGGATGCGCGCCGGCAGACCGGTCGCCTGCGCGAACGGACAGGCGAGCTTGTACGTGACGGCTGCCGCGCCCCACACCACCGGCAGTCCCAGGCAACGCACCCGGCCCTTGACGCGGATCATGCCGACGGCCCCCCATCAGGCCCCTGACACACGGAATCGGACCGGCCCGAAAAGGCCGGTCCGATTCTGTGGGACAGTCCGCCCGAAAAGGCAGGGTCACCCACCTTTACCACTCAAAAGAGTGAGGTGACCCGCCCTGGCGCTAGCTCCGCAGCTCGGCCCCCACCCGCTCACCGGCGAGCGCGACGGCCGCGTCCCGGGCCGCGGACGCCTCGTCCACGGTCAGCGTCCGGTCGGCCGCCCGGAACCGCAGGGCGTAGGCGAGCGACTTGCGGCCCTCCCCGAGCTGCTCGGTGTTCTCGTACACGTCGAACAGCCGGACGGACTCCAGGAGTTCACCCGCTCCGTCGCGCAGGGCCGCCTCGACGTCGGCGGCCGGCACGGCCGTGTCGACGACCAGGGCGACGTCCTGCGTCGCCACGGGGAACGTGGAGATCCGGGGCGCCTCCAGCGCGGTCTCACCGGCCGCCTGCACCGCGTCGAGGTCGATCTCCATCGCGCAGCTGCGCGCGGGCAGGCCCAGCGCCTTCACGACGCGGGGATGCAGCTCACCCGCGTGACCGACGATCCGCTCGGCGCCGTCCACGACGACCGCCAGCTCGGCGCACCGGCCCGGGTGCCAGGGCCCGTACTGCCCCTTGCGGATGACCAGGTCGGCGCCCGCCTCGCGGGCGACCGTGCGGGCCGCCTCCACCGCGTCGGCCCAGTCGGCCGGACGGCCCTTGCCCCACCAGCCGGCCTGCTCGCGCGCACCGGTCAGCACGACGGCCGCGTGCCGCGGCTGCTCGGGCAGCGCCGCGTTCAGCTCGGCGAGCTCCGCGTCGGAGGGACGCCGGTCGACGGGCAGGACGGCGGCGGTGCGCTGCTCCTCGCCCGGCAGGAAGACCAGGCCGGTCTCGAACAGCGCGAGGTCGTGCGAGCCGCGGCCGTCGTTGCGGCGCAGTGCGGCGAGCAGGCCCGGAAGCAGCGAGGTGCGCAGCGCGGGCTCCTCGTCGTTCAGCGGGTTGCTGAGCTTCACGACGCGGCGGGCCGGGTCGTCCGCCTCCAGGCCGAGCTGGTCGAAGACCTGCTCGCTGAGGAAGGGGTAGTTGAGCGCCTCGACGTATCCGGCACCGGCCAGGGCGCGGCCGACCCGGCGGTGCAGTCGCTGACGGGCCGTCAGGCCGAGGCCGGCCGGCGGCCTGGGCAGCGTGGAGGGCAGGTTCTCGTAGCCCTCCAGCCGGATGACCTCTTCGGCCAGGTCGTTCGGGTCGGTGAGGTCGGGCCGCCAGGACGGCACGGTGACGATGAGCTCGTCCTGCCCGTAGACGTCGCAGCCGATCTCCTGGAGCCGCCGGACGACCGTCTCGCGGCCGTAGACGACGCCGGCGACCTTGTCCGGGTGGTCGGCGGGGAGGGTGACGGTGTGCGGGGCGCCCGGGGCGAGGACCTCGGTGACCCCGGCCTCGGCGGTGCCGCCGGCGAGCAGGACCAGCAGGTCGACGGTGCGCTGCGCGGCGGCGGCGGCGGCCTGCGGGTCGACGCCGCGCTCGAAGCGCCGGGACGCCTCGGAGGAGAGCTTGTGGCGCCGGGCGGTGCGTGCGATCGACACGGCGTCGAAGTGCGCGGCCTCGATGACCACGTCGGCCGTGGCGTTCTCCACGTTGTCGTGGTCGGCGATCTCCGTGTTCGCGCCGCCCATGACGCCGGCCAGCCCGATCGGCCCGCGGTCGTCGGTGATCACCAGGTCCTCGGCGTCCAGCGTGCGCTCGACGCCGTCGAGGGTGGTGAGCTTCTCGCCCGGCTCGGCCCGGCGCACCCCGATGGTGCCCTGGACGAGGGAGCGGTCGTAGGCGTGCAGCGGCTGGCCGAGCTCCATCATCACGTAGTTGGTGACGTCGACGGCGAGCGAGATCGGGCGCATGCCGACCTTCTGCAGCCTGCGCCGGAGCCAGATCGGCGAGCGCGCCTCGGGGCTCAGGCCGGTGACCGTGCGGGCGGTGAACCGGTCGCAGCCCGTGGGCTCGGAGATGCGCACCGGGTAGCCGTAGGCGTTCGGTCCGGGCACGTCGATCAGCGCCGGGTCGCGCAGCGGCAGGCCGTAGGCGATGGCGGTCTCGCGGGCCACGCCGCGGATGGACAGGCAGTCGCCGCGGTTGGCGGTGACGGCGATGTCGAGGACCTCGTCGACCAGTTCCAGCAGCTCGACGGCGTCCTTGCCGACCTCGGTCTCCGGCGGCAGCACGATGATGCCCTTGGTGCCGTCGTCGCCCATGCCCAGCTCGTCGCTGGAGCAGATCATGCCGTGCGAGTTCCGGCCGTAGGTCTTGCGCGCGGAGATGGCGAAGCCGCCCGGCAGGGTGGCGCCGGGCAGGACCACGACGACCTTGTCGCCGACGGCGAAGTTGCGGGCGCCGCAGACGATCTCCTGCGGCTCGCCGGTGCCGTTGGCCTGCCCGACGTCGACGGTGCAGAAGCGGATCGGCTTCTTGAAGCCCTCCAGCTCCTCGATGGTCAGCACCTGACCGACCACGAGCGGGCCCTTGAGGTCGTGGCCGAGCTGCTCGACCGTCTCGACCTCCAGACCGGCCGAGATGAGCTTGGCCTGGACGTCGCGGCCGGTCTCGGTGGCCGGCAGGTCGACGTACTCCCGCAGCCAGGAAAGCGGGACCCGCATCAGATCTCCATCCCGAACGGCCGGGTGAACCGGACGTCACCCTCGACCATGTCTCGCATGTCTTCGACGTTGTGGCGGAACATCAGCATCCGTTCGATGCCGAACCCGAAGGCGAAGCCGCTGTACTTCTCCGGGTCGACGCCGCAGGCGCGCAGCACGCGCGGGTTGACCATGCCGCAGCCGCCGAGCTCGATCCAGCCCTCGGAGGAGCAGGTGCGGCACGGGCGGTCCGGGTTGCCGACGGACGCGCCACGGCAGACGTAGCAGACCATGTCCATCTCGGCGGACGGCTCGGTGAAGGGGAAGAAGTTGGGCCGCAGCCGGGTCTTCATGCCCTCGCCGAACAGGGCCGTGACCATGTGGTCCAGCGTGCCCTTGAGGTCGGCCATCGTCAGGCCCTCGTCGACGGCGAGCAGCTCGACCTGGCGGAAGACCGGGGTGTGCGTGGCGTCCAGCTCGTCGGTGCGGTACACGACGCCGGGGCAGATCACGTAGACCGGCAGCTCACGGTCGAGCAGCGAGCGGATCTGCACGGGCGAGGTGTGGGTGCGCAGGACGACGCCGGAGTCGGGGCCGCCGTCCGGGTCCTGCACGAAGAAGGTGTCCTGCTCGCCGCGGGCCGGGTGGTCGGGGCCGATGTTGAGGGCGTCGAAGTTGAACCACTCGGCCTCGGCCTCGGGCCCCTCGGCGACCTCGTAGCCCATGGCCACGAAGACGTCCTCGATACGCTCCGACAGCGTGGTCAGCGGGTGGCGGGCACCGGCGGCGACGCGGTCGAAGGGCAGGGTGACGTCCACCGCCTCCTCGACCAGCACGCGCGCGTCCCGCTCCGCCTCCAGCTCGGCCTGGCGGGCGGCGAGGCCCTTGTTGACGGCGCCCCGTGCCTGGCCCACCAGCTTTCCGGCGGCGGCCTTGGCGTGCGGGGGCAGGGCGCCGATCTCGCGGTTGGCGAGGGCCAGCGGGGAGGTGCCGCCGGTGTGGGCGACCTTGGCCTCCTGGAGCGCGTCGAGGGAGTCCGCGGCGGCGAAGGCGGCGAGCGCCTCGTCCCGCATGCGCTCGATCTCTTCCGGTTTCAACGCCTCGACCTCTACAGGGTCGTACGACTTATTCGGTGCCGACATCTCTTCCCGTGCTTCCGATTGGCTGGCTGAAGGTCCCCGTCACCGACTCGTGGACGGCTCGTCACGGCTTTCGGGACACAAAGGTGCCAATGGCCGAGTCTAACGGGGCGGAGGTGTGCGAATGCGCCCGTGGTCCTCAGGCGAGATACGCCGGAGCCGCCACGGGCAACGTAAATCGGAACTCGGCCCCGGCGCCGGGGGCGCGGCCGACCGTGATGGTGCCGCCGTGGGCCTCCACGATGCCCTTGACGATGTAGAGCCCGAGGCCGGTGCCACCGCGCTTGCTGCCCCGCCAGAAGCGGGTGAAGACGCGGTTCATGGACTCCTCCGGGATGCCGGGCCCCTCGTCGCTCACCGTGACCGACGTGGCTGCGTGCTCGGCGTGCTCGCCCTCGCGGGGGGACGCCGTGGCCGTGATGTCGATCGTGACAGTTCCCTCACCGTGCCGCACGGCATTTTCCAGCAGGTTGCTGAGTACCTGGTCGATCTTGTCGGGATCGGCCCACAGGTCGGGCAGCGGCTGCTGGACGCGCAGCAGGAACCGGTCGGCGGGCTGGCCGGCGGCGACGTACGCCTGGATGTGGCGGCCGACGGCGGCGCCGATGTCGACGGGCTGGCGGCGCACCTCCAGGCGGCCGGAGTCGATGCGCGAGATGTCGAGCAGCTCGGCGATGAGCCGGGTGACGCGGTCGGCGTCGGCGTCGACGGTCTCCAGCATCAGCCGCTTCTGGTCGTCGGTGAAGCGCTCCCACTTGGCGAGCAGGGTGGCGGTGAAGCCCTTGACGGAGGTGAGCGGGGAGCGCAGCTCGTGCGCGACGGTGGCGATCAGCTCGGCGTGGCTGCGCTCGGTGCGGCGGCGGGCCTCGGTGTCGCGCAGGGTGACCACCAGGCGCCGCAGGGGGCCGGTGGGCCGGGTGCGCACGTAGCGCGCGCAGACCAGGACCTCGCGACCTCCGGGCAGCAGCAGGTTCCGCTCGGGCTGTCCGACCCGGATGGCCAGGCCGCCGTACGGGTCGGTCAGCTGCCACCAGCGCCGGCCCTCGAGGTCCTCCAGCGGCAGGGCCTTCTCCAGCGGCTGCCCGAGGGCGTCGCGGGCGCGTACGGCGGTGATGCGCTCGGCGGCGGCGTTGAAGCAGATGACGCGGCCCTGCTCGTCGGCGACGACGAGCCCGTCGGGCAGGTGGTCGGGGTCGATGCCGAGGCCGCCGGGGTCACCGGAGGGCAGGGGCGCGGCGGGCGGGCTCCCGGCATCCCGGGCCCCCGGTGCGCTGCTCGTGCCGACGCTCATCCCCGTACCCCACCTCCAAGGCTCCGCAGAGGGGTCCCCGAGCTGGTCACCCTACTGGTTCCCGGTGACGGAGCGGCACCCTCCGGCGGCACGCTGTGCACGCGCCGACGCATACAGACATACGGCGGCGGCGGTGGCGAGGTTCAGGCTCTCGGCCTTCCCGTGGATCGGGACGCGCACCACGGCGTCGGTGAGGGTCCGGGTCTCCTCCGGCAGGCCCCAGGCCTCGTTGCCGAAGAGCCAGGCGGTCGGCCCGCCCATGGTGCCCTTGTCGAGCTCGTCGTCGAGGTCGCGGTCGCCGGCCCCGTCGGCGGCCAGCACCCGGATCCCGGTGGCGCGCAGCCGCTCGACGGCGTGCTCGACGGGGACGCCGACGGCGACGGGCAGGTGGAACAGGGAGCCCACGGAGGCGCGGACGGCCTTGGGGTTGTACACGTCGACGGAGGCGTCGGTCAGCACGACGGCCTCGGCGCCCGCGGCGTCGGCGCAGCGCAGGACGGTGCCGGCGTTGCCGGGGTCGCGGACGTTGGCGAGGAGCGCGACCAGGCGGGGGCGCGCGGCGAGGACCTCGTCGAAGGGCGTGTCCAGGAACCGGCAGATGCCGACCAGGCCCTGGGGCGTGACGGTGGTGGAGATGTCGGCGATGACCTGCTCGGAGGCGAGGTGCACCCGCGCCCCGGCGTCCCGGGCGGCCCCGACGATGTCGGCGTGGCGGTCGGCGGCCTCCGGTGTGGTGAACAGCTCCACCAGGGTGGCCGCGTCCCGGGCCCGGTGCCCGGCCGCCTCCCGCACCGCCTGCGGCCCCTCCGCGAGGAACAGCCGCTCCTTCCCCCGGAAATTCCGCTTGGCCAGCCGCCGGGCGGCGGAGACGCGGGGCGAGCGGGGGGAGATGAGCTCGGGGGTGGCAGGGGACATCCTGTTCGCTTTCTCAGTAGCTGCACAGCAGGACCCGCAGGCCGTTCGGCCTGCGGGTCCTGTCAGTCACATCGGCTCGGAGCCGGCGTCAGGCCGCCTTGGGGGCGTTGATGTCGCTCGGCAGCGCCTTCTGGGCGACCTCGACGAGCGCGGCGAACGCACCGGCGTCGTTGACGGCCAGCTCGGCCAGGATCTTGCGGTCGACCTCGATGTTCGCGGCCTTCAGACCCTGGATGAAGCGGTTGTAGGTCATGCCGTTGGCGCGGGCAGCGGCGTTGATGCGCTGGATCCACAGCTGACGGAAGTCGCCCTTGCGCTTCTTGCGGTCGTTGTAGTTGTAGACCAGCGAGTGGGTGACCTGCTCCTTGGCCTTGCGGTACAGGCGCGAACGCTGACCGCGGTAGCCGGAGGCCTGCTCGAGGATCGCCCGGCGCTTCTTGTGGGCGTTGACTGCCCGCTTGACGCGTGCCACTTCTTAACTCCTTGTAGCGGGGCCGTGGGGGTCCTCACACGGCCCGAAAGTGATTGGGTCCCGGTCCTGACGTGCGGCGCTCACGCGCCGGGCGTCACTTGCCGAGAAGCTTCTTGATCTTCGCGGCGTCGCCCGGGGCCATCTCGGCGTTGCCGGTGAGGCGACGCGTCACACGGGACGACTTGTGCTCGAGCAGGTGGCGCTTGCCGGCGCGCTCGCGCAGCACCTTGCCGGAGCCGGTGATCTTGAAGCGCTTGCTGGCACCGCTGTGCGACTTGTTCTTCGGCATAGCGCCGTTCTCTCCTCGTCGGTGGCGCTCCGGTGCCCGGTCGTGAAACCGGGCACGGTGGAGCGTCGTCTTGTTTCGGTTGCTTCCTGGGACTCGCGTCCCGGGGGTCACGCCTCGGCGGGCTCCTCGGCCGGAGCATCGGCCGGTGCCTCGGTCTCCGCGGCGTTCTGCGACTTGCCGGGGTTGGCCTTCGCGTCCGCCTTGCGGGCTTCCTGCGCCTGACGAGCCTCGGCCATCGCCTCGGTCTTCTTCTTGTGCGGACCGAGAACCATGATCATGTTGCGGCCGTCCTGCTTCGGGTTCGACTCGACGAACCCGAGGTCTGCGACGTCCTCCGCGAGACGCTGCAGCAGTCGGTAGCCCAGCTCGGGCCGGGACTGCTCGCGACCACGGAACATGATCGTGATCTTGACCTTGTCGCCCTGCTTGAGGAACCGGACGACGTGACCCTTCTTGGTGTCATAGTCGTGCGGGTCGATCTTCGGCCGGAGCTTCATCTCCTTGATGACCGTGTGCGCCTGGTTCTTGCGCGCCTCACGGGCCTTCATGGCCGACTCGTACTTGAACTTCCCGTAGTCCATGAGCTTGCACACGGGCGGACGGGCGTTCGCCGCGACCTCGACCAGGTCCAGGTCGTACTCCTGCGCAAGCTCCAGTGCCTTGGCCAGGGGGACGATGCCCACCTGCTCGCCACTGGGACCGACAAGTCGCACCTCGGGAACGCGAATCCGGTCGTTGATGCGGGGCTCGGCGCTGATGGATCCTCCTCGGTAGCACCACGCGGCGGTCTGGCGGACGGCCGCGTAACGTCTCTTTTCGATAGACCTAACCGCGCCGAAGCACAAAAAATGCCCCGGACGATTCCCAGGCGGGGCTCCTCGAACTACCGGAGCACCGCCGCGGGATCCGCGGGGCGCGCTTTCGGACGGACCTCCGCCGCTGGGACGGGGTCGTCTGACCGGTGACCCGCCGCCCTGGGGGCGGTCGGGTGGGAGTTCGAAAGCCTCCACTTGTGGGCCGGGCTCGCGGGCCGTGAGGCATACGGGTCCGACCGGTCGTTACACGAGGTTACCAGCAATGGCCAGCAACGGCCAATTCAGGCGCCCGGGCCCTGGTGCGGCACGCCCCCGTGGTGCGCCTATCGTGTGGGGCATGAGTGAGACCCCCGCTGAGTCCTCGGCGAACCCCGACTTCGACGCCATGGCCCGCGACATCGCCGAGGTCCCGGCGGTCGAGGTGATCGTGACGGTCGCCGTCAACCTGATGAGCGCCGCGGCCGTGAAGCTCGGTCTGACCGAGGAGGGCGAGCAGCACAAGGACCTGGATGAGGCCCGCAAGCTGGTGCACGCCCTGGCCGGTCTGCTGGACGCCACCGCGACCGAGATCAGCTCCTTCCACGCCGCGCCCCTGCGCGACGGCCTGAAGTCGCTGCAGCTGGCGTTCCGCGAGGCCTCCCTCGTCCCGGACGAGCCGGGCCAGGGGCCGGGCGAGAAGTACACGGGCCCGGTCTACGGCTAGCAGGTCGCGCGGCGTACGCCGCTCAGCGCACGAAGAGGGGCTCGCCCGGGGGCGTCGCCTCGGCCGGCAGGAGTGCCAGGTCGAGGCCGCGCACCAGGCGGGCCCTCAGCGTTTCGTCGGCGGCCAGGCGCTCGGCGACGGAGCGGGCCGCTTCGGCGGGGGGCGCGGAGGGGTCCAGGACGAGGGCCAGGGTCCCGTCGGCCTGTCCGGGACCGAGGTGGGCGCGCAGCACGGCCGGCTCGGCGGCCACGGCCTCGCGCACGGCGCCGACGACGGCCGGGTCGGCGAGCGGGTCGGCGGTGGCGCGGCCCTCGGCGAGGGCGAGCAGGGCGGAACCGGTCAGTTCGAACGGCACGGGCCCGGCCAGGTCGAGCACGACCGTGTCCGCCTTCTCGTGCGCGGCGGCCTGCAGTGCCTGGTGCAGCGGTACGGCGACGGGCCGGGCGGCGGGGTCCCAGCGGGCGAGGGAGTCCGTGGAGGTGAAGGCGGGCAGGGCGGTCCGGTTCCCGGCCTTCAGGGTCGGTACGGCCATGTCGCTGGTCTTCTCGCGGCGCAACCCGTTCTCGTCCTCCTCGACCTCGCCGAGCACGGCCACCACGGGGACCAGCAGGCGGGCGCCCTTGAGCGCCTCCAGCACGGGTCCGACGGCGGTGCGGTCCGCGGACCAGGCGGCCAGGGCCGCGCTCAGCCGGGGATCGGCGGAGCCGTCGTCGTCGGAGAAGCCGGGGTCGGGGATGTTCTTGTTCGCCACGGTCGTCGAGCCTATCCGCCGGGCACCGGGGCGCCGGCGGCGGCTCAGTGCTCCTCGCGCCCCGTGCGCCGGCGGCGGCTCAGTGCTCCTCGCGCCCCGTGCGCCGGCCGCGCCACAGCACGACCGCGGCGACCAGGAGGACACCGCCCGTGCCGCCCGCGAGGGGACCGGCCCACGCGGCCGTGCCGTCGCCCCGGGTGGCGGCGTCCGGTCCGCTGCCGAAGTACTTCTCGCCGTACGAGGCCGCGCGCAGGCCTTCGGGCTTCAGCCGGGCGGCGGCCCTGATGGCGGCGGCCGGGTCGATGAAGCCGAAGCCCCGGGAGTCGTCGCGGCCGCCCGCCGGGGCGTTGCGGGCGGTCTGCTCCAGCACCGACTTGACCTGGGCCGGGGTCAGGTCCGGGTGGGCCGCCTTGACGAGGGCGGCGGCGCCGGAGACGAACGCGGCGGCGGCGCTGGTGCCCCAGCCCTCGTAGTACTTGCGGTCGGGGTCGGCGATGACGACGTCGACGCCGGGGGCGCTGACGGTGGCGTACCAGCGGCGGGTGGAGAACGAGGCGCGCGTCCCGGCGCGGTCGACGGCGGTGGCGGCGACGACGCCCGGGTAGGCGGCCGGATAGGAGATGTGGTCGCCCTTCTCGCCGCCGTTGCCGGCGGACGCGACGACCACCACGCCCTTGTCCAGGGCGTACTGGATGGCCTGGTCCTCGGTGGGTTCGGGGTGCGCGGAGGCGGAGTCGTCGCCGAGGGAGAGGTTGATGACGTCGGCGCCGTGGTCGGCGGCCCACCGGATGCCCTCGGCGAGGGCGTTGCCGCGGGTGGTGCGGGCCTTGGCGCGGGAGGGGTCGCCGTCCTCCAGGATCACCCGCACGGGGAGGATCTTCGCCTCGGGTGCGATGCCGAGGACGCCGTCGGTGTCGCCCGGGCCGTGTCCGTGGCCGGCGATGATCCCCGCCATGGCGGTGCCGTGCCGGGCCCAGGCGCGGCTGCCGGGCTTCGCTCCGAAGCCGACCAGGTCCTTGCCGGTGAGGACGTTGCCGACCAGGTCGGGGTGGTCGGCGTCGACGCCGGTGTCCAGGACGGCGACGGTGACGCCCTCGCCCTTCGTCGTCCGCCAGGCCTCGTCGGTGTGCATGGCGTCCAGGGCCCACTGCTGGGCGCGGATGCCGTCGGCGTGGGCCGTGGCGGCGGGCAGGAGGACCAGGGCCGTGGTGAGCAGGGCGCCGAGGGCCGTCGCCCGGCGGCGCCGGGCGGCGCGGGTGCCCGCCCGGGGCGCGGGGGCGGCGTCCGTCGCGTGCGGGGTGGGGTCTGTCACGACGGCTGCTCCGTGGCCGAGCGGGCGTTCCTGCGCAGGTCGCGCTCGACGCGGTCGGCGAGGCCCTGCGCCTCGTGCCCGAGCCCGGCCTGGCCGACGGCGTTGGGGGTGTCGGTCGCCACGGCGTCCTCGGCGGGCTGCGGGGTGTCGACGGTGCGGCCGTCGGCCCAGCCGGAGACCGCGTACACGACGACCGGCGCCTCGGTCAGCACGGAGACGGTCCAGGACGCGCGCTGGGCGGCGCCGAAGCGGGCGGCGGGGGTGCCCTTCGCCGCGTACGGCAGGGGCATCAGGTCGTCGCGGCGGTCCAGGCGCTCCGTGCGGAAACGGTTCGCGAGGGCGGTCATGCCCGGGGCGTCGGCCGTGGTGAAGAGCAGGCCGACGGTCGTCACGTGGCTCTCGGTGGCGTCGGTGTACGTGGCGCGCAGGAGGCGTTCGCAGCCGACGGGCGCCAGGGCCTTGCGCAGCAGCGGGTCGAAGGCGCTCCGGCAGCCGCTGTCCGGGGCGACGGCGACACGGGTCCAGGAGCGGTCGGCTCCGCCGGGTCCGGCGCCGCGGCCCTGCACCGTGGGCGGGAACAGCCGGTCGACGGGCAGGTTGTGCCACATGCCGGCGGCCGCGCCGAACGCGCTGCGCGAGCCGGCCGCGTCGGAGTCCCCGACGAGCCAGCTGCCGGTGACCGCGCCGGAGATGAGACCGAGGCCGAGCACGAGGCACACGGCGGCAGCGGCGGCCTGTGACACCCCGCGCCGCCGCAACGGCCGGGGCCGCGCGTCGCCGTCGTACCCCTCGGGCTCCCCGAACGACACGACGGGCCGCATGGCCCCGGAACCGCCGCCGGGAGCGAGGGGCGCACTCCAGGACAACGCCGGATCGGGAACGGTCCGCTGCTCCCCGGGCAGGGGGGCGCCGTCCGCCCCACGGCCGGGGGGCGAGCCTGCGGCAGCGGTGCGGGGGGTGGTCCGCGGCTCGTGAGCCGGGCGCGCGGGCGTCGCGGCGGCACCGCGGGCGTCAGCCTGCTGCTCGTAGGCGCCGTGCGGCGAGCCTGCGGCAGCAGTGCGGGAGCCGGCCTGCGGCTCATAAGTGGGGCTCGGGGAGCCTGGAGCAGCGGCGCGGGGGCCGGGTTGCGGCTCGCGTGCCGGGCGCGCGGGCGTCGCGGCGGTAGAGCGGGCGTCAGCCTGCGGCTCGTAGGCGCCGTGCGGCGAGCCTGCGGCAGCAGAGCGGGAGCCGGCCTGCGGCTCATAAGTGGGGCTCGGGGAGCCTGGAGCAGCGGCGCGGGGGCCGGGTTGCGGCTCGTGAGCCGGGCGCCGGGAGGTCGTGGCAGCGAGGCCGGCCTGCGGGTCGTGGGCGGGGCGGCGGGGCGTCGCAGCAGCACCGCGGGCATCAGCCTGCGGCTCGTAAGCCCCGCCGGGCGAGTCTGCGGCAGCGGTGCGGGCGTCGGCCTGCGGCTCGTGAGACGGGCGCGCGGGCGTCGCGGCGGCAGTGCGGGCAACGGGCGGGCGGGTGGTGGAGCCGGGCTGCGGGGCGGTGGCTGGGGTGCGTGCCGCCTCGTCGCGGTGCGGGGGCTGCGGTTCCGCGGGGATCGGCCGCAGGCGGGCGGTGATCTCGGACGTGCCCTCGGCGGGGACGCCCGTGCGGCGGGGCGGGGGAAGCCGGAAGGGGCGCGCGGAGGTGTCCGCCGGTGCTCCCGCGGGGGCGTCGGTGTGACCGGGCGGGGAGAGACGGAAGGGCCGCCCGGACCTCTCCGGGCCGTCGGGAAGGGGCGAGGCATCCGGACGTTCCGGCTCGACCGGCGGCCCCGGGGCGGCGCCCGCGCGGGCCGGCGCAGGGAGGTGCCCGGGACGCGGCGGGACCTGCCCGGGCCGGGTGCCGTGGCCGAGACCGGGGGGCGAGTCGGGGAAACGCGCGGAGGCGGCAGGCGGCGGAGGAGACATCGCTCCACCCGGTGCGGAAGGACCTCGCGAGCCCGGGCCACCGCCCGGTCGCGCCGCGTGCGCGTCACCCGGGTCCGAGGCCCCCTCCCGCGCCGCCCAGGACGGCCGGTGGGGGTCCGGGGTGTCGTCCGTCGCGGGGGGTTGCGCCGGGGCCGGGGGGTGGGACGGGCGGGGCGGGGTCGCGGGCCGTGGGGGGAAGGAGGCGCGCTGCGCTTCCGTGCTCATGCACCCCCCGTTTCCTCGTGCCCGGGCCGCTCGTCTCGCTGGCGGGCCGGTGCCGTCCTGCCCGAGGCCCGGCGCGGACGCGACCGTCCCGGGCACACCTACCCGTACGGACGGAGCGTCATCCCGGCGCGGATCCCCGGCCGGCGCTGCTCCGCCGTTCGTGCGCGTCACTCTACGGCTTGTCGCCGGGCGGGCGGGAACCAGTCCGCGAGGCCGGGGCATCTGCCCGGAACGTCCCCCTACCCTGCGGTAATCCCGTCTGGCAGGCTGCGTTCATGACTGCGCGCGCCGCCGACCGGGCCCGTTACGACCGGGCCACCGCCCATCTCGACGCCCCTCTCGCGATCGTGGACCTGGAGGCGTTCGACGCCAACGCCGACGACCTCGTCCGCCGCGCCGGGGGCAAGCCCGTCCGCGTGGCCAGCAAGTCCGTGCGGTGCCGGGCGCTGCTGGAACGCGTCCTGGCCCGGGAGGGCTTCGCGGGGATCATGTCGTTCACCCTGGCCGAGTCGCTGTGGCTGGCCCGGTCCGGGTTCGACGACGTGCTGCTGGCCTACCCGTCCGCCGACCGGGCCGCGTTCGCCGAACTCGCCGGTGACCCCAAGCTGGCCGCGGCCGTGACCGTCATGGTCGACGACGTCGCTCAGCTCGACCTGATCGACGCCGCGCGCGGCGACGGGCGCGAAGTGGTGCGGGTGTGCCTGGAGTTGGACACCTCACTGCGGCTGCTCGGCGGTCGGGTGCGCGTCGGGGCACGGCGTTCGCCGCTGCACTCCCCCGCCGAGGTCGCCGAGACGGCTCGCGCGGTGGCCCGGCGGCCGGGGTTCGAGGTCGTGGGGATCATGGCGTACGAGGGGCATGTCGCCGGGGTCGGGGACGCGGTGGCCGGGCGTCCGCTGCGCTCGCGGGCGGTCCGGCTGATGCAGGCCGCCGCCCGGCGCGAACTGGCCGTGCGGCGCGCGGAGGTGGTCCGTGCCGTGCGGGCCGTCGTACCGGGGCTGGAGTTCGTCAACGGCGGGGGCACCGGGTCGGTGCAGCACACGGCGGCCGAGGACGCGGTGACCGAGATCGCCGCCGGGTCGGGACTGTACGTGCCACGGCTGTTCGACAACTACACGTCCTTCCGCGGCCGTCCGGCGGCGCTGTTCGCCCAGCCCGTGGTCCGCCGCCCGGGGGTCGGGGTGGTGACGGTGCTCGGCGGCGGGTACCCCGCGTCGGGCGCGGCCGGGCCCGACCGGTCGCCGGTGCCGTATCTGCCCGAGGGGCTGCGCTACGACCCGCAGGAGCAGGCCGGCGAGGTGCAGACGCCGTTGCTGGGCTCCCCCGCGGACGATCTGCTGATCGGCGACAAGGTGTGGTTCCGGCACGCCAAGGCCGGTGAGCTGTGCGAGCGGTTCGACGCGCTGCACCTGGTGGAGGGGGACGCGGTGACCGCGACCGTGCCGACCTACCGCGGCGAGGGCCACACGTTCCTGTAGCGGTCGCGACCGAGTCAGTCCGGCGGGCCGATGCTGCTGCCCACGCCGCCGCCGGTGCCCGCGTCACCGATCGGGCGGATGCCCTTGGTGATGCGGTCCATGTCGGCGAGCGGCGGCCCCTCGCCGCCGGCGTCGAAGACGTACCGGACGAGGACGGGGGACTCGGTGCCGACGCTGGACGGGAAGACGAGCGACTGGACGTAGCCGCCCGGGCCCTTCGCGGTGTGCACGCGCCAGCGCACGTAGTACCCGGCGCGGCCCGCCACGGCGACCGGGCCGGAGGCGACGGTCTCGTGGGAGACCATGCCGCCGTAGGGCTCACGGTCGAGCGTGTCGTGGTCGAAGGCGTCCTCGGCCGCGTCGGCGATGTCGCCCCTGGCGAGGGCCTCGGGGGACTTCTCGTCGTTGGCGGTGACCGTGCGGGACAGGACGAGGCCGTGGCGGCAGACGCCGCCGTCGCCGGGGCAGTCGTAGGTGCCGTCGGTCGTCATGACGGCGTCGTCCTCGGCGACGTACTTGGGGCGGACCCAGCCGTCGAGGAGGGGGAACGTGATGCCGTTGAGCTGGTCCTCCACGACCGAGGGGTCGCCGGCCGGGGCGGAGGACTCCGGCGCCGGCCCGGACGGCGCGGGCGCGGCGGGACCGGAGGTCGCCGGCGCCGTCCTGGTGCCGGCCTCGTCGTCGCCGGTGCCGAGGACCAGCGCTCCGGTGACGATCGCCGCGACCAGCACGGCCCCGGTGGTGGCCAGGGCGACGGTCCGCCCCCGCCCGGAGCCTCCGCCGGGGGGCGGGGGCACCGCCACGGTCGTGGCGGCGGGCGCGCGGCGGTGCTCGGTCCAGGCCGTGCCGTCCCACCAGCGCTCCTGGTGGGGCGGGCGCGGGTCGGGATACCAGCCGGGCGGCGGTGTCATGCTCATCCCGGCACTGTAGGCCGCGCCCCGGCCCGCGCGGGCACCCCCTACAGCGGTGTGACGTACGCCCCCGAGATGCCGCCGTCGACCAGGAAGTCGGTGGCGTTGACGAAGGAAGAGTCGTCGCTGGCGAGGAAGGCCACGGCGGCGGCGATCTCCTCGGCCTCGGCGAACCGGCCCAGCGGGATGTGCACCAGGCGCCGGGCGGCGCGCTCCGGGTCCTTGGCGAACAGCTCCTGCAGCAGCGGGGTGTTGACCGGCCCGGGGCACAGGGCGTTGACGCGGATGCCCTCGCGGGCGAACTGCACGCCCAGTTCGCGGGACATGGCGAGGACGCCGCCCTTGGAGGCCGTGTAGGAGATCTGCGAGGTGGCGGCGCCCATCCTGGCCACGAAGGACGCCGTGTTGATGATCGAGCCCCGGCCCTGGCGGCGCATGTAGGGGATGGCGGCCTTGCAGCACAGGTAGACGGAGGTGAGGTTGACCTCCTGGACGCGCTTCCAGGCCTCCAGGCCGGTCTCCAGGATGGAGTCGTCGTCGGGCGGGGAGATCCCGGCGTTGTTGAAGGCGATGTCGACGCTGCCGTAGGTGTCGTGGGCGGTGCGGAAGAGGGCCTCCACCTCGTCGGGGTCGGTCACGTCGACCTTCACGAAGGTGCCCCCGACCTCGTCGGCGGCGGCCTTGCCGCGGGTCTCGTCGACGTCGCCGCAGACGACGTGGGCGCCCTCGGAGGCGAGGCGGCGGGCGGCGGCGAGTCCGATGCCGCTGCCGGCTCCGGTGACGACGGCGGTACGGCCGACGAGGCGGCGGCAGATGCTTTCCTGGGCGGTCACTGTGCGGGGCCCTCCGTGCTGATGAAGACGTTCTTGGTCTCGGTGAAGGCGGCCAGGGCGTCGGGGCCGAGTTCGCGGCCGACGCCGGACTGCTTGTAGCCGCCGAACGGGGTCCAGTAGCGGACGCTGGCGTGGGAGTTGACGGACAGGTTCCCGGCGCGGACGGCCCGGGAGACGCGCAGGGCGCGGCCGACGTCGCGGGTCCAGATGGAGCCGGAGAGGCCGTAGGGGGTGTCGTTGGCGAGGCGGATCGCGTCCTCCTCGTCGGTGAAGGGGAGCAGGACGGCGACCGGGCCGAAGATCTCCTCCCGGGCCGCGGGCGAGTCGGGCCGCTCGCCGGTGAGGACGGTCGGCGGGAACCAGAAGCCGGGTCCCTCGGGTGCGCTGCCGCGCAGGGCCGGGGCGTCGCCGGGCACGAAGCTGCGTACCCGGTCGAGCTGCTGACGCGAGATCAGCGGGCCCATCTGGGTCTTCTCGTCGGCCGGGTCGCCCACCACCACGGCGGCCAGGGCGTCGGCGAGCAGCTCGCGGACCTCGTCGAAGACGGACTCCTGGACGAGGACGCGGGTGCGGGCGCAGCAGTCCTGGCCGGAGTTGTCGAGGAAGGAGAAGGGGTCGACGGCGGTCTCCAGGTCGGCGTCGGCGAAGACGATGTTGGGGCTCTTGCCGCCGAGTTCGAGGGTGACGGGCTTGACCTGCTCGGCGCCGAGGGCGGCGACGCGCGTGCCGGTGCGGGTGGAGCCGGTGAAGACGATCTTGGCGACTCCGGGGTGCCGGACCAGTGCGTCACCGGTGATGTCGCCGCAGCCCGGCAGGACCTGGAAGAGGTGCTCGGGGAGCCCGGCCTCCAGGGCGAGTTCGGCCAGGCGCAGTGCGGTGAGCGGGGTGGTCTCGGCGGGCTTGAGGAGGACGGCGTTGCCCGCGGCGAGGGCGGGGGCGGTGCCCCAGGCGGCGATGGGCAGCGGGAAGTTCCAGGGGGCGATCACGCCGACGACGCCGAGCGGTTCGAGGATCGTGACGTTCAGGCCGCCCGGCACCGGGATCTGCCGGCCGGTGAGCCGTTCCACTCCCCCGGCCGCGTAGTCCAGCAGGTCGCGGACGTTGCCGGCCTCCCAGCGCGCGTTGCCGAGGAGGTGACCGGCCTCGCGTACCTCCAGGCGGGCGAGTTCCTCCAGGTGCTCGTCGACGGTGGTGGCGAAGCGGCGCAGCAGCCGGGCGCGGTCGCCGGGGGCGAGGGCGGTCCAGGTGCGCTGCGCCCGCTCGGCGCGGGCCACGGCGGCGTCGACGTCGGCCGGGCCCGCGCCGGTGACGGTGGCGACGACCTCCTCGGTCGCGGGGTTCAGTACGTCCAGCAGGTGCTCGGAAGTCAACGGGGCCTCACAGGCGTTCGAAGGAGCGGCGCAGCTCCCAGTCGGTCACCGCGGCGTCGAAGGCGTCCAGTTCGACGCGCGCCATGTTGCGGTAGTGGTCGACGACCTCGTCGCCGAAGGCGGCCCGGGCGACGGAGCTGTTCTCCCACAGCTCGGCGGCCTCGTGCAGGGTGGTGGGCACGTGGTCGAGGCCGGCGGCGTAGGCGTTGCCGGAGCAGGGGTCGGGCAGGTCGAGCTTGTGCTCGATGCCGTGCAGGCCGGCGGCGACCAGGCCGGCGACGGCGAGGTAGGGGTTGACGTCGCCGCCGGGCAGGCGGTTCTCGAAGCGCAGGGAGCGGCCGTGGCCGACGACGCGCAGCGCGCAGGTGCGGTTGTCGTGGCCCCAGGCGACGGCGGTCGGGGCGAAGGAGCCGGGCTGGAACCGCTTGTAGGAGTTGATGTTGGGGGCGTAGAGCAGGGAGAACTCGCGCAGGGCGGCGAGCTGCCCGGCGAGGAAGTGGCGCATGACGTCCGACATGCCGTCCTCGCCGTCCCCGGCCATGGCGTTGCCGCCGTCGGCGTCGGCCAGCGAGAGGTGGATGTGGCAGGAGTTGCCCTCGCGCTCGTTGTACTTGGCCATGAAGGTGATCGACCTGCCCTCCTGGGCGGCGATCTCCTTGGCGCCGGTCTTGTACACGGTGTGCTGGTCGCAGGTGACCAGGGCCTCGTCGTAGCGGAAGGCGATCTCGTGCTGGCCGGGGTTGCACTCGCCCTTGGCGGACTCGACGGTGAGGCCGGCTCCGGCCATCTCGTTGCGGATGCGGCGCAGCAGGGGCTCGATGCGGCCGGTGCCGAGGACCGAGTAGTCGATGTTGTACTGGTTGGCCGGGGTGAGGCCCTGGTAGCCGGCGTCCCAGGCCTGTTCGTAGGTGTCCTGGAAGACGATGAACTCCAGCTCGGTGCCGACCTGGGCGGTGTAGCCGAGCTCGGCCAGGCGCTCCAGCTGGCGGCGCAGGATCTGGCGGGGCGCGGCGACGACGGGTGAGCCGTCGTGCCAGGCGAGGTCGGCGTGGAGCATGGCCGTGCCGGCGTTCCAGGGGACGCGGCGCAGGGTGGCCAGGTCGGGCACCATGGCGAAGTCGCCGTAGCCGCTCTCCCAGGAGGACATCGCGTAGCCGTCGACGGTGTTCATCTCGGTGTCGACGGCGAGCAGGTAGTTGCAGCCCTCCGTGCCGTTCTCCAGGACCTCGTCCAGGAAGAAGCGCGCGGCGAACCGCTTGCCCTGGAGCCGCCCTTGCATGTCGGGGAAGGCCAGGACGACAGTGTCGATCTCACCGCCCGCGACGAGGGCGTGCAGCTCCTCGACGCTCAGCGGGGGTGTGCGGTCTGCCACGGGAGGGCCTCCTTGGCTCCTTGGGTCCGCCGGGAGCCATAAGGTATTGCGGAGAACCATTGCTTGGGAAGGGGGTACGGCCACATGCCGGAGGAAGACGGCGGCGCCGGGGTGCGGGACGGGCTGACGCCGGTACTGCGGCCGGTGCGCGCGGGCAACGGCTTCGAGGAGGCCCTGGAGCAGATCCTCCAGGTGGTGCGGCTGGGCCTGGTGCCCGGCGGGGAGCGGCTGCCGGCCGAGCGGGAGCTGGCCGAGCGCCTGGGGATCAGCCGGGTCACGCTGCGCGAGGTGCTGAAGGTCCTCCAGGACCAGGGTCTGGTGGAGTCGCGCCGCGGCCGGTACGGCGGCACCTTCGTGCTGCCCCGCACGGACGCCGGGGGCGAGGACGAGCTGCGGCGGCGGATCGCCGAGGTCGACCTGGAGGACGTGCTGCGCTTCCGCGAGGTGCTGGAGGTGGGGGCGGCCGGGCTGTGCGCGGGTCACGGGCTGGGAGAGAAGCAGGCCGGACGGCTGCGGGAGGCCCTGGCCCGTACGCAGGACGCGCCGCTCACCGACTACCGGCGCCTGGACACGCTGCTGCACCTGACCCTCGCCGAGCTGTCGGGTTCGCCCACGCTCACCGCGCAGTACGCGGCCGTACGCGCGCAGGTCAACGACCTGCTGGACTGCATCCCGCTGCTGGTGCGCAACCTGGAGCACTCCCAGCGCCAGCACACGGCGCTGGTGGAGGCCGTGATCGAGGGCGACGCCGACCAGGCGCGGGAGATCATGCGCGAGCACTGCGGGGGCACGGCGGCGCTGCTGCGGGGCTTTCTGGGCTGAGCCGCGGGCGTGCGCGCGCCGCGAGGATTTGCGGGCGATCGGCGCACGGGTCTTGCCTTCCCCGCCCGGCACCGCAAAGGTATGGCCTCATTCCATTGAGCCGCAGCCCGACCGCCCGTGACCGCCACCGCCCGTGGGGAGACAGCCCATGTCCCAGGAATCCGCCCCGACACCCGCCCCGGAGGGCGACGACTATCTGGAGCGCAGGGCACTGCGCCGGGGCAGCGCCGGCTGGGTGCTGCTGACCGGCCTCGGCGTCGCCTACGTCGTCTCCGGCGACTACTCGGGCTGGAACTTCGGCCTGGCCGAGGGCGGCTTCGGCGGTCTCGCCATCGCCATGGTGCTCATGGGCACCATGTACGCCTGCATGGTCTTCGCCCTCGCCGAGCTGTCCTCGATCCTGCCGACGGCGGGCGGCGGCTACGGCTTCGCCCGCCGGGCGCTGGGCCCCTGGGGCGGCTTCCTGACCGGCACGGCGATCCTCATCGAGTACGTCCTCGCGCCCGCCGCCATCGTCATCTTCATCGGCGACTACGTCGAGTCGCTGGGCCTGTTCGGCCTGGAGTCCGGCTGGCCGATGTACCTGGTGTGTTTCGTGATCTTCCTCGGCATCCACCTCTGGGGCGTGGGCGAGGCGCTGCGCTTCAGCTTCGTCGTGACCGGCATCGCGGTGGCCGCCCTGATCGTGTTCGCTTTGGCCGCGCTGCCCGACTTCTCCTTCGGCTCGCTGGACGACATCCCGGCCGACCCTTCCGCCGCCGGGTCGAGTTCCTGGCTGCCGTTCGGGCTGCTCGGCATCTGGGCGGCGTTCCCGTTCGGCATGTGGTTCTTCCTGGGCGTCGAGGGGGTGCCGCTGGCCGCCGAGGAGACCAGGGAGCCGGCCCGCACGCTGCCGAAGGCGATCCGCTGGTCCATGGGCATCCTGGTGGTCCTGGCGGTGGTCACGTTCTTCGCCGCCGCCGGTGCGCGGGGCTCGGCGGCCGTCCAGGAGGCCGGCAACCCGCTGGTGGAGGCGCTCCAGCCGGACGGGAAGGCGACGACCCTCAGCCGGATCGTCAACTACGCGGGCCTGGCCGGTCTGGTGGCCTCCTTCTTCTCCCTGATCTACGCGGGCTCGCGCCAGCTGTTCGCCCTGTCCCGTGCGGGCTACCTGCCGCGCTTCCTGTCCCTGACCAGCCGGCGCAAGGCCCCCTACCTGGGCCTGCTGGTGCCGGGCACGATCGGTTTCCTGCTGGCGGCCATGACGGGCGACGGGGCCCGCATGCTGAACATCGCCGTGTTCGGCGCGACCATCTCCTACGCGCTGATGTCCCTGTCCCACATCGTGCTGCGCCGCCGCGAGCCGACCCTGCCGCGGCCGTACCGCACGCCGGGCGGGGTCCTGACCTCCTCGGTCGCCCTGGTGCTGGCCTGCGCGGCGCTGGTGGCCACGTTCCTGGTCGACGTCACGGCGGCCGTCATCGCGCTGGTGGTCTACGCCGTGGCCGTCGCCTACTTCGGCCTGTACAGCCGCAAGCGGCTGGTGGCGAAGGCGCCGGAGGAGGAGTTCGCGGCGCTGGCCGCGGCCGAGGCAGAGTTGACACGGGACTGAACCGCCGAGTGATGAGGGAGTCGTGGTGAAAGGGCCGTTGATCGGGGTCAGCACCTACCTGGAGGCCGGTGCGCGCTGGGGTGTGTGGGAGCTGGAGGCCGCGCTGCTGCCGGTCGGCTACCCGCGCCTGGTGCAGCGGGCGGGCGGCCTGGCCGTCATGCTGCCGCCGGACGACCCGGGGCGGGCCGTGGACACCGTGGCCCGGCTGGACGGGGTGGTCATCGCGGGCGGGCCGGACGTCGAGCCGGTCCGCTACGGCGCGGAGCGCGAACCGCGTACCGGCCCGCCGGCGCCGGAGCGTGACGCCTGGGAGCTGGCGCTGATCGACGCGGCCCTGGCGGCGGAGGTTCCGCTGCTGGGGATCTGCCGGGGCATGCAGCTGCTCAACGTCGCGCTGGGCGGGACGCTCGTGCAGCACATCGACGGGCACGCCGAGGTCGTGGGCGTGTTCGGCGGCCACACCGTCAAGCCGGTGCCGGGGAGCCTGTACGCCGGGGTCGTACCGCAGGAGGAATTCGTCCCGACGTACCACCATCAGGCCGTGGACCGGCTGGGCGAGGGTCTGGTGCCGTCGGCGTACGCGGCGGACGGCACGGTGGAGGCCGTGGAACTGCCGTCCGCCCCCTGGGTGCTGGGGGTGCAGTGGCACCCGGAGATGGGGGACGACGTACGGGTGATGACGGCGCTGGTGGAGGCGGCGGCCGGGCGCCCCGCTCCCGCTGCTACCCGCGGGTGAGCGACAGCAGGTCCCGGGCCGGGCCCGTGGGGCGGTGCCCGGTGGGCCACACCGCCCGGAGGTCGCGGGCCAGGGCGACCCCCTCCACCGGCACCGACACCAGCCGCCGCATGCCCAGCTCCTCCCCCACCGCCAGTTCGCTCAGCACCGCGGGCCCGGCTCCGCCGACCGCGGCCGCCTTCACGGCCGTCGTCGAGGATAGCTCGATCAAGGGCCGGGCCAGACCGCCTAGTGCGGCGTCCAGCACCTGCCGCGTCCCGGACCCCTTCTCGCGCAGGATCAGCGGCGTCGAGGCCAGTTCGTCGGCCGCCAGTGCCCGCCGGCGCCGGGCCCAGGCGTGCCCCGGCGCGGTGACGACGATCAGCCGGTCGTGCGCGATGACCACCGAGTCGAGCCCGCTCGGGACGCTCAGCCCCTCCACGAAGCCCAGGTCCGCCTCGTCCGCCAGCAGCCGCTGCGCCACCACCGTCGAGTTGCCCGCGTGCAGCGACACCGCCGTGTCGGGCCGCTGCGCCCGCAGCGCGAGCAGCCAGCCGGGCAGCAGGTACTCCGCGATGGTCATGCTCGCCGCCACCCGCAGGCGCGAGTCCCGGCGGTCGCGCAGCGCCTGCGCACCCACGTCGAACGCCTCCGCCGCCTCGACGATCCGCCGGGCCCAGTCCGTGACCAGTGCCCCCGCGTCCGTCAGCCGCGACCCCCGCGGGGAGCGGTCGACCAGCGCCACCCCCAGCTGCCGTTCCATGGACCGGATCCGGCTGCTGGCCGCGGGCTGGGTGATGCCCACCTCCCGCGCCGCCCCGCCGAGGCTGCCGACCCGCGCCACCGCCAGCAGCAGCTCCAGCGCACCGAGGTCCGGGACCCGGTGTGCCAGGGATCCGGCCGCGGAAGGCCCGGCCTGACCGTCTGCGTTGCTCATAAGCCCAGCTTATGCCGCCATAGAGGAGCACTCCCTGGTGGCCCTGCTCCCTCGCCGCCACGGTGGAGGCATGGTCACCGCAGCAGCCCGGCCCCCCGCCTTCCGCGTCTCCGTCCGGCACCTCGGACCCAACTGGTACGCCACCGTCATGGGCACCGCCGTCGTCGCCACCGCCGGTGCCGGACTGCCGTCACACGTGCCGGGGCTGCGCGCCGCACTGACCGTGATCTGGGCCCTGTCGCTGCTCGCGCTGCTCGTGCTGCTCGGGGCGCGGGCCGCGCACTGGGCCCACCACCGCGACCAGGCCCGCGCCCAGCTGCTCGACCCGGCCACGGCGCCCTTCTACGGCTGCCTCGCCATGGCCCTGCTGGCCGTCGGCGGTGGCGCCCTCGGCGTCGGCCGCGACCTCCTCGGCCTGCGGGCCGCGGTGGTTCTGGACGCCGTGCTGTTCACCGCGGGTACGGTCCTCGCACTGGCCGCCGCCGTAGCCGTCCCGTATCTGATGGCCGTACGGCGCCGGGTGGAGCCGGGGCAGGCCACGCCGGTGTGGCTGCTGCCGCTGGTCGCGCCGATGGTGTCGGCGGCGGTCGGGCCGCGGCTGGTGCCGCACCTTCCGGCCGGGCAGCCCCGTGCGACGCTGCTGCTCGGCTGCCTGGCCCTGTTCGGGCTGAGCCTGCTGGCGACCTTCCTGATGCTGCCGCTGGTCTTCGCCCGGTTGCTCACCGGCGGGCCGCTGCCCCTGGCCCTGACGCCGACGCTGTTCCTGGTGCTGGGGCCGCTCGGCCAGTCCGTCACCGCCGCCGGCGCGTTCGCGGACGTCGCCCCCGGGGTCGTTCCCGAACCCTACGGCCAGGGCTTCGGAGTCCTCGCCGTGCTCTACGGGGTCCCCGTGATGGGGTTCGCGCTGCTGTGGTTCTGCCTGGCGGCCGCCCTCGTCCGGCGGGCCCGGCGCCAGGGCATGGCCTTCTCGATGACCTGGTGGTCGTTCACCTTCCCGGTCGGCACCTGCGTCACCGGAGCCGAGGCCCTCGGCCGGCACACCGGGCTCCTGGCCTACGCGGGCCCCGCGGTGGTGCTGTACGCGGTGCTGCTGGCGGCGTGGGGCACCGCGGTGGCCGGGACCGTGCGCGGGCTGGTCAGCGGTGCGCTGCTCGCAGGGCCCGGCCGAGCACCAGCGGCGCCTCGCACAGTGACGGTCCGTACCACGTCAGGTGCCGTCCGCTGACCAGCGCGCAGGGCAGCTCCGGGAACGCCTCGGGGCCGTCGTCGGCGGTGAAGCGGTAGGGCTCGTCCGGCAGGACGACCAGGTCGGCGCCGCAGTCGCGCAGTTCCTCCAAGGGGAGGCGCGGGTAGCGGTCGGGGTGGCTCGCGTGCACCAAGTCGACGCCGAGGCGCGCCAGGACGTCGCCGGCGAAGGTGTCGCGGCCCAGCACCATCCAGGGCCGCCGCCAGATCGGCACGACCGCCCTCGGCCGGTCCGCCTGCGCGGGCAGGGCCGCCCAGGCCTCCTCGGCCTCGTCCAGCCAGCGGGGACGGGCCGGCACCCCGCAGGCGTCCAGCACCCGGGCCAGCTCCCGGAAGGCCTGCGGCACGGTCCGGATCTCGGTCACCAGCACCTCGGTACCCGCCTCCCGCAGGGCCCGGAGGTCGGGTGCGCGGTTCTCCTCCTCGTTGGCGATCACCAGGTCGGGCGCCAGGGAGGCGATCAGGTCGACGCGGGGGTTCTTGGTGCCGCCGACACGAACGGCGTCCAGAGCGGGCGGATGGGTGCACCAGTCGGTGACGCCCGCCAGGGCACCGGGCGCCGAGCGGGCCACGGCCTCGGTCAGTGAGGGGACGAGCGAGACGACCCTCACCGGCGCGGCCGGTCGCGGACCGCCTCGATGTGCTCCGCCACGGCGACGACGACGACGCGGGTGTCCGACTCCGCGGCCCGCCAGCGGTGCCGCACCCCGCCGGTGAGGTACAGCGTGTCCCCCCGCCCCAGGCGGTAGGCGCGGCCCTCCGCCTCGATCTCCACCGCGCCGTCCGCCACGTACATCAACTGGTCGTTGCGGTACTGGAACTCACGGCCCGCGTCATGGTCGCCGGTGTACTCGGAGGCGTGCATCTGGTGGTGTCCGCGCACCAGGGAGCGGGTGCGGGGCCGGGGCAGCGGTTCGGGGCCGTCGGCGCGGACCACGTCCACACTGCACGCCGGGTCGGCCGCGGCGAGCAGTTCCACCGCGGTCGTGCGCAGGGCGTCGGCGACCTTCTCCAGGGAGCTGCGGCTGGGGCGGGCCCGGTCGTTCTCGACCTGGCTGAGGAAGGGGACGGACAGGCCGCTGCGCTCGGCCACGACGGCGAGGGTGAGGTCCAGCGCACGGCGCCGCCGGCGTACGGCCGCGCCGACCCGAAGGGACTGTTCTTTGTGGTCGCCCATCGCTCCGGCTCCCTCCTTCGCCCGTCGTCCGCTCCCGTGCCCCGGCGGTCCGGCGCACTCCTTCCGCCGGCCTGTCTGCACCCTACGCATGTTCGGCGGACCGCATCACGCGCCCGTCGCATCGCCGTCGTACCGGGCGGTGCGCGACCCGACGGTTCGCGCCAGGGGATCCGCCGCCCGGGGCGGTGGGGCGGGCGTCCCTCCCGGGGGAGGAACAGGGAGGGGAAAGGGGTTCGGGGGGTGGCGTAGCGCTCTGTGGTTGTCCGGATCCCGCTGGTGGGGATCGTGGGGTGGGTGGGACGCGGCGTGTCGCGCGTCCCACCCGAACCCTACTGCGGCGTCATCCGGTTCACCATCTCCGGGTGCTGCTCCAGCCACGCGGCGACGGCCTGCTCCTCCTTGCCCTGGCCGCGGTCCTTGATCTCGCTCTCCAGGCTGCCGAGCTCGTCCTCGGTCATCCGGAAGTTCTTGATCCACTTCGTGAGCTGCGGGTACTCCTCGGGGAAGTCCTCGTGGGAGATGGTGCGGATGGTGTTGCCCTCGCCGAAGGCCTTCTTCGGGTCCTTCAGCTTGGTCAGCTCGTAGTCGCTGTACGCCCAGTGCGGCGACCACAGGGTGACGGCGATCGGCTCCTTCTCGGCGTAGGCGCGCTTCAGCTCGGCCAGCATGGCGGGCGTGGAGCCGTCGACGACCTCGTACTCGTCCTCCAGGCCGTAGCCGGGCAGGACCTTGTTCTTCAGCAGGTCCATCTCGCCGGTGCCGGGCTCGATGCCGATGATCCGGCCCTTGAAGGTGCCGGACTTGCCCTTGAGGTCGGCCAGGGAGTCGACGCCCTTGACGTAGGACGGCACGGCGATCTCCAGGGAGGTCGGTGCGTACCAGGTGCCGAGGTCCCTGAGCCGGTCCTTGTTCTTGTCCCAGTAGTTCTTCTGCGCGTGGGGCAGCCAGGCGTCGAAGTTGAGGTCGATGTCACCGGAGGCGAGGCCGGTGTAGACCGGGCCGACGTCCATCTGCTTCAGGTTCAGCGTGTAGCCGCGCCGTTCCAGGACGTTCTTCCACAGGTAGGTGACGGCGATGTCCTCGTCCCAGGGGAACCAGGCGACGTCCAGGGGCTGCTCCGCCTCGGCCGGGGTGGCGCCGGCGCCCTTCACGGGGGCCATCCTGTCGGCGTATCCGGGGTGCCGCTTCAGCCAGGCGCGGACGGCCTCCTGCTGCTTGCCCTTGCCCGCCTTGTTGATCTGCGCCTCGAGACTGGTGAGCTCCTTCTCGCTCATCTCGAACTTCTTCAGCCACCCGGCGACCGTGGGGTCGTCGTCGGCGAAGCCCTTGCGGGACAGGGTGTGCACGCCGTCGCCCTCGCCCCAGGCGCCCTTGGGGTCCTTCAGCTTCTTGAGGTCGTAGTCGTCGTAGGCCCAGTGCGGCGACCAGAGGGTGACGACGACCGGCTTCTTCTGCGCGTAGGCGCGCTTCAGCTCCGCCAGCATGGCGGGCGTGGAGCTGTCGACGACCTCGTACTCCTCGTCGAGGCCGTACTCCTTGAGGACCTTGCTCTTGAGCAGGGCCATCTCGCCGGCGCTGGACTCGATGCCGGTGATCTTCCCGCCGAACCGGGACGCCTTGCCCTTCAGGTCTGCCAGGGAGTCGATGCCCTTCATGTACGAGGGGACGCTGAGCTCCAGGGACGTCTTGTCGTACCAGGCGCCGAGGTCGTCGAGCCGCTTTCCGTACTTCTTCCAGTACGGGGCGTGGGTCGTCGGCAGCCAGCTGTCCGTCTGGAAGTCGATGTCGCCCTGGGCGAGCGAGGTGTACAGCGGGCCCGCGTCGAGCTGCTTGGCCTCGACCTCGTAGCCGCGCTGCTCCAGGACCTCCTTCCACAGGAAGGTGGAGGCGACGCCCTCGTCCCAGGGGATGTAGCCGATGCTGATCTTCTTGCCCTGGCCGACGTCCCTGCTCCCGGCCGAGGCCGGGGAGCCGCTGTCGCCGCCGAAGACGCCCATGCCGCCCGCGGTGAGCGCGAGGACGACGACGCCGATCACGGCGACCGCCGGGCGCGGCCGGTAGGACCAGATCCTCAGTCCCTGGGCGGCGCGCAGCCGGGCGGCGGCGCGGCGGCCGAGCGGGGAGACCTGGGTGCCCAGCGCGCTGGTCATGCGGTCGAGGTAGATCGCGAGGATCACGATGCCCACACCGGCCTCGGCGCCGAGGCCCACGTTGAGCTGGCCGATGGCCTGGTTGACGTCGCCGCCGAGACCGCCGGTGCCGACCATGCCGGCGATGGCCGCCATGGACAGGCCGAGCATGATGACCTGGTTGACGCCGGCCATGACCGTGGGCAGGGCCAGCGGGAGCTGGACGCGCAGCAGGGTGTTGCGGGGCGTGGTGCCGAACGCCTCGGCGGCCTCGACCAGTTCCTTGTCGACCTGCCGGATGCCCAGCTCGGTCATGCGGACACCGGGGGCCAGCGCGAAGATCAGGGTGGCGACGATGCCCGCGGAGGCACCGGTGCCGAAGAAGAGGATGGCCGGGATCAGGTAGACCATCGCCGGGAGCGTCTGCATGAAGTCCAGGACCGGCCGGATCAGTGCGCTGACGCGGTCGGAGCGGGCCGCCCAGATGCCCACGGGCAGGGCGATCACCAGCGCGATGACGGTCGCCACCAGGACGAGCGCCAGGGTGATCATCGCGTTCTCCCACAGCCCGAGGGAGTCGATGAACGCGAACCCGGCGAAGGCGAGGACTCCGGCGAGGGTGCCGCGCAGCCAGAAGGCGACCACGGCGAGGATGCCCGCGAGGAGCAGCGGTTGCGGGGCCTGCAGCACCGCGTTGATGCCGTCGTAGAGGCCGAGGAAGACGGTCTTGCAGAAGTCGAAGAACCAGCCCATGTGGGCGGTGAGCCAGTCGACGCCGTCGTTGACCCAGGAGCCGACCTGAACCCTAGGCACGGGCGCTCACCTTCTCTCCGTCCGTGTCGCGCGGGGAGTCGCAGGGCTGCGGGGTGACGTCCGGTTCGTCGCCGAGGAAGCCGACCAGCCGCTGCCGGGGGATCTCGCCGACCAGCTTGTCGTGCTCGTCCACCACCGGGACCGGGTGCGTCAGGCGGGCGCTGATCGCGCACAGTTCGGTCAAGGGGGTGTCGGGTGTGGCGGTCTCGCAGTGGCAGCCGGGGGTGGTGCCGGCGACCGCGGTGTCCATGAGTGCGCCGGCGGTCAGCACGCGGGAGCGGTCGACGTCCTGGGTGAAGGAGGCGACGTAGTCGTTGGCGGGCCTCAGCAGGATGTCCTGGGCGGTGCCGTTCTGGACGATGCGCCCGTCGCGCATGACGGCGATGCGGTCGCCCAGGCGCATGGCCTCGTTCAGGTCGTGGGTGATGAAGACGATCGTCTTCTTCAGCTTCTGCTGGAGCTCCAGCAGCTGGTCCTGCATGTCACGGCGGATCAACGGGTCCAGGGCGCTGAAGGACTCGTCCATCAGCAGCAGGTCGGCGTCGGTGGCGAGCGCGCGGGCGAGACCGACGCGCTGCTGCATGCCGCCGGACAGCTCGTCGGGCCAGGACTTCTCCCAGCCGGCCAGGCCGCACAGGGCGAGCGCCTCGTCGGCGCGGCGTGCGCGCTCGGCGCGGGGCACGCCCTGCACTTCCAGACCGTAGGCCGCGTTCTCGCGCACGCTGCGGTGCGGGAACAGGGCGAAGTGCTGGAACACCATGCTGATCTTGCGGGAGCGGACCTCGCGCAGTGCGCGGTCGCTCAGCGCGGTCAGGTCCTGGCCGTCGAAGCGCACCTGCCCGGCGGTCGGTTCGAGCAGGCCGTTCAGCATGCGCAGCAGGGTGGACTTGCCGGAGCCGGACAGGCCCATGACGACGAAGATCTGCCCGGGCTCGACGGTGAACGACGCGTCGATCACGGCGGCGGTGGCGCCCTCGGCGCGCAGCTCCTCGCGGTCGGTCCCGTCCCGGAGCCGCTCGACGGCCCGCTGCGGTCTCCTGCCGAAGACCTTGTACAGGCTCTCTGCCTCAAGGCTCGCTGACACGTGCACCTCTGTTCCGTCGGCGACAAGGACGGAGCGAGACAGGGCGCAAACAGTTGAAATGCGCAACCAGCCTCGCTCCGGAGCGGCGCCTCCCCCCGATCTTGAAAGCCAAACGCAAGAGTGATCCGTCTCTCACGCGCGGTGCGGCGGCGACGTGCCGTGCAGCGCCGGGTGGCTGTCGGTGCCGTACGGCATGATGCGAGGCGTGACCGGACGACTGATGCTCCTCGACACCGCTTCTCTGTACTTCCGCGCCTACTTCGGGGTGCCCGAGTCGGTCAAGGCACCGGACGGCACCCCGGTGAACGCCGTGCGGGGACTGCTCGACTTCATCGACCGCCTGGTCAGGGACCACCGGCCCGGCCACCTGGTGGCCTGCATGGACGCCGACTGGCGGCCGCACTGGCGCGTCGAGCTGATCCCCTCGTACAAGGCCCACCGCGTGGCCGAGGAGCGCCCGGCCGGCCCGGACGAGGAGGAGGTGCCGGACACGCTCTCCCCGCAGGTGCCGGTCATCGAGGCGGTGCTGGACGCGCTGGGCATCGCACGCGTGGGCGTCGCGCGGTACGAGGCGGACGACGTGATCGGCACCTTCACCGCGCGTGCGAAGAGCCCGGTCGACATCGTCACGGGCGACCGCGACCTCTACCAGCTGGTGGACGACGCGCGCGGGGTGCGCGTGCTGTACCCGCTGAAGGGCGTGGGCACGCTGCAGCTCACCGACGAGGCGGCGCTGCGCGAGAAGTATGGGGTCGACGGGAAGGGGTACGCGGACCTGGCCCTGCTGCGCGGCGACCCCAGCGACGGCCTGCCGGGCGTGCCGGGCATCGGCGAGAAGACCGCCGCCAAGTTGCTGGCCGAGTACGGCGACCTGGCCGGGATCATGGCGGCCGTGGAGGACCGGAGGTCGAAGCTGACGCCGACGCAGCGCAGGCGACTGGACGAGGCGCGTCCGTACCTGGCGGTCGCACCGAAGGTGGTCCGGGTCGCGGACGACGTGCCGCTGCCCGAGGTGGAGACGGCGCTTCCGCGCGGCCCCCGCGACCCGGAAGCGCTGGAGGCACTGGCCACCCGCTGGGGTCTGGGCGGTTCGCTGGAGCGGCTGCTGACGACGCTCTCGGCGTGACCGCCGGGGACCACGGCCCCGCGCCCGGCGGACGACCGGCGCGGACGGCCACCGGAAACCTTCCGGGCGAGAGGCGTACACGGGGGCACGGGGTGCTAACTTAGGTAACCCTAATTATGCGAGACAGGGAGGTCCTCATGGCAGAGCGACCGGGACGCCAGCCGCGCAGGACGCACTCCGCGCAGGTCGTCCGCACCGAGCGGCTGACCCCGCACATGCAGCGCGTGGTGCTCGGCGGCGAGGGCCTCGCCGACTTCGCGGCGGACACCTGCACCGACCACTACGTGAAGCTGCTGTTCCCCCCGCGGGGCGTCACCTACCCGGAGCCCTTCGACCTCCAGCGTGTCCGTGAGGAGCTCCCCCGCGACCAGTGGCCGGTGACCCGGACGTACACGGTCCGCCACTGGGACGCCGAGCACCGCGAGCTGACCCTGGACTTCGTCATCCACGGCGACGAGGGCCTGGCCGGCCCCTGGGCCCTGCGCGCCCGGCCGGGCGAGACCGTGCGGTTCATGGGACCCGGCGGCGCCTACGCACCCGACGCCACCGCCGACTGGCACCTGCTCGTGGGCGACGAGAGCGCCCTCCCGGCGATCGCCCGCTCCCTGGAGTCCCTGCCGCCGGGCGCCCGGGCCCACGCCTTCGTGGAGGTCTCCGGCCCCGAGGAGGAGCAGAAGATCGACTCGGACGTGGAGGTCGTCTGGCTGCACCGCGGCGACCGGCCCCAGGGCGAGGCGCTGATCGAGGCCGTGCGGAACCTGCAGTTCCCCGAGGGGCGTGTGCACGCCTTCGTCCACGGCGAGGCGCACTTCGTGAAGGAGCTGCGCAAGCTGCTGCGCGTCGAGCGCGGCCTGCCGCGCGAGGACCTGTCGATCTCCGGCTACTGGCGCCTCGGGCACAACGAGGACGGCTGGCAGGCCTCGAAGCGGGAGTGGAACGCCCGGATCGAGGCGGAGCAGGAGAACGCCCCGGCGGCCTGACCGGAGACGGGGTCGCGTCCGCACGCCGGCGCCGCACACCGGGTGTCCCGTCTCCCCGCCCGGGCTCGTACGCTGACCACGATGAGACGCAAGACCCCCGTTCCGCCCTCCCCCCTGCCGCAGCGCCACGGCGTGGACGCGGTGCGCGTGCGGCTGCCGCTCTCCGGCCCGTGGTCCACCGTGCGCGACCATCTGGTCGAGCGGCTCAGCGGGGCGGGGGACGGCGTCGTCGACGAGATGCTCCGGGCAGGGCTGATCGTGACGGCCGACGGACGGCCGGTCGCCCCGGACGCGCCCTACGATCCCGGGTCGTTCGTGTGGTTCCACCGGGAGCTGCCCGACGAGGTGCCGGTGCCGTTCCCGCTGGAGGTCGTGCACCGGGACGAGCACATCGTCGTGGTCGACAAGCCGCACTTCCTGGCCACCACCCCGCGCGGCGGGCACGTCGCCGAGACCGCGCTGGCGCGGCTGCGCCGGGAGCTCGACCTGCCCGCGCTCACCGCCGCGCACCGCCTGGACCGCCTCACGGCCGGACTCGTGCTGTTCACCGTGCGCCCCGGGGAGCGCGGGGCCTACCAGACGCTGTTCCGCGACCGGCTGGTCCGCAAGGAGTACGAGGCCGTCGCCCCGTACGACCCCGCGCTCGTCCTGCCCCGGACCGTGCGCAGCCGGATCGTGAAGGAGCGCGGGACGCTCACCGCCCGGGAGGTGCCCGGGGAGCCCAACGCCGTCAGTGAGGTGGACCTGCTGCAGCGGCACCCGGACGAGACGGGCGGGCTCGCACGGTACCGGTTGCTGCCGCGGACCGGGCAGACGCATCAGCTGCGGGTCCACATGAGCGCGCTGGGCGTCCCGATCCTCGGCGACCCGCTCTACCCGCGGGTCGCCGCCCCGGCCCCACCCGGTGACTTCCGACGACCCCTGCAACTGCTGGCGCGGGCGCTGGAGTTCACCGACCCGGTCACCGGCCGGGAGCACCGGTTCCGCAGCACCCGCACGCTCGCCGCCTGGACGTCGTACGACCGGTGGGCCGCCGGGACGTGCGACGCCACGTGCGACGGCCCCCCGCACGGTCAGTAGCCGCGCCACCAGCTGAGGAACCGCTGCCACACTCCCCCGCGGCCGGCCGGCGCCTCCGCCACCGGTGCCGGCGGGACCGGCGGCGGAGGAACCGGCTGGGGCCGCACGGGGGCCGGCTGCGGCAGCGCGGCTGCGGTCGGCACGGGCTGCGCCGGCGACAGGACCTGCGGCTGGGGCTGGTGCTGCGGCTGGTGCTGGTGCTGGTGCTGCGGCTGCGGCTGCACGGTGCCGATCTGCCAGTCGGAGCGCTGCGCGGGGACCGGCTTGTGATGGGGCTGCTCGGACACGTCCTGCATCGGCTTCGGCGAGAACGTCACCGGCAGGTCCACCAGGTGCCGGGAGGCGATGGACGCCGTCCAGCGCAGCTCCTCCTCGTCGCAGTCGAGCTCGACGTCCGGCAGCCGCATCAGCAGGGCGTCCACGCCGACGTCGGCGATGGACCGGCCGATGTCCTGGCCCGGGCACTCGTGCGGACCGCCCCCGAAGGCGAGATGGGACCGGTTGCCCTGCATGCTGGCCTTCAGGTCCGGCCGCACCCTGGGGTCGACGTTCGCCGGGAGCGGGGCGAAGAGCAGGCCGTCGCCGCGGCGGATGCGCTGGCCGCCCAGCTCGGTCTCCTGCTTGGCGAAGTAGGCGAAGACCGTGCTGAAGGGCGGCTCGTTCCACAGGGACTGCTCCACCGCCTCCGGCACCGTCATCTGACCGCCGTTGAGCTGCGCCCGGAAGCGCGGGTCGATCAACACCGTGAGCAGCACGTTCGACAGCAGGTTCGTGGTGGCCTCGTAGGCCGCGAACAGCACCAGGCGCAGGTGCTCGCGGACCTCGTCGTCGCTCAGCCGGGCGGGGTGCGTGATCAGGTAGCTGGCCAGGTCCTCCTCCGGCTGGGCGCGGCGCCGGGCGGTGAGCCGGCTCAGGGCGTCCATCACGAAGGCATGGCTGGCGATCGCGGTCTCGGTGCCCTTGAGGGCGTCGCGGGCGGCCTCCACGAGGCGGTCGCTGTACTCGTCGGGCATACCGAGGATCTCGCACATCACCGCCATCGGCAGGTGCTCGGTGAACTGGCCCACCAGGTCGGCCTCGCCCACCTCGCAGAACCGGTTGACGATGGCCTGCGTGCTGCGGTTGATGTACCGCCGCAGGCTGCGGAAGTCGATGGTGGAGATGGCGCCCATGACGGCGCCGCGCAGCCGCTTGTGCTCGTCGCCCTCGGCGTGCGAGGCGATGGGCTGCCAGGCGATGTGCGGCATCAGCGGGTGGTCGGGCTTGACCAGGCCCTCCCGCAGGGGGGTCCAGATCCGGCTGTCCCGGCAGTACTGCGAGGGCGAGCGCACCATGTGCAGGTTCTCGGCGTGGCCCAGCACGATCCACATCGGCACGTCGTCGTGGAGCAGCACCGGCGCCACGGGGCCGTGCTGCTCGCGCAGTTGCTCGTACAGCGCTCCCAGGTCCTCCACCTCGTGCAGCCGGTGCAGTCCTCCGGGCCCGAGGGCGTGCGCGGGGCAGCCGGGGGGCGGGCCGGGCCGGGAGGCGTCCGTACCGGTCGGGGCGTGGGATTCAGGCGTCACAGTGGTCGCTCCGGAGCTTTCCAGGTGTCACAGGGGGGAAGGTGCGGTGCGGGTCGCGCCGATCAGGCGCGGGAGCCCGTCATGGCGAGCGAGTGCAGGAACCGCATGAGGGTCATCAGGACGTCCCGGCTGGAGGCCCGCCGCCGCGCGTCGCACTCCACGATCGGGATGTCCGGTGTGAGGTCGAGTGCCGTGCGCAGCTCCTCCAGGGCGTAACGGGGCGCGTCCGGGAAGGAGTTGACGGCGACCACGAACGGGACGCCGCGTTCCTCCAGGCGCCCCATGACGTCGAAGCTGACCTCCAGGCGCCGGGTGTCGACCAGGACCACCGCGCCGAGCGCGCCCTCGAACAGGCCGTTCCACAGGAACCAGAAGCGCTGCTGGCCGGGCGTGCCGAAGAGGTACAGCACGAGCTGCTCGGTGATGCTGATGCGCCCGAAGTCCATGGCGACGGTGGTGGCCGTCTTGGTCGCGGAGCCGAAGTTGTCGTCGACGCCCACCCCGGCCTGGGTCATGGTCTCCTCGGTGGTCAGCGGGGTGATCTCGCTGACCGAGCCGACCATGGTCGTCTTGCCGACGCCGAAGCCGCCCACGATCACGATCTTGGCCGCGGCCTGCGCGGTCTGGGGCAGCTGGTCCTCGGCCCGGGGGCCCGGGATGGTGTCAGAGCCGTTGAAGTCCATGCATCACCGCTTCGAGGAGGGAACGGTCGGAGCGCGCCTTGGGGACGATCGGGGCGCGCGCCTGCACCAGTTCCGCCGTCAGCAGCTCGGTGAGCAGCGTGCCCATGGCGCTGAACGGCAGGTGGAGGTAGGCCGACAGCTCGGCCACGGACAGGGGGGCGGCGCACAGCCGGAGCAGCGCCGCCTGTTCGGGCGAGGCGGAGGGCGGCGGGTCCGTGGCGCGCGCCACGATCAGCGTCACCAGGTCGAGTTCGGCCCGCTCTCCGTCCGGGCCGGCCACCACGTACATCCGCTCGGGGTTGCGGACCTTGCCCTCGCCCTCCCCGGGCGGGGGCGCGTCCGGTACGGGGTCGCGCCTCTGGCGTTGGGGAGGGGTCATACGACGTGCCCGTTCCGCCGGGGCGGACTGGTGAGGTGCCCGCCGATCCGGACGACCAGGTCGCGCATCATCGCGCTCATCCGGCCGGGTTCGCACCGGACGTCGGAGAGCACCGCGAGGAAGGCGTTGGCCCCGGCGTTCATCAGGTAGAAGTAGCCGCGGTCGATCTCGATCATGACCAGCTTCATCTCCCCGTCGCCGACGGAGAGTTCCTGGCAGATGCTGCCGGCGAGGGACTGCAGTCCGGCGCAGGCCGCGGCGACCCGGTCGGCGGCGTCGGGCTCGCCGCCGTGGCGGGCGATGCGCAGTCCGTCGGCCGAGAGCACCACGATCATCTCGATGCCGGGCACGCCGTCGGCGAGTTGCTTGAGCATCCAGTCGAAGTTGCCTCGCTGCTGGATCACTTGAGGTCCCCCTCGTCCTCGGCCTCGGTGGGGGCCGGATCGTTGATCAGGTGCAGGTACTTGGTCGGGTTGCGGATGAAGTCCGTCGGGTGGGTGCCGGGTTCGATGCCCTGCTTGAGCCCTTCCCAGAAGGCCTCCAAACCCTTGCCGGGGGCGTCGGGCGCGCTCATGTCCCGCAGGGGCTTGTGCTCCGGCTCCTGCACCGCGGCCCAGGGGTTGTACTCGCCGCGCTCCTCGGCCTCGCGGTCGGCCTGCTCGTAGGCGGCCTGCTGGGCCAGCCGTTCGGCGAGCGGCATCTTCACGCGGCTGCGGCGCTGCGGCAGGCCGTTGGCCGTCCACTCGGTGACCTCGGGGACGTCGTCGTCCTCCAGGGTGACCGTGGCGGGGATCTTCGGGCTGGTCGGGCGGCGCTTCTTGGGCGTGCGCTTGGGGCCCTCGGGGATGCCGACGGTCATGGGGATGCCGGTGGCGCCGATGCCGTGGGCCAGGCCGACACCGGGCTCGTGGGTGATCATCTCGCTCGGCACGATGAGGATGGCGCGCACGCCGCCGTACGCGGAGGCGCGCAGCGAGACCTGCATGTTGTACGCGGTGCACAGCCGGCCGACGACGGCGAGGCCGAGACGCGGGTGCTCACCGATGTCCTGCAGGTCGACGCCCGCCTTGGCGGCCTCCAGCAGGCCCTCGATCCGGGCCCGGGCCTCCTCGTTGAGGTTGACGCCGCCGTCCTCGATCTCGATGCAGACGCCGGTCTGCACCTCGGTCGCCGTGACGTGCACCTTGGTCTGCGGCGGCGAGTAGCGCGTGGCGTTGTCGAGGAGTTCGGCGGCGGCGTGGATGACCGGCTCGACGTAGATGCCCTTGACGCTGACCTTGGCGATCGAGGACAGCTGGATGCGCCGGTACTCCAGGATGCGGGACATGGCGCCGCGCAGGGTGCTGTAGAGCGACACCGGCTCGGGCCACTGCCGCCCGGGGCGGCCGCCGCCGAGGACGGAGACGGAGTCGGCCAGGCGGCCGATCAGGGCGTTGCCGTGGTCGATGCGCAGCAGGTCGTCGAAGACCTCGGGGTTGCGGCCGTGATCCTCCTCCATCTCCCGGAGTTCCTCGGCCTGCTGATGGATGATCGCCTGGACGCGCCGGGCGACACTGACGAAGGAGCGCGAGGCCGCGTCGCGCATGGTCACTTCGCGGTCGACGATCTTGAGGACCGTCAGCAGCGTCTCCACCTGGTCCGCCGGGAGGTCGCGGTAGGCGGGGTCGGCCAGGCCGAGCTTGCGGATCACCTCGCGGGGCGACTCTCCCGTGCGCAGCAGGTCGAGTGCGGCGGGGACGATCTCCCGGGAGAACCGGATCAGTTCGTTCTCCCGGACGGCGAGGCGCTGTTCGAGGTACTCGGTGCGCCGGGCGTGCTCGGCCTGCCGGCTGCGCAGCGCACGGCCGCGGCGCACCGCCTCGGCGGCGGTCGCGACCACCAGCACGGTGGCGATGCCACCGCACCAGCCGACGGCGAGCCGGGCCGGTGCCGTCACCAGGGCGACGGCGGCCCCGGTCGCCGCGGCCATCACTATGGCCGGGAGCAACAGGACGCGCGCGGGCGGAAGTTCACGGCGACCGGGAGGGGACTGAACACTCACCATGGGGGCCTTCTGACAGGAGTCGACTGAGGTTCGCGGGGACGTGCAAGGGGGTATGTCAGGGAACGGTCCGGATCATCTGCGCATTAGGGAACAAGCGCCCGAATTCACCTCAAGGCGGGGCGCTGCGGGCGAGCTTAGTCCGACCGGATCATCGCCGTGTCATATTCGGCAACTGCCGGAAACCGGTTGCGAAGGGATAGTAGGCTCACCCGGTTGCACGCTGCGAAACCGTTCGAATGCAGTGCGTGACAGCGCACAGGCATACGAAAACGCTCTTGCCGACACCCCGGCCCCGCCCGCCTCAAGTCGCCAACGGAGTCACGCAGTAGCTTGTCCACCCCCGCCCCTGGGGTGACGGCGCCCCCGCCAGGCGGCTTTCGCACTCGCGTGCCGTGTCAGTGCCGCGTGCCACACTGCCGGCCATGTCGCTCGCTGATCTCACTCTCGACCTGTGGCGGACCGTCGACGAGGCCACCACCCGGCGGATCGCCCAGGAGGCCGCTGACCACGTATGCGGCCGGGTGTCACTCATCGAGGCCACCGAACACCTCGGTGCCCCGCTGCACCGCGTCCGGGTCGAGCGGGACGGGCAGGAATTCGCTCTGATACCCGGAGGCCGGGTGTCCCTGGGTTTCGACCTCAACACCTGGCAGCCGACACCCCAGCAGGCCGCCGACTACGCCGAAAGCCGGGAGCAGGGCTACGGCTACGGGCCCGACCTGGGCACCCATCTCGCGCGGGTCCTCAGTGCTCCTCGCAGTGTCCACCTGGCCACCGTCCTCATGGCCGTGAAGGACGAGACCCTGACCGGACCCCCGGCCGACCTACCGGCAGCCCTCACCGCCCGTGGCCTGCGGATGCCGAGCCCCGACGAGTGGGAACACGCCTGCGGCGCAGGGTCGGACACGCTGTTCCGGTGGGGCAACGGCTGTCCCCTGGACCGCATCCCCTACGGCGACGACACCGGCCCCCACAACGAACTGAACGCCTTCGGCCTGCACATCGCCTACGACACCTACCGCGCCGAGCTGACCAGCGATGTCACCGCCGTCCACGGCGGCGACGGGGGCGAGTCGGTGTGCGGCGGCTACGGCCACCTGCCGGCCTGGCTCCCCCTGGCGACCGCCAACCGCAACCCCGACACGGCCGAGTTCGTGCACGGACCCGACGGGGAAGGTCTGTACGACAACTTCTCCACGCGACCGGTCCTCACGCTCTGAGCGACCGAGCACGTCCTTCCAGCGGTTGTACACGGCCCGGTGGACGAAACCGTCGCCGTCGAGGTCGGCGCTCTCGCCGACAGGGCCGACAGGACCGCGACGGCCTTGGGGCCCACCCCGTCCCTGCTGTCCTGGCCCGGGTCGCCCGACTAGGCCGAGGCCTCGGCCCCTGCACCGGGTGCGAACCCGCTCCCTTGCTCGGCGAACACCTTGATCGCGGCGCCCAGGAACTCCGCCAGTTCGGGGTGATAGGAATCGTGGAACGCCCGCATGGCCTCGTCCTCGGCGTAGAAGAGCGACATGCCGACGTAAGCCTCCCTGGAGGGGGTGTAGAACCGGCTCACGATGTCGAAGTGTTTGCGGACGAGCTCCTGGATCTGCTCATCCCCCGGCAGGGAGCCGCCGTCCAGCAAAGCCGTGAACTCCCGGTACAGGACGTCCCAGTCCTGGTGGACCCGCTCCCTGTCCACATGTTCCCAGTTGTTGGTCTCGGCAAGGCTCTTCGCCTGCTCCTCGGCCAACGACCGGCGACACTCGTCCTCGTAATGGTTCGCCACGGCGCCGGTTCCCATCGTTTCGTCCCCTCTCCGGTGAGTCCCCGAGAGGTCACCGACATGTCGATGTCGACCGGCCGCCGATGATCAACTGCCGGTCCAGGCCGAACGGTGACACACAGCCACCGGGTCGGCAAACCATTTCCGCAGCTCAAGATCCACCCGCCCTCGGCGTCCAGGAGTTCATCAACCGTTGCGGCGACCGCTGATCGCGGTACGCACATCGCCATGCGCTCACGTGCCGGCAGGACCAGGACAGCTCGCCGGCCAAGCGAGTTGTTCGGGGCGGGTCAGGGTGTGACCGGGGATCGCTGCGGGGTGAACCCCGGTGACCACGGGACCTACCCGCTGACAGGGTGAGAGGCATGACCTCAACGCGCATGTCACGCAGAGCTTTTGTGGGCGTCACGCTGTCGGGGACGACCGCGCCGGCCGCCACCGCAGTGCTGCCCGCCCACCGCGCCCTCCCCTTGGGCACGCCGATCCCGCCGCTGGACCCCACCGCTCTGCGGGTGGCGATCGACGACCTGGAACACCCGGCGTCGACCGCGGCTCAGCTGTGCGTCGGCGGCACGGCCGGCCACTGGCGCGGGACCTCGGGTGTGGCCGATATCCGGACGCACCGTCCACCGACGGCACGGGACAAGGTGCGCATCGGCAGCATCACCAAGGTCTTCGTCGCCACAGTGGTGCTGCAGCTGGTAGCGGAGGGCCTGGTCGACCTGGACGCGCCCGTGCGGCGCGTCCTGCCAGGGCTGCTGCCGGCCCGGTTCGCGGCTGTCACCGTGGCGAACCTGCTGAACCACACCAGCGGACTGCCCGACCACGTCGGCATACCGGACCCACGAACCCCGGAGGAGGTGGTCCGCCACCGCTTCGACCACTGGACGCCACAGCAGTGGGTGGCGACGGCGACTCACGGACCGCTGAAGTTCACCCCGGGCACCCGGCAGGAGTACCGCGGCATCAACTACGCCCTGGCCGCGCTGATCATCGAAAAGGCAACCAGCCGCCCGTACGGGGAGGCCGTCGCGGATCGCGTACTGCGTCCGCTGAACCTGACGCGCACCGTCGTACCCGGCGACGACCCGCGCATCCATGGCCGGCACGTGCACGGTTATCTGGCGATGACCGACGGCAGCCTGCGGGACATCACTGTCTACGATCAGTCCTCCAGCCGCGGCGAGGGCGACATGATCTCCACGACCGGTGACCTCGACCGGATGCTCCCCGCGCTGTTCTCCGGCGAGTTGCTCCCACCCGAGCTGCTCCAACTGATGTTCACCCTGCCCCCGAACGATGTGCGCATGCTGGACGGCTCCCCGGCCCGCTACAGCACCGGCCTGCAGCAGGCCACCGTCAACGGCATCACCCTCTGGGGCAAGACCGGCGAGACGTACGGCTACAAGAACGCCGCGTTCTCCACTCGCGACCAGCAACGCCGCTTCGTGCTCGCGTACCACCCGACGACCACCCGCGAGGGCGCGGAGAGCCAGATGATCGCGCGGGTCGCCGACCTGCTCACCCGCAACCGAAGCGCCGTGGGCCCAGCGGCCTGAAGGGTGTTGCAGAAGGCTTGAGGGCGGACATTGCAGGCATCCTCGACGCTGACACCCGTTGGGTCGCCGCCTCCGCTCGGCCGGCACCCGGAACAAGGCCACTGTCCACGTCTGGCGGGAGTCGGACCCTGGGCACCGGCCTGATCGTCCGGCACCGCCTACGAGCCGGGCCCGGTCTCTCCCATGTCGGTCCGGCCTGAGTCCTGGAGCTCTTCAACCAGCCCGACGGCCCCGGACGGCGGCGCCGCTGTGCGCATACCCTTCACGGAAGGGCTACCCCTTTCGGTCGGCGGGTCTACCACCAGCCAGTGCACTGGATGCCGCTGACCGGCGAGGGAGTGGTCGCCTGTGCGCACACGCGGAAGGCCCGACTCGACGAGCTGCTGGTCGGGTAGGCGGCGGTCGTGATCCTGGCTCCGGCCGAAGTCACCGTGAAGGGGCCGCACTGGATCCACGACTTGGTGCCGTCGTTGGAGACATCCATCCAGACCCATCCCCTGGCACCGGCCCCCCAGAGACTGGAACTGGTGCTCAGGACGCCCCACGCCATCTCCCGGCCGCCGACGGTCCCGGCCTGCATCGCGTAGGAGGCGACGGCGTAAGGCGTGTTACCGAGGTTGACCACCACCGCACCGGCCCCTGCCACACCGCGACCGCTGAGGCTGTCCGGGATGTCGGTGAAACCGTTCGCACCTCCCGTGCAGTCTGATTCCGCAGCTTGTGCTGCACTGGAGGAACCGGCTACGAGCCCCGCAGTGAGCATGAGCGCCGCCGCGCCCACGCTGAAGATCCGGCGAATACTGCGCATGTCTACTCCTTGTCGAATGTGAACCGATCGACACTGGTGAACGGAGCTACCGCGAGCACAGTTGTCAGCACGAAGAACAAGACCAGAACCTCTTCGTGCACTGCCGTCTCCCGTGTATACGGAACGCGCCGCCTCGCGGCCTCGCTCCAGCCGAAAGCGACCGACAGGTCTCCGACCCAGCGCCTCGAACCGTAGAGCCCGCTGGAGACGTCGCGTCCCTGACAGATGTCAGGGTGCGTGCGAGCATCTACGACATCGCCGGGTCGAAGGTCCCTGCCACGCAGGGCGTCGGTCGGCTCGGCCCGCCCGGGCCGCCGTCTCCCGCCAGTGGGACAGCAGGTCGTTGGTCCACGTGGTCAGGTCGTCGTACGCAAGCCCGTTCACCGCGACGGGTGAACGGGCTTGCGTACGACGACGATCCAGCGCCCGGACGTGACCCGCGCGGCGCGCGGTCAGCCCACGGACGAGTAGGCGACCACACCCCGCAGCAGCAGATCCACGGCCTTGCGCGCGTTCCTCACCACGGAGGAACCCTCCGGTGCCGCCGCCGCGATCTGCCCCAGCACGTCGATGACCTGCTTGCACCAGCGCACGAAGTCGCCCGCCGGCATCTCCGCCTCGCGCAGCACCTCGTCCAGCCCCTTGCCCGAGGCCCACATGTACGCGGCCCAGGCGAACCCGAGGTCCGGCTCGCGCTGCCCGACCCCCTCGGTCTGGCTGATCCGGAACTCCTCCTCCAGCGCGTCCAGCCGCCCCCAGATCCGCACCGTCTCCCCTAGTGCGGCCTTGGCCTTGCCCGTCGGCAGCTTCGGCGCCATGGCGTCGTCCCCGACGCGCGCCTCGTACACCAACGCCGAGACGCACCCGGCCAGTTCGGCCGGGCCGAGGCCCTCCCAGACGCCCGCGCGCAGGCACTCGCTGGCGAGCAGGTCCAGTTCGCCGTACAGCCGCGCGAGGCGCTTGCCGTGCTCGGTGACCTCGTCACCGCGCAGGTAGTCCAGCTCCGTCAGCAGCGCGACGATCCGGTCGAAGGTCCGGGCGATGGTGTTCGTCCGGCCCTCGATCCGCCGCTCCAGCTGCGAGGTGTCCCGCAGCAGCCGGTGGTAGCGCTCGGCCCAGCGGGCGTGGTCCTCGCGGTCGCTGCACCCGTGGCAGGGATGCGCCCGCAGGGCGGTCCGCAGCCGGGCGATCTCGCGGTCGTCGGTCGCCTGGGAGCGCCGCTTGCGGTGCCGGTCGGCCGGGATGTGCCCCGCCTTGGTGCGCAGGGCGGAGGCGAGGTCCCGGCGGGACTGCGGGGAGCGGGCGTTGAACGACTTGGGGATGCGCATGCGCTCCAGCGGCTCGACCGGCACCGGGAAGTCGATCGCCGCCAGCCGCTTGACCTGCCGCTCGGCGGTCAGCACCAACGGGCGCGGGCCGTCGTGGTGCTCGAACCCGCGATGGCCGTTGGACCGCCCCGCGGACAGCCCCGGGTCCAGCACCAGGGCGAGGCCCGCGTACTTGCCGGTGGGCACGTGGATGACGTCACCGGGCTTCAGCTTCTCCAGCGCCACGGCGGCCTCCGCACGCCGCTGGGCGGCGCCCTGGCGGGCCAGCTCGTTCTCCCGGTCCTTCAGCTCGCGGCGCAGCCGCGCGTACTCCTCGAAGTCGCCGAGGTGGCAGGTCATGGAGGCCTTGTAGCCCTCCAGACCCTCCTCGTTGCGCTGCACCTGACGGGAGATGCCCACGACCGACTTGTCCGCCTGGAACTGCGCGAAGGACGTCTCCAGCAGCTCCCGCGAGCGGTGCCGGCCGAACTGCTCGACCAGGTTGACCGCCATGTTGTACGACGGCTTGAAGCTGGAGCGCAGCGGATACGTGCGCGTGCCGGCCAGACCGGCCAGGTGGTCCGGGTTCATGCCGCGCTGCCACAGCACCACGGCGTGGCCCTCGACGTCGATGCCGCGCCGCCCGGCCCGGCCCGTCAGCTGGGTGAACTCGCCCGGGGTGATGTCGGCGTGCTGCTCGCCGTTCCACTTGACGAGCTTCTCCAGCACCACCGAACGGGCGGGCATGTTGATGCCCAGGGCGAGGGTCTCGGTCGCGAAGACGGCCTTGACCAGCCCGCGCACGAAGAGCTCCTCCACGACCTCCTTGAAGGTCGGCAGCATGCCCGCGTGGTGGGCGGCGATGCCCCGCTCCAGGCCCTCCAGCCACTCGTAGTAGCCGAGGACGTGCAGGTCCTCGCGGGGGATGGAGGCCGTGCGCTCCTCGACCAGGGAGCGGACCCGGTGGCGCGCCTCCTCGTCGTTGAGCCGGAGCCCGGCGTACAGGCACTGCTGGACGGCCGCCTCGCAGGCGGCACGGCTGAAGATGAAGGTGATGGCGGGCAGCAGCCCCTCGGCGTCGAGCCGCTCGATGACCTCGGGCCGGCTCGGCGTCCAGATGCGGGAGCGCTGCCGGCGCTCGCGCTCGCGGTCGGCCTCGCGCATCGACCGGCCGCGCCTGCGGTCCTGGTACGACGGCCGGCTGGCCTCCATGCGCGCCATGCGGGTGAGGTCCGGGTTGACGGCCCTCTTACGGCCCTCGCCCTCCTCGAACAGGTCGTACATCCGCCGCCCGGCCAGCACGTGCTGGAACAGCGGCACGGGCCGGTGCTCGGAGACGATCACCTCGGTGTCACCGCGGACGGTGTCGAGCCAGTCGCCGAACTCCTCGGCGTTCGACACGGTCGCCGAGAGCGAGACCAGGGTGACGGACTCGGGCAGGTGGATGATCACCTCTTCCCAGACCGCGCCGCGGAACCGGTCGGAGAGGTAGTGCACCTCGTCCATGACCACGTAGCCCAGGCCCAGGAGGGTCTGCGACCCGGCGTACAGCATGTTCCGCAGCACCTCGGTGGTCATCACGACCACGGGGGCGTCGGAGTTGACGCTGTTGTCACCGGTGAGCAGGCCGACCTTGTCCGCGCCGTAGCGGCGGCACAGGTCGGCGTACTTCTGGTTCGACAGCGCCTTGATGGGTGTCGTGTAGAAGCACTTTTTGCCCTGCCCGAGGGCGAGGTGGACGGCGAACTCGCCGACGATCGTCTTGCCGGAGCCGGTGGGCGCGGCGACCAGCACGCCCTTCCCCGCCTCGAGCGCCTGGCAGGCCTCGATCTGGAAGGGGTCGAGGCCGAAGTCGTACATCTCGCGGAAGGAGGCGAGCGCGGTGGCCTGCTCGGCAGCGCGCTTGCGGGCTGCCGCGTACCGCTCGGCCGGTGAGAGGTCCTCTGTCATCGTGCTTTCGAGCGTACCGGGCCGCACTGACAACAGGACGATCATTATCCGGATCGGGTTTCCCCAAACCTGGGATCGGCGCAGCTCAGGGGCCGACGACCCGCACGCCCCCGCGGACGCAGCGGGCACCGAGCGGCAGCGCGCCGAGCGCCTCCCCGTCGGCGTAGCCGGTGACGCCGTCGGCGGCGATCTCCACCCGGGCCGCCCGCAGCACGGTCACCTTCGGGTGCTCGACGTGGGTGCCGCGGTACACGCCCGGGAAGACGCGCAGCAGCGTCCTGCGGCTGCAGTGCCCGACCACCGTGACGTCGAACAGCCCGTCGGTGAGGTCGGCATCCGGGCAGATGCGCATGCCGCCGCCGTAGGAGGGGCCGTTGCCGACCGCCACCAGGGTCGCCTCGACCTCCAGGGCCTCGCCGTCGTCGAGGCGGATCCGGTAGGGCACGGGTCGCAGGCCGGCCAGCTCGGCGATCATCGCCAGGTCGTACCGGAGGCGTCCGGCGGGCCATCGCATGCGGTTGCCGCGGTCGTTGACGCGGGAGTCGAAGCCGGAGGCGAGCACCGTGCCGAACCAGCGGTCCCCCACCTGCCCCAGGTCGACGTCGCGGATCCGGCCGCCCTTGAGCGCGTCGGCGATCATGCGGCCCGCTGCGGCCGGTTCCCGTACGGGCATGCCGAGCGCGCGGGCGAAGTCGTTGCCGGTGCCGACGGCGACCAGGCCGAGCGGCGTGCGCGTGCCGGCGACGGCGCGCAGCGCCAGGTTCGCCATGCCGTCGCCGCCGACGGCGACCAGCGCCCCGGTGCCGCCCGCCACGGCGGCCCGCGCACGGGCCAGGGCGTCCTCGGCGTCCTCCCCGAGCACCGTGCGCACGGAGAAGCCGGCCGCTCGCAACGCGGAAGCGGCCGGCTGCGCCGCGCGGGCGCCCCGGCCGCGGCCCGCGGTGGGGTTGACGAAGAGGGTGATCTCGCTGGTCACGGGGATGACCCTACGAGCCGGCCGGCGTTCCTCAGGTCACGTCGTCATAACCGTTGACCCGGTCCGTGCGATCTCCGCTCGCCTGCTCGGGCAGCGCGGCCCGGCTGGTGGTCACGGGCTCGATCTCGCCGATGTCCTCGGGCGTGAGGTCGAGCGCGGAGGCCTCGTCGTCGGCGGGGCCGAGGGCGTCGCGGCGGCTGCGGCGGCGGTCGTTCAGCAGCGAGAAGGCGACAGCGGTGAAGTACAGGATCCAGATCGGCGCCGCCAGCGCCAGCATGGTCAGCGGGTCGGTGCTGGGCGTGGCGATGGCCGCGAACACGGTGATGCCCATGATCATGGCGCGCCACCAGCCGAGCATGCGCTTGCCGGCCAGGACCCCGGTGAGGTTGAGCATGACCAGCAGCAGCGGCAGCTCGAAGGAGAGGCCGAAGACGAGCACCATCCGCATGACCAGATCGAGCAACTCGTCCAGCGGAAGCAGGTTGGACGCGTTGCCGGGAGTGAACTCGATGAGCACTTTGGCCGTGGTGGGGAGCACCGTGTAGGCGAAGTAGGCACCGGCGACGAACAGCGGGGCGCCCGTGCCGACGAAGGCGTAGGCGTACTTCTTCTCATGCCGGTGCAGTCCGGGCGCGACGAAGGCCCACAGTTGGTAGAGCCAGATCGGCGAGGCCAGCACGACACCGGCCATGAGGGACACCTTCAGGGCCAGCGTGAAGGGGGCGAGCAGACCGTTGATGGTGATCTGCGCGCACGGCTTCGAGCCCGGCTGCGCCTGGGCGAGCTCCGCGAAAGTCTTCTCACAACCGACCGAGTCGAGGATCGGCTCGGTGATCAAGTTGATGATGTCGTTGTAGAAGAAGGCGGCGACGATCGTGACGAGGACGATCGCCAGGATCGCCTTGGCGAGCCGGTTGCGGAGCTCGCGGAGGTGCTCCGCGAGGGGCATCCGCCCCTCGGGATCCTTCTCCTGCTTGCGGGCAGACTTCAGCAACCCACGTTCCCATCTCGTGCGGCGGGCCGGAGGTCACCGGCCCTGCGTCAGCGCTTGGTCGTGTCCGTGGGCTCGCTGACCGGGCGCGAGCTGGTCACGTCGCCGGGAGCGGCCTGGATCGTGCGCTGCGAGGGCTCGTCGGGGTTCGGCGGGCCGGCCGGGGTGGTGGACGACTTGTTCTCGTCCTTCATCGCCTTGGCCTCGCTCTTGAGGATGCGGGCGGACTTGCCGAGCGACCGAGCCATGTCCGGAAGCTTCTTCGCGCCGAACAGCAGGATGATGACGACGAGGATGAGAATGATCTCGGGGGCTCCGAGCCTTCCGAACATAAGTCTTTACCTTCTCACCGAGGCGGCTGTGGTGGGGTGCTGTCCGACCGGTCGGACACATGTCCGGACGATCGGGTCGACAGCGATCGTAACGCCCGGGGGTGAACGTGAGGCAATCCCTCTGCGTCCCCTGTGCGTACTCCCGTCCGCGGCCCGCGCCTCGTTAACCGGACCACGATCAGCAGCGTACCTGTCTCTGCCTGCCCGGTGACAGGGCAAGCCGGTGCACGGCGCGCGGCCCGCCCGGACGGTTCACAGGGCGTCGGCCGACCGGGCCGCGCTCTCCGCCGCCCGCTCCAGATCCTCCGCGGCCCGGTTGATCCGGCGCGCCGAGTCCGTGACCTGCCTGCCCAGGTCCTGCGCGGCCACGAAGACCCGCACGGCGAACACCGCCAGCACGGCAAGACCCACGAATCCCACGGCAACCGCGAACATCGGCCAGAACATGACGTCGAGCCTAGACCGTCCCGGGGGGCGGTACGTCCCCGCCCGTCAGAGCGTCGAGTGCAGCCGCAGCGTGCGCACCCCGCCGCCGGTGAGCAGCTCCACGATCCGCTCCCCCGCGGGCTTGCGGACCGACGAGCCGCACTGGGGGCAGGTGAAGGAGTAGAAGGTGGTGCGGCTGGACGCGCCGATGGCGAGGCGCAGCGCACCCGCGGCGAGCTCGAAGCGCTCCCGGCAGTCCGGGCAGCCGGCCCGGAACACCACCGGGGCCACGGCTCTCATGCCGGTGAAGGCGGACTCCGCCGTCATGCCCGCCGCTGAGGACGTCACCGACTCGCTCACAGACCTCGCTCCTCTTCCTCGGGTCGTTCGCCTGCGGGGTGCCGTGCCCGGCCTGCCCGGGCGGTCCGCTGGACCGCCCGCGCCGGAGGCGCCCCCGGATCACTCGCCTGTGCCGTCCGGCCCGTCCGCGACCGCGTGCGCCGCGTGCGGCTCCGGCGCGGCGCGCCGCACACCGTCCGCCTCGACCGCCTCGACCGCTTCGATCCCGTCGTACGCCGCGAGCGCCTCGCGGGCGGCCTGCCGGGCGCTGCCGGCCAGCTCCGGCGGGGAGACGATCCGGCCGTCCCGTCCGAGCCGCAGCGCCAGCCGCCTGAGCGACGCCGGTTCGGGGGTCCGCAGAGTGATCCGCAGCCCGCCGTCCGGAAGTTCGTCCGCGCTGTCGTGCGGGTAGTACTCGCCGACCCAGCGGCCGCCGGGGCCGACCTCGATCACGACCTCCGGGTCCTCCGCCGCGGGCTGCACCAGGGCCTCCGAGAGGTCCCGCAGTTCTATCTCCGGCGGGGCCGACGGCTCGTCGAGGATCTTGATCTCGGCGACCCGGTCGAGCCGGAAGGTGCGGCGCGCCTCGGAGCGGCGGCACCATGCCTCGACGTAGGTGTGCCCGACGCTGACCAGGCGGATCGGGTCGATCTCCCGCTCGGTGACCTCGTCCCGGGCGGGCGAGTAGTAGCGGATCCACAGGCGGCGGCGCTCGGCGATCGCGCGGTCGACGTCGGCGAAGACGCCGCCCTCGGACTCGAAGGTCACCGACAGCCGTGAGCTGGCGCCCGCCGCCTCGCCGGCCGCGGTCTCCACCTTGGCCGTCGCCCGCAGCAGCGCCTGCCGGTCGCTCTCCCGCAGTCCGGGCAGAGTGGCCACGGCACGGGCGGCGACGAGCAGCGCGGTGGCCTCGTCGGCGGCGAGCCTGAGCGGCTCCGCCGCCTCCGCCGCGAGGGCGGCGGGGTTGTGCCACCAGATGCGCTCGCCGTCGGTGTCGATGTCGAGCAGGTCGCCACCGCGGAAGCTGGTGCCGCACATGGGCAGCACGTCGAGGTCGGAGACCAGCTCGTCCTCGGTGATGCCGAAGGCGCGTGCCACGTCCTCCACGCGCGCGCCCGGGCGCTCCCTCAGGTACGTCACCAGGGAGAGCATCCGCCGGGTCTGGTCGATGGCGTTCACGGGCCTGACCGGTTTGCCTGCCACTGTCTTGCTCCGCTCCCCCTCAGCCCTTGGCCACGGCACGCAGCCGGTCCACCACGTCGGCCCGCAGCTCCGCGGGCTCCAGGACGACCACGTCGGGCCCGAACTCCACCAGCCAGGCGTCCAGCCCGTGGCCGTACGGAATCTCCAACTCGTCCCAGCCGTCGCCGAGTTCCCGGACCGAGGTGGCTTTCGCCCGAAGGGGGTACCCGGCGTCCGAGCGCAGCCGGATCCGGGCCGAGCGGTCGGCGATCTCCCCGGCCCAGCTCGCGACGGTCTCGCGGACGGTGACCACGTCGGGCACGGGGGCCGTGTACCGACCGCCGCGGGAGCGGACCTTGCCGGTGATGCGGGACAGCCGGAACACCCGCTCCGCGCCCCGGTCGCGGTCCCAGCCCGCCAGGTACCAGTGACCGCGCCAGCACTCCAGCGCCCACGGCTCGACGTGCCGCTGCTCGGGGTGGGCGGCGGTGGCCTTGCGGTAGTCGAAGACGACCGGCCGCCGGTCCCGGCAGGCCAGCATCAGCGGTTCGAACGCCGCCTCGTGCACGGGGATGCGGGGTTCCAGCGCGCCGTGCGACCCGTACGGGTCGACGTCCTCGGGCAGTCCCGCCGCGCGCAGCTTCTGCAGGGCGCCGCTGGCCGCCCCGGCCAGCCGGGCCTGCTGCCACACCTTGGCGGCCAGCCCCAGCGCGGCGGCCTCCTCCGCGTCCAGGGTGATGGGCGGGAGGCGGTTGCTGTCGCGGCGGGCCATGTAGCCCACCTCGCCCTCGATGTTCTCGACCGTCTCGATCACCAGGCCGAGTTCGCGCAGGTCGTCCTTGTCCCGCTCGAACATGCGGTTGAACGAGTCGTCCGAACCGGCCGAGCCGTTGCCCGGCCCGAAGGCCTCGACGTAGGCCTCGATGGAGTCGCGCAGCTCGCGCTTGCTGAGCGGCCGCCGGGTCCCGAGCAGACACAGCGCCAGATTCATCAGCCGCTCGGCCTTGGCAATGGCCATCGACGCGCTTCGCCTCCCTATGGTGCTTACGAGCGATGACCGTACCGCCACACGGTGGTACGGCAAAAGCCGAGGGCCCATGCCGGACAGGCATGGGCCCCAGGTGATCGAGTCTGTCGGACCGTGATCAGACGCCGAGCAGGTCGACCACGAAGATCAGCGTCTCGCCGGGCTTGATCGCCGGGGTCGGGCTCTGGTTGCCGTAGGCGAGGTGGGCGGGGATGGTCAGCTGGCGGCGGCCGCCGACCTTCATGCCCTGCACACCCTGGTCCCAGCCCTTGATGACCCGGCCGCCGCCCAGCGGGAAGCGGAAGGGGGTGCCGCGGTTCCAGCTGGCGTCGAACTCCTCGCCGGTGCTGAAGGCGACGCCGACGTAGTGCACGGTGACCGTCTGGCCGGCCTCGGCGACCGGTCCGTCGCCCTCCCAGATGTCCTTGATCTCGAGGTCCGCCGGGGGCTCGCCGCCCGGGAAGTCGATCTCGGGCTTGTCGATGCTCACTTCATCTCTCCTTGTTGCGTGACCTGCGTCGGGGACAGTCTCACAGACAGCCGGGTCAGACCGCGCCCAGGATGTCCACGGTGAAGACCAGCGTGTTCTTGGACAGCTCGCTCTGGGGGCTCGCGCCGTAGCCGAGCGACGGCGGGATCACCAGCAGCACCCGGTCGCCCACGTGCTTGCCGACCAGGCCCTTGTCCCAGCCTGCCACCACGGAGCCGTTGCCGATCTGGAACGCCGTGGCACCGCCGTGGTCCCAGGAGGAGTCGAACTTCTTGCCGTCCTCCCACTTGACCCCGGTGTACTGGGCGATCAGGCCCTGGCCGGCCTCGATCTTCTTGCCGTTCCCCTTGACCAGCACCTGCTCCTTGAGGTCCTTGGGGGCCTTGACGCCCTTGGGGACGGTGATGGTCGCGGCCTTCTGCGAGGGGGCCTTCACCTCGGGCAGGCCCGACTCGGAGGCCGCCTGCTCGCCCTCGGCCTCGCCCTTGGCGTCGACGCTCGCGGCGCCGACCGGGTCGACCACCCAGATCAGCACGTCCTTGGCGGCGATGCCGGAGGACGTGTTCAGGCTCTGGCCGATCAGGTCGCCCGCGGTGCCCTGCACCAGGATCCGGCTGCCGGGCTTCTTGCCCTTCACCGCGTCGAGGACCTTCTCGGGCAGCTGCTGGCTCGGCTTGCCGATCTGCTCGACGGACTGCCGGCGCGGGGCGCTGTCGCCCGCCGCCCCCGCGGCCCAGGTGCCGCCCAGTTCCTTGTCGTCGCCCCACTTCTCGACGGTCCAGTCGAGGCGGACGAAGTCGGCGTTCTTGATCGCGCTTCCGCTGCCCGGCGAGAGCGTCTTGACCACGGTCTTCTCGGACGGGTCACCGTCCTTCGGCACGGAGATCTCGGGCTTCGCCCCGACCTTTCCCTTGACCTCGGCGACGCCTCCCGCCGCGTCGCCGTTGTTCCCGTCGTCCGACCCGCACGCGGCGGTGAACAACAGGGCGGGAACGGCCAGCAGCGCGGCCACGAGTCGTTTCGTGTTGTAGTTCATCAGTCCAACTGGGATCGGGGGTGGGGGGCCAATGTGCGCCACTCTACGGCGTGCGCACGCGCGGCCGGGCCCGACGGACGACACGGCGCCGCCCGGGCCGGTCGTGGCCCGGGCGGCGCCTCCGCGTGTGCGGCTCGGGAGGCGGGGGTCAGGAGGCCCCGCCGTCCAGCGAGCGCAGCTCGCCGAGGAACGTCCTCCGGTCCACCCGGTCGGCCGGGCCGCCGTCGTGGGCGCCCTGCGCGTAGGTGGCGTCGACGAAGGCCCCGCCGGTCCTCCGGTACAGGAAGTTGGGCGTCAGGGCCGGGGACTTCTCCGAGTCGACGGCCTCGTAGGCGCTGCCGAACACCACGAGCGAGGCACCCTTGGCGAAGGTCTTCTTCGCCGGTGCCTCGGCTATCTCGTAGCGGACCCCGTCGGCGGTGCCGCCCATCGATCGCACGACCACCTCGGAGCCCTTCTCCAGGTGCCCCTTGTGGACCCGGTCGATCCGGACCACGACCGGCGTGTACACGACCTCGAAGGTCGAACCGTCGTCGAGGACGTCCTCGGCGTGCACGTCGGGGCGCGTGCCGACGACCGTGCCCTCGAAGACGTTGTCGTTCATCGGGAACGCCAGGGCGGCGCCGGGGCTGCTGTCCACCGCGTAGGGGTGGCCGGAGACGACGCGGACGGCCTCCCCGCCCTTGCCTCCGGCCCGGTCCCGGCCGTCCCCGCCGGCGTCGGCGCACGCGGTGGCGCCGAGTGCGAGAAGGGCGAGAACGGCCGCCGCGCGCGCCGCGGTGCCGCTGTGCCGTCTGATGCGTGGTGCGCTCATGTCGTGATTCCCCCGGTTCAGTAAAGGGCGCGGATGCCCGCGATGTCGTCGCTGTTGAGCGCGCGGCGCGTGCCCGTGTTGATCGCCGTCATGACCGACTTCTTCTCGGCGTCGGTGTAGGAGGAGCCGTCGGTGCAGTGCGGGGCCCAGGGATGGGCGAGGCCGTTGAAGTGGCCGACCTCGTGCACGGCGACCGTCTGCACGTCCGCCTTGCCCTGGCCGATGTTCTGGCTGCCGTTGACCCAGCGGAAGCGGTTGGACAGGTAGAGCGTTCCGCCCTTGTGGGTGCTGCCGGACCGCTGGGTCGCGGCGTACCCGGGCGCACTGCCCATGAGGCTGGTGTAGCTGTACGAGGCGCGGAAGGCGTAGATCTGCCAGCCGGCGGTGTAGACGGGCGAGTTGTAGCGCAGGGCGGAACCGCTGCGGTTCCACTGCTTCAGTCCGCCGTTGAGGCCTGCCCGCAGGCTGCTGGGGAATGTGGTGTTGGCACCTATGGTCTTGGCGCCGCTGCTGTTCCACTTCACCATGCCGGAACGGCAGTACGCCTCGGCGTTCGACGCGCTCAGCCCCACCAGCGCCGTCGTCATGACGACTCCGGCCGTGGCGAGGACGGTTGCGTGTCGGGTTCTGGTCGTGACAGAGCGCAAAGTGGGCCCCCGTTGTGTGTGGATGCCTCCGAGGCCCCCGGACGGGACCTCGCGGCACTGCCGCCGACCTGGTCATGGTCATGGCGGCCACCAGGAGTAAACCCGACGCCACTGACATGATCACGCGAATATTCCGGCCCTCGCGGCGATCCGCCCGGACCCGGACGGCGCCCGTCCCGGCGTGTCGGGCAGGGGCGTTCGAGGCCGCGTGATAGAGGCAGCCGGCACGCAGCCGCCCGGCACCTCCGTCCAGCCGGGACGAATCACCAGATAACGGGATGGGAACGGACGATTCCGCTCCGAGGGCGCACGGGGCCTCGAGTGACGTCCTTCACAGCCGGGCCACAGCAAAAAGCCTGGTGCCCGGAGGTGCGACACCTCCGGGCACCGGGCAACCGCCGGGCGGGCCGCCCGGCGGAACGCCGTCACATGCCGGCGATCAGCTTCTCCACCCGGTCGTCCACCGAACGGAACGGGTCCTTGCACAACACGGTGCGCTGCGCCTGGTCGTTGAGCTTCAGGTGCACCCAGTCGACCGTGAAGTCCCGGCGCTGCTCCTGGGCCCGACGGATGAAGTCGCCGCGCAGCCGGGCCCGAGTGGTCTGCGGCGGGACGGACTTGCCCTCGAAGATCTTCAGGTCGTTGCAGACCCGGGCCGCCTGCCCCTTCTTCTCGAGCAGGTAGTACAGGCCACGACGGCGGTGGATGTCGTGGTAGGCGAGGTCTATCTGCGCGACCCGCGGGTGGGACATCGTCATGTTGTGCTTGGCCCGGTAGCGCTCGATGAGCTTGTACTTCATGACCCAGTCGATCTCGGTGCCGATGCGGTCGAGGTCCTCGCTCTCGATCGCGTCCAGCGTGCGGCCCCACAGTTCCAGGACCCGCTCGACCGTGCCGGTGCGCACGCCGCGGCGCTCGCAGAAGTCCAGCGCCTTCTCGTAGTACTCGCGCTGCACCTCCAGGGCGGAGGCCTCGCGTCCGCTGGCCAGCCGGACCTTGCGGCGGCCGGTGATGTCGTGGCTGACCTCGCGGATCGCCCGGATGGGGTTCTCCAGCGTGAGGTCCCGCATCACCGTGCCGGCCTCGATCATGCGCAGCACCAGGTCGGTGGCGCCGACCTTGAGCAGATTGGTCGTCTCGGACATGTTCGAGTCGCCCACGATGACGTGCAGGCGGCGGTAGCGCTCGGCGTCCGCGTGCGGCTCGTCGCGCGTGTTGATGATCGGGCGGGAGCGGGTGGTCGCCGAGGAGACACCCTCCCAGATGTGCTCGGCCCGCTGACTGACGCAGTACACGGCCCCGCGCGGCGTCTGCAGCACCTTGCCCGCGCCGCACAGCAGCTGCCGCGTGACCAGGAACGGGATCAGGATGTCCGCCAGCCGCGAGAACTCCCCGTGCCGCGCCACGAGATAGTTCTCGTGGCATCCGTAGGAGTTGCCCGCCGAGTCGGTGTTGTTCTTGAAGAGGTAGACGTCGCCCGCGATTCCCTCCTCGTGCAGGCGTCGTTCGGCGTCCACCAGAAGTCCTTCGAGAATGCGCTCGCCGGCCTTGTCGTGGGTGACCAGTTCGATCACGTTGTCGCATTCCGGTGTCGCGTATTCCGGATGCGAACCCACGTCGAGATAGAGGCGGGCGCCGTTTCGAAGGAAGACGTTGCTGCTGCGGCCCCATGACACGACACGGCGGAAGAGGTACCGCGCCACCTCGTCAGGAGACAGGCGGCGCTGTCCCCTGAACGTGCACGTGACGCCGTACTCGTTCTCCAGCCCGAAAATGCGGCGGTCCATGAGGGAACATTACGCCCGATCCCCTGAACTGAAACGGGGTTCGAGGGCACGGTTCGGATCATTTTCCGAACCGGCCGCAACGACCGCCCCCTGGCCGGGAGCTGCGACTACCCGTCCTGTGGCGATCAAAACCAGCAGGGACACGCCGCCCGCGACGGCCGGCACGGTGAAGCCCCACAGGGCCCCGCCCTGCTCGACGACGGGCCCGGCGACGCCCGTTCCGACCGAGTGGCCGACCGTGAAGGTGGTCACCAGCCAGGAGAACGCCTCGGTGACCGTGCCGCGCGGCGCGTGCCGGTCGACCAGGACGAACGCGCAGGCGATGGCGGGCGCGAGGAACACGCCGGCGAGCGCGGTCAGCGCGATCATCGCCACCGCGTCCGGCATCAGCATCAGCGGCAGGTAACACACCACCAGAAGCGCGACCAGCACGCGCAGTCGCCGCGCGGGCTCGCCCGCCCACTGCCGCGCCCCGTACACGGCACCGCCCACCAGCGCGCCGAAGCCCAGCGCCGCCATCAGCCACCCGTACACGGCGTCGCCGCCGTGGTCGTCCGCGTAGGGCACGGAGGCGACCGTGATGGACCCGAGGGCCATGCCGATGAAGAGGAACGCCGCGAGCAGCGCCAGCAGCCCCGGCGAGCGCAGCGCGCCCAGCCAGTGCGCCTCGCGCGGTGCCGACCGCCAGGCCCGCGAGGGCTTCGAGACGACGACGGACAGGGCACCGAGCACCCCGACCGCGTTCAGCACGAGCAGCGCCGCCTGGGCCGACCAGAGGGACACGCACAGGGTCACCAGCAGCGGCCCGACGGTGAAGATGATCTCCTGGGCCACGGCGTCCATCGCGTACGCCGTGTGCACCTGGTCCTCGCGCCGCAGGACCGACGGCCACAGCGCCCGCAGCCCGCCCTCCAGGGGCGGCGTGAAGAGCCCGGCGGCCGCGACGGCGGCGTAGGCGAGGGGCAGCGAGCCGACGCCGGAGAAGGCGAAGACGGCCATGGCCAGCGCCGACAGCACGGCGGCGGGCAGCTGCACCCGGGGCTGCCCGCGCAGGTCCACGAGCCGCCCCAGCACCGGCTGCCCCACGGCGTTGGCGATGCCGTACACCGCCGCCAGCGCACCGGCCAGGCTGTACGTGCCCCCTTCCGCCCGTACGAACAGCACGATGGCGATGGCGCCCGTGGCGTTGGGCAGCCGCCCGACGAGCGTGCCGACGAGCAGCCGGGCGGCGTGTCGCGCCCGAAGGATCTCCAGGTATCCCGTGGCCATGTCCCCGCCCTAGGTTTTACGTATAACGTCGAGTTCCATACGTACCATGTCCGCTGTTCACGAGTCCAGACGAAAGAGCAGGCCCACGGTGGCACGAGGCAGCACCCGCCCCACGAGCCGGGACGTCGCCCAGGCCGCCGGCGTCTCCCAGGCGGCGGTCTCCCTGGTCCTCGGGGACAAGTGGCGCGGACGGGTCTCCGAGGCCACCGCGGAGCGGGTCCGGGAAGCCGCCCGCGACCTGGGCTACCGCCCCAACCTGGCCGCCCGCCACCTGCGGCTGGGCCGCACGCGCACGGTCCTGCTGGTCGTCCCGGCCCTCACCACGGAGTTCTTCGCCGGTGTCTACACGGGCGCGGCCCGGGTCGCCGCCGAGCACGGCTTCGGCGTGGTCCTGTACCCCTCACCCGAGGGCATCGGCCCCGCCCGCGACCCCTTCGCCTCCGCCCAGGCGGCCCTGGACGGCGTCATCGCCTCGTCCATGGCGGCGGACGCGCTCAGCGCGATCCGCGGCGAGGCCCTGCCCCTGGTGATGCTGGACAGCGACCCGGCCGGGAGCCTGGGCGCGGCGACGGTGAACCTGGACATCGCCGACGGCGTCCGCCAGATCAGCGAGCACCTGCTGTCCCTGGGCCACCGCCGCTTCCTGCACCTGGCGGCCGACGTGCCGTCCTGGACGTTCGAGGTGCGCTCCCGGGAACTGGCCGCCAGGCTCTCGCGGGTGCCCGGCACATCGGTCCGTACGGCCCGGGCCCCTATCTCCATCGAGGGCGCCCGGGCAGCGGCCCATGACGCGCTCTCCGCCCGCGCCGAGCGTCCGACGGCCGTCGTCTGCGACGACGACAAGCTGGCCGCCGGCGTCTACAAGGCGGCCCGCCGCCTGGGCCTGCGCATCCCCGACGACGTATCGGTCACGGGCCTGGACGACCTGGCGCTGGCCACGGCCCTCGACCCGGAGCTCACGACGGTCCGCCTGGACGCGGAACTCTTCGGCGAACGCGGCATGCGGGCCCTGCTGGCCGTCCTGGAGGGCCGCGAGACCGAGCGCGGCGACATCCCCGTCCACCTGGTCGTCCGGGCCTCCACGGCCCCGCCACGCCGCTCCTAGCGGCGGGCGACCCGCCCTCGCAGGACGGCGAAGGGCCCCGGCCGGAGCCGGGGCCCTTCGCTTACGACCTCGTCCGCCGGTTACTCGGCGTCCTCCTCCGACGTCGCCGGCGCGCTGCCGCCGTCCGCTCCGAGGAGCCGCGACAGCTGCCGCCCGCTGATCCGCTTGAACTTGCGCTTCTGCGGCCGCGTCCGGTCCAGCACCGCCACCTCCAGCCGCTCCGCGGGGATCTCCCGCTCGCTGCCGTTGGTGTCGCGCGAGAGCGCCTGGACCGCCAGCTTCAGTGCCTCGGCCAGCGTCATGCCGTCCTGGTGCCGCTGGTCCAGGTAACTGCTGATCTGCTCCGCGTTGCCGCCGACCGCGACCGAGCCGTGCTCGTCCACGATGGATCCGTCGTGCGGCAGCCGGTAGATCTGGTCGCCCTCGGGGGTCTCCCCGACCTCGGCGACGACCAGCTCCACCTCGTAGGGCTTCTCGGCCGCGCTGGAGAAGATCGTGCCCAGCGTCTGCGCGTACACGTTCGCCAGGCCGCGGGCCGTCACGTCGGCCCGGTCGTAGGTGTAACCCCGCAGGTCGGCGTAGCGGACGCCACCGATGCGCAGGTTCTCGTACTCGTTGTACTTGCCGGCGGCCGCGAAGCCGATCCGGTCGTAGATCTCGCTGAACTTGTGCAGCGCGCGGGACGGGTTCTCGCCGACGAACACGATGCCGTCGGCGTACTGCAGCACGACCAGGCTGCGGCCACGCGCGATGCCCTTGCGGGCGTACTCCGCCCGGTCGGCCATCGCCTGCTGGGGTGAGACATAGAACGGCGTCGACACCGGTTATCCGTCCCTCTCTTGAAGATTCCGTCGGTTCACTGGACCACCCTCACGAAGACGGCCGGCCGCTCACAGCAGCGCGGCCCGCGGCCCGTCGGGCTGCTCCAGTCGCCGCTGGAGGACGGAGCGCGCGATCTCGGACGCCTCGTCCTCGGTGAGCCGGCGGAAGCCGTCCTCGGTGATCACGGTGACGATGGGATAGATCCGGCGGGCGACATCGGGGCCGCCGGTCGCCGAGTCGTCGTCTGCCGCGTCGTAGAGCGCCTGGACCACGAGTGTCGTGGCCTCGCTCTCGTTCAGGTCGTCCCGGAAGAGCTTCTTCATCGCGCCGCGCGCGAAGATAGAGCCGGACCCGGTGGCCGCGTACCCGTGCTCCTCGGAGCGACCGCCGGTGACGTCGTACGAGAAGATGCGGCCCTTGTCCCGGTCGACGTCGTACCCGGCGAACAGCGGGACGACGGCCAGGCCCTGCATGGCCATCCCGAGGTTCGAGCGGATCATCGTCGACAGCCGGTTGGCCTTGCCCTCCAGGGACAGCTGGGCGCCCTCCACCTTCTCGAAGTGCTCCAGCTCCAGCTGGAACAGCTTCACCATCTCCACGGCCAGGCCCGCCGTACCGGCGATGCCCACCGCCGAGTACTCGTCGGCGGGGAAGACCTTCTCGATGTCCCGCTGCGCGATGACGTTGCCCATGGTGGCCCGCCGGTCACCGGCCAGCACGACACCGCCGGGAAACGTCACGGCCACGATCGTCGTGCCGTGCGGTGCCTCGACAGCGCCCTGCACGGGCGGCAACTTCTTGTTCCCCGGCAGCAGTTCGGGCTGGTGATCGGAGAGGAAGTCCATGAAGGAGGAGGAGCCTGGCGTCAGGAAGGCAGATGGCAGACGCCCGGTGCTACGAGTGTTGGCTTCCACGCGATTCCTTCCACATAAGCGGCAGCCCGCCCAGTGACGTCGGGCCGATCCTTGGTACAACCCCGGTCCTGCGGCCGGGGGCGCGGTATGCCTCGGACCCTACCCGTCCTTCGGCGGTGATCCACATGCCCGGCGGAACCAACTGGACCGGGCCGACGCCGCATTCGCCCGTCGTGCGACGGCCGGCGGGCCGCCGGGCTCCGGACGCCGCCGACGCCCGGAGCGCCGCACACGGGAGCGCCTGTCACCGACCGCCCCGCGCACAGCGCTCCGCGCTCCGCCCGTCCGTCACCCGTGCCCCTCGCCCGCCTGCGGGACGAGAGCGAGCGCCTTACTGACCGCCCTTTTGAACGAAGGAGCGCACGAAGTCCTCGGCATTCTCTTCGAGCACATCGTCGATCTCGTCCAGGACCGAGTCCACGTCGTCGCTCAGCTTCTCCTGACGCTCCTTGAGGTCCTCGGAGCCCTGCGCCTCCGCAGACTGCTCCTCGACCTCCTCGGTGGACCGGGTGGCCTTCTGCTGTCCGCCGCCGGTGTCCTTCGTCGCCATATCCCTCACCCCGCTCGGTTCGCCCGACACAGTTGCTCGGTCAAGATCAGACCCTACTCGCCCGGTCTGACAACGGCCCCGCAGTTGCTCCAACGTACGGGGGCCACCTCGATGATTCCCGGACCCGGGATTTTCCACCCTGTCCGGCGGGCCCCGTCCGGGTACCCACGCCACGCGCTCATCCCCCGGACAGGACCCTGACCAGGTCTTCCGCGGTGCGACAGCGGTCCAGGAGCTCCTTGACGTGATTACGCGTTCCGCGAAGCGGTTCCAGGGTTGGGACCCGCTGCAGGGAATCCCGGCCGGGCAGGTCGAAGATCACCGAGTCCCAGGAGGCCGCCGCGACGTCGTCCGCGTACTGCTCCAGACAGCGGCCGCGGAAGTACGCCCGGGTGTCCTCGGGCGGCGACGTACGCGCCCGCTCCACGTCCGCCTCGTCCAGCAGCCGCTTCATGCGCCCACGGGCCACCAGGCGGTTGTACAGGCCCTTCTCGGGCCGTACGTCGGCGTACTGGAGGTCGACGAGGTGCAGCCGGGCGGCGTCCCAGTCGAGGCTGTCCCGGCGCCGGTAGCCCTCCATGAGCTCCCGCTTGGCGACCCAGTCCAGCTCGCCGGCCAGACTCATAGGGTCGTGCTCCAGACGGGTGAGGGTGTCCTCCCAGCGGGACAGGACGTCCCTGGTCTGGTCGTCCGCGTCGGCGCCGTAGCGCTCCTCCACGTACTTGCGGGCCAGCTCGTAGTACTCCATCTGCAGCTGGACCGCGGTGAGCGTCCGGCCGCTGCGGAGCGTGACCAGCCGCTTGAGCGACGGGTCGTGCGAGACCTGGTGCAGGGTGCGCACGGGCTGGTCGACGGCCAGGTCCACGGCGATGAAGCCGTCCTCGATCATCGACAGCACCAGCGCGGTCGTGCCCAGCTTCAGATACGTCGAGATCTCGGAGAGGTTCGCGTCGCCGATGATGACGTGCAGCCGGCGGTACCTCTCGGCGTCCGCGTGCGGCTCGTCGCGCGTGTTGATGATCGGGCGCTTGAGGGTGGTCTCCAGGCCGACCTCGACCTCGAAGTAGTCCGCCCGCTGGCTCAGCTGGAAGCCGTGCTCGTGCCCGTCCTGGCCGATGCCGACGCGGCCCGCGCCGGTGACGACCTGGCGGGAGACGAAGAAGGGCGTCAGGTGGCGCACGATGTCCGAGAAGGGGGTCTCCCGCTTCATCAGGTAGTTCTCGTGCGTGCCGTAGGACGCGCCCTTGTTGTCGGTGTTGTTCTTGTACAGGTGGATCGGCTGGGCACCGGGCAGCTGGGCGGCCCGTTCCGCGGCCTCCGCCATGATCCGCTCGCCGGCCTTGTCCCACAGCACGGCGTCCCGCGGGTTGGTCACCTCGGGAGAGCTGTACTCGGGGTGGGCGTGGTCGACGTAGAGCCGCGCACCGTTGGTGAGGATCACGTTGGCCAGGCCGATGTCCTCGTCGGTGAGCTGGCTGGAGTCGGCGGCCTCACGGGCGAGGTCGAAGCCTCGCGCGTCCCGCAGCGGATTCTCCTCCTCGAAGTCCCAGCGGGCCCGGCGGGCCCGGTGCATCGCCGCCGCGTAGGCGTTCACGATCTGGGACGAGGTGAGCATGGCATTGGCGTTGGGGTGGCCGGGGACGGAGATCCCGTACTCCGTCTCGATGCCCATTACTCGCCGTACGGTCATGCGGCCCTCCTTGCCCGGCGGCACCCTCGGTCGTGGGCGCCACTCAGATACCGCTGGCGCTCGGTTGCGTGTGCGGTGCCCGTCCCCGCACTGCGCGACGTGGCGGTACGGAAGAGCCTAGAACGCCTTTGCGCTGGTGGGGAGATCATTTGCGTCATTGCGTTGCTCCAGCCGTGGCCCGAAAAGCAGTCGGCTGCGGGTACCCGCGACGGGCACCCGCAGCCGCCCTGCCTTTTACAGGTACTGACCGGTGTTCGCCACCGTGTCGATGGAGCGTCCGGTGTCCGCGCCCTGCTTTCCGGTGATGAGCGTGCGGATGTACACGATCCGCTCGCCCTTCTTTCCGGAGATCCGGGCCCAGTCGTCCGGGTTGGTGGTGTTGGGCAGGTCCTCGTTCTCCTTGAACTCGTCCACACAGGCCTGGAGGAGGTGGGAGACGCGCAGACCCTTCTGGTTCTTCTCGAGGAAGTCCTTGATCGCCATCTTCTTGGCACGGCCCACGATGTTCTCGATCATGGCGCCGGAATTGAAGTCCTTGAAGTACAGGACTTCCTTGTCACCATTGGCGTAGGTGACCTCCAGGAAGCGGTTCTCCTCGGATTCCGCGTACATGTGCTCCACGGCCGTCTGGATCATGTTCTGGACCGTGGCGTCCTTGCGGCCGCCGTGCTCGCCGAGGTCGTCGGAGTGCAGTGGGAGGCGCTCGGTGAGGTACTTGCCGAAGATGTCCTTGGCGGCCTCGGCGTCCGGACGCTCGATCTTGATCTTCACGTCCAGCCGGCCGGGGCGCAGGATGGCCGGGTCGATCATGTCCTCACGGTTGGAGGCACCGATCACGACCACGTTCTGCAGGCCCTCCACACCGTCGATCTCGGCGAGCAGCTGCGGGACGATGGTGTTCTCCACGTCCGAGCTGACACCGGAGCCGCGGGTGCGGAAGAGGGACTCCATCTCGTCGAAGAAGACGATGACGGGTGTGCCCTCGCTGGCCTTCTCACGGGCCCGCTGGAAGACGAGGCGGATCTGCCGCTCCGTCTCACCGACGTACTTGTTGAGCAGCTCGGGGCCCTTGATGTTGAGGAAGAAGCTCTTGCCGGCCGCCTGGCCGGTCACCTCGGCGACCTTCTTGGCCAGCGAGTTGGCCACGGCCTTGGCGATGAGCGTCTTGCCGCATCCGGGGGGCCCGTAGAGCAGCACGCCCTTCGGCGGCCGCAGTTCGTGCTCCTTGAACAGGTCCGGGTAGAGGTACGGCAGCTCGACCGCGTCGCGGATGGCCTCGATCTGGCCGCCGAGACCGCCGATCTGCTCGTAGCCGATGTCGGGGACCTCTTCGAGGACGAGTTCCTCGACCTCGCTCTTGGGCACGACCTCGTAGACGTACCCGGAGCGGGGTTCGAGCAGGAGGGCGTCGCCGGGGCGGATGGTGACGTCCAGCAGCGGCTCGGCGAGCCGCACCACCCGCTCCTCGTCGGTGTGCCCGAGCACCAGGGCCCGCTCGCCGTCCTCGAGGATCTCCTTGAGGGTCACGATGTCACCGACGCGCTCGAACTCCATGGCCTCGACCACGTTGAGCGCTTCGTTCAGCATTACTTCCTGGCCGCGCCGGAGCTCTTCGAGCTCGACGCTGGGGCTGACGTTCACCCTGAGCTTGCGGCCGCCGGTGAAGATGTCGGCGGTACCGTCCTCGTTCGCCGTCAGGAAGACACCGAAGCCGGCCGGCGGCTGTGCGAGCCGGTCGACTTCCTCCTTGAGGGCCACGATCTGGTCGCGGGCCTCACGGAGCGTGTTGGCGAGTCGCTCGTTCTGCGCGGACACGCCGGCCAGATTGGTCTGCAGCTCGACGATCCGCTCTTCGAGAATCCTCGTGTGTCGCGGAGAGTCGGCGAGCTTGCGTCGCAGGACGGCGATCTCCTGCTCAAGGTAGGCGATCTGCCCGGCCGGGTCGTCGGACCCGCGTCCCGGGCGGATGCCGCGGTTCATGTCGTCGTCGTGGGCTGCCACGGTCCTCACCTCCTCCAAGGGGAGCTGGACGCTTCCAGACCCTACCTGGGCGGGTGTCGATTGAAACCCCTAGATCACAAAGACGGTCGGGGTGTGTCCGATCTTCACCCTTGCGCTCTCCCTCACGCCAGGGGAATACCCAGCGAACATGATTGGAACCCAGCCCCAGGTAGGGTCGAAGCGTTCAACACCCGCCGGAGCTGGCCGGATTCCCGGTACGGCACGGCGGAGAAACGGCAGGAGAGATGAGCGTGCAGCAGGAGGCGGACGTCGCCGGGGAGGCGCTGGAGGTCTGGATCGACCAGGACCTGTGCACCGGCGACGGCATCTGCGCCCAGTACGCGCCCGAGGTGTTCGAGCTGGACATCGACGGTCTGGCCTATGTGAAGAGCGCCGAGGACGAGTTGCTCCAGGAGAAGGGGGCGACGACGCCGGTCCCGCTGCCGCTCCTCACCGATGTGATCGACTCGGCGAAGGAGTGTCCGGGCGAGTGCATCCACGTACGTCGGGTTTCGGACAGGGCGGAAGTCTACGGACCGGACGCCGGGTGATCGGTTCCGCACGCTCCGTGACAACTGTCTGATCCGTCACAGGCTTGCGCCGCCGCGTCGTCCTCACACGCTGCGCGCGCCGGCCGGCGTGGAGCGGACGAACGTGCCGTCGCGCCAACGCCATTTCGCGTCGCTCTTCTCGTCGGGGCAGCAACGGGGCACCTCCGCCGACGAGTAGCCGAGCAGGGTCGCCGTCACGGCGCCGCCGCGCACGGCGAAGTCACCGACCGTGCTGCCGTCCTCGGGGTCGAGCAGGGTGGCCACCAGCCGGGGTCTGCCGCTGTCCGCGTCCCGGGTGAGGACGTACACGCCGTCGGGCGGGGTGCCCATCGGGGAGTCGCAGTGGACCACGGCCACCGTCTCGGGGCGGCCGTCGCCGTCGAGGTCCCCGGACGCCTTCTTCTGGACGACGGCCTTCACCGGTCCGCACTCGACCGGGAACGTCACGGCGGCGGGATCGGGCGGCGCCGCGTGCACCGGGGTGCTTCCGGTCCCGGGCGCGTCCGGCTGGGCGGCCGTGGCGGCACCCGGCTGGAGGACCGAGGAGAGGGCCACCACACCGGCCAGGGCCGTGGCGGTGGCGAGCCAGTGGATGGGGCGGGTGTGCGTGTGGGCGAGCTCCGGAACGGAGGAAGGCTGCACTAGGAGGGTCTCCTGAGGGCTGTGCCGGTGGGGTGGCCAAGATGGTGCCACACGTCACATCCGGAGGGAACGGCGGGGTGTGCACGTCCTTCGGCGGGGCAGGGAGAGGGGTTGGCCACCTGCCACCGTGTCAGCGGTCCGGTGCGTGCGGCGGACCGCCGCGGCCCGGGAGGGCCCTGTGTCCAGGTCAACGGTCTTCCCCGGCGGTTCACCCGCCGTGGCAACGAAAAGGCGCCGCGGCCGAGTTCCGGTGGGGATCCGGGAACTCGGCCGTGGCGCCCGTGCGTTGGGTGCGGTGACGGAGCGTCGTCAGCGGGCGGCGCCGCCGTCGGCGTTGGGGCCGGCGTAGTCCTCGCCGTAGGCGCCCTTGGCGGGGCGGCGGCGGCGCATGGGCGGCTCGACGCCGTCCGCGAGGCGCCGGGCGGTGAGCAGGAAGCCGGTGTGGCCGATCATCCGGTGGTCCGGGCGGACGGCCAGGCCCTCGATGTGCCAGTTGCGGATCATGGTCTCCCAGGAGGTCGGCTCGTTGAAGCAGCCGATCTCACGGATGGACTCCACGGTCCGGGCCAGCTGGGTGGTGGTCGCGACGTAGCAGCACAGGATGCCGCCGGGGACCAGGGCCTTGGAGACGGCCTCCAGGCACTCCCAGGGGGCGAGCATGTCCAGGATGACGCGGTCGACGTCGGTGTCGGACAGGTTGTCCTGCAGGTCGCCGACGGTGAGCTGCCAGGCGGGGTGCGGTCCGCCGAAGTAGCGCTCCACGTTCTGCTGCGCGATCTCGGCGAAGTCCTCGCGGCGCTCGTAGGAGTGCAGCATGCCCTGGTCGCCGATGGCGCGCAGCAGGAAGCTGCTGAGCGAGCCGGAGCCGACACCGGCCTCCACGACGCGCGCGCCGGGGAAGATGTCGGCGAAGGCGAGGATCTGCCCCGCGTCCTTCGGGTAGACGACGGCTGCCCCGCGGGGCATGGACAGGACGTAGTCGGGGAGCAGGGGGCGCAGCGCGAGATAGGCGACGTTCCCCGTGGTACGGACAACGCTGCCCTCGGGAGCGCCGATCAGCTCGTCGTGCGGGAAGGAACCCTTGTGGGTGTGGAAGTTCTTCCCGGCCTCGAGCGTGAACGTGTAGTGGCGGCCCTTGGGGTCGGTCAGCTGAACCTGGTCCCCGACCTTGAAGGGCCCGCGCCTGCGGGCGGCACCGGTCGGTTCGGACATGTGACCAGCCTACCGGCCCCGGAGAGGGCCGCCGACCACCCGGACGGCCCCCGGGTGGGTGCGTACGGCCCTAGGACGGCCGTGCCATCGCCTTGACGAAGGCCCGCTCGACGTCGGCCGCCGACAGGACGCCGTAGATCTCGCCCGTCTCCTCCACCACCAGGTACTCGGTCGCGGGGGTGGCGCGCAGGGCGTCCAGGAGCTCCTCGCCGGACAGTTCCGCTGAGACGCGCATGCCGTCGGTGAGGTCCTGGGCGAGGCCGCTGACCGCGACCCAGGGCCGGCGGTGCTCCGGTACGCCGACGATGGCGGCCTCCCGAACGAGGGAGAGGGGCTTGCCGTCGGCGTCGACCACGACCAGGGCCCGGGCCCCGGCGGCGTTGGCGCGGCGCAGGGCCTCCGAGAGCGGGGTGGCGCCCTCGACCGGGACCGCGCGCCGGGTGAGGCTGCGGGCGCGCAGCTCGGGCAGGTGCTCGCGCAGCCGGGCCATGCGCAGGCTGTTGCCGGCTCCCGTCCAGATGATGGCGGCGAGGATCGCGGCGAGCAGGGCGTCGAGGACGGTGTCCATGCCGACGTTGTCGACGGCCTCGGTCCCGAGGGCGCCGGACTGGGTGAGCAGGGGCAGCCCGATCAGCACGGACACGGCGAGGGCGCGGCCGACCCAGGCGGCGGCGACGGTGCCGGTCATCGGCCTGCCGGTGAGCTTCCACACCACGGCGCGCAGCATCCGGCCACCGTCGAGGGGCAGGCCGGGCAGGAGGTTGAAGGCGGCCACGATGAGGTTGGAGATCATCAGGCCGGCCAGCAGCACGCCCGGGACGGTGCCCGGCTCCACCGCCTGCATGGCGGCGTAGAAGAGGCCGGACAGGACGAGGGAGAGCAGCGGTCCGACAAAGGCGAGCACGAACTCGCGGCCGGGGGTCTCGGCCTCCTTCTCGATCTCGGAGACGCCGCCGAAGAACTGGAGCTGGATGCGGCGGACCGGGAGCTTGAAGCGGAGGGCGGCGACCGTGTGGGCCAGTTCGTGCACCAGCACCGAGGCGTAGAAGGCCACCGCGAAGAACAGGGAGACCAGGTAGCGCGCGGCGCCCAGCTCGGGCAGGACGCGCTCCAGCTGACCGCCGAACACCCAGGTGATCAGCGCGGCGACGAGGAACCAGCTGGGTGCGACGTACACCGGCACGCCGAAGGGCCGGCCCATGAGCAGCCCGCCCCGGGGCTCCGGCCGCTGCGGGGCGGGGCCCCTGCCGTCGGGGCCGCCGTGGTCCCCGCCGGCGTAGGCCCGCTCGGGGTGGGCGTCGCGCTCGTCGGGCCGGGGTCCGGGGGTCTTGTGGAGGTCGGGCGCGGGGTGGGTGGTGTCGGCCCGGGGGTCGCCCTGCGGCGTGCGGCTGCCGTCCGCGGCGGTGGCGGGAGCGGCGGGGTCGGCGGTACCGGCCGGGTCGCCGTGCGGGTCGCGGGTGCCGGGGGCGTCGTCGGCGGACGGGGGGACGTCGGCGGTGGCGCGCTCGCCGCTGGCCGGGGCCGGGCTGCGGGTCGGGGTGTCCGCGGAGCCTTCGGCATCGGCGGGACCGCTCGGTGTCCGCCGGCGGGCGGGTACCGGCCGGGGGGAGGTGGCCGGCGCCGCGGGAGAGGGCTCCGGGTCACCGCCCGCGGGGTCCTGCGGCGCGGATGCCTCCGGGTGCTGCTCGGGGTCCGCCGGGTCCACCGGGGCGGGCGCGGGGGCGGCCGGGTGGGGTGTGCCGGTGGGCAGGCGGACCTGCGGGGCGACCGGGTGGCCGGCTTCGGTGTGGTCGCCCTCGGCGGGCCCTTCGGCCGGGACGCGATCGTCGGTGGAGGGCCGGTCGGCAGCCGGGGGCACAAGCCCCGTGTGGCGGTCGGCCGACTCGTCGTTGCCGGACCGCGGCTGCCCGCGCCCGCCGCTCTCGTCCACCGGTGTCCCCTCGTTCGAAGCGTCTCCCGCGCCTGCCGGACGGGAGGGTCTCGTGTCGATGGTATGCGTCAGCCGGGGCACGTTCCGCCCCGGCACCCCCTGTGTTTCCCGTACGTCGACCTCCTCTGCCGGCTTCCCTCACGAACGGGTGGTGGGTCACTGTCAGTGCCGGGCCGTATGGTCTGGGGCATGGAGACGAGCACCGAGGGCGCCGCACAGCCCGGGACCGGCCCTGCCGCGGAGGCGGCGGCAGGGCATGCGGCCGGTCCGGCCGTGGCCGAGGCAGACGCGGTCAGGACCGTCGCGGAGGCGGCGGCCGAGACCGCCGCCGTGAGCGAGCTGGTGACCGGATCCGCGGCCATACCGCCCGCCTCGCTGTCCCCCTCACGCGCGAGCGACTTCATGCAGTGCCCGCTGCTCTACCGCTTCCGGGTCATCGACCGGCTGCCGGAGAAGCCGAGCGAGGCCGCGACCCGGGGGACGCTGGTCCACGCGGTCCTTGAGCGCCTGTTCGACGCCCCGGCGGGCGAACGCACACCGCCGCGCGCCAAGTCCCTGATCCCCGGCCAGTGGGAGCGGCTGCGGGAGTCGCGGCCGGAGGTCGGGGAGCTGTTCGCCGACGATCCCGAGGGCGAGCGGCTGGCGCGCTGGCTGGGTGAGGCCGAGCAGCTCGTCGAGCGCTGGTTCACTTTGGAGGACCCCAGCCGGCTGGAACCGGCCGAGCGGGAGCTGTTCGTCGAGACGGAGCTGGAGTCGGGGCTGCGGCTGCGCGGCATCATCGACCGGGTCGACGTGGCGCCCACGGGCGAGGTCCGGATCGTCGACTACAAGACCGGCAAGGCGCCGCGCCCCGAGTACTCCGAGGGCGCCCTGTTCCAGATGAAGTTCTACGCCCTGGTCGTGTGGCGGCTGAAGCACGTGGTGCCGCGCCGGCTCCAGCTGGTGTACCTGGGCAGTGGCCAGGTGCTGACGTACGACCCGGTGCCGGCCGATCTGGAGCGGGTCGAGCGGAAGTTGCTGGCGCTGTGGGACGCGATCCGGCTGGCGACCGAGTCGGGCGACTGGCGGCCGCGGCCCACCAAGCTGTGCGGCTGGTGCGACCACCAGGCGCACTGCCCGGAGTTCGGCGGCACTCCCCCGCCCTACCCGCTGCCGGTGCGCGCGCCGGAGGTGCCGGCTCAGCCGCTGCCGTGAGGGCGGCCGAGTCCGGCGGGTCGGCGCAGGGCAGAATGGGCCGGACTAGCGAAGGAGACTCACGTGGCCATCCGCGTCCTACTGGTCGACGACCAGCCGCTGCTCCGGACGGGCTTCCGGATGATCCTGGAGGCCGAGCAGGACATCGCGGTCGTCGGCGAGGCCGGAGACGGCCTCCAGGCGCTCGACCAGGTGCGGGCCCTGCAGCCGGACGTGGTCCTGATGGACATCCGCATGCCGCGGATGGACGGCGTGGAGGCGACCCGGCAGATCACCGGCCCCGGGCGCGACGGCCCGGCGAAGGTGCTCGTGCTGACGACCTTCGACCTCGACGAGTACGTGGTGGAGGCGTTGCGGGCCGGGGCCAGCGGCTTCCTGCTGAAGGACGCCCCCGCCAACGAGCTGGTGCAGGCCATCCGGGTCGTGGCCGCGGGCGAGGCGATGCTCGCGCCGAGCATCACGCGCCGGCTGCTCGACAAGTACGCCACGCACCTGCCGTCGGGGGACGAGCCGGTGCCGGACACCCTGCACACGCTGACCGACCGTGAGGTCGAGGTGCTCAAGCTGGTGGCGCGCGGGCTGTCCAATGCCGAGATCGCCGCGGACCTGTTCGTCAGCGAGACCACCGTCAAGACGCACGTCGGGCATGTGCTGACCAAGCTGGGCCTGCGGGACCGCGTGCAGGCGGCGGTGTACGCGTACGAGTCCGGGCTGGTGCGCCCCGGGGCGCAGTAGCCCGCACGCCGTGACGACGAGGCCGCCCCCTGCCGGAGCAGGAGGCGGCCTCTTGGTGGTGCGGGGGGGTCAGGCGTCGTCCTTGCTCAGCTCCCAGAAGCGGAAGACGGTCGACGCGTCGAGGCAGTACTCCAGGCCGTAGACGCCCTCGCGGACGACCGCGTACTGCTTGGCCTGCCAGACCGGCAGGACGGGCAGTTCGTCGGCGACGATGTCCTGCAGCTCGCCGAACTCCTTGTCGGTCGCGCCCCGGTTGGTCAGGGCCGCGGTGCGCGGGACGAGCGAACCGGTGATCGTGCTGTTGTCGTAGTTGTTGTCCAGCACGTTGCCCTTGCCGAAGAAGGGCGCGGTGAAGTTGTCGGCGTCCGGGTAGTCCGGCACCCAGCCCTTGACGTAGACGCCGTACTTGCCGGCGGCGATGTCCTTCTCGTACTGGCCGAACGGGACGGACTCGACGCTCGCCTCGAACAGGCCGCTCGCGTTGAGCTGGCCGGCGATGGCCTTCAGCTCCTGGTCGGTGGCCGGGCCGTAGCGGACCGGGGTGGACCACAGGGTGAGCTTCACCTTGCCGGTGATGCCGTCCTCGCGCAGCGCCTCCTTGGCCTTGGCCGTGGAGGGACGGGCCCCGTACCTGTCGAAGAAGGCCGTGTTGTGACCGGCGATACCGGCCGGGACGATCGAGTACAGCGGGGTCGCGGTGCCCTGGTACACGTCCCGGATGAGGGCGTCGCGGTCGATCAGGTGGGCGATGGCCCGGCGGACGCCGAGCTTTCCGGCGACCGGGTGGTCCATGTTGAACACCAGGTGCTGGACCTCGGCGCTGCTGCCCTCGACGACCTCCGCGCCGGTGCCGTCGTCGGCCTTCTCCATGTCGGCGATGTCGCCCGCGGTGAGACCGCGGTAGGCGATGTCGACGTCCTCGTCCTGGATGGCGCGCTTGAGCGCGGCCTGGTCGCCGTTGAAGAACTTGAGGGTCACGCCGGTGTTCTTCACCTCGGCGGTGCCCTTGTAGTTCTCGTTGACCGCGAAGACGGCCTGCCTGTCGTCGATCGACTCGAGCTTGTACGGGCCGGAGCCGACGGCCCCGCCGTCCTTGCGCAGCCCGTCCGCGTCGTACGAGCGGTGGTCGACGATGGAGCCGGCACCGGAGGCGATCTTGCTCGGGAAGGTGGCGTCCGCCGTGTTGAGCCGGAAGACGACCGTCCTGTCGTCCGGGGTCTCGACCTTCTCCAGCGTCGGGAACATGATCGCCGGCCCGTCGGGGTCGTTGATCTTCAGCATGCGGTCGAAGGAGAACTTGACGTCCTCGGAGGTGAGGGCGTCACCGGTGCTGAACTTCAGGCCGTCCTTCAGCGTGCACTTGTAGACCGTGGTCTGCGTGTCGGCGAAGGCACAGCTCTCGGCGGCCTCCGGCTGCGGCTCGGTGGCGCCCTTGGGGAAGCTGAGCAGCGACTGGAAGACGTTGTTGAACAACAGCCAGGAGCCCGGGTCGTACCCGGACGCGGGGTCGGTGGCCAGGACGTCGTCGGACATCCCCACCACCACGTTGGAGCCGTCCCCCGCACTGTCCCCGGTCTCCGTGCCGCAGCCGGTCAGCAGGCCGGAGGCGAGTCCCGCCACGATCGGCAGGACCGGCCACTGGTTGCGTATGTTCACGTGTGTGCCTTGTCGTCGGTTCTCGAGATCGCCCGGAGCATGTCCCCGGCTCCGGGCACGGCTCCCCGGGGCCGCGGTCACAGGCCCCGGGGTTCCAGTGGGCTCCGTCAGCCGCTCACGCCTCGGCCGAGCTCCCAGAGCTGCAGCGTGGAGGAGGAGTTGAGGGCGTAGGCGGTGCCCGTGATGTCGTCGCGTGCGGCGATGTACTGCTTGCCCTGCCACAGCGGCAGCACGGGCACGTCACCGGCGACGATGTCCTGAATGTCCGTCAGGCTGGAGGAGGCGGACAGCCGGTCGGCCTCGCGGCGGGACTCCGGGATCAGGTCGGTGCGGATCCGGCTGTTGGCGTACGGCGAGCCGAGGGTGTTGTCCTCGTCGAGGAACGGGGCGAGGAAGTTGTCGGCGTCGGGGAAGTCCGGGAACCAGCCCATGCCGTAGACGTCGTACTCGCCCTTCTTCTCGGCCGGGCGGAAGGTGTCCCAGGGGGTGCCCTTGATGTCGACCTCGAACAGCCCGCTGGAGTTCAGCTGGTCGCGCAGGACCTCGAACTCCTTCTTGGTGGCCGGGCCGTAGTGGTCGGTGGTGTAGTGCAGCGTCAGCTTCACCGGGGTGGTGATGTCGGCCTGGTTGAGCAGGGTCCGGGCCTTGGTGACGCTGGGGTCGCCGTACTTGTTGAAGAACGAGTTGGAGTGGCCCGTGACGCTGGCCGGGACCAGCGAGTACAGCGGCTCGGCCTGGGAGCCGTAGACCTTGGAGACCAGGGCGCTGCGGTTGACGACCTGGGCCATCGCCTGGCGCACGGCCTTGGACTTGACCGTGGGGGCGTCGGTGTTGAAGCCCAGGTAGCGGATCTCCAGGCCGGGCATCTCGACGAGGTCGATCTCGGAGTTCGTGCCGCCGGAGAGCTTGCGGATCTGGTCGGGCGACATGCTGCGCGTCATCACGTCGATGTCGGCCTTGTTCAGGGCCTCGCCCATGGAGTCGGTGTCCTTGAAGGAGACCATGTCGACCCGGTCGTTGTTCACCTTCAGGGACCCCTGGTAATCGGGGTTCTTGGTGAACTCGGCCCGCACGAGCTCGTTGTTCTCGACGACGGGCTTGAAGGTGTACGGGCCGGAGCCCGACATCTCGAAGCCGTCGCGCAGCTTGCCCTTGGGGTAGTCGTCCGGGTCGAGGATGCCGGCCACCGGTGTCGACAGCTTGTACGGGAAGGTCGCGTCGGCCGTCTTGAGGTGGAAGATGACCTCGCGGTCGCCCTGCGTCTCGATGGTGTCGATGGTGGACAGCAGGGCGAAGACACCGCTGTCCGCCTTGAGGGAGCGGGCGCGGTCGATGGAGTACTTCACGTCGGCCGCGGTGACGGCGTCGCCGTTCGCGAACGTGAGGCCGTCGCGCAGGGTGCAGGCGTAGCGCTCGTTGCCGGTGTCGGTGAAGCCGCAGCGCTCGGCCGCCTCGGGGACCGGCTCGCCCTCGCCGCGCGGCTGGGTCATCAGGGTCTGCACGGTCTGGCGGAGGATGTTCCAGGTGCCGACGTCGTAGGCGTACGCCGGGTCCAGGGGCGCCGGGGCCTCCTTCGAGGCGGTGAACCGGTCCGTGGTGCCGACGACGATCGCGTCGCTGTCCCCGCTCCCGCTGTCGGACCCGCCACAGGCGGCGAGCACCGGCGCGAGCAGACCGATCACGGCCGGCAGCACCAAAGTCTTGCGGTTCATGCTCGAGTTTCTCCAGAGCTGTCGACTCCGTGTACCCGGCATGCAGGGGTGGCGCAGCGGATCACGGGATGGGGCGATGTTCTCGCCTTGAGATTAGTCCGGGCCGGCAGGAGGGTTGGCAGCCACCGGAGTTGAGCGCCCATCACGCTGCGGAACCGGGCGTGGACACACCGAAAACCCGACAGTGGAAGCTTTGGTGCAGCGTTCTACCAATCGGGACACAAGGGCACGCCGGCGACCCCCCGGAGGGGGTGCTCAGCACACGTCGGTCTCCGTGTCGACCTCGATCCGCGTGGGGAACGTCACACGCCGGAACAGGTTCGGTGGTACGCGAATTCGGTGATCCGGAGAGGTTCGAATTCACCTTCGGAATTCTTGCCCTAACTCCGTTGCACGCTGGGTGAACACCTAGCGCATTTCCGTCATCAGCCCCTGCAGAAATGGCAGGTCGACCTCTTCCAGGGAACCGACGACCGTGCGCCGCAGGGCCGGCTGGATCGGCGCGACGGAGGGCACCGCCACGACGTGGCAGCCTGCGGCCTCGGCCGCGGCGACGCCCGTCGCGGTGTCCTCGATGACGGCGCACCGGGCCGGGTCCGCGCCGAGGCCGGCGGCGGCCGCCAGGTACGGGTCGGGGTGGGGCTTGGTGCGCGGCACCTCGTCGCCCGCGACCGTCAGGCGGAAGTGGTGGGCGCCGAGCGAGGTGAGCACCCGGTCGATGATGCGCCGGTGGGAGGCGGAGACGAGGGCCGTGGGGATCTCGTACTCGTGCAGCTCGGCCAGCAGCCGTCCGGCGCCGGGCATCAGCGGCAGGGCGGAGCCGATGCGCTTCTCGAAGCCGTCGTTGAGCAGCACGGAGAGCTCGTCGAGGGTGATGTCGGCTCCGGTGGCCTCGATCAGGAACCCCGCGCTGCGCGTCATGGGGCCGCCGACCACGACATGGCGCCAGGACTCGTCGAGCGTGTGGCCGAGGGAGGCGAAGACCTCGACCTCGACGTCCCACCAGAAGCCCTCCGTGTCCACCAGGGTGCCGTCCATGTCGAGGAGCACGGCCTGCAGGGCCGACCCCTCGGCCGTCCGGGTGCCGAGCGCGGGGACCGTACTGGTCATCCACCTACCTCCTTGAGGGACGATCAGGCCGGCTCCCACGAAGGGAACCGGCCTGCAGTGGACCGACCAGTCTACGTCGTGTGCGACGGAAGTGCCTCGTTCGACGGCTGTGCCCCCGCGCACACCGGCCCGTACGGGGGCTGTCCGGGTGCGCGCAGGGGCGTGGCGGGCGTCAGCGGGCGTTGAAGTACTTCGCCTCCGGGTGGTGGATCACGATGGCGTCGGTGGACTGCTCGGGGTGCAGCTGGAACTCCTCGGACAGCTGCACGCCGATGCGCTCCGGCTCCAGCAGTTCGGCGATCTTGGCCCGGTCCTCCAGGTCCGGGCAGGCGCCGTAACCGAGGGAGAAGCGGGCGCCCCGGTACTTCAGCTCGAACATGCCCTGCATCTCGTCCGGGTCCTCCCCCGCGAAGCCGAGCTCGGAGCGCACGCGCGCGTGCCAGTACTCGGCGAGCGCCTCGGCGAGCTGCACCGACAGGCCGTGCAGTTCGAGGTAGTCGCGGTAGGCGTTGCCCTCGAACAGCCGGGCGGTCTCCTCGCCGATGCGCGAGCCGACGGTGACGACCTGCAGTCCGACGACGTCGGTCTCACCCGACTCCTCCGGGCGGAAGAAGTCGGCCAGGCACAGGCGCCGGCCGCGGCGCTGGCGCGGGAAGGTGAAGCGGGTGCGTTCGTTGCCCTGCTCGTCCAGGATGATCAGGTCGTCGTCCTTGGAGACGCACGGGAAGTAGCCGTAGACCACGGCCGCCTCCAGCAGGTTCTCCGTCTGGAGCCGGTCGAGCAGACCGCGCAGCCGGGGCCGGCCCTCGGTCTCGACGAGCTCCTCGTAGGTCGGCCCCTCGCCGGTGCGGGCCTGCTTCAGACCCCACTGGCCCTTGAAGAGCGCGCCCTCGTCGAGCCAGTTCGCGTACTCCTTGAGCTGGATGCCCTTGACCACGCGGGTGCCGCGGAAGGGCGGGGTGGGCACGGGGTTGTCGGTGGCGACGTCGGAGCGGACGTGGCCCTCCTCCGGGCGTTCCTCCACCGCCACCGAGGCGGTGGCGCGCACCCGGCGCTGCTTCAGCTCGGGCAGCTTCGCGCCGGGCACGCCGCGCTTGACGCCGATGAGGGCGTCCATCAGGCGCAGGCCCTCGAAGGCGTCGCGGGCGTAGCGGACCTCGCCCTGGTAGATCTCGTGCAGGTCCTGCTCGACGTAGGCGCGGGTCAGGGCGGCGCCGCCGAGGATGACCGGGTAGCCGGAGGCCAGGCCGCGCTGGTTCAGCTCCTCCAGGTTCTCCTTCATGATCACCGTGGACTTCACCAGCAGCCCCGACATGCCGATGACGTCGGCCTTGTGCTCCTCGGCGGCTTCCAGGATGGCGGAGACCGGCTGCTTGATGCCGAGGTTGACGACGTTGTAGCCGTTGTTGGACAGGATGATGTCGACGAGGTTCTTGCCGATGTCGTGGACGTCGCCGCGGACGGTGGCCAGCACGATGGTGCCCTTGCCGGCCTCGTCGGTCTTCTCCATGTGCGGTTCGAGGTGGGCGACGGCCGTCTTCATGACCTCGGCGGACTGCAGCACGAACGGCAGCTGCATCTGGCCCGAGCCGAACAGCTCGCCCACGACCTTCATGCCGTCGAGCAGGGTCTCGTTGACGATGTCGAGGGCGGGGCGGGTCCGCAGCGCCTCGTCGAGGTCCGCTTCGAGGCCGTTCTTCTCGCCGTCGATGATGCGGCGCTTGAGACGCTCGTCCAGCGGCAGGGCCGCGAGCTCCTCGGCCTTGCCCGCCTTGAGGGACTTGGCGGTGGCGCCCTCGAAGAGCTGCATCAGCTTCTGCAGCGGGTCGTAGCCCTCGGCGCGCCGGTCGTAGATCAGGTCGAGGGCGGTCGTGACCTCCTCGTCGCTGAAGCGGGCGATGGGCAGGATCTTGCTGGCGTGGACGATCGCCGAGTCCAGGCCCGCCTTGACGCACTCGTCGAGGAAGACCGAGTTGAGCAGGATGCGGGCGGCCGGGTTCAGGCCGAAGGAAATGTTGGACAGACCCAGTGTCGTCTGCACCTCGGGGTGGCGGCGCTTCAGTTCGCGGATGCCCTCGATGGTGGCCACACCGTCCTTGCGGGACTCCTCCTGACCGGTACAGATGGTGAAGGTCAGGCAGTCCACGAGGATGTCCGACTCGTGGATGCCCCAGTTGCCGGTCAGGTCCTCGATCAGCCGCTCGGCGATCTCGACCTTCTTCTCCGCCGTGCGCGCCTGGCCCTCCTCGTCGATGGTCAGCGCGATCAGGGCCGCGCCGTGCTCCCGGGCCAGTGCGGTGACCTTGGCGAAGCGGGACTCGGGGCCGTCGCCGTCCTCGTAGTTCACCGAGTTGATGACCGCGCGGCCGCCGAGCTTCTCCAGCCCGGCCCGGATGACGTCGACCTCGGTGGAGTCCAGCACGATCGGCAGGGTGGAGGCGGTGGCGAAGCGGCCGGCCAGTTCCTCCATGTCGGCCACACCGTCCCGGCCGACGTAGTCGACGCACAGGTCGAGCATGTGCGCGCCCTCACGGATCTGGTCGCGGGCCATCTCCACGCAGTCGTCCCAGCGGCCCTCCAGCATGGCCTCGCGGAACTTCTTCGACCCGTTGGCGTTGGTGCGCTCGCCGATGGCCAGGTAGGAGGTGTCCTGCCGGAACGGCACGCTCTGGTAGAGGGAGGCGGCGCCCGGCTCGGGCTGCGGGGAGCGCTCGGTGGGCGCGGTCTGCCGTACTCGCTCGACCAGCTGGCGCAGGTGCTCGGGCGTGGTGCCGCAGCAGCCGCCGACCAGGGACAGGCCGTAGTCGCGGACGAAGGTGCTCTGGGCGTCGGCGAGCTCGGGCGCGGTCAGCGGGTAGTGGGCGCCGTCCTTGGTGAGCACGGGCAGGCCGGCGTTCGGCATGCAGGACAGCGGGACGCGCGCGTGCCGGGACAGGTAGCGCAGGTGCTCGCTCATCTCGGCCGGGCCGGTGGCGCAGTTCAGGCCGATCATGTCGATGCCGAGCGGCTCCAGCGCGGTCAGGGCCGCGCCGATCTCCGAGCCCAGCAGCATGGTGCCGGTCGTCTCCACCGTCACCGACACGATCAGCGGGACGGTGTGGCCGGTGGCCTCCATGGCGCGGCGGGCGGCGATGACGGAGGCCTTGGTCTGCAGCAGGTCCTGGGTGGTCTCCACCAGCAGCGCGTCCGCGCCGCCCGCGAGCAGGCCCTCCGCGTTCTGCTGGTAGGCGTCGCGGATGGCGCCGAAGGTGGTGTGGCCGAGGGTGGGCAGCTTGGTGCCGGGGCCCATGGAGCCGAGGACCCAGCGCTGCCGTCCCGTGGTCCGGGTGTACTCGTCGGCCGTCTCGCGGGCGATCCGGGCACCGGCCTCGGACAGCTCGGCGACGCGCTCGGGGATGTCGTACTCGCCGAGGGCGGAGAGGTTGGCGCCGAAGGTGTTGGTCTCGACGCAGTCCACGCCCGCGTCGAAGTACTCGGCGTGGACCGACCGGACGATGTCGGGCCGCGTCACGTTGAGGATCTCGTTGCAGCCCTCGAGGTTCTGGAAGTCCTCCAGGGTCGGGTCCTGCGCCTGGAGCATGGTGCCCATGGCCCCGTCGGCCACCACCACACGGGTGGCCAGGGCCTCTCGGAGGGCGGACACGCGGGTCCGGCTGTCTGCGGAAGGGGTCGGCGGCAACGAGGCCATGAAAAGGGCTCCCTCGGGTGCGACGGCTGTCGGCTTTTGAGCGGCTGCCCGGCTCCCGGAGGCACTCCGGGGACGGGCGCACCGCGCCAGCGTAACCGCCCGTGGGCTTGGATGGGCAGCGCGTCCACGGGACGGACGCCGATGCCGCCGGTACGGCTGACGCAGGGCGTCCGGGCGGAGGATCGGCCTCCGTGACAGAACTGGGGGCGACCGGGCATTAGCGAGAGGTCGGCAACGACCGGTAGTGTTCGGCATTGCCGAACGAGGGCTGAAGTGCCGCTCGTCGGCGGTCGATGGGGACGGAGGCAGTACGGCGATGGCACGGAACATCCAGTCGCTCGAACGGGCGGCCGCGATGCTGCGGCTGCTCGGGGGCGGCGAGCGGCGGCTCGGCCTGTCGGACATCGCCTCGTCGCTGGGCCTGGCCAAGGGCACCGCGCACGGCATCCTGCGCACCCTCCAGCAGGAGGGCTTCGTGGAGCAGGACGACGCCTCCGGGCGCTATCAGCTGGGTGCCGAGCTGCTGCGCCTGGGCACCACCTACCTCGACGTCCACGAGCTGCGGGCGCGCGCCCTGGTGTGGACGGACGACCTGGCCCGCTCCAGCGGCGAGAGCGTCTACCTGGGCGTCCTGCACCAGCAGGGCGTGCTGATCGTCCACCACGTGTTCCGGCCCGACGACAGCCGCCAGGTCCTGGAGATAGGGGCCATGCAGCCGCTGCACTCCACCGCCCTGGGCAAGGTGCTGTCCGCCTACGACCCGGTGGCGCACAGCGAGGCGCTGGAGGCCGACCGCAAGGCGTTCACGGACCGGACGGTGTGCGAGCCGGAGGGGTTCGAGCACATCCTCGACCTGACCCGCGCGCGCGGGTACGCGGCGGACGTGGAGGAGACCTGGGAGGGCGTCGCCTCGCTGGCCGCGCCCATCCACGACCGGCGGCGCATGCCCGTCGGCGCGGTCGGCATCACGGGTGCCGTGGAGCGGCTGTGCCGGCCGGACGAGGGCGGGGCGCTGCGGCCCGAGCTGATCGCCGCGGTGCGGGACTGCGCCCGCGCGGTCTCGCGCGACCTGGGCGCCGGGCGGTTCTGACGTCGTACGAGGAGGACCGGGGCGCCGCGGGGCGTTCCGGTGTTCGGCATGCCCGCGCCCATCTGCGGCAAAGATCCATAAGTCAGGGCCGATCAGTAACGATCGTGTTTTCGCCAACACAGCTCTTGACGTGCTCGTAACGCCGAAGCAAGACTCCCGTCCATCGGTCGACATTGTCGAACAGCTACCGGCAATACGCGTTAGAGTGTGACGACGCCAGGCCGGTAACGCACTTCACCCCTGGACGAAGGACAAAGGAGTCGCGGGTGTCCAGCTCCGACATCTTCATCGGCGAGACCCTCGGTACCGCCATACTCATCCTGCTCGGCGGCGGAGTCTGCGCCGCCGTCACGCTGAAGGCCTCCAAGGCCCGCAACGCCGGCTGGCTCGCCATCACCTTCGGGTGGGGCTTCGCGGTGCTCACGGCCGTCTACACCACGGCGCCGCTGTCCGGCGCCCACCTGAACCCGGCCGTCACCCTCGGCATCGCGATCAAGGACGGCGACTGGAAGAACGTCCCGGTCTACTGGGCCGGACAGGTGCTCGGCGCCATGATCGGCGCGGCCCTCGTCTGGATCGCCTACTACGGCCAGTTCCACGCCCACCTCACCGACCGCGAGATCGTCGGCGGTCCGGGTGCCCAGGACACCGCCGCCAAGTCCGTCGAGGCCCGGGAGAAGGGCGCCGGCCCGGTGCTGGGCGTCTTCTCCACCGGCCCCGAGGTCCGGGTCGCCTGGCAGAACGTCGCCACGGAGGTCATCGGCACGATCGTGCTCGTGCTCGCCGTGCTCACCCAGGGCCTGAACGACAAGGGCAACGGCCTCGGCACGCTCGGCGCCCTGATCACCGCCCTCGTGGTGGTCTCCATCGGCCTCTCCCTCGGCGGCCCGACGGGGTACGCGATCAACCCGGCCCGTGACCTCGGACCGCGCATCGTGCACGCCCTGCTGCCCCTGCCCAACAAGGGCGGCTCCGACTGGGGCTACGCCTGGGTGCCCGTGGTGGGCCCGCTGATCGGCGGTGCCATCGCGGCGGGCATCTACAACGTCGCGTTCGCCTAGGCGCGCTACCGCGCCCGACGCGAGACATCCAGCACGCGCCGTACGTACAGCCCCGTAAACCGCACTGACCAGGAGCACACAGTGACCGACGCGCACACCGCCGGCCCCTTCATCGCCGCCATCGACCAGGGCACCACCTCCAGCCGCTGCATCGTGTTCGACCGGGACGGCCGGATCGTCTCCGTCGACCAGAAGGAACACGAGCAGATCTTCCCGAAGCCGGGCTGGGTCGAGCACGACGCCAACGAGATCTGGACCAACGTCCAGGAGGTCGTCGCCGGGGCCGTCCAGAAGGCCGGCATCACCCGGGACGACATCAAGGCCATCGGCATCACCAACCAGCGCGAGACGACCGTGCTGTGGGACAAGAACACCGGTGAGCCCGTCCACAACGCCATCGTCTGGCAGGACACCCGCACCGACGCCCTGTGCCGCGAGCTCGGCCGCAACGTGGGCCAGGACCGCTTCCGCCGCGAGACCGGCCTGCCGCTGGCCTCCTACTTCGCCGGTCCGAAGGCGCGCTGGCTGCTGGACAACGTCGAGGGCCTCAAGGATCGGGCCGAGGCCGGAGACATTCTTTTCGGCACGATGGACACTTGGGTCATCTGGAACCTCACCGGTGGGGTCGACGGCGGCAAGCACGTCACCGACGTCACCAACGCCTCACGCACCATGCTGATGAACCTGCACACCATGCAGTGGGACGAGAAGATCTGTGAGTCGATCGGCGTCCCCCGGCAGGTCCTGCCCGAGATCCGCTCCTCGGCCGAGGTCTACGGCGAGATCAAGGGCGGCAAGCTGGGCGACCTGCTCGGCGGCATCCCCGTCGCCTCGGCGCTCGGCGACCAGCAGGCGGCCCTGTTCGGCCAGACCTGCTTCTCCGAGGGCGAGACCAAGTCGACCTACGGCACCGGCACCTTCATGGTGATGAACACCGGTGACAAGATCATCAACTCCTACAGCGGCCTGCTGACCACCGTCGGCTACAAGATCGGCGACCAGAAGACGGTCTACGCCCTCGAGGGCTCGATCGCGGTCACCGGCTCCCTGGTGCAGTGGATGCGCGACCAGATGGGCCTGATCTCCACCGCCGCCGAGATCGAGACCCTCGCCCTGTCGGTCGAGGACAACGGCGGCGCCTACTTCGTACCGGCCTTCTCCGGCCTGTTCGCCCCCTACTGGCGCTCCGACGCCCGCGGCGTCATCGCGGGCCTGACCCGGTACGTCACCAAGGCGCACCTGGCGCGTGCCGTCCTGGAGGCCACCGCCTGGCAGACGCGGGAGATCGCCGACGCCATGACCAAGGACTCCGGTGTCGAGCTCGCCGCCCTCAAGGTCGACGGCGGCATGACCTCCAACAACCTGCTGATGCAGACCCTCGCGGACTTCGTGGACGCCCCCGTGGTGCGCCCGATGGTCGCCGAGACCACCTGCCTCGGCGCCGCCTACGCCGCCGGTCTCGCCGTCGGCTTCTGGAACAGCACCGACGACCTGCGCGCCAACTGGCGCCGGGCCGCCGAGTGGACCCCCCGCATGGACGCGGAGACCCGCGCCCGTGAGTACAAGAACTGGCTCAAGGCCGTCGAGCGGACCATGGGCTGGCTCGAGGACGAGGAGTAAGACAGCATGACCACCAAGTCCACCCTGCAGTCCGTGCCTGCCCTGGGGACGCACCCGGCCTCCGGCTCGAACCCGAGCCGAGCCGAGACCAGGGAGCAGCTCTCCAAGGCGTCGTACGACCTTCTCGTGATCGGCGGTGGCATCCTGGGCATCTCCACCGCCTGGCACGCCGCGCAGTCCGGCCTCAGGGTGGCTCTGGTGGACGCCGGCGACTTCGCCGGAGCCACGTCCTCCGCCTCCTCCAAGCTGCTCCACGGCGGCCTGCGCTACCTGCAGACCGGCGCGGTGAAGCTGGTCGCGGAGAACCACTTCGAGCGTCGTGCGGTCTCCCGCCAGGTGGCCCCCCACCTGGCGAACCCGCTCACGTTCTACCTCCCCGTCTACAAGGGCGGGCCGCACGGCGCGGCGAAGCTCGGCGCGGGCGTCTTCGCCTACTCCGCGCTCTCCGCCTTCGGCGACGGCGTGGGCCACCTGCTCTCCCCGGCCAAGGCCGCGCAGGACGTGCCCGAGCTGCGCACGGAGAACCTCAAGGCCGTGGCCGTGTACGGCGACGACCAGATGAACGACGCGCGCATGGCGCTGATGACGGTGCGCGCCGCCGTCGAGGCCGGCGCGGTCGTCCTCAACCACGCCGAGGTGACCGGCCTGCGCTTCACCCAGGGCCGCGTCACCGGCGCCGAGCTGAAGGACCGGCTCTCCGGTGACGAGTTCGGCGTCGACGCCCGGCTGGTGCTCAACGCGACCGGCCCCTGGGTCGACCACCTGCGCCGGATGGAGAACCCGAACGCGGCGCCGTCCATCCGCCTGTCGAAGGGCGCGCACCTGGTCCTCAAGCGCACCTCCCCCTGGAAGGCCGCGCTCGCCACCCCGATCGACAAGTACCGCATCACGTTCGCCCTGCCCTGGGAGGACATGCTGCTGCTCGGCACCACCGACGAGGAGTTCGAGGGCGACCCGGCCGACGTGTCCGTCACGGAGAAGGACATAGCCCAGATCCTCGACGAGGCCGCCTTCTCGGTCCGTGACCAGCAACTGGACCGCGACCTCATCACCTACGCCTTCGCCGGCCTGCGGGTGCTGCCGGGCGGCCCCGGCGACACCTCCAAGGCCAAGCGCGAGACGGTCGTGACGGAGGGCCGCGGCGGCATGCTGTCCGTCGCGGGCGGCAAGTGGACCACCTTCCGCCACATCGGCCGGACGATCATGAAGAAGCTGGAGTCGCTGCCGGGCCACCCGCTGGGCGACGACTTCGAGCCGATCGGCGCGCTGCCGAAGAAGCTCCCGCTGCCGGGCATCGCCAACCCGCGCGCGGTGGCCCACCGGCTGCTGATCGACCGCCCGGCGCCCGGCCCGCGCATGGCCGCCGACACCGCCAGGCACCTGGCCACGCACTACGGCTCGCTGGCGTTCGACATCGCCCGCCTGGCCAACGAGAGCCCGGAGCTGGCCGAGCGCGTCCACCCGGACGCCCCGGAGATCTGGGCGCAGGTCGTCTGGGCCCGGGACCACGAGTGGGCCGAGACGCAGGACGACGTGCTGCGCCGCCGGACCACGCTGACGATCCGCGGCCTGGCCACCGACGAGATCCGCACCAAGGTGCAGGACGTGCTCGACAAGAAGTAGGCGCCAGCCGGCTGACCCCGGACTCCGGGACTCCGGGACTCCGGGACTCCGGGACCGAGGGGGCGGCTCCGCGCCGACGGAGCCGCCACCGCGGCGTGCCCGGCCGCGCCCTCGGCGACAGCCCGTCCGGGTCCGGGGTGTTCGCGTGCGGATCACGGGGCAGTGATGGGGCACTCCCCCTGCGAGGGGGCTGCGGGAGCCCTCGCCGCACGCCGTAAGGTTGGGTGGTCAGGCGAGGGCACGTCGGAAGGAGGCGCTGGGTGATCGAGCTCGAGGGGGTTCCCGAGCTGATCGACCCGGTCATGGTGGCCGCGTTCGAAGGCTGGAACGATGCGGGCGACGCCGCCTCCACCGCGGTCGCGCATCTGGACCGGGAGTGGAAGGGCGAGGTGTTCGCGGCGCTGGACGCCGAGGACTACTACGACTTCCAGGTCAACCGCCCCACGGTGTTCATGGAGGCCGGCGTCCGCAAGATCACCTGGCCGACGACACGGTTGTCGGTGGTCCGGGTCGGCGGCGAGAAGCCCCGCGACCTGGTCCTGGTCCGCGGCATCGAACCGTCGATGCGCTGGCGCTCGTTCTGCAACGAACTGCTCGGCTTCGCGCACGAACTCGGTGTGGAGCTGGTGGTCGTCCTGGGCGCCCTGCTGGGCGACACCCCGCACACCCGGCCGGTTCCGATCAGCGGGACGACGTCCGACCCGGACCTGGCCCGCCGCATGGACCTGGAGGAGACCAAGTACGAGGGCCCCACGGGCATCGTCGGCGTCCTCCAGGAGGCCTGCACCCACGCGGGCGTGCCGGCCGTGTCGCTGTGGGCCGCGGTGCCGCACTACGTGTCGCAGCCGCCGAACCCGAAGGCGACCCTCGCCCTGCTCAACCGCCTGGAGGACCTGATCGACGTGCGCATCCCGCTGGGCGAGCTGCCCGAGGACGCGCGCGCCTGGCAGGTGGGGGTGGACCAGCTGGCCGCCGAGGACAGCGAGGTCGCCGAGTACGTGCAGTCGCTGGAGGAGGCCCGGGACACCGCCGAGCTGCCGGAGGCCTCCGGCGAGGCGATCGCCCGCGAGTTCGAGCGCTACCTGCGCCGCCGTGACGGTGGCGGGCCGACCGCGCCCGGCGGGCACGCCACGGACGGGGGCGAGGGACCGCCGTACCTGCGGGACAACCCGGGCGGCCGGACGAGACCGCCCAAGCCGTCGAAGCCGGGCACGGACGACGAGGACCCGTCGGAGGACTAGCCGACGCGACGCGCACGGCACGAGGGGCGCCTTCCCGGTCGGGAAGGCGCCCCTCGTGCCGTGTGCCGTAGGGCTGCCGTGTGCCGCAGGGCTGCCGTGTGCCGCAGGGCTAGAGGGCCACGCCCAGCAGCGCGTCCACGGCCCGGGAGACCACCCCGGGCGCGCCGGCGTCGGTGCCGCCGTCCCGTTCCTGTCCGGCCGCCCAGCGGTCGACCGCGGCAAGCGCGGCCGGGGCGTCCAGGTCGTCGGCGAGGGCCGCGCGGATCTCCTCCACGAGTGCCTCCGCGGGCGGCCCGTCGGGCCGCGAGACGGCGGCCCGCCAGCGGTCCATCCGCGCCACGGCGTCGGCCAGGACCTGGTCGGTCCACTCCCAGTCCGCGCGGTAGTGGTGGGCGAGCAGGGCGAGGCGGATGGCGGCCGGGTCGACACCGTCCCGGCGCAGCGTGGAGACGAAGACCAGGTTGCCCTTGGACTTGGACATCTTCTCGCCGTCGAGGGCGACCATGCCGGCGTGCACGTACGCCTTGGCCATGGGGAACTCGCCGGTGAGGACCTGGGCGTGCGAGGCACCCATCTCGTGGTGCGGGAAGGCCAGGTCGGAGCCGCCGCCCTGGATGTCGAAGCCCATGCCGAGGTGGTCCAGGGCGATCGCCACGCACTCGATGTGCCAGCCGGGCCGGCCGCGGCCCAGCGACGCGCCGTCCCAGCTGGGCTCGCCCTCGCGGGCCGCCATCCACAGCATCGGGTCGAGCGGGTTCTTCTTGCCCGGCCGGTCCGGGTCGCCGCCGCGCTCGGCGGACAGCAGCCGCATCGCCGCGGCGTCCAGGTTCGACACCTTGCCGAAGTGCGGGTCGGACTCGACGGAGAAGTAGACGTCGCCGTCGAGCTCGTAGGCCGCTCCGGCGTCCCGGAGCCGCTCGACGAGCGGGACGATGCCGGGTATCGCCTCGACGGCGCCGATGTACTGCCGGGGCGGGAGCATCCGCAGGGCCGTCATGTCCTCGCGGAAGAGGGCCGTCTCCTGCTCGGCGAGGGCGGCCCAGTCGAGTCCGTCGCGCTGGGCCCGCTCCAGGAGGGGGTCGTCGACGTCGGTGACGTTCTGGACGTAGTGAACCTGCCGCTTGGTGTCGAGCCACACGCGCTGCACGAGGTCGAACGCGTTGTAGGTCGCCGCGTGTCCGATGTGCGTGGCGTCGTACGGGGTGATGCCGCAGACGTAGATACGGGCGACGGGACCAGGGTCGAGGGGGACGAGACCACCGGTCGCGGTGTCGTGGATCCTCAGGTCGCGGCCCTGACCAGGCAGGGCGGGGACCTCGGAAGCGGGCCAGGCATGCATGCCTTGAGCCTAACCGGACTGAAGTTCCATATACGAACGGGAACGGGCCGGACGGCCGAGAAGGCGCTCTTGCGGTGCGCCGGACACTGTGCTGCTGCCGGGGCGGGCCGCCCCGCTACACGGGTGGCCAGGGAATCGCGGGCCATTCCCCGCCCGGCTCGGGATGGGTGCCCGAGGCGAGCAGCGCGCCGACCCGGGAGCGCGTGGCCTCGATCTCGGCGCCGGTGATCAGCGGCGCGAGCCGTGCGGCCAGCGCACCGCCCTCGGCCAGGTCCTTCCTGAGGCCCTCCAGGACCTCCAGGGCCTCCGGGGTGAGGGGCTCGCCCGCCCATCCCCACAGCAGGGTGCGCAGCTTGTTCTCGGCGTTGAAGGTGACGCCGTGGTCGATGCCGAACAGCCGCCCCTCGCCGGTGGGCAGCAGATGGCCGCCCTTGCGGTCGGCGTTGTTGATCACGGCGTCCAGGACGGCGAGCCGCCGCAGCCGTTCGTCGTCGGCGTGCACCAGCAGGGCGGTGCGTCCCTCGCCCACCTCGGCGAGTCCGATCGCCTTCCAGCCCGGTTCCGGCTCCTCCCCGTCGACCAGGGCGAGCAGCTCCGCGTCCGGGGCCGCCTCGATCCACAGCTGGCACATGCCCTCGCCGTAGGGGCCGTCGCGCAGCACGGTGGGCGGGACGAGGCCCCAGCCGGTCGCCTCGGAGACGGCGTACGCGGCGACCTCGCGCCCGGCCAGGGTCCCGTCGGGGAAGTCCCACAGGGGCCGCTCCCCCGCGACCGGCTTGTACACGCAGGCCACTTCCGCGCCCTCGTGGGTCACCGTGCAGTACAGGGCGGCGTTCGAGGCCTCTCGGATGCGTCCGCGCACGGTCAGTTCGCCCGCGGCGAGCAGCGCGGCGGCGTCCTCGGGAGGCGTCACGCTCCGCGGCGGTATCCGTTCTGGCGCGGACATACGTGTCCTTCCGGGTCGAGCGGGAGGCTGCACAGCGGGCACGGCGGCCGCCCGGCGTTGACGACGTCCAGGGCGCGCTTGGCGAAGGCCCGGGCCTGCGCGCCGGTGAGCCGCACCCGCAGCATCGGGGGGCCGTTCTCCTCGTCCTGGAGGAGCCGCTCCTCCGCCTCGGCGAGGTCCTCCTCGGACTCGGCGTCCAGTTCGACGAGCGCCTGGGCCTCGACGATCATCAACTGCTCGTCGCCGTCCCAGGCGAGCGCCATGGTGCCGACCCGGAACTCCTCCTCGATGGGGGTGTCCAGCGGGGCGGTGTCGGTGATCTCCGACGGCGCGACGGCGGGGACCGAGGCACTGCCCCCGCTACGGCGTACGACCTCGTCGAGCAGTTCTTCCATCCGTTCGGCGAGCGCCGCGACCTGGGTCTTCTCCAGGGCCACGCTCGTCACCCGGGTACCGGCGGAGGCCTGGAGGAAGAACGAACGGCGCCCGGGCAGTCCGACCGTACCGGCCACGAAACGCTCCGGATGGTCGTAGAGGAACACCTGACGGGACACGTCCTGTCTCCATGGGGATCGGGGGAACCGTGTGGGCACGGCACTGCTGCGACCGCTTCACCCTACTGCGGCCGACGATCACGGTGCGCCCGCACCACCCCCGACGGTGGCGTCGTCGCCCGGCGGCTCCTCGCGCGGCGCCAGGGAGGCGAGGTCGCCGGTGTCGCCGAGACGGACGAGGTACGGGCGCAGCCGGGTGTAGCGGATCGCCGTGACGGAGCACGGCTCGACGGAGATCCGCTGGAAGAGGTCGAGGTGCAGGCCCAGGGCGTCCGCGACGAGCGACTTGATGATGTCGCCGTGCGAGCACATGAGGTAGACGGCCTCGGCGCCGTGATCGCGCTCCACGCGCGCGTTCCACTCGCGCACGGCCTCGGCCGCGCGGGTCTGCATGGCCCGCATGGACTCGCCGCCGGGGAACGCCGCCGCGGAGGGGTGCGCCTGCACCACTTCCATCAGGGGTTCGTCCGTGAGTTCGGCGAGCTTGCGCCCCGACCAGTCGCCGTAGTGACACTCGCCGATGCGTTCGTCGGTGTGCGCCGTCAGCCCGGGGCGGGCTCGGAGCAGCGGCCGGATCGTCTCCTGGCAGCGCTGCAGCGGGCTGGCGACGACTTCGGCGAGGGGCAGTGCGGCGAGGCGCCCGGGCAGCGCGGCGGCCTGTGCGGCCCCGCGCTCGTCGAGGGCGACGCCGGGCGTCCAGCCCGCGAGCAGGCCCTCGGTGTTTGCGGTGGAGCGTCCGTGCCTGACCAGGATCAACGTGGGCATGCGGTCCAGCGTAGGCGCACGCGCGCGTGCGGTGTCGTTCGAGTGACGGGAGACTCGCCTCGTGATCGTGGACTGTGCCATCTACCGCGACGGGCAGCGGACGGAGGGGTCCGAGGACTTCTCGGATGCGCTCGGCGAGGCCCGGACGGCGGGCGGGTTCGTGTGGATCGGGCTGCACGAGCCGACCGAGCGCGAGTTCGAGCACGTCAGCCGGGAGTTCGGCCTGCACCCGCTGGCCGTCGAGGACGCGCTCAAGGCCCATCAGCGGCCCAAGCTGGAGATCTACGACGACTCGCTGTTCGTGGTGCTCAAGCCCGTGCGCTACGAGGCGCAGAGCGACACCGTCTCCACGGACGAGCTCATGATCTTCCTGGGCGACTCGTTCGTGGTGACCGTGCGGCACGGTGAGAGCGCGCCGCTCAAGGCCGTCCGCGACCGCCTGGAGCAGGAGCCGGACCTGCTGTGCAACGGGCCGACGTCCGTGCTGTACGCGGTCGCCGACGCCGCGGTCGACCACTACCTGGACGTCGCGACGGAACTGCAGGCCGACCTGGAGGGCCTGGAGGCGGAGGTGTTCTCCCCCGACGGCGGCCGCTCGCGCAACACCGCGTCCCGCATCTACGACTTCAAGCGGCAGGTCCTGGAGTTCCGCCGGGCGACCGGGCCGCTGGCGCTGCCGATGAGCCGGCTGGCGGGAACGGCGCCCTACGGCGTGGCGGTGCCCTTCGTGGACGACGGGGCCCGGCCGTTCTTCCGGGACGTCAGCGACCACCTGACGCGGGTCAACGAGTCCGTCGAGAACCTGGACCGCCTGGTGTCGGACATCCTGTCGGCGCACCTGGCGCAGATGAGCGTCCGGCAGAACGACGACATGCGCAAGATCTCCGCCTGGGCGGCCATGGCCGCGATCCCCACGATGTTCGCGGGGGTCTACGGCATGAACTTCGAGCACATGCCCGAGCTGCACTGGGTGTGGTCCTACCCCGCGCTGATGGCCCTGATGGCCGCCCTGGAGTTCATGGTGTTCCGGCTGTTCAAGCGCCGGGGCTGGCTGTAGGACGGCCGGGGCGGGCGCGGGCCGGGGTCAGGCGTACTCGGGTTCGGGCGTGGCGGGGCCGCCGAGGGCGTTGCGGCGCTCGGGCGTCCTGAGCGACACCATCCGGCGCCAGCCGCCCAGCCGCTCGTACGCGTACACCGCGTGGATGCCGGCCGCGAGCAGCGCCGCCTTCGCCGGGGACCAGCCGAGGATGCGGCCCATGTGGGCCATGACCGCGAGGCTGACGTCCCGGTAGATCCGGATCTCGGCGAGCGCGCACGCGCGCAGGGTCCGCTGGATGGTCCGGCCGTGTCCGGCGCGGGCGAAGCGCAGCAGTTCCTCGTGGCAGTAGGCGAGGTGGTTGTCCTCGTCGTTGGAGATCTGGCGGACGGCCCGGCCGATGTCCCGGTGGTCGGCGAAGTGCTTGCGCAGCAGCTCCATCTGCTCCGAGGCGCGCTGCTCGGTGACCCGGCTGTGCGAGAGGTAGGTGACGATGTCCCGGACGGTGAGCTGCTCGTCGCGTCGCAGTTGCTCGTGCGCGAGGCCGATGCCGTTCCGCTCCAGGAGCATGGTGTAGTCGGTGTCCGGCGGGACCGGGACGGGGTCGAGGCCGCGCTTCTTCAGCAGGGCGTTGAAGATGCGGCCGTGTTTGTCCTCGTCGGCGCCGTGCCGGCTGATCTTGGGGGCGAGCGCCCGTTCGGTGTCGGGCACCAGTGCGGCGATACGGGCGTTCTCCCAGCCGCCCTGGGACTCGCCGCTCGCGGCGATGGAGCAGAACAGGGCGAAGGACTCGTCGTTGTCGAGGATCTCCTCGAACAGACTCTTGGCCGAAAGCATCGTGAGCACCTCTCCCGCGCACGTGCGCGTGCTGCCGATCCGCAGGTCTCCGCGGAGAACGAGTCAAGTGCGGGGTGCGGGGTGCTGCAACAGGTGTGGGGGACGGCTCGGCCGAATGGTGGACGCACGGCACACCACGCCGGGCGGACCGGTGACGGCGTAACCGAGCCGGGCCCGGCGCGTTGTTCCGCGTGACGGCCGTGGCGGGGAAGACCCCCGAGCCCCCACCACGGCCGCGAAAACCTCAAGGGCCCGCGTGACGGGCCGTGTCGGCCGGGGCTCAGGCGAGCCCGGCGCGCTCCAGGGCCTCGGTGCCGGCGCGCAGGGACGCGAGCCGCTCGTCGAGCGTGAAGCCCGCCGGTGCGAGGGACAGGGTGGTGACTCCGGCCGCGGCGTAGGCCTTCATGCGGTCGGCGATCCGGTCCACGGAACCGAGCAGGGTCGTCCGGTCGATCAGGTCGTGCGGGACGGCGGCCGCGGCACCCTGCTTGTCGCCGGAGAGGTACTTGCCCTGGATCTCGGCGGCCTCCCGCTCGTAGCCCATGCGCTGGGCGAGCTGGTTGTAGAAGTTCTGCTTGGGGCTGCCCATGCCGCCGACGTACAGCGCGGTGTAGGGGCGGAAGGTGTCGGCGAGCGCGGCCACGTCCTTGTCGTCGCCGACCGCGAGCGGCAGGGTCGGGCACACGTCGAACCCGTCGAGGGTCTTGCCCGCCTTCTCCCGTCCCGCGCGCAGGTGCTTGATCGTGGTGTCCTCCAGGTGCTCGGCGGACGGGAAGATCAGCAGGGCGCCGTCGGCGATCTCACCGGTCTGCTCGAGGTTCCTGGGGCCGATCGCGGCGATGTACAGCGGGATGTGCTCGCGCTGCGGGTGGACGGTGAGCTTGATGGGCTTGCCGGGGCCGCCGGGCAGCGGCAGGGTCCAGTGCTGCCCCTCGTACGTCAGGCGCTCGCGGGTCATCGCCCTGCGGACGATCTCGACGTACTCGCGGGTGCGGGCGAGCGGCTTGTCGAACTTCACGCCGTACCAGCCCTCGGAGACCTGCGGGCCGGAGACGCCGAGGCCGAGGCGGAAACGGCCGCCGGACAGGGAGTCGAGGGTCGCGGCGGTCATCGCGGTCATCGCGGGCTGGCGGGCCGGGATCTGGAAGATGGCGGAGCCCACGTCGATGCGCTCGGTCTGGGCGGCGACCCAGCTCAGCACGGTGGCCGCGTCGGATCCGTAGGCCTCGGCGGCCCAGCAGACGGCGTAGCCGAGCCGGTCGGCCTCCTGGGCGACGGCCAGGTTGTCCGCGTCCATTCCGGCACCCCAGTAGCCGAGGTTGATACCGAGCTGCATGCCGATTCCCCTTACTGATCAGTAACGTGCCTTGTGGGCAGACCTTAGCGCGGGGCCGCTGCACGGGACAGCGATGCGGCCACGATCTTTCAGGTGAGTGAACAAGGATCAAGTACGCGACCATTGACGCGTACACAGCGGATTCTCTACCTTCTCCAGAAAGCGCTTTCTAACCCCACCCGCACTCCCGCACGGAAACGGAGAAGTACGGATGAAGCAAGCAATGTCCCCGCGATTCGGCGCGGTTCTGGCCACCCTGGCCCTGGCCGCCGGCACCGGAACGGTGGTCTCGGCGCCCGGAGCGTCGGCGGCGACCGGCAGCGCCACCGGCTACGCGACGCAGAACGGCGGCACCACCGGCGGCGCCGGCGGACAGACGGTCCGGGCGACGACCGGGACCGCGATCCACGCCGCCCTGTGCGGCCGGGCGAGCAGCAGCACGCCCCTCACCATCGAGGTCACGGGGACCATCACCCACGCCAACACCAAGAAGGTCTCCGGCAGCAGCTGCGACACCGCCGACGGCGTGATCGAGCTGAAGAAGATCAGCAACGTGACGCTGGTCGGCGTCGGCAGCGGTGCCGTCTTCGACCAAGTGGGCATCCACATCCGCGAGTCGAAGAACATCGTCATCCAGAACGTGACCGTGCGGAACGTCAAGAAGTCCGGCTCCCCGACGTCCAACGGCGGCGACGCCATCGGCATGGAGAGCAACGTCCGCAACGTCTGGGTCGACCACACCACCCTGGAGGCCTCGGGCGGCGAGTCGGAGGGCTACGACGGCCTGTTCGACATGAAGAACAACACCCAGTACGTGACGCTCTCCTACAGCGTCCTGCGCAACTCCGGCCGCGGCGGCCTGGTCGGCAGCAGCGAGAGCGACCGGTCGAACGGGTTCATCACGTACCACCACAACCGCTACGAGAACATCGACTCCCGCGCACCGCTGCTGCGCGGCGGCATCGCGCACATGTACAACAACCACTACGTGCGCCTCAACGAGTCCGGCATCAACTCCCGGGCGGGCGCCCGCGCCAAGGTGGACAACAACTACTTCGAGGACTCCAAGGACGTCCTCGGCACCTTCTACACCGACGAGGCGGGCTACTGGCAGGTCACCGGCAACGTCTTCGACAACGTGACGTGGTCCCAGCCGGGCAGTGAGAACCGTCCGGCCGGCCCGAACCCGACGTCGAACACCACGGTCTCCATCCCCTACTCCTTCCGGCTCGACGCGGCCGGCTGTGTCCCCGCGGTCGTGAACCGGACGGCGGGCGCGAACAAGGGGCTCCAGGTGTCGGACGGGAGCTGCTGACGCGAGGCACCGGGCTGTGGCGGCCGGACAGCGGGGCGGGGCAACCTCGGGGAACACACCGTCCGCCCCCGGAAATCGGTCGTCCACAGCCACCCACACGACAGGTTCTGGCCAGTAATCTCGGCGTTCATGGAGCAGAGGCATCTCGGCCGCACCGGCCTGCGTGTGTCCCGCATCGGGCTCGGCACCCTGACCTGGGGACGGGACACCGACGAGCACGACGCCGCGGACCTCATGAAGACGTTCTGGGAGGCGGGCGGCACCCTCGTCGACACGGCGGACGTGTACGGCGACGGTGAGGCCGAGTATCTGCTGGGCAGGCTGATGGACGGCCTGGTCCCGCGCCGGGACCTGATCGTCTCGACCAAGCCGGCAGCGTGCCCGACCCCGAGCGCCGCGTCGACGGCTCCCGCGGCCATCTGCTCGCCGCGCTCGACGCCTCGCTCGCCCGGCTCGGCACCGACTGGGTCGACGTGTGGCACGTACACGCCTACGACCCGGACACCCCGCTGGAGGAGACCCTCCAGGCCCTCGACCTCGCGGTCGCCAGCGGGCGGGCCCGCTACGCGGCGGTCTCCAACTTCTGCGGCTGGCAGCTGGCCAAGGCGGGCACCTGGCAGCTGGCCGCGCCCGGCACCCGGACCCGGCTGGCCGCCACCCAGCTCGAGTACTCGCTGCTCCAGCGCGGCGTCGAGCGCGAGGTGCTGCCGGCCGCGCTCGACCTGGGCATAGGGCTGCTGCCGTCCTCGCCGCTGGGTCGCGGGGTGCTCACCGGCAAGTACCGGGGCGAGGCGGTGCCGACCGACTCACGCGGCGCCTCGGAGCACCTCGCGCCGTTCATCGCGCCCTACCTGGACGACACGGCGAGCCGCATCGTGGACGCCGTGTCGACCGCGGCCGACGGGCTGGCGGTGACGCCGCTGCAGGTGGCCCTGGCCTGGGTCCGCGACCGGCCCGGCGTGGTGGCGCCGATCGTCGGCGCGCGCAACGCGCAGCAGCTCACGGCGGCATTGTCAGTGGAGACCCTTAGTCTTCCTGACGAGATCTGCCGGGCGCTGGACGATGTGTCGGCGCCCGTGCACCGCTATCCCGATCACGACTGGAGCACGCTGTGAGCACGGAGCCCGAGACCACGGAGGACGCCGAGCCGGGGACGCCGGGCACACAGAGCACGGCGGGCGGTGCCGCCGGGGGCGGGTTCGCTGCCGCGGGCGAGGGCGGTGAACCCGGAGGCGGGGAGGCCTCCGCGGGCGACGGCGGCGCACCGCAGGACGAGCGGGCTGCCGGAGGCGGTGGCGCTGGACTCCGGGGTCGGGACACCTCCGCTGGTGATGGCGGTGAATCCGGCGACGGGCGGACTGCGGGCGAGGACGGTGAGCCCCGCCCCGGGGAGACTGCCGCGGGCGAGGGGAGTGAGCCCGAGGGCGGGCGGACTTCCGCCGGCGACGGCGGTGAGCCCCGAGACGAGCAGGCTCCCTCGGGCGAGGGCCAGGGTGAGGTCGCCGCGGGTGGCCAGGTGTCCGAGGCCGAGGCGGAGTTGCTGGCGCAGCGGGCCGAGCGGGAGCGGATCGAGCAGCGCAAGGCCGAGAAGAAGGGGCCCATCGAGGCCGGCAACAAGCTGAGCGGCAAGGCCGCCGACCTGCTCGCGGCCGTCCGTGCCGTGGAGAGCGGCGAGAAGCCGGTGGCCACCGTGTTCGAGGATCCCGCGCCCGCCCCCCGCCGCTCCGCCCCCGAGCCCGGCCGGCGGCCCCAGCCCGTGGTCGCCGAGACCGTCGCGGCGGCCACGGCGGCTCCCGCCCCCGCCCCCGAGGCCGTGCAGACGGTGCGGCAGGTGCTGACGGAGGGGGGCGCCCCCGAGGCCCTCGCGCCGCAGGTGGCCGCCGCCCTCGGAGAGGGCGCCGACGAGCTGCTGCGCACCGACCCCTGGCAGTTGCTGCGCGTGCCCGGCGTGCGGCCCGACCAGGCCGACGGGTTCGCGCGGGCGCTGCTGGGCGCCGAGTGCGGCCCGGACGACGAGCGGCGGGGCCGGGCCCTCACGGTCTGGCTCCTGGAACAGGCGGCCCTGGCCGGGCACACGGCTCTGGAGATGCCGGCGCTGCTCGCGGCCCTGGCCCAGCGGAGCGTGCCGGACCCCGACGGCGCCGTGCAGGACGCGATCGCGGAGGGCGAGGCGCTGGTGTTCCAGGACGCCCTGGCGGAGCCCGGCGCTCCGGCCCCCAGCAGCGGCGAGGAGACGGAGGACGACGAGGAGGAGCGCCCGGTCCGCGTCCTGGTCGGCCTGGAGCGGTACGCGCTGGCGGAGGAGAGCCTGGCCGACGGTCTGGCCCGGCTGGTCAACTCCACGCCCAAGCAGGACGGTCCGGCGGAGGAGTGGGAGCGGGCCGCAGCCGCGGCCCAGGGGTCGGCGGCCGAGCTGCTGCGCGCGGTTTCCGGCCACGGCCTGGTGCTGCACACCGGCGCGGAGGCGTCCCTGGCGGAGCCGGCGGCCCTGCTGCACGCGGCACACGGCCTGGGGCTGCGGGCCTGGGCGGCGACGCACGGTCCGGTCGGCCGTGACCGCTTCGCGGCGTTGCTGCGGCGGACGAGCGGCTCGGGGCCGGTCCCGCCGCCGGGCGGCCCGGCCCAGGGACCGGGCGGCCCCTCCCCCGTGGCTCCGTCCACCGCCTCGGACCTGCCCGTCGCGACCGTGCCGGGGCTGCTGGCCGGTCTGGAGGGCCCCGGCCGGGATGCCGACGGTGCCTTCGCCCTCGATCTGCTGGTGGTCCTCGACGCGCCGCAACTGGACGTCGAGACGGCGGCTCTGCTGACGGAGTCGCTGCCGGACGGGGCGCGGCTGGTGCTGGCCGGGGATCCGGGAGTGCTGTGGTCGGTGGGCCCGGGCCGGGTGTTCGCGGACCTGCTCGCGGCGCGGATCTGCCCCCAGGTCGCCTCGCGCCGCCCGGACCCGGGGCCGCTGGGCGAGCTGGTCTCCGGCATCGGCATCGGTGAGCTGAACCAGGTCGAGGCACCCGGCAAGGAGGTCGTGATCGTGCCCGTGCGGGACGCGGGCGAGGCGGTGCACCGGACGGTACAGCTCGTCGCGGATTCCGTGCCGCGGGCGATCGGCGTACCGGCCGAGGAGACACAGGTCGTCACATCCGGGCACGGCGGAGCGGTCGGTACGCGCGCGCTCAACGCCGCGCTCAAGGAACGGCTGAATCCCGGCCCCGGCCGCTTCGGCGGCTTCGACCCCGGTGACCGGATCGTCCACTCCCCCGTCCCCGGCCGGGCGGTGACCGGACGTGTGGTGAAGGCGGACGCCGAAGGACTGCACCTGTCGTGCGCGGGTGAGGCCGTCGTGGTGCCGAAGGAGCGGGTGGAGCAGACGGTGCGGCACGGGTGGGCGCTGACCGCGCACCAGGCGGTCGGGAGCCGCTGGCCCGCCGTGGTCGTCGTGCTGCCCGGAGACGCGGCACCGGCGCTCAGCCGGCCGTGGGTGTACACGGCCTTCAGCCGGGCCGACCGCCATCTGTCCGTGGTGCACGGCGTGGAGCAGGCTCTGCCCCGGGCCGTGGCCGAGGTCCCGGCGAAGCCGCGGACGACCCGGCTCCCGGTGCTGCTCGCTCCGCAGGTCGCGGGGGTGTGACGAGGGCGGTGGTCAGGGGCCCGGACCCCTGACCACCGCCCCGGTGGCCGACCTCCCGCGCGCCTCAGCGGCGGTCCGCGTCCAGCGGCTCCAGGTCCTCGTCCTCGTCCTCGTCCAGGTCGGTGTCGAGCTCGTCCTCGATGTCGTCCCCGTCGTCATCGGCGTCGTCGGCATCGTCGGCGTCGTCGTCCATGTCGTCGAAGACGGCGCTGACGTCGAAGCGGCAGACCACCTGCTGCGGGTCCACCTGCTCGAACGGCGCCTCCAGCCACTCGCCGGGCTCGGCCGGTTCGTCGGCGGCCGTCACCCAGAGCGTGGAGTCGCCCTCCTCCAGTCCGAACTCCTTGTGCCGCGAGGCGATCTCGTCGGGCTCGAACTCGCCGAACAGCAGGCCGAGAGCACCGTGCACCGTGCCGGACGCCGACGTGCCGTCGTCGCCGTCCGCGGCCTCGATCCGCTGTGCGTGGGCCAGCAGCCGCTGCGGTTCCGCGACGGCGTAGTCACGGCGGATCAGCACGCTGACGGCGCTCGGCTCCTCGGGGCCCGTGTACGGGGGCAGCGCGTCCTCCGCACCGGGGATCTCGAAGGGCGTGACCTCGTCGTAGCGGTCGTAGAGCAGTTCGTCGTACACCTCTGCGGCCGCGGCCAGCTGGTTGAACGCCTCGTAGACGGCCGGGTCGTCCTCTCCCGACCTGCGTTCGACCGCGGCAAGGTGGCGGTCGAGCGCGGTCTTGACCGCCTCGGCGGCGGCGCGTACCTCGGCAGCGGTGGGCTGCGCAGCATCAGACATAGTGCAGACGCTATCCGTACCTGGCCCCAGCCCGCACAATAGATGCGATGCCGGAATACGAATTTGTCGACGTGTACGTGCCGCGCGGGGTGTCCCGCAAGGAGACGGCACGTCTGCTGACGGACCATGCGGAGTACGGACACTGGGAGTTGCACCGTCTGAGCCTGCTGCGCGACGGCAGTCGCAAGGTGCGGTTGCGCCGGCGGATCATCCGCCAGGTGCGGGCCACATGGTGAGCTGGGACGGCGCACGGGAAGAAGGCACATGACGGAGCGGGCCCCGCACCGGCGGGGCCCGCTCCGTTGTGCGGGGTGGGGGCGTCAGGCCGAGGCGCGGGCCCTGCGGTAGAGGACCGCGCCCGCGAGCAGCGCGCCGGCGCCGGCCGGCAGGGCGAAGCCGAGCGGCAGGTCGCTGCCGGTGCTGGCGAGCTGGGCCTCGCCCTCGGGCCGCAGGACGAATCGGCCGCCCGGCTCGTTGCCGTGCGAGGAGGCGCCCGGCCCCTGTGCGCCCGGACCCGCGCCGCCCGGTCCGTCTCCGTCGGTGCCGGGGGTCGTGCCCGGGTTGCCGGGGCCGTCGCCACCCGGGCCGCCAGGGCCACCCGGATCGCCGGGCTGACCAGGGGTTCCCGGACCACCGGGACCACCGGGACCACCGGGACCACCGGGACCGCCAGGGCCACCGGGGTTTCCGGGACCGCCCGGGTCCCCGGGGCCGCCCGGCCCGCCCGGGCCACCCGGCTGGCCCGGGTTCTCGTGGCCGCCGCCGGGCGGGGTGCCGTGGTGACCGCCGTTCCCGCCGTTGCCGCAGTCGTTGCCCGTGCTGGGGTTGCCGATGCCGATGACGTCGACGCTGTTGCCGCACACGTTCACCGGCACGTGGACCGGTACCTGGACGTGGTTGCCCGAGCCGACGCCGGGCGAGTCGGTGGCGTGTCCGCCCGCGTGCGAACCGCCGTGACCGTGCGAACCGCCGTGGCCGTGTGAGTCGCCGTATCCCCCCGACGACGAACCACCGCCCTTGTTGGCGCAGGAGTTGCCCACCGACGGGTTGAGTACGCCGATGACGTCGACCGTGTTCCCGCAGACGTTGACCGGTGCGTGCACCGGCACCTGCACCGAGTTCCCGGACAGCACGCCCGGCGAGCCCGAGGCGGAGCCCTGGGCGCCCGAGGCGGCGTGCGCGGAGCCGCCCGCGGCGGCGATCACGCCGGTCGCGGCCGCCACGGTCATCAGACCCTTGCGGGTGACCTGTCGCATTGTTGAATACCTGCCTTCGACCGTTTATCGAATTCTTCTCGAATTCACCTGCGGAAGCGTTCGGTCCCGGAGCGCATGGCACGCGCTCCGGGACCGATGGCTTTGGACTCCCCTCTACGGAGGGGGAAGCGTCACTTGTTGACGCAGGTGTTGCCGAAGGCGGGGTTCAGCAGACCGATCACGGAGACCGTGTTGCCGCAGACGTTCACCGGGATGTGAACGGGCACCTGAACGACGTTGCCGGACAGGACGCCCGGGGAGTGCACCGCGGCACCCTGAGCACCCGAGTCGGCGACGGCGAGACCCGCGCCCGCGAGAACCAGGCCACCGGTGGCAGCCGCAGCAGCGACGACCTTCTTGATCATTATTCCTCCTAGTTGGCAAAGCGATCCATCGTGCGATCGCATTACCTGTAACGAGGCTGGAGTAATGAGGCTACGAGCTGATCGTCGCATTCACTCTTCCCAGTCGATCTCGCACGCCCGACCGATTAGCGAGGTTTCGGCAGTCCTTTTCAGGACGCGTCGATGAAGCGGTCGAGGACCCGCACGCCGAACTTCAGGCCGTCGACCGGCACCCGCTCGTCCACGCCGTGGAACATGCCGGCGAAGTCCAGCTCCGGCGGCAGCTTCAGCGGGGCGAAGCCGAAGCCCCGGATGCCCAGGTCGTCGAAGGACTTGGCGTCGGTCCCACCGGAGAGCATGTAGGGGATGGCCTTGGCGGTCGGGTCCTCGGCCAGCAGCGAGGACTGCATGGCCTCCACCAGGGCCCCGTCGAAGGTGGTCTCGACGGCCTTGTCGGCGTGCACGTCCTCACGCCGCACCTTCGGTCCGAGGATCCGGTCGAGGTCGGCGAGGAACTCGTCCTCGTAGCCGGGCAGGAAACGGCCGTCGACGTGGGCGGTGGCCTCGCCCGGGATGACGTTGACCTTGTAACCGGCCCCGAGCTGCGTGGGGTTGGCCGTGTTGCTGAGGGTCGCGCCGATCAGCTTGGCGATGCCGCCGAGCCGGGCGAGGGTCGACTCCATGTCCTCGGGGTCGAGCTCGGTACCGAGCGCGTCGCCGAGTTCGTCGAGGAAGGCGCGGGTGGTCTTGGTGACCCGTACCGGGAAGGTGTGCCGGCCGAGGCGGGCCACGGCCTCCGACAGCTCGGTGATCGCGTTGTCCCGGTGGATCATGGACCCGTGGCCCGCCGTGCCGGCCACGGTGAGCTTCATCCAGTGCATGCCCTTCTCGGCCGTCTGGATCAGGTACAGCCGCCGCTGCTCGCTCACCGTGAAGGAGAAGCCGCCGACCTCGCTGATCGCCTCGGTGACGCCGTCGAACAGATCCCGGTGGTGGTCGACGAGGTAGCGGGCTCCGTAGGTGCCGCCGGCCTCCTCGTCCGCGAGGAACGCCAGGACGATGTCGCGCGGCGGCTTGCGCCCGCTGCGCAGCCGGTCGCGGACGACCGCGAGGGTCATCGCGTCCATGTCCTTCATGTCGACCGCCCCGCGGCCCCACACGCAGCCGTCGGCGACCTCGCCGGAGAAGGGGTGGTGGGTCCAGTCCTCCGCGTTGGCCGGGACGACGTCGGTGTGGCCGTGGATGAGCAGCGCGGGCCGGGACGGGTCCTCGCCCTCGATGCGGGCCACGGTGGAGGCACGGCCCGGGTGGGACTCGAAGATCCGCGGCTCGAGCCCGACCTCGGCGAGCTTCTCGGCGACGTACTCGGCCGCCTTGCGCTCGCCCGGACCCGAGTGGTCGCCGTAGTTGCTGGTGTCGATCTGGATCAGCTCGCGGCAGAGGTCCACGACCTCGTCCTCGCCGGTGACGCTCCTGGCCGTGTCCGTATCGCTCACGTGCTTCCTCCCGGTGTCACTGCTGGTGGGTCCCCTTCATCCTCTCTCTGTCCGGCCCGGTCCCCAAGAGCCCTCCCGGCCCGTCACACGTCGTTCACGCGGTCCCGGGGCGCCGCCGGGGGGTGATCGGGCCCCCCGGAAAGCCTGGTAATGTTTACGTCGTCGCCGCGGGCAGAGCCCACGCGACAGACACCTTGTCCGGGTGGCGGAATGGCAGACGCGCTAGCTTGAGGTGCTAGTGCCCTTTATCGGGCGTGGGGGTTCAAGTCCCCCCTCGGACACATGGAACCGAAGGCCGTGACCGCGAGGTCGCGGCCTTCGGTCGTTCCCGCGAGAGAGGTGCCATGACCAGGCGTTCCTGCCCCTGCGGACTCCCCCAGGACTACGCGGCCTGCTGCGGCCGGTTCCACTCCGGGGCCGCGGCCGCGCCGACCGCCGAGGCGTTGATGCGGTCGCGGTACTGCGCCTTCGTGCGGGGCGACGCCGGGTATCTGCTGCGGACCTGGCACCCGCGGACACGGCCGGGCCGGCTGGAGCTCGATCCGGGGACGCGGTGGACGGGGCTGGAGATCCTGGGGGCGAGCGACGGGTCGGCGTTCCACTCGGCCGGGACCGTGGAGTTCCGGGCGTCCTACCGGGGCGGGTCGCTGCACGAGCGGAGCCGGTTCGAGCGGGTCGACGGGGCCTGGGTGTACGTCGACGGGGAGTTCCTGCCCTAGGGGGCGTCCGCCCGGCGGGTCTCCTACGGCGCCAGGATGTCCAGTTCCTGGAGGGCGCCGACGGTGATCTCGCGGGTCAGTTCCTCGGCGCGGGCGGCGTCGCGGGCGCGGACCGCCTCGGCGACCCGGACGTGCAGGGTGACGGCGGCCGGGTCGGGGTCCTCGAACATCACGTCGTGGTGGGTGCGGCCGGCCAGCACCTCGGCGACGACGTCGCCGAGGCGGGCGAACATCTCGTTGCCGGAGGCCTCCAGGATGACGCGGTGGAAGGCGACGTCGTGCAGGAGGTATCCCTCCAGCTTGTGACCGCGTGAGTGGGCGACCATGCCGAGGGCGCGTTCGGTGAGTTCCGCGCACTGCTCGGGCGTGGCGTGCCGGGCGGCGAGGCCCGCCGCGACCGGTTCGACCGCCGAGCGCAGCACCGTGAGCGAGCGCAGTTGCCGCGGGCGGTCGGCGCCGGCCAGGCGCCAGCGGATCACCTGCGGGTCGTAGACGTTCCACTCGCACTCGGCGCGGACGGTGACGCCGACGCGGCGGCGGGACTCGACCAGGTGCATGGACTCCAGGACGCGGACCGCCTCGCGCATCACGGAGCGCGACACGTCGAAACGCTGGGCGAGCTCGTCGGTGCGCAGGACGCTGCCCGGCGGGTACTCGCCCCCCGTGATCTCGGGGCCCAGGGTGTCCAGTACACGGCCGTGCAGCCCCCGGCCCGGTGTGGTCATGCACTCAGCGTACGGGGTAGATCACGGAGCCAAAAAGTCAGACTTATTCGTCACGACCTCTTGAATTAGTCCTACCTTATGGGTTTCAGTTGCGTCGACATCACGTGTCGACGAAGACAGCAGACAGTGAGGCAGCGATGAACACCCCCCACGTCGTCGTGGTCATGGGCGTCGCCGGCACCGGCAAGACGACCATCGGTCCCCTGCTCGCGGCCCGGCTCGGCGTCCCGTACGCCGAGGGCGACGACTTCCACCCGCAGGCCAACATCGAGAAGATGTCGGCCGGTACGCCGCTCGGCGACGAGGACCGCGGGCCCTGGCTGGACGCCATCGGCGACTGGGCTCAGGGGCGGGCCGGGCTCGGCGGGGTGGTCAGCTGCTCGGCGCTGAAGCGGTCGTACCGCGACCGGCTGCGGGCCGCCGCACCCGGCGTGGTCTTCGTGCACCTCACGGGCGATCGCGCGCTGATCGAGGACCGGATGTCGCACCGGAAGGGGCACTTCATGCCCACGGCGCTCCTGGACTCCCAGTTCGCCACGCTCCAGCCCCTGGGGGCGGACGAGGCGGGGGTCGGGGTGGACGTCTCGGGCAGCCCGGAGGAGATCACCGAGCGGGCGGCCGCCGCCCTCGACTCGCTCCCCGAGCCCATCCAGTAGCCCTTCCCGGCTCCCCTCTCCCCGACTCCCCAACGCAAGGGAACACCCCACCGTGACCAGACTCAGCGTCGAGATGCTGGCAGCGGACGCACCCGAGCCGATCACCTCGGCCGGCCACGCTCAGCTGGGCATCGCCGTCCTGGCGGGCATCGCCGTCATCGTCCTGCTCATCACCAAGTTCAAGCTGCACGCCTTCCTGGCGCTGACCATCGGGTCGCTGGCGCTCGGCGCGATCGCCGGGGCGCCCCTGGACAAGGTCCTCACCAGCTTCAGCGCCGGTCTCGGCTCCACGGTCGCCGGCGTCGGCGTGCTGATCGCCCTCGGCGCGATCCTCGGCAAGATGCTCGCCGACTCAGGCGGGGCCGACCAGATCGTCGACACCATCCTGGCCAGGGCCGGCGGGCGGTCGATGCCGTGGGCGATGGTGCTGATCGCCTCGGTGATCGGGCTGCCGCTGTTCTTCGAGGTCGGCATCGTGCTGCTGATCCCGGTGGTGCTGATGGTGGCCAAGCGGGGCAACTACTCGCTGATGCGCATCGGCATCCCGGCGCTGGCGGGCCTGTCCGTGATGCACGGCCTGGTGCCGCCGCACCCCGGCCCGTTGGTCGCGATCGACGCCGTCGGGGCCGACCTCGGGGTGACCCTGGCGCTCGGTGTCCTCATCGCCATCCCGACGGTGATCATCGCCGGTCCGGTGTTCTCCAAGTACGCGGCCCGCTGGGTCGACGTGCCGGCCCCCGAGAAGATGATCCCGCAGCGCGCCTCCGAGGAGCTCGAGAGGCGTCCCGGCTTCGGAGCCACCCTCTTCACGGTGCTGCTGCCGGTGATGCTGATGCTCGCCAAGGCGCTCGTGGACATCGTCGTGGACGATCCCGAGCAGCCGGTGCAGCGCGTCTTCGACGTCATCGGCGCGCCGATGATCGCCCTGCTCGCCTCGGTGCTGGTCGGCATCTTCACGCTGCTGCGGCCCGCGGGGTTCTCCAAGGAGCGGATCTCCCCGCTGGTGGAGAAGAGCCTCATGCCGATCGCGGGCATCCTGCTGATCGTCGGCGCGGGCGGCGGCTTCAAGCAGACGCTGATCGACACGGGCGTGGGACAGATGGTCCTGGACATCTCCGAGTCCTGGTCCATCCCGGCGCTGCTGCTGGCCTGGCTGATCGCGGTGGTGATCCGGCTGGCCACCGGCTCGGCGACGGTGGCCACGGTCTCCGCCGCCGGTCTGGTCGCCCCGCTCGCGGCCGACATGTCGACCACGCACACCGCTCTGCTGGTCCTGGCCATCGGTGCCGGTTCGCTGTTCTTCAGCCACGTCAACGACGCCGGGTTCTGGATGGTGAAGGAGTACTTCGGGCTGAGCGTCGGGCAGACCGTCAAGACCTGGTCCGTGATGGAGACGATCATCTCGGTGGTCGCCGGGGGTCTGGTCCTGCTGTTGTCCCTGGTGATCTAGCGGCCCTGCGACGAGGACGGCCCACCCGCTTGCCCGGCATCCCCGGCGGCTCTCCGGCCGCCGGGGCCGGAGTGGGGAGTGGGCCGTTCCCGTGCCCCAAGAGGAACGGTGCGTGACCCGGCTCGCCCCCTCGCAGGCGTGGCCTACGGGCGCCAGAGCGGGTGCTCGCGGTCCGCCCAGTCGCGGCTCACCCTGCCGGTGCGCAGGCCCCGGCGGGATTCCGGGTCCGCCAGCGCCATGCCGATGTGGCCGGCCAGGACGATGCCGATCGTGAGGGCCAGCCAGTCGTGGACGAAGGTGGCGCTGGTGCGCCACAGCAGCGGGGTGAGGTGGGTGAACCACATCATCAGGCCGGTGCCGAGCATCACCAGGGTGGCCCCGGCGATCCAGGACGCGTAGATCTTCTGCCCGGCGTTGAACTTGCCCGCGGGCCGGGACTCCGGGCGTCCGTCGCGGCGCAGCACGGCACGCAGCCACGCGCGGTCGTGCGGGCCGAAGCGGTTGAGGCGGCCGAGGTCGGCGCGGAAGACGCGGGAGGCCAGGCCGGCCAGCACCGGCACCGGCAGGGCGAGGCCCGCCCACTGGTGCAGCGTGACGACCAGGGCGCGGCGGCCGACCAGTTCGGCGAGCTGGGGGACGTAGAGGCAGGCCGCCGTCACCACGCAGACGCCCATCAGCGCGGCCGTGGTGCGGTGGATCCAGCGCTGCAGTGGAGTGAAGCGGCGCACGTCGGTCGTGGCGGGGGCCGGGTCAGCTCGTGGGCTCATCGTCGCGTCCGTTCGAGCGGCCCACCCAGGCGTCGACGTCGTAGCCGCGCTCCTCCCAGTAGCCGGGCCGGACCTCGTCGGTGACGGTGATGCCGGAGAGCCACTTGGCGGACTTGTAGAAGTACATGGGCGCCACGTAGAGGCGGACGGGGCCGCCGTGGGAGTGGCCGAGGTCCTTGTCCTGCATGCGCAGGGCGACCAGGACGTCCGCGCGGCGGGCCTGGTCGAGGGTGAGGCTCTCGGTGTACGTGCCGTCGAAGCAGGTGAAGCGGACGGCCCTGGCCGTGGGCCGTACGCCGGCCGCGTCGAGGAGGCGGGAGAGGCGTACGCCCTCGAAGGGGGTGTCGGGGACACGCCAGCCGGTGACGCACTGGACGTCGCGGACCATGCGGGTCTGCGGCAGGGCCCTGAGGTCGGCCAGGGTGTAGGACGTGGGGTGGTCGACCAGGCCGTCGACGGTGAGGCGGTAGGTGCCGGCGGTCTTGCGCGGGACCGAGGAGGCGACGGAGTAGTAGCGGAAGCCGCCGCCGTTGGGCAGCAGGCCGGTCAGGCCGGTGGGGTCCTGGTCCGCGGCCTTGCCCAGGAAGCCCTCCAGGGCGCGTTGCAGCGGCGGCGCGGCCACCACGCCGGCGGCGCCCAGGGCGAGGGTGCCGAGGAAGACGCGGCGGCCGATCGGGGCGCCCCGCTCGGGGGGTTCGTCGTCCACACCCTGAGGTACGTGCTCGTTCACCCTTTCATTCGAACACCCGCGGCCCGGCCGGGACAGGGCTCGCGGGTGCCCGTCAGACTCTCGTAAGCGCCTGTCGTGCGGGCGGGGTCAGGAGGAGGCCGCCTTGTCCAGCTGGAAGGCCTCGTTGCCCAGTCCGATGCGGGCGTGCTTCTCGGGGGCGCGGGCGCGCAGCACGAGGCCGAGGACCAGTCCGGCGGCCAGGGCGAGGCCGATGATGCCCGGCAGCACCCAGCTCAGCGAGGAGTCCGGGCCGGCACCGACCAGCACGTCGAAGTCCTTCACGGTGTAGCCCGCGATGACCAGCAGGGCGATGCCGGCGACCGCGGAGGTGACCAGCCGCCAGGACTGGGTGCCCGCGGCACCGCGGCGGACGAAGAACACCACGACCGACAGGGAGGCCGCTGCCATCAGCAGGATCACGCCGAGGGCGCCGATGTTGCCGCACCAGGTGAACAGCTGCAGGACGGGTGCGGTCGGGTCGCCGACCGGCTTGTCGTCGGCGACGGCGAAGGCCGCGACGACCACCACGGCGACGACGGTCTGGAGGAGCGAGCCGGTGCCGGGGGCGCCGCTGCTGCCGCTGGTGCGGCCGAAGGCGGCGGGCAGCAGGCCCTCGCGGCCCATGGCGAAGGCGTAGCGGGCGACCACGTTGTGGAAGCTGAGCAGGGCGGCGAACATGCCGGTGACGAAGAGGATGTGCAGGACGTCGGTGAAGGTGCCGCCGAGGCGCGACTCGGTGAGGAAGAACAGCAGGCCGGCGCTCTGCTTCTGGGCGGTGCCGACGACGGCCGAGGGGCCGGTGGCGACGGTGAGGGCCCAGCTGCTCAGGGCGAAGAACACCGCGACGCCGCCGACGGCCAGGAACATCACGCGCGGCACGAGGACGTGCGGGCGACTGGTCTCCTCGGCGTAGACGGGGGCCTGCTCGAAACCGAGGAACGCGGCGATGCAGAAGCACAGCGCGGTGCCGACGCCGGCGCCGGTCAGCGTGTCCGGGTTGAAGGCGTGCAGCGACAGACCCTCCTTGGCCGGGTCGGTGAGGGCGGCGACGTCGAAGATCACGACGAGGAGGACCTCTACGACGAGCAGCACGCCGAGCACGCGCGCGTTGACGTCGATCTTCAGCCAGCCGAGCAGGCCGACCGCGAGCACGGCCAGGAGGGCCGGTATCCACCAGGCCACCTCCAGGTCGGCGTAGGTGGCGAGCAGCCCGGAGACCTCGAAGCCGAAGATGCCGTAGATGCCGACCTGGAGGGCGTTGTAGGCGACGAGCGCGACCAGGGCGGCGCCCGCCCCGGCGGTGCCGCCGAGGCCGCGGGAGATGTAGGCGTAGAAGGCGCCCGCGTTGTGGACGTGCCGGCTCATCTCGGCGTAGCCCACGCTGAACAGGATCAGGACGACGCCCAGGAGGACGAAGAGCAGCGGCTGGCCGACGATGCCCATCACCGCGTATGTGGTGGGCATGACACCCGCGACGACCATCAGCGGGGCGGTCGCGGCGAGGACGGAGAGCAGCAGGCCGCCGGTGCCGAGCCGGTCGGCGCGCAGGGCGCGCTCCTGCCCCTTGAACGTACTGATGCCGCCGGGGGCGGAGGTGTTCGTCCTCGAACTGTCCGTGGTCATCGGGAGGGCGTCCTCACTGTGGGATACGGGGGGGTGTCACGCCGTGCCGAGCGCACCGGCGCGGGCTGCGGCGAAGGCGGTGTGCGGGTCGCGGTCGGGGTACGACCAGGGCGCCGGGGTGGCGTGGCGGCCGATGCGGTGGAACAGGGCGGCGGCCTCGGCGCCCCGGCCCTCGCAGTACTTGGCGTGGGCGAGGAAGTTCAGGTCGACGAGCCGGCGCGGATGGCCCTCCAGCTCCCATTCCAGCCACCAGTCGAAGGCGGCCTTCATCACCTGCCGGGCGCGGCGGCCGCTCCAGTGGCCCGAGGCGACGGGGTCGGCGGCTTCGTGCCCGGCGGCGGCCAGGGCGCGGTAGCGCTCGGCGTGCGCGATGACGGGCAGGATCGCCAGCGGGGAGTCGGCGGGCGCCTGTTCGGCGGCCCAGTTGGCGAAGTCGTAGACCTCGTGCAGCGGATCGGGGCCCAGGTCCATGCGGCGTTCGGCCAGCCGCGCGATCATGAGGTGGTGCGCGTGGTGGTGGTCGGGGTGGCGGACGCGGACCTGCTCGAAGACGCGCACCGCGTCGTGGTCGGTGCCGACCGCGCACTCCAGCATGAGGATGCCGAGCCAGGGGGTGGGGTCGGCGGGGGCCAGGGCGGCGGCCTTCTCGCAGGCCTCGCGGGCACGGGCCGGCTTGCCCTTGCCGTGCAGCACGCGACGGACCTGGGCGAGGGCGAGCAGGACGGTGGCGTCGGCGGACTCCGGCTCGGCGAGCAGCCACTCGCGGGCCCAGGCGGCGGTGTACGACTCGCGGGCGAGGACCGTGATCCGGTGGCCGCGCCGGTCCCAGTCGTCGCCGGTGTGGACCAGCAGGGAACGGGCGTTCTGCCAGCGGCCCTGCGCCAGAGCGGCACGCGCGGCCCCGAGCTCGGCGTCGTCGAGGGCCTCGTCGAAGGCCTGCGCCGCGCGCTTGCGGCCGCGGCCGAGGGGAGGCGGGGGTGGGGGCACCGCGAACTTCCTCACGCGCTCTTCTTGTGTTCCGGCTCACGGCGGTCGGTCGGGCGCGCGGACGCGCACTGCCATGAATCGATCACGGAAAGCAAACCCTCCGCCAAGGGTTGCCGTCAAGGGCCGATGTTGCGTTACACGCGTCAACTGGTGTGATTCGTGAGGTTTTTGTGACACGAGAGACCAGTGAGGCCCCTGCGTCCATGATCCGATTTTTCCTTTTCGCCCTTTGTGGCGCAGGTCATAGCGCGACCGGCGAGCGCCCTCCACGATGGCGGGACGTGTGGGTATGCGGGCGGAGCCGGCCGGTGCCGTCGGCCCCTACGCCAACGTGACCCGACTTGACGATCGAGGTACACCGCGTGTCGGTTCTGGTTCTCGCGCTCGCTCTCGGCGCCGCCTGCTGCCTGGGCTTCGGTTTCGTCCTGCAGCAGAACGCGGCCCAGCGGGCCCCCCTGGGCGACTTCCTCTCCTTCCGGCTGCTGATCGACCTGGTGAAGGTGCCGCGCTGGCTCGGCGGGATCGCGCTGATGGTGGCCGGCATGGGCCTGGGCGCGGCGGCGCTGGGGCAGGGCGAACTGTCCCTGGTGGAGCCGCTGCTCGCCACGAACCTGCTCTTCGCGCTGGCACTGTCACGCCGGCAGACCCGGCAGTCGCTGGGCCGCCAGGGCTGGTCGGGCCTGCTGCTGCTGGCGGGCGGCGTGACGGCGTTCATCGTGGCGGGCCGGCCCGAGGGCGGCACCGCGACGGCCGACCCGGTGCGGCAGTGGCTGATCATCGGGGCCATGATCGGGCTCGCCCTGCTGCTCACGGCCCGCGGCAAGCGCTCCCGAATGGGTTCCGGCCCGGTGCTGCTCGCGCTCGCGGCCGGGCTCCTGTACGGCGTCCAGGACGCGCTGACCCGGGTGAGCGGGCAGCGGTTCTCCGACAGCGGCTTCGCCGGCCTGATGACGGGCTGGCAGCCGTACGCGGTCGTCGCGCTCGGCGTCACGGGGCTGCTGCTGGTGCAGAGCGCCTTCGAGACCGCCTCCCTGCGCAAGTCGCTGCCCGCGCTGACGGCGGCCCAGCCGCTCGCCGGGATCGTCTGCGGCGTCGGCTTCCTCGGTGACCGGCTGCGCACCGACGCGGCGGCGCTGGGCTGGGAGACCGGCGGCCTGCTGGCCGTGGTCGCCGGGATCGTGCTGCTGGGACTGCACCCGGCGATGCCGACCGGCGCGGCCGGCGCACGGTCCCGGGTGGGCTCGGCCGCGGTCAGCCCGGCATCCCCCTGACGCGCCCCCTCGCCGGGCGCCCCCGACTGCTTGGATGGGGGCATGAGCGCTGCTGACGAGATCCTCGACGTCGTGGACGAGCACGACCGGGTCGTCGGACGGTCCCCGCGCGGGGAGGTCTACGCCCGGGGGCTGCGGCACCGCTGCGTGTTCGTCCAGGCCCGGGACGCCGCCGGGCGGATCTTCGTGCACCGGCGCACCCCGCAGAAACTGGTCTTCCCCTCCCTGTACGACATGTTCGTCGGCGGCGTGGTCGGCGCGGGCGAGTCCTACGACGCGGCGGCCCTGCGGGAGGCCGAGGAGGAACTGGGTGTGAGCGGGCTGCCGGCCCCCCGCCACCTGTTCACGTTCCTCTACGACGACGGGGCCGGCCGCACCTGGTGGTCGGCGGTGTACGAGGTGACCTGCGACCTGCCCGTCCACCCGCAGGCCGAGGAGGTCGCCTGGCACGCATTCCTCACCGACAGCGAGGTCGAGCAGCGCCTCGCCGACTGGCCCTGGGTCCCGGACGGCCTGGCGGCCTACGCACGGCTGAAGGAGTTCCGCTCGCCGGGACGGCCGGGTCCGGCGAGCGGCTGAACCGGGGCCGGTCCGCCGCTCGGCGCACCGGCCCCCGGCACCGGGGCGGTGCCTCCGGCGACGCCGGACGAATGGGGCGCGGGTAGGGTCGCGCGTGTGATCGAGTTTGTGCGGAACGTCCGGTTCTGGTTCGTGCCCGCGGAGGTCCGGGAGGACGGGGACACCCCCGACTACCGCTTCTCGCTGGCCAACGAGCGCACCTTCCTCGCCTGGCTGCGTACCGCGCTCGCGCTGATCGGCGGAGGGTTCGCCGTGGACCAGTTCCTGCCGGATCTGCGCTGGGGATGGCGGGTCGGGCTGGCGCTCGCGCTGCTCGCCTCGGGCGTGCTGTGCTCGCTGCGGGCCGTGAACCACTGGGTGCGCTGTGAGCGGGCCATGCGCCGGGGCGAGGACCTGCCCGTCTCCCGGTTCCCGGCCCTGCTGAGCCTCGTCGTCGCGATCGTGGCCGTCGCGATGGTCTTCGTGGTGCTGGTGGGGTGGGAGGGGTGAGCGCCCCGGCGGAGCGCGGCGCAGCCCCCGGCCGTGATCCCGGCCTCCAGCCGGAGCGGACCCGGCTCGCGTGGCGGCGTACGACGCTCTCCGGCACGGTCGCCGCGGTGCTCGCCGTGAAGACCGTGCTGCACGGTGACGCCTCGGCGCCCGGGATCGTCGCGGGTGCCCTGTGCTGCGGGCTGTGGCTGGGGTTCCTGGCCGTCGCCCACCGCAGGATCCGCGCCCTGGCGACCGGTCGGGGCCACGCGCCCTTCACGCCCCGGCACGCCGCCGCGGCGGCGCTGTGCACGGTGGCCATGGCGGTGTGCGGGGCCGCTCTGGTCCTCTAGATCCCCTCGTCCGGCCGGGCCGGAACCGGCGGCTCGGGCGCGGCGACGGTCCCGGCGGCACCGGCCGGCGGGCCCGCTCCCTCAGGCCCCCTCCGCCTCGCCGTCCCAGTCCACGGTCACCACGATCTTGCCGCGGGTGCGTCCCTCCTGGCTGCGCCGGTGCGCGTCCGCCGCCCGCTCCAGCGGGAACGTCTCGTCCACGTGCACGCCGACCACGCCCTGCTCCGCCAGTTCCGACAGGTGCAGCAGGTCGGCGGCGTCGGGGCGGACGAAGTAGTAGCGGCCGCCGTAGGTGACGACGTCGTGGTCGGCGATCGACACCATGCGGCCCTCGGGGGCCAGCAGGTTCGCCGACACCTTCAGCGTGTCCCCGCCGACGGTGTCGAACACCGCGTCCACCCCCTTTGGCGCCAGCCCGCGCACCCGCTCCGCCAGTCCCTCGCCGTACGACACCGGCTCGCCGCCGAGGCCGCGGACGAAGTCGTGGTTGCGTTCGCTCGCCGTCCCGATCACGCGGGCGCCGAGGTGCGTGCCGAGCTGCACCGCGAGGGAGCCGACGCCGCCCGCCGCGGCGTGCACCAGCACCGTCTCGCCCCGTTCGACCTCCAGCACCCGGCGCAGCACCTGGTACGCGGTGAGCCCCGCCAGGGGCAGCCCGGCCGCCTCCTCCCAGGTCAGATTGCGGGGCTTGCGGGCCAGGGTGCGCACGGGCGCGGCCACGTACTCGGCGAAGGTGCCCCGGGAGAGGAAGTCCTCGCGCACGTACCCGATGACCTCGTCGCCCACGTCGAACTCGGCGACGGCCGCCCCGGGGCGCACGACCACACCCGAGACGTCCCAGCCGGGCACCACGGGGAAGACGGGGGCGAGGATGCCGTCGAGGTAGCCCTCGCGGGCCTTCCAGTCGACGGGGTTCACGGCCGCCGCCCGGACCTTCACCAGCACCGCGTCGGGGCCGACCTTCGGGTCGCGGACCTCCCCGTACGCGAGCGCCTCGGGTCCGCCGTACCGTGAGTAGCTGATCGCCTTCATGGGTTCGACCTTCCGGGTTCGCCGGGCGGCCCGCAAGCCGGACGGCGTGAACGCACCGGGCCAGTACCGCCCCGCAAGCCTCGCGCTCGGGGTGGGCGGCCTATCGTGGCCCCGATCACGTTTCCGCCCCCCTCTGGACGACATACCGACCGGTCGGCATCATGGTCGGGAACAGTCCGCCTGCCCGTAGGAGCCCCGTATGAGCCCCGATCACCCGCCCGGTCTCGATCTCGACCGGTTGCGCGTCCTGCTCGACCGCGAGCGGCCCGGCCTGGTGGACGGACCGCTGTCGGGCCGGCTCATCGAGGGCGGACGGTCGAACCTCACCTACGCCGTCTCCGACGGCACCTCCCGGTGGGTCGTCCGGCGGCCCCCGCTCGGCCACGTCCTGGCCACCGCGCACGACATGAAGCGCGAGCACCGGGTGATCAGCGCGCTGCACCCCACCGCCGTCCCGGTACCGCAGCCGCTGCTGCTGTGCGAGGACGAGGAGGTGCTCGGAGCCCCCTTCTACGTCATGGAGTTCGTCGAGGGCACGCCCTACCGCACCGCCGACCAGCTCGCCCCCCTCGGCGCGGAGCGGACCCGGGGCGCGGTGCTGAACCTGGTCGACACGCTGGTCGAGCTGCACGCCGTCGACCCGCAGACCGTGGGACTGGACGACTTCGGCCGGCCCGAGGGCTTCCTGGACCGGCAGCTGCGGCGCTGGGGCAAGCAGCTCGACGCCTCCCGCAACCGCGACCTGGCCGGCATCGACGAGCTGCACGCCGCGCTCGGCCGCGAACTGCCCGGCTCCCCCGCACCGGCCGTCGTCCACGGCGACTACCGCCTGGACAACGTGCTGATCGGCGAGGACGACTCGATCCGGGCGATCCTCGACTGGGAGATGTCCACGCTGGGCGACCCACTCACCGACCTGGGTCTGCTGGTCATGTACAGCATGCCGCTGGACCTGCCCGACTCCCCCGTCTCCACGACCGCGACGGCCCCCGGGCACCCGGCGCCGTCCGAACTCATCGAGCGGTACGCCGCGCGCTCGGGGCGCGACGTCTCCGCCGTCTCCTGGTACACGGCCTTCGCCTGGTTCAAGCTCGCCGTGATCCTCGAGGGCATCCACTACCGCTACACGCTGGGCCAGACGGTCGGCCGCGGCTTCGACCGCATCGGCGACCTCGTCCCCGTCTTCGTCCGCCACGGACTGACGACGCTTCACGAAGGCCTTCAGGAGGGCTGATCCGCATGGACTTCGCTTACGACGCGCGCACCGAGGAACTGCGCGGCAGGCTCCTCGCCTTCATGGACGAGCACGTCCACCCGGCCGAGGCCGTCGCCCACGAGCAGCGCGAGCGGCTGGACTCGCCGTGGGAGACGGTCCCGGTGGTCGAGGAGCTCAAGGCCGAGGCCCGCAGGCAGGGCCTGTGGAACCTGTTCCTGCCGGACTCGGAGTACGGCGCCGGGCTCACCAACCTGCAGTACGCGCCGCTCGCCGAGATCATGGGCCGCTCCCCGCAGCTGGCGCCGACCGTGACGAACTGCGCCGCGCCCGACACCGGGAACATGGAGGTGCTCACCCAGTTCGGCGACGAACAGCAGCGCAAGCAGTGGCTGGAGCCGCTGCTCGCCGGTGAGATCCGCTCGGCGTTCGCCATGACCGAGCCGGACGTGGCCTCCTCGGACGCCACGAACATCACGACGCACATCCGGCGCGACGGCGACGAGTACGTCATCACCGGCCGCAAGTGGTACATCTCCGGGGCGATGCACCCCGACTGCAAGATCTTCATCGTCATGGGCAAGACGGACCCGGACGGGACGGACATCCGCCGCCAGCAGTCCATGGTGCTGGTGCCGCGCGACACACCGGGCGTGACGATCAAGCGCGCGATGCAGGTCTTCGGGTACGAGGACCACTACCACGGCGGTCACGCCGAGGTGATCTTCGACGAGGCGCGGGTGCCGGTGTCCCACCTGATCGGCGAGGAGGGGGGCGGCTTCGCCATCGCGCAGGCCCGGCTCGGGCCCGGCCGCATCCACCACTGCATGCGGCTGATCGGCATGGCCGAGCGGGCGATCGAGCTCATGTGCCGGCGGGCCGTGTCCCGCAACGCCTTCGGCAAGGCGCTGGCCCAGCAGGGCGTGGTCCACAACTGGATCGCCGACGCCCGCGTGACGGTCGAGCAGCTGCGGCTGCTGGTGCTGAAGACGGCGTGGCTGATGGACACCGTGGGCAATCGCGGGGCGCACACCGAGATCCAGGCCATCAAGATCGCCACGCCGCGGGCGGTGGTGGAGATCCTGGACAAGGCGATCCAGCTGCACGGGGCGGGCGGTGTGAGCCAGGACTTCCCGCTGGCGGAGCTGTACGCGGGGGCGCGGACGCTGATGATCGCGGACGGGCCGGACGAGGTGCACCAGCGGTCGCTGGCGCGGCGGGAGTTGAAGCAGTACCTGTGAGTGTCCGGCCCGTGGCCCGGCGGGGGTGTCCCACCGGGCCACGGGCCGGCCGGGCGTCACGCGCTAGGGGCGCAGGGCCCGGACGAGGAGGTCGGCGAGGTGGTCGGCGACCTCCTGGGGGCTGAGCGGGCCGTCCGGGCGGTACCAGGTCGACAGGTGGTGGACCGAGCCGAAGTGGTAGTCCACGACCAGGTCCGCCGGGGTCGCCCGGGAGAAGACGCCCGCCTCCTGGCCCTCCTCGACGAGTGCGCGGAAGCGCTCGTGGTAGCGGCGGCGCTCCGCCCGCACCTGCTTGTTCTTCTCGGGGCTCAGGTGGTGCATCGACCGCCAGAAGATCATCGCGTCGTCGAGGTTGTCGATGGTCGTCACGACGACGTCCGCCGCCGCGGCCCGCAGCCGCTTCTCGACCGGCTCGTCGGCGCCCGCCACGGCGTCCAGCCGCTCCTGCTGGATGCGCAGCACGCGCGCGTACACCTCGTGCAGCAGGTCGTCCTTGGAGCCGAAGTAGTGGTAGAGCGCGCCCTTGGTGACACCGGCCGCCTCGACGATCTCCTGCACCGAGGTGCGGTCGTACCCCTGCTCCGCGAAGAGCCGGGTGGCGGCGGCCAGGAGCCGCTGAGGGACGGGAGTGCCGTCCGAGTCCGTGGTCCTGGGCACTGCCGCCACCTGCCTTTCCGTTCTGCTGTCAGTTGCCGTGCGTGCGGGAACGCAGTTCCCGACGGAGGATCTTCCCACTGGCCGTCTTCGGCAAGTCCGGCAGGATCTCCACCTGGCGCGGATATTTGTAGGCGGCCAGTCTCTCCTTGCAGTAGGCGGTGAGCGCGTCCGGGTCCGCCGCGGCGTCCGGGCGCAGGCTGATGTACGCCTTGACGGTCTCCCCGCGGTACCCGTCGGGGACGCCGACGACCGCCGCCTCCCGCACGGCGGGGTGGGTGTAGAGGACGTCCTCGACCTCGCGCGGCCACACCTTGAAGCCGGACGCGTTGATCATGTCCTTCTTGCGGTCCACGACGTACAGCCAGCCCTGCTCGTCCATGAAGCCGATGTCGCCGGTGCGCAGCTCCCCGCCGGGGAAGGTGTCGGCGGTGGCGTCGGGACGGCGCCAGTAGCCGGGCACGACCTGGGGGCCGCCGACGACGATCTCGCCCTGTTCGCCGAAGGGGACCTCCGCACCGTTCTCGTCGACGATCCTGACGACCGTGTCGGGGCCGGGCAGGCCCACGGCGAGGGTGCCGGAGACCGGGTCGACCGGTGCCTCGAGGCCCGGCGGCACGGAGGCGCAGGGGGCGGTGCACTCGGTCAGTCCGTAGCCGTTGCGGATGTACGGGCCGAAGCCGGCCCGGAACTTCTCCACCAGGGCGGGCGGCAGCGGGGCCCCGCCGGAGGAGATCACCCGGAAGGAGGAGAAGTGGTCGCGGGTGACGGAGGGGTGGGCGGCCAGGGCCATGAAGGCCGTGGACGGGCCGACGGTGTAGTGCGGCCGGTGCTCGGCGAACGCGTCGAGCACGACGCCCGCCTCGAAGCGGTAGGCCAGCACGAGGGTGCCCCCGCTGGTCAGACAGGCGCCCAGCTGGCAGACCATGCCGGTGATGTGGAACAGCGGCGCCAGCGCGAAGTAGACCGGCCGCTGCGGGAGCCCCAGGCCGGTCCGCTGCCGCTCGGCGTTGTACATGATGTTGCGGTGGGTGTTGGTGGCGCCCTTCGGGGTGCCGCTGGTGCCCGAGGTGTAGCTGATCAGCGCGATGTCCGAGGGCCGCGGATCGCGGTCGCCGGGCGCCTTGTGGCCGGCCCGGGCCACGGCCGTCAGGTCGTCGGCGTCCGGGGCCTGCGGCAGGCGCTCGAAGGTGAGCACGCGTGCGTCGCCGCGGGTCTGGAAGTCCCGTTCGCACCCGGTGAGCACGATCCGCACGGGCGAGTCCGCCGCCGTGTCGCGCAGGTACCCCTCCCAGGCGCGGTCGGAGCAGATCAGCGCGGCCACCTCGGCGTCCCGCAGGACGTGCCCGACCTCACCCGACTTGTACATGGGGTTGACGGGCACGACGACCGCGCCCGCCTTCCAGGCGCCGAGCACGGCGAGCACGAAGAGCGGGGAGTTCTGCAGGAGCACCGCGACCCGGTCGCCGCGCTCCAGGCCGCGCGCCGCGAGGTGCCCGGCGACGGAGTCGGTGAGCTCGTCGGCGTCCCGGTAGGTCAGACGGCCGTCGAAGTAGGCCAGGAAGTCGCCGTCCGGCGTCTCGGCGACGGCCCGCCGCAGGGCGTGCACCAGGGAGTCGGCGGGGTCGATCGCCCCCTTCTGGGCCTCGCTGAGCAGGGCGAGCCAGGGCTTGGCGGCGTAGCGGGGCTCGGTCACCGGGCCGCCTCCCACTGCTGCTGGATGCGGTTCATGCCGGACAGCCAGCGGTCGGGCTCACCGGCCCGGGCCTGGTAGTACCCGGCGACCTCGGGGTGCGGCAGGATCAGGAAGCGGTCCTCCTCGACACCGCGCATCAGGGCGTCCGCCACCGCCTCCGGTTCGATCGCGGTCGGCTGGAGCACCAGGTCGCCCGCGCTGCCGGTGGCGGCCAGCATGTCGGTGCGCACCCCCTGCGGGCAGATGGCGTGCACCTTCACGCCCCGGTGCCGGTAGGTCAGCGCCAGCCACTCGGCGAAGGCGAGCGCCCCGTGCTTGGTGACGGCGTAGGGCGCGGCGCCGATCATGGTGAGCAGTCCGGCGGCGGACACGGTGGAGACGAACCGGCCGCTGCCGCGCTCCAGCCAGTCCGGCAGCAGGGCGTGGGCGGCGCGGACATGGGCCATGACGTTCACGTCCCAGGAGGCGGCCCAGGCGGTCTCGTCCAGCGGCCCCTCCGCGCTCCCGCCCCCGAAGGCGACGCCGGCGTTGGCGCAGTAGACGTCCACGGTCCCGTCGAGGGCGTCCCGGGCGTCGGCGACGATCGCCGAGGCGTCGCCGGCCACGGCTGTCCCGCCGATCTCCTCCGCGACGCGCTTGGCCCGCTCGGCGTCCAGGTCGTTGACGACGACCCGGGCTCCCTCGGCGGCGAAGCGCCGGGCGAGCGCGGCCCCGATCCCGCCGCCGGCTCCTGTGACGACTACCCCGGCCCCTTGGAAGGCTCCCACTGTCGGTCTCCTCGATCGCGGAACGGCAATGGCGCCAGACTAACCGGTCGGTATGTACCTGGGAAGAGGTCACCGCGCCGCCCGCCGCCCGCGGCACGGCGCCGGTCGCGACCGCGCCCCGCGGCGCGGCGCGACGGGCCGTATCCGGTCCGCGGCCTCCCCACGGCCCGCCGGAGCACATACCGTGCCCATGCCGACCGTCCCCACCCCAGGAGGTCCCGCATGCGCCCGTCCAGACGAGCCGTCATCACCACGGCCACGGCGGCGGCGGCCGTCGCCGCCGCGCCCCACCCGGCGGCAGCCCGGCCCCACCGCCCCCTGCGCACCGGCTTCGAACGCCTGGCGCGCGACGGTTACGCCCTGCTCGACGGCCAGAAGGTGGGCGTGGTCACCAACCCGACCGGCGTCACCCGCGACGCCCGCCACATCGTCGACGTCATGCACGCCGACGACCGCGTCCGGCTCACCGCGGTCTTCGGCCCCGAGCACGGGTTCCGGGGCACCGCGCAGGCGGGCGGCTCCGAGGGCCGCTACGACGACCCGGCCACCGGACTGCCCGTGTACGACACGTACCTCAAGAGCGGCCGCCCGCTCGCGGACGTCTTCACCGCCTCCGGCGTCGACACGGTCGTCTTCGACATCCAGGACGTCGGTGCCCGCTTCTACACCTACATCTGGACGCTGTACGACTGCATGGAGGCCGCGCAGCTCGCGGGCAAGCAGTTCGTCGTCCTGGACCGGCCCAACCCGGTCACCGGCCGGGCGGCTCTGGGTCCCGTGCTGCACAAGGAGTTCGCGACCTTCGTCGGCCGGCAGCCCATCGCCCAGGCGCACGGCATGACCGTCGCGGAGCTGGCCCGGCTGTTCAACGGCGAGTTCCTCGCCGAGCCCGTGCCGCTGGAGACCGTCACCATGTCGGGCTGGGACCGCTCCGACTTCTACGACGCCTCGGGGCTGCCGTGGGTGCCGCCGAGCCCGAACATGCCGACGCCGGAGACGGCCCTGGTGTACTCGGGGACGTGCCTGTTCGAGGGCACCAACCTGTCGGAGGGGCGCGGCACGACCCGGCCGTTCGAACTGCTGGGCGCCGAGGGCGTCGACCGGCACTGGGCCGCGGCGGCGAACGAACTCGCCCTGCCCGGAGTCCGGTTCAGGGAGGCCTGGTTCGCGCCGACCTTCTCCAAGTTCCAGGGCAGGACGATCGGCGGGGTGCAGGTCCACGTCCACGACCGGGCGGCCTTCGACCCCGTGCGCACCGGCATCGGGCTGCTCGTGACCGCCAAGCGGACCTGGAGCGGCTTCGCCTGGCGCCCCGACAACTGGATCGACAAGCTCACCGGGACCACGCGCGTGCGCACGATGATCGACGCGGGCGCCGGGACGGACGAGGTCGTGGCGGGCTGGCGGGCCGACCTGGCCGCGTTCCGCAGGGTGCGGCGCGCGTACCTGCTGTACCGCTGAGCAGCGGGCGGCGGACCCCGGGCCGGGCCCGCCGCCCGCGGAGCCTCACCGGTGCGAGGTGAACTCCACGACCTGCTGGTAGGTGGGCCGGTTCTGCCAGCCGATCGTGGGGTGCTTGATGCCGCCCAGGGTGCGGTGGTGGATCGAGTCGGCGCACCACTGGTCGCCCGCCGCGCACGCCTCGTCGCCGGGGTAGACCTGGGCCGGGGTCGTCGCGGCGGCCTGCTTCAGGGTGGCGAGGAGGGTGTCCCGGCAGGCGCCGAGGCTGCCGCCGCCGCAGTAGGAACGGGCCAGGGGCCCCTTCACCTCCTCGCCGAGCACGGCCCGCAGGTCCTTGTCGACGTGGCTCCACCAGCCGTACTGGAAGGAGCTTCCGGCGTGCGACCCGGTCGGGCCGTGCCCGGCCGACGGTGCTTCGTCGACGGGCAGGTTCGCCGTCATCGCCTCGTACAGCCTCGTGCCGAGGCCCGGTTCGAACGCGGCCCGGACCAGCAGCGGCCACCAGGCGTCCAGGATGCGGATCGCGTCGGCGTCGGCGTACTTCCGTGAACCGGCCGAGGTCTCCGTGCGCCTGCCGCCGGCGGCGGTCCAGGTTTGGAGCCTGCTCACGGCGGCCGCGGCGGCCGGGTCGGTGACCGGCGCGCTGGTCACCACCTTCAGCAACCTCGGCAGCACGTCCTCGGCCCGCAGATCGGCCAGGCCCGCGTCGGCCATGGCCCGCACGAGGGACGCCCGGGTCACCCCGCCCTGCCGGACCAGCTCCCCGACCCGGTCGTCGAGGAGGTTGCCGCGGTGCACGGAACCGTTGCCCCAGGACGCCGCGGTGTAGTCCTCGGCCTGCTTGTTGTTCCAGGACACGTAGTAGTCCTGGTCGACGGAGCGCGGGTGCGCGGAGGGCGGGGTGTAGTCGGCGGTGTTGGCCGTCGGGTCCCAGCCGCGCCACTCGTACGCGGGCCGCGCCCACGCGGGGAACTCGGGGTCCACGCCGGCCGCACGCACCGGGTTGTCGCCGCTGTTGTAGTACGCGGTGTGCCGGGAGTCGGCGTAGAACCAGTTGAACGTGTAGTTGATGTGCTGCACCGCCTGCTGGAAGGACTCGGGGCCGCGGACGTGGCCGGGGTCGTTGAGCATCTGGAAGCCGATGATGGAGTCGGCCTCGTGCAGGTAGGAGGAGCGCAGGGTGGTGTAGGCGACCTTCTTTCCGCCGACCGTGGCGCGGTACTCGACGGGCCCGTACTTCGTGCGCCACACCCGCATCGTGTACGAGCCGGCGGCGGTGCCGTCGGCGACGGTGGGCTTCCAGGCGTTCTTCTGCTCGACCTTCTCCATCGGCGTGCAGGTGCCGCGGTGGAGGTAGTGGTGGTCGTCCTGGCAGAGCTCGACGGCGTAGGTGTCGATGATGTCCTGGCCGGAGGTGGTGGCGCTCCAGGCGTAGTCCTGGCCGCGGCCGAGTTCGACGTACATGCTCAGGCCCGCGAAGGACGCGCCGCGGGCGCTGATGCCGGGGCCCTGGATCTCCTGCAGCAGCAGCAACTGCGGGGCGAAGTAGCCGGTCTGCGGCCCGAAGACGGCGACGGGGTGCCCGCTCGCGGTGTGCTTCCCGCTGACCACCAGGGCGTTGGACATGCCGCGGCGGGCGGAGGACAGGACGGTGGCGGCCGCCTCCTTCGAGGCGCCGGTGGCACCGGATCCGGCCGCGCTGCCGGTGCGGTCGTACACGAGCGGCTCGGGCCGCACCGAGCCGGGGTCCGGCAGGGCCGTGCCCTGCGGGTCCTTCGGCCGGGTCGCGTACGGGAAGCTGCCGTCGTGGACGGTGAGCACGGCCTCCGGGTCGTTGCGCTGCCGGAAGGACTCCCAGACCTCGGTGCCCTCGACCACGCCGTACTTCTCCTGCGCGGCGAGCAGGGACAGGGCGTTGTTCACCTCGCCGCCGCCGCCGGACCCGAACAGGGCGCCGACCACGGATCCGAGCGCGACCAGGTCGGTGATCTTGAAGTGCTCGATCTCGCCCGCGTTGGTGATCGAGTCCTTGTGCCCGGTCAGTACGTACTCACCGGGGAACCAGCGTCCGCTGTCGGAGGCGTCGATGTAGGCGTTGATGCCGTCGAGGTAGGCGTCGGCATCGGCGCGCGCCTGCTTGCCGCGTGCGCCGTTGCGGGCGACGGCGTTGTCGATCTGCGCCTGCAGATCGGCCTCGGTGTACGGGGCGTGCCGCCAGAACTGCTGTTCAAGGCCCTGGTTGGAGGGGGCACCGCCCGCGAAGGAGGTCAGTTGTCCGCGTCCGACGTGCCGGAAGACGTCCATGAGCCACAGCCGGTCCTGGGCGGCCGCGTACCCGGCTCCGAACTCGGTGCCGTAGCGCGTGGTGCCGGTGATGTGCGGCACACCGGTCTTCTTGTCGCGGACGATCGTCACGTCCTCGCGCCCGGCGGGCCGGACGGTGGAGGCGATCTGGCCGGCGGGCACGCCGAAGGACGCGTCGTTGAAGAAGGCGCTGATCTTGTCGTCGGTGAGTCCGCCGTAGCCCTTGGCGAGCGCGGCGTAGGGCGCGAGCTGGTCCTCGGCGTGCTCGGGCTGGGTGCCGAAGGCCTGGTTGAGGAGGATCTGCGCGAGGGTGGCGTTGCCGTTCTGGCCGGGCGGAAGGACGTCCGAACACCGCGAGCCGCAGTGGTCGTTCACGTCGGCCGCGGCCGGGGTGGTTTCTGTTTCCGATGCGGCCGCCGGGGCAAACGGCGACAAAAGACCTGCGATCAGGGCGCATACGGATGCCGTCTTCAGGAACCCGGGGATTCCGCCGGGAGTTCTCAGTCTGTCGGGAGCGGTGCGTGGGACACGCCGTGGCATGGGTGCTCCTCCCGTGGGGGTGGGCGGGATGTTACCGCCGGTATCGCCTCGGCAGAAGGTGAACAAGCGTCACTTCCCGGTGACGGCACAGCAGATGCACGGACCACGGCAGTCGACCGGCGACACCCTTCGGACCGCTCGCGGAGGGCAGGGGACATCGGAGGGAGCCGATTCGCTTGTCGATACGTCTATTCGGCGACGTCCGTACGACGACGCCGAAGTGACCGATTTACAGGTGCAGGTGTGACGGAGGTGCAGGACGATGGCCGGTTTCCGGAGTCTGGCGAGACAGGTCCGCGATCCGCGGTGCGATCTGGCCTTGCGGCGCTACTCGCTGCGCAAGTGCCTTGAGAGGTTCGCCCCTTACGGGCACAGGGCCACCTGGGACCATCTGTGCTCCCGGGCGGGTTTCGGCCCCGAGGACCGCTCCCCCGACCCGGTGCGGCTCGTGGCCGCGCTGGAGGAGCTGGAGGAGGCGCGGGCGGTCTGGCTGGCCTACGAGGTCGAGTTCGCGAAGCGCCGCAGGAAGGAGAAGCACGACGGGCTGCGCAGGCCCGGCACTGTGGACGACTGGCACCGGATGACCTGGGGCGGCTTCGGTGTGGCGTGGTGCGACGATCCGGCGGTCCATCCCCGTGAACCGCTGGCCGAGGTGCTGCGCCGGCTGATCGCCGCGCTGGAGCGCGAGCCGGGCGCCCGGTGCCCGGTCTGCGACGGGCGGCACCTCTCGTGGAGGTACGGCCTGGACCACGAGCCCTCGTCGGGGCCGGTCTGCGCGGACTGCGGGATCCTGGTGCCGCGTCCCGTGCTCACGCCCGAGGCCCTGGCGGACGCCGAGCGGGTGAGGTTGCTGGTGTCGGCCTGACGGACGCGGGTGCGCGGGGGGTGCGCCGGGGATGCCGCACCCCCACTGTCGCCGGCGGGGGCCGGCTGTCGGCGGTGACTGGCACCATCGGCACATGGTGCAGGTGTGTCTGAACGGGCCGCGGACCGCGGCCGACGGTGCGGCGGTGCCGCTGACGCCCGAGGCGATGGCCGCGTCGGCCGCCGACGCCGTGGCGGCCGGGGCCACGGACGTCCATGTCCACCCCAAGACGCCCTGCGGGCGCGACTCGCTGTCCCCAGGGGTGCTGGCGCTGACGCTCCCGGCGATCCGCGCACGGGTGGCGGTGCCGGTGGGGGTGACCACGGGTGCGTGGGCCGAGCCCGATCCGGCAGCCCGGCTCGAGCGGATCCGCGGCTGGACGGTACTGCCCGACCACGCCTCGGTGAACTGGCACGAGCCGGGGGCGGAGGAGATCGCCGCGCTGCTGATCGACCGCGGGGTCGGCGTGGAGGCCGGCATCTGGTCGGGCACGGACGCGGCCCGCCGTTTCGCCTCCTCACCGCTCGGCCCAGGAGTGCTGAGGGTCCTGGCCGAGGTGACGGACCCGGACCCGTCGACCGCCGCGGCCTCGGCCCGGGCCCTCCTGGGCGACCTGGGCGCCGCGCACGGCCGTCCCGTCCTGCTGCACGGGGAGGACGGGGGCGCCTGGCCGGTGCTGCGGCTCGCGGGGCGGCTGGGCCTGGCGACACGCGTCGGCCTGGAGGACACCCTGCACCTGCCGGACGGCCGACCGGCCGGCTCCAACGCCGAGTTGGTGACGGCGGGGCTTCGGGAGCACGCGCGGCGCACGCCCTGAGCCACGGGCATCCCGGGTGTGCCCCAGGGCGCGCGCTATGCGTCGCCCGGCTTCCGCTCGGCCATCAGCCGGGAACCGGCGCGGCGTTCGCCGAAGACGTCCCCCGGGTTGGACAGGACGCAGGTGTCCAGGGACAGGCACCCGCAGCCGATGCAGTCCGTCAGGTGGTCCCGCAGGCGGTTCAGCTGCTTGATGCGCTCGTCCAGCTCCGAGCGCCACGCCTCGGACAGGTGCGCCCAGTCCTCCCGCGTCGGCGTCCGCTCCTCGGGGAGCTGCGCCAGCGCCTCGCGGATCGTCGCCAGCGGGATGCCGACCCGCTGGGCGGCGCGGATGAACGCGACCCGGCGCAGGGTGTCCCGCGCGTACCGGCGCTGGTTGCCCGCGGTCCGGCGACTGCCGATCAGGCCCTTGGACTCGTAGAAGTGCAGTGCGGACACCGCGGCCCCGCTGCGCGCGGAGAGCTGGCCGACGGTGAGCTCATGGATCTTCTCTGAAATCTGAGGCACCCCTCGAACCCTACCGAGTCCGTTGACACGGCCCCTCCGGCCGACCATGCTAAGCAGTTGCTTAGGCGCACGGTACCGAGCGACCGCGCGGACCCCGTACACGAGAGGCCTGGACGACATGGCAGAGCCGAGGATCTTCACGTCCGTCGACGAGCTGAAGTCGGCGGTGGGTGAACAACTGGGCCACACCGACTGGCTCGACATCGACCAGAAGCGGATCGACCTGTTCGCCGAGGCGACCGGTGACCACCAGTGGATCCATGTCGACCCCGGGAAGGCCGCCACGGGCCCGTTCGGCACCACCATCGCGCACGGGTATCTGACCCTGTCGCTGCTGCCCCTCTTCGGCCCGCAGCTGATCGCCGTCGAAGGCGTGAAGATGGGCGTCAACTACGGGACGAACAAGGTCCGCTTCCCCGCCCCCGTGCCCGTCGGCTCCCGGCTGCGCGCCACCGCGAAGATCACCGGCGTCGAGGACGTGCCGGGCGGCGTGCAGGTGTCCGTCGCGTTCACCGTGGAGCGCGAGGGCGGCGACAAGCCCGTCTGCGTCGCCGAGTCGGTCTCGCGCTACTACGTCTGAGGGTCCGCCCCGGCGCCCGCCGCCCGGGCGGAGCCGGCCGCACCCACCATCCGCAGGACGAGGTCGGCGTACAGCTCGCCGACCTCCTCCGGTGTGCGGGGCCCGCCGACGTTGAACCAGCGGGCCACGTCGATGCACAGCGACAGCACGGCCAGCGTCGTTCCGTGCACGTCGATGACGTCGAACTCGCCGGAGCGCGCGCCCTCTTCGATGATGCCGCGGATCTCCGCGTCGACCAGCCGGCGTAGGCCGAGGATCTCGGCGCGGGCGTCCGGCCCGAGGGAGTCCAGTTCGTACTGCACGACCCGCGCGGTGGTCCGGCCGCCCGCGTGCCAGCGGACGAAGGAGCTGACCGCGTCGGCGAGGCGCTCGGTCGGGCCGCCCTCGCGCCGGGCGGCGGTGCGCAGGATCTCCAGGGCCTTCTCGTGGCCGATCCTGCTGATGCGGTGCAGCAGCTCTTCCTTGGTCTTGTAGTGGATGTAGAGCGCCGCGGGGCTCATCCCAGCCCGGCCCGCGATGTCACGGGTGGTCGTCGCGTGGTACCCCCGCTCGGCGAAGGCCTCCACCGCGGCGATCAGCAGCCGCCGCGCCGCGTCGGGCGTGACCTCGCCCCACGCCTGCGCCTCGCCGCCGGCCGTCTCCTCCGCCGTACTCATCACTCGCCCCTCTCCACCGACAGGGGCACCACCATACCGCCGAAGGTGAGCGGGCGCTTAGTGCGGCCCGCTCAGCGCTTCTCGAACGGCGCGTAGGAGGGCGCGGTCGGCGCACCCTCCTGCCGGTCGCGGATGACCTTGGCCAGGGTGAAGGAGGAGGTGACGAGGTACAGGACGGCGATGGCGAGGAAGCCGCGCACCCAGGCGTCGGCGCTCAGCTGGTAGATGCCGACCGCGGTGGCCGCCATGGCGACGGCGAAGGAGGCGACGGCCTGGCCGTAGAAGGCGGCCGTGTTCTGCTGCTTGCCCGGTGTCTCACTCATGCGGACAGCGTGCGCGAGCAAGGGCCCGCGCCACATCCGCCCACGTACTCAGGTGCGCTACTCAGAACGCCGAGACGCCCGTCAGGGCCCGCCCGATGACCAGCTTCTGGATCTGGCTGGTGCCCTCGTAGAGCGTCATCACCCGGGCGTCGCGCAGCAGCTTGCCCGCCGGGTACTCGTCGATGTAGCCGTACCCGCCGAAGACCTGCAGGGCGTTGTTGGCGGCGCGCACGGCGGCCTCGGAGGCGAACAGCTTGGCCTTGGACGACTCGACGGCGAACGGCTGCCCCCGGTCGACGAGGTCGGCGACCCGCCAGGTCAGCAGCCGGGCGGCGTCCACGTCCACCGCGATGTCGCTGATCAGCTCCTGGACGAGCTGGTGGCGGGCGATGGACTTGCCGAACTGCTCGCGCTCGCCGGCGTACCGGACGGCGGCGTCGAGGGCCGCCTGGGCGATGCCGACGCATCCGGCGGCCACCGACATCCGGCCCTTGGCGAGGGCGGACATGGCGACGGAGAACCCCTTGCCCTCCTCCCCCAGCAGCGCGGAGGCCGGCACGCGCACGTCCTCCAGGACGAGCTCGGCGGTGGCCTGGCCACGCAGCCCGAGCTTGCCGTGGATGGTGCGCCGGGTCAGCCCCGGGGTGTCCGCCGGGACGAGGAAGGCGGAGACGCCCTTGTGGCCGGGGGCGTCGGTGGAGCGGGCGAAGAGCAGCACGACGTCGGCCCAGGTGCCGTTGGTGATGAACATCTTGCTGCCGTTGATGACGTAGTCGCCGCCCTCGCGCACGGCCCGGGTGCGCAGGCTGCCCGCGTCGGAGCCGGTGCCGGGCTCGGTCAGCCCGAAGCAGCCGACCGACTCGCCGGAGGTGAGCCCGGGCAGCCAGCGCCGCTTCTGCTCCTCGGTGCCCCAGGCGGCGACGGTCTTGGCGACCAGACCCAGCGAGACGGAGACGATGCCGCGCACGGACGAGTCGCCCCGGCCCAGCTCCTCGGTGACGAGGCAGTAGGCGAGATGGTCACCGCCGCTGCCGCCGTACCCCTCGTCGACCGTGAGACCCAGGAACCCGACCTCGCCGAGCTTCTTGACGATCGACCGGTCGACCTCCTCGGCACGGTCCCAGGCGACGACGTTCGGGGCGATCTCCCGCTCCACGAAGTCCCGCGCGAGCTGCCGTACCGCGCTCTGCTCCTCGCTGAGCTCCAGGTTCACCACGCGTCACCCCACTCGAAAGCCACACACTTAAATTAGCACTGCTAGTTTCTGTCGGCAGCCCTACTATGTGCGCCATGGCCCGACCGCGCAAGCCCCTGCTCAGCACCGACCGGATCGTCGAGACGGCCCGGGCGCTCGTGGACGCGGAGGGTCTCGCGGCCGTCTCCACGCGGCGGCTCGCCGCCGAACTGGGGGTCAGCGGCCCCTCGCTGTACAACCACTTCCGCACCAAGGACGAGATCCTGGAGGCGGTCGCCGACTCCGTGAGCGGCCAGGTGGACCTGTCGATGTTCCACGACGGCCGGGACTGGCGGGCCGCGCTGCACGACTGGGCCGTGTCCTACCGGGCCGCCCTGCGCGACCACCCCAACATCGTCCCGGTCCTGGCCCGCGGCCCCGGCCGCCGCCCGGCCGGGCTGCGCCTGGCGGACGCCGTCTACGGCGCGATGGTCGAGGCGGGCTGGCCCCCGGCCCAGGCCACCTCGATCGGCGCGCTGATGCGGTACTTCGTGATGGGCTCCGCGCTCGGCTCCTTCGCCGGGGGCTTCGTCGACGACGCCAGCGCCTACGACCCGGCCGACTACCCGCACCTGCAGCAGGCCCACCGTCTCGCGGAACAGCAGGAGAAGATCGACGAGCGCGCCTTCGAGACCGGGCTGACCGCCCTGCTGGACGGGCTGGCCGGCCAGTACGAGCGGGTCCGCGGCAGCGCGTAGGACGGTCCGCCCGGTACTTCGGCGCCGGCCGAACGGTCCGTGCGCGATGCTGGTGGCATGACCACGAGGGACCCGCAGGCCACGGCGCTGGCACGGCTCGCCGCGCTGTTCGCGGACGAGACGCGGGCCGCGTGCCTGCTCGCACTGCTCGACGGCCGGGCGTGGACCGCGGGTGAACTGGCCCGGCACGCCGGGGTCGCCGCGTCGACGCTGAGCGAGCACCTGGGCCGGCTGGTGACGGGCGGGCTGCTCGCCGAGGAGCGCCAGGGCCGCCACCGGTACGTGCGGCTGGCCGACGCGCGGACCGCCCAGTTGGTGGAGGACCTGGCCGCGCAGGTCTCCCCGGACCGGGCCGCCCGGCCGCGCAGTCTGCGGGAGTCCAGTGCCGGTTCGGCGATGGCCCGGGGCCGCACCTGCTACGACCACCTCGCCGGGCGGCTGGGCATCGCCGTCACCGACGCCCTGACGCGGCGCGGGCTGCTGCGGCAGGACACCGGGTTCGCGCTCACCGAGGCGGGACTGGCCTGGTTCGCGTCGGCCGGGATCGTCCTCGCGGCGCACGGCCGGCGGCCGCTGGCCCGGGCCTGCCTGGACTGGACCGAACGCCGGCCTCACCTGGCGGGCGTGGCGGGCGCGGCCCTGTGCCGGCACGCCCTGGACGCCGGGTGGTGCGTGCGGATCGGCTCCGAGCGGGCCGTGAAGGTGACGGCGGACGGCGAGCGGACCCTGTCCGACCTGCTGGGCGTGGAACCCGCCGAGCTGCGCTAGGGGGTGTCCGGGAAGTCCCTCCCCCCTCAGACGGGGACCCCCAGCCCCGCGACGCCCGGCACGCACTCGCGCCGCCCCGTCCGAAATCCGCGAGCGTCCCGCCGCGGTCCCCTCCTAGCCTCAGGAGCATGATGAACGACTCCCCTTCCCGTCCCGCCCGCAGAGCCGAGCTTCTGGCCGCCGGGGCGGCCGCGGTCACCGTGGTGCTGTGGGCGTCGGCCTTCGTGTCCATCCGCAGCGCGGGCGACGCGTACTCGCCGGGCGCCCTGGCGCTGGGGCGGCTGCTGGCCGGTGCGCTCACGCTGGGCGTGATCTGCCTGCTGCGGCGGGAGACGTGGCCGCCGCGCTCCGCCTGGCGCGGGATCGCGATCTCCGGGGTGCTCTGGTTCGGGTTCTACATGGTCGCCCTCAACTGGGGCGAGCAGCAGGTCGACGCCGGGACGGCCGCCCTGGTGGTGAACACCGGGCCCATCCTGATCGCGCTGCTGGGCTCCCGGCTGCTCGGCGACCCGATGCCGCCGCGGCTGCTCGCGGGCATGGGGGTGTCGTTCGCCGGTGCGGTCACCGTGGGGCTGTCGATGTCCGGGGAGGGCGGCTCCTCGGTCCTGGGTGTGGTGCTGTGCCTGCTCGCGGCGATCGCGTACGCCGGTGGTGTCGTGGCGCAGAAGCCGGCGCTGGGTACGGCCAGCCCGCTGCAGGTGACGACGTTCGGCTGCCTGGTCGGCGCGGTGGTGTGCCTGCCGTTCGCGGGGCAGCTCGTGCAGGAGGCCGCCCGCGCACCCGCGTCCGCGACGCTCAACATGGTGTACCTGGGCGTCTTCCCGACCGCCCTGGCGTTCACGACGTGGGCGTACGCCCTGTCCCGGACGACGGCGAGCCGGATGGGCGCGACGACGTACGCGGCGCCCGCGCTGGTCGTGCTGATGTCCTGGCTGTTCCTCGGCGAGGTGCCCGGGCTGCTGACGCTGGCCGGCGGTGTGCTGTGCCTGGCGGGTGTGGCGGTGTCCCGGTCGCGGGCGCGGTCGGGACGGGCGAAGGCTCCGGGAGCGGCCGGGGAGCCTTCGCCCGAGCGGGCCCCGGACTCAGCCCGCTGAGCCGTCGGCGGATCCGTCCGCGGATCCGTCCGCGATCCGTCCGCGATCCGTCCGCGGTCTCCGGCTCCGCGGAACGCGCCCGGCCCGCGAGGACGGTGATGCGAGGGCCCCGGTCTCGGGTGAGACCGGGGCGCGGGTGTGTGCGGGCTAGAAGACGACCAGGGCGCGGCCGCCCTTGCCCGCCAGCATGTTCTCGAAGGCGGCCGGGATGCCGTCGAGGGAGATGCGCTCCGTCACCAGGGCGGAGAGGTCCAGGCGGCCCGCCCGGACGTGTCCGGCCAGCACGGGCAGGTCCCGGGCGGGGTCGGAGTTGCCGTAGACGCAGCCGGAGAGGGTGCGGCCCCAGTGGAAGATCTCCAGGGCGTTGAAGGTGACCTGCTGGTCCTTGCCGCCGATGCCGACGACGGTGGTCCGGCCGCCGCGGCGGGTGGAGTCCCAGGCCGCGCGGATGGTGACCGCCCGTCCGGCGCACTCGACGGCGACGTCGACGCCCTGCTTGCCGGTCAGGCCGCGGATCTCGCGGGCGGTGGTGTCGGAGGCGACGAGGTAGTCGGTGGCACCGGCCGCGCGGGCCAGGTCCTCCTTCGCCGGGGAGACGTCCACGGCGACGATCTTGGAGGCGCCCGCGATACGGGCCGACTGGATCGCCGCGAGCCCCACTCCCCCCACCCCGAACACCGCGACCGTCTCGCCCGCCCCTACCCGGGCGGAGTGGTGGACGGCGCCGTAGCCGGTGAGGACCGCGCAGCCGAGGAGGGCGGCGTCCGCGAGCGGGATGCCGTCCGGGACGGTCAGGACGCAGTCGGCGGGCACGACGGTCTCCTCGGCGAACGCGGCGACGTTCAGGCCCGGGTGGAGGTCGGTGCCCTCACCGGTGCGCGCGTGGACGCGGGCGGCGCCGTTCAGGGCGTTGGCGCACAGCCAGACCTCGCCCAGCGAGCAGGCGTGGCAGGAGCCGCAGGACGGCGCCCAGTTGAGGACGACCCCGTCGCCGGGGGCGAGGTGGGTGACGCCCTCGCCGACGGCGACGACCGTGCCGGCGCCCTCGTGCCCGAGGACGGCCGGGACGGGCAGGCGCATGGTGCCGTTGGACAGGGACAGGTCGGAGTGGCAGACCCCGGCGGCGACGAGCCGGACCCGGACCTGCCCGGGTCCGGGGTCGGGCAGGTCGATGCCGGTGATCTCCAGCGGGGCACCCACGGCGGGCAGGACGGCGGCGCGTACGGCCATGACGGAAGGACTCCCCTGACTAGAACTGGAGGGACTTGGTCTGGAGGTACTCGGCCAGGCCGTGGACGCCGAGTTCGCGGCCCACCCCGGACTGCTTGTAGCCGCCGAAGGGGGCGAGGGGGTTGAAGCGGCCGCCGTTGATGTCGACCTGGCCGGTCTCCATCCGGCGGGCGAAGGCCACCGCCTCGGCCTCCTCCCCGGCCCAGACGGCCCCGGCCAGGCCGTAGACCGTGCCGTTGGCGATGCGCAGGGCGTCCTCCTCGTCCTCGTAGGCGAGGATCGACAGGACCGGGCCGAAGATCTCCTCCTGCGCGATGGTCATGCCCTCGGTGACGTCGGCGAAGACGGTCGGGCTGACGAAGTAGCCGGTCCCGCGCGGTGCTTCGGGGCCGCCGGCGACCAGGCGCGCGCCCTCGGCGACGCCCTTCTCGATGTAGCCGCGCACCCGGTCGCGCTGCGTGGCGTTGACGACCGGGCCGATGCGCTCGCCGTACTTGGCGGCGGCCGTCGCGGCGAGCTCCACCGCCTCGTCGTAGCGGTCGCGGTGGACCAGCATCCGGGTCCAGGCGCTGCACGTCTGCCCCGAGTTGGACATGACGTTGGCGACGCCGACGTTGACGGCCTTGGCGAGGTCGGCGCTCGGCAGGATGACGTTGGCGGACTTGCCGCCGAGTTCGAGGGCGACCTTCTTGACCTGCCCGGCGGCGATCGCGGCGATGCGGCGGCCGACGGCGGTGGATCCGGTGAAGGAGACCAGGTCGACACCGGGATGCTCGGCGAGTGCCTGGCCGGCGACCGGGCCGAGGCCGGTGACCAGGTTGAAGGCGCCCGCCGGGAGACCGGCCTCGTGCACGGCGTCGGCGAAGAGGCGGGCGACCAGCGGGGTGTCCTCGGCCGGCTTCACCACGACCGTGCAGCCGGCGGCGAGGGCCGGGGCGACCTTGGCGACGATCTGGTGCAGCGGGTAGTTCCAGGGGGTGATCGCGGCCACGACACCGATCGGCTCGTGGTGCACGACCGAGTTGCCGGTCTTCTCCTCGAAGGAGTACGTCGCCGCCAGCTCGGCGTAGGAGCCCGCGACCGCGATCGGCACGGCCGCGTGGACGGCCTGGGAGAACTTCAGCGGCGAGCCGAGTTCGGCCGTGACGGTCTCGGCGATCTCGTCGGCCCGGGCCGCGAGCACGTCCCGCAGCGCGGACAGCCGTGCCGCGCGCTCGGCGGGAGGAGTGGCGGCCCAGGCCGGCAGGGCCGCGCGGGCGGCCCGGACGGCGGCGTCGACGTCCTCGGCGGTGCCGGCCGGGACCGTGCCGATGACCTGCTCGTCGACCGGGTTCACGACCTCGATCACGTCCTGGCCGGCGGCCGGGCGCCAGGCACCCCCGATGTACATGCCGTCGTATGCCTTCATCGCGCTTCCTCCGGGGCGGGGCGTCGTCGTCCGGTACATAAACTAGCGACGATAGTTTTCCGGCGCCAGACATCCCCGGGTTCGGCTCGTCACAGCACGGCCGGGGTCCCGCCCGGGTGCGCCGCCGCTCACTCCTCCAGGTCTGGCAGGCGCGCCGGATTGGGGCAGATGCGGTCGCCGTGCTGGTCGAAGACGAACAGGTGGGCGAGGTCGACGAGGAGCGGCACCTGCATGCCGTGGCGCAGGGCGAGGTCCGGTGTCGTCCGCACGATCAGGTCGCCGGGCAGGCGCGGCTCGGCGGACTCCTGTCCCGTTCCGGCGTCCCGGGGGTCCTCCAGGTCGACCACGGGCCCGGCGCGTCCGGCCAGGGCCCGCTCCCGCAGCCGGGTGAGCACCGAGACCTCGCGGCGGCGGCGCCGCACCTGACGGCCGGGGCGCGGGCGCGGTGCCTCCAGGTCGGGTACGACGGCGGGGCTGGAGCCGGTGTCGAAGTGCACCAGGATCTCGTGCCCCTGGAACTCCACGTGCTCGACCAGCCCGGTCAGGGGGACCTCGCCGGGCCGGGCCGCACTGTGCTTGGCGATCCGCACGGCCTCCGAGCGCAGGCCCACGATGATCTCCCGGCCCTGCTGCACGCGCAGCAACTGGTGGTCCAGGGACAGCGGTTCGGGCAGGCGCAGGAACTGCTTGCCCAGGCTGATGGTCATCGCCCCGTCCAGCGGTGCGCGCACCAGGCCGCGCAGCAGGTTGATGCGCGGGGTGCCGATGAACGCGGCGACGAAGACGTTGTTCGGCAGGGCGTAGACCTGTCTGGGCGTGCCGACCTGCTGCAGGACTCCGCCGCGCAGCACCGCGACCCGGTCGCCGAGCGACATCGCCTCGGACTGGTCGTGGGTCACGTACACCGTGGTGACACCGAGTTCCTGGGTCAGCCGGAAGATCTCGGCGCGCAGGTGGGTGCGGAGCTTCGCGTCGAGGTTGGACAGCGGCTCGTCCATGAGGAAGGCCGAGGGGTGGCGGGAGATGGCCCGGCCCATCGCGACCCGCTGGCGCTCCCCGCCGGACAGCTGCCCGGGCAGGCGGTCGAGGAGGTCCTCGATGCCCAGCATGCGGGCGGTGGCGTCCACGCGGGCGCGGTGGTCGACGCCCGGGGCCTCGATGCGCAGCGGGAAGCCGATGTTGTCGCGGCTGGTCATGGTCGGGTACAGGGCGAAGTTCTGGAAGACCATCGCCATGTCCCGGCCGGAGGGCGGCAGGTCGTTGGCGTACTCGCCGTCGAGCAGCAGCATGCCCTCGTCGATCTCCTCCAGGCCGGCGATCATTCTGAGCACGGTCGACTTGCCGCAGCCGGAGGGGCCGAGCAGCACGAGGAACTCGCCCGGGGCGATGTCCAGCGACAGCCGGTCCACCACGCGGGCGCCGCGCGTGTAGGCCTTGCTGACGTCGTGCAGGGAGATGGCGCGTGTCATGAGGGGCCCCCGAGGGGTCGTCAGGGCGCTGGTGCTCCGCGGTCGGGAGCCCCGTACGGGTCGTACGGGGCTGTGGGTCACGGAAGTTAACGGAATGTGCGCGGCGGGGGGAAGACACCGGTCGGGATCGGGTGCTCCCGTCCATCTGGTGAGAAGGCGGACGGCCCGGTGCGGCCGGGCCGCCCGGTCAGCGGACGGCGGTGAGGTGGGCGAAGACCACGACGTTCCCCGAGTAGCCCTTCCTGCGGTCGTAGCTGCCTCCGCAGGTGATCAGCCGCAGCTCGGGGCGTCCACGGGCGCCGTACACCTCCTGGCTCGGGAAGTGCGCCTTCTCGTAGGACCTGACCCGGTCCACGGTGTAGACGGCGGTCCGGCCGTCGGCGCGGCGGACCTTCACGATCCGGCCCTTGCTCAGTTCGGGCAGCCCCGCGAACACGGCCGGGCCGCTGTCGGTGTCCAGGTGCCCGACCGCCACGGCCGTGCCCTGCCCGCCCGGTGCGGCGCCCTGCTCGTACCAGCCGACGAGTTTCGGGTCGTCGCCCGGCGGAGCGGTCAGCCGGTGCTCGCGGTCGAGACCGAGGGACATCACCGGGGCGTCGGTCCGGAGGTAGGGGATCAGCAGCCGCGTCGCACGGGAGTACGGCAGCGGCCGCAGGGCCGGACGGGGCCGGGGTGGAGGGGCGGCAGCCGGAGGGCGCGCCCGGGCGGAACGGGCGGCTGCGGGCCGCGTGGGACGTGCCGGGTGGTCCTCGGCGCGGGACCCGCGTACGGCGGGGCTGCGGCCCGGTGACGCCGTGGTCCGCGCGCCGGGCGTGCGCGACGGGGCGGCGGCGGGCCCGGTGCGGCGGGGCTCGGCCGTACGGGCGCCGGGTGCCGGGGCGGCCGGAGCCGGGGAACGCCGGGCGGGGGCACCGGGGAGGGCTGTGGCGGAGCGGTCCGAGACCCCGGGGACGGCGGCCGTGCCGGTCCCGGAGCCGCGCGGGGGCGCGTCGGCGCCGGTTCCGGATCCGGCCGGAGGCGCGGCCGAGCCGGCCCGGGGATCGTCCGGCAGACCGGCCGCGGCGGCCCGGGCGGAACCGGGCGGGAGGGCCGCGACCGCGTTCCCCGTGTCGCCGCCCCAGTTCAAGGAGAACCCCATGACCAGCACCGACACCCCCACGACCACGGTCCGCGCCAGCCGGAAGGCCCGGGTGCGGTACCAGGGCCGCCGCGCGCGCGGCCACCGCCCACCGGGGCCGGCGGGCCCCTCGTGCCACCCGCCGAAGCCACCGGAACCGGAGCCGGATCCGTAGCCGGAGCCGGATCCGTAGCCGGAGCCGGAGACGGGCACGGACGCGGAGACGGAGCCGTAACCGTAGCCGGAACGCAGCGGCTGGTCCGCTCCGCGGGCAGGCGCCCGCCGTCCGGCCGGGCGGGCGCCGCCGTGTGCGGCGTCGCGGCGGCCACCGGCCGGCCGCCGGTCTCCAGGGGTGGTCCTCCCGGCGGCCCCCCGGGCGCCCACGTCCCCGTACCGCCCTTGCGGCACCGGGCCGGCCCGACGCCACTCCGGCGGATTGGGGCCGGTCCCACGTCCCTTCGAGCGGCCAAGGCCGTCCCCACGCCGCCCCGTCGACGAAGGACCGGCCCGACGCCGCTCCGGCGGAACGGGGACGGTCCTACGCCCCTCGGGCGGCACGCGGCTGGGCCTACGTCCCTCCGGCAGGGCAGAGCCGGTGTCACGCCGCCCCTTCGCCGGCGCAGAGCCGGAGCCGCGCCACCCCGCCGGCGCAGGGCCGGACCCACGCCACCCGGCCGGCGCAGGGCCGGAGCCGCGCCGCGCCGTCGGGGCCGGGCCGGGTTCCGGACCGGTCCGGCCCCCGCCCCGTTCCACCCGAGCGGAGCGATCCGCGGAGCCGGTCCTACGCGGCGCCATCGGGGCGGCGACGGAGCCGGAACCAGACCGTCCCGGCCACGGCGGCCAGGCCGACCGCCGCCGCGCCGGCCACCGGGGTGAAGGCCTCGCCGCGGGCGATGCCGCCACCGCCCGCCGGCGGGCCGCCGACCGGCGTCGTCGGCTTGGAGGTCGGGCAGTCGACCTTGAACACCTTGAACTTACCCGCGCCGTTGGCCTGGTCGGTCAGCCAGGTCAGCTTGTACTGCCCGTTGGGCAGGTCGACGGCCTTGCTGCGGGCCCGCCCGGTCGGGTCGGCGGTGACCGTGCCGCTGCGGGTCGCCCCACCGGGGACCTCGGGCTCGGTCTGGATGGTCCAGTTGACCCGCTCGCCCGCGTCGAAGTTGAACGCGGCGAGGTAGAAGTCGCAGACCTTCGGGTCGTTGCGCTGGTTGTCGGCGGTCGTCGTGGTGGCGTGGATCTTGACGTCTCCGTTGTCCCCCGGGATCGGAGCGGCGACGGCGGGCACCCCGCTCAGGGTGATCCCCGTGAGGGTGAGGGCGGCGAGGACGGCGGACCGGGTGCCGGCACGGCGCGCGAGGGGTACGACGGGCATGAAGATGCCTCCAAGTCAGATGATTTTCATACAAACACCGTCACCTGACTCTCTGTCACCTCACCGGCGATTCGCGTGCAGCCCCGCCCTGCGACACGTCAGATATCGCTCTTACGGCGCAGCGGCACCCCGCGCCGGCGGCTTCGGCGCGCGCTGTCCGGCTCCCCGCCGGGCTCCCCGCCGGGCTCCGGCTCCCCGGCAGCCCCGCCCCGCGGCTCCCTCGGCGAGCGCACGGCGACCCCCGAGGACAGCAGCAACAGCACCCCGAGCATCACGAACGGTGCCGCCACGCCCGCGACACCGGCGACGAGCCCGGCCGCGGCGGGGGCGGCGACCTGTCCGAGCCGGTTGCCGGTGAGCCGCAGCGCCAGGGCCGTGGAGCGGGCGTCGTCGGGGGCGGCCTGGACGACCGTCGTCATGGACAAGGGCTGCCCGACGCCGAGGCAGAAACCGAGCGCGACCAGCAGCAGGCCGAGCGCCCACACCGGTAGCGGCAGGGCGATGCCCGCGCACAGCAGGGCCGCCAGCAGACACGTCACGGTGAGCAGCACGGTACGGCCCAGCAGCCGCAGCAGCGGCGTCAGCACCAGGCGGCAGGCGATGGTGGCCGCGGCGCGCAGGCTCAGCAGGACACCGATCACGGAGGGCGCGATGCCGCGATGCTCGCCCACCACCGGGAGGTAGGCGGTGAGGATGTCGGTCGCGGACAGCACGGCGAGGCTGATGAGGATGCCCGCCGGCACGCCCCGGGTGCGCAGGATGCGCCCGACCGGGACCCGCTCCCCCGAGCCGTCGCGCGAGGCCGCGGCCGGACGGCGGTGCTCGATGCGCCACAGCGAGGTGAACGCGACGGCCGCGGTCGCACCCGCCGCGACCAGGGCGAGGGCGCTGGTGCCGGCCATGTCCTCACCGCCGATCAGGACGCCCGCGGCGATGGGGCCGACGAGCTGGCCGAGCGCGGCCCCGATGGTGAAGTGGCCGAAGTTGCGGTCCTGTTCGTGCGGCGCGGACTGGCGGGCGACGAGGGACTGGGCGCCGATGACGAAGCAGAGGTGCCCGAGGCCCATCACCCCGCTCCACAGGGCCATCGTCCCCAGCGAGCCGGCGACGCCGCTGAGGGCGCAGCCACCGGCGATCAGAACCACACCGAACGGCAGCAGGGGCGCGCACCGGCCGTGGTCGGTACGGCGGCCCAGGGGCACGGCCGCGAACAGGGGCAGCAGTGCGTAGACACCGGCGATCACGCCGACGGCCCGTTCGTCCGCGCCGAGCGCGAGGGCCCGGTAGGAGACGGCGGGCCGGGCCATCGACACGGCCCCCTGCGCGAAGCCGAAGGCGATGACGAGGCGGAGCAGCCAGCCGCGGTTCCCACCGGGCCTCACGATGACGTCCTCCATACGGTCATACGGTTCTCAGATGATTCCGAAGAGCATGCCCGCCGCGAGGATGGCGAGACAGGTGAGGGCGGCCCACTTCACGACGAACCTGGTGTGGTCGCCGAACTCCACCTTGGCCATGCCGACCAGCACGTACACGGCCGGGACGAGCGGGCTGGACATGTGCAGCGGCTGGCCGACCAGGGAGGCGCGGGCCATCTCCAGCGGGGAGACCCCGTGCGCGGCGCCGGCCTCGGCGAGGACGGGCAGGACGCCGAAGTAGAAGCCGTCGTTGGACATGAAGTAGGTGAGCGGAAGGCTCAGGATGCCGGTGACGAGGGCCATGTGCGGGCCCATGCCGGCCGGGATGACGTCGACCATCCACGTGGCCATGTGGTCGACCATGCCGGTGCCCTGGAGGACGCCGGTGAAGACGGCGGCGGCGAAGACCATGCCGGAGACGTTCAGGACGTTGTCGGCGTGTGCGGCGAGCCGGGCCTTCTGGTCGGGGATGTTCGGGAAGTTCACCGACAGCGCGATCGCGGCGCCCAGCAGGAACAGCACGGGGATCGGCAGCAGTTCCGTGATCATGGCGGCCAGCAGGGCGACCGTGAGCAGCGCGTTGAACCAGTAGAGCCTCGGGCGCAGGGTGGCGCGGTTCGGGTCGAGGCCCTGGAAGCCGTCGTCCCCGGCGGGGCCGCCCGTGCCGCCCGTGCCGCCGGTGCCGCCGGTGCCCTCGGGGGCGTCCGTGCCGGAACCGGTGCCGGCCGCGCCGCTCTTGCGCAGGGAGACCGTGCCGTCGCCCGGGCCGCCGGCGCCCACCAGGACCGTCTCGGTCTCCTTCTCCTCCTCCAGCACCTGGTCCAGCGTCAGCACGCCGAGCCGCCGCCGCTCGCGCACGCCGAGGACGTAGGAGAGGGCGAGCACGAAGAGCAGGCCCACCGCGAGTGCCGGGATCATCGGGACGAAGATGTCGCTGGCGTCGAGCTTGAGCGCGGTCGCGGCGCGGGCGGTCGGGCCGCCCCAGGGCAGGGTGTTCATCACGCCGTTGGCCATGGCGGCGACACCGGTCATCACGACCATGCTCATCTTCAGGCGCTTGTACAGCGGATACATCGCCGAGACGGTGATCATGAAGGTGGTGGAGCCGTCACCGTCCAGCGACACGATCGCGGCCAGCACGGCGGTGCCGACGACGATCCGCATCGGGTCGGCTTTGCAGAACTTGAGGATGCCGCGGACGATCGGGTCGAAGAGCCCGACGTCGATCATGACGCCGAAGTAGACGATCGCGAACATGAGCATCGCCGCGGTGGGGGCGAGGCTGGTCACGCCGTCGATGACGTAGTCACCGAGGTGGGCGCCCTTGCCGACGAACACGCAGAACAGCGCGGGGATCAGCACGAGCGCCGCGATCGGCGACATCTTCTTCATCATGATCAGGACCAGGAAGGTCGCGATCATGGCGAAGCCGAGGATGGTCAGCATGAGTGGATACCTAACGTTCGCCCTTGAACATCCCACCAGGGCCGGCGGTGTCCGCGACGTTAGGTGCCGTCGAGCAGCGTTAACAAGATGTTGACGTGCGAGCAATAAGCGCAAAACTGCTGGTCACAGCTTTGCTCAGGTCAGCGCGCCGAACTCGTCGGCCGAGGGCGCGGTGCCCGGGGCGCTCTGCGGTGCGGTCTGCGGTGCGGTCTGCGGCGCCACCTCGACCGGCACTCCGTTGAGGACCGCGTTGCCCGACAGCGGGTCCAGGAGACGGCCGTCGAGGAGCTGGTTGACGTTGACGCCGGGGTTCTTCGCGGCGTGGCCGAGGCGGGTCCCCGGACGGTCGTGGCCCCAGCCGTGCGGCAGGCTCACCACTCCCCTGCGGACCGTGTCGGTCACCTCGGCCGGGGCGGTGACCTCTCCCCCGGAGCCCTTCACCCGTACCGGCGCCCCGTCCGCGACGCCGAGCCGCTCGGCGTCCTCGGGGTGGATGTGCAGGGTGCAGCGGTTCGAACCGCCGGTGAGGGCGGGCACGTTGTGCATCCAGCTGTTGTTGGAGCGCAGGTGCCTGCGGCCCACCAGGACGAGCCCCGCGGGGCGGACGGCCAGGGCCGCGCGCAGGCGGGGCAGGTCCGCGGCGATCGGGCCGGGCAGCAGCTCCACCTTGCCGCTGCGGGTCTTCAGGGGCTGCGGCAGGCGGGGCCGGAGCGGGCCGAGGTCGATGCCGTGCGGGTGTGCGAGCACCTTCTCCAGGCTGAGCCCGTCCGGTCGCACGCCGAAGCCGTCGCCGTAGGGGCCGAGGCGCAGCATCATGTCCAGGCGTCGTTCGGGGCCGGTGTCGCCGGTGAGCCGGCCGGCGAGCTCGCGTGGGTCGCGGCCGTGGACCGGCGAGTGGGGCTCCTTCACCGCCTTGCCGAGGGTCTGGTCGACGACCATGTGGTCGACGGCCGCCGGATCGGCTCCGTGCATGCCCGTGACGGCCAGGATCAGCCGCGCCAGGATCTCCGTCTCGGCCATGCGGTCCGGCTCCAACTCGATCGCGGGGCGCGTGTAGCGGACCTGGTTGCGCACGGCGAGGGTGTTGAAGGCGAAGTCGTGGTGCGGGCTGCGGGAGGGCGGGGGCGGCGGCAGGACCACGTGGGCGTGGCGTGAGGTCTCGTTCAGGTACGGGTCGACGCTGACCATGAAGTCCAGCGAGTCGAGGGCCTTGTCGAGCCGGTCACCGTCGGGTGCGGACAGCACCGGGTTGGCGGCGACGGCGATCAGCGCGCGCACCGGTTCGCCCTCGTCGGTGGCGGTGTCGATCTCCTCCGCCAGGGCGGACAGGGGCAGTTCGCCCTTGGCCTCGGGGTGCCGGCTCACGCGCGAGTGCCAGCGTCCGAGGGCGAAGCCGTGGCCGGGCCCGGCCGGGCGCGGGGTCCGGTCGGTGGCCGCCTGCGGGAAGAGGGCGCCGCCGGGCCGGTCGAGGTTGCCGGTGAGGACGTTGAGGACGTCGACGAGCCAGCTGGCGAGCGTGCCGTGCGGGACGGTGCAGCTGCCGATGCGGCCGTAGACGGCGGCGGTGGGGGCGGCCGCGAGGTCGCGGGCCAGGGCGCGGATGAGGCCGGCCTCCACGTCGCAGGCCCCCGCCACGGCTTCGGGAGTGAAGTCCCGCAGGGCTTCGGACAGTTCGTCCAGGCCCTGGACGTGCGGGGTCGGGTCGACGAGGTCCTCGTCGAAGAGCACGCGGGCCATCGCCGCCAGCAGCAGGGCGTCGGTGCCGGGCCGGACGGCGATGTGCCGGTCGGCGAGCTTGGCGGTGCGGGTGCGCCGCGGGTCGACCACGACGAGGGTGCCGCCGCGGGCCTTGAGGGCCTTGAGTTTGCCGGGGAAGTCGGCGGCGGTGCACAGACTCCCGTTGGACTCCAGCGGGTTGGCTCCGATGAGGAGCAGATGGTCGGTGCGGTCGAGGTCGGGCACCGGGATCGCGTTCGCGTCACCGAAGAGCAGACCGCTGGAGACGTGCTTGGGCATCTGGTCGACGGTGGAGGCGGTGAAGACGCTGCGGGTGCCGAGCCCGGCGAGCAGGACGGGCGGGTAGAGGGCCCCGGCCATGGTGTGCACGTTCGGGTTGCCGAGCACGACGCCGACCGCGTTCGGGCCGTGCCGCTCGACGATCGGCCGGATTCCGGCGGCGACCGCGTCGAAGGCCTCTTCCCAGGTCGCCTCGCGCAGTTCGCCGTCCCGGCGGACGAGGGGGGTGCGCAGCCGGTCGGGGTCGGAGTCGACGGCGCCGAAGGAGGCGCCCTTGGGGCAGATGAAGCCCCGGCTGAACACGTCGTCACGGTCGCCGCGGGCGCGGGTGACCTGCGTCCCCTCGATGGTGAGGGTCAGGCCGCAGGTGGCCTCGCACAGGGGGCAGATACGCAGGGCGGTGCGGGACACGGGTCCTCCCGGGACGGCGGCGACGGTACGCGCTGACCCGCTGAGCATACCGACCGGTATGCATGGAGGGGAGGCCCTTGCCGGCATCGTCTGCCGTCGGCGGATCGGGGCGGGAGCCGTTCTCGGGGAAGGTCAGTCGAGCACACGCGAGAGATAGGCCCGCAGCATCTGCCGCGCCTCCTCGATGACCTGGGGATCACCTTCGGGCGCGACCCGGAAGGCCAGGTGCACGAGGGTGTCGGCGGTCTCGACGGCGACGAGGAACATGCGGCGCAGGTCCTCGTCCGGTTCACGGTCGAGGTAGCCGGCCAGCAACTCGGTGAGGCGGTCGGCGACGCGGTGGTTCGGTTCGGCCTGGCGGGCGCCGACCGGGATCTGGTTGCCGAAGTCGACGAGGGAGAAGCCGGGGGCGGTCCGCTTCATCTCCAGGTACTCGTCGAGCACGGCGTCCATGGCCCCGCGCCAGCCGCCCTCGGCACCGGCGCCCTCCAGCCGCTGGGCGATGCGCACGGTGTACCGCTCGAGGTTGCGCTGCGCCAGCGCGTCGGCCATCTGCCGCTTGTTGCCGAAGAAGCGGTACACCGAGCCGATGGGCACTCCGGCGCGCTGAGCGACGGCCCGGGTGCTCAGGGCGTCGTAGCCGACCTCGTCGAGGAGGTCGGCACAGGCGTCGAGGATCCGGGTCAGCCGTTCCGCGCTGCGCCGCTGCACGGGCGCACGGCGGAGGGGTGTCGTGGGGGGCACGGGTTTCATGATGCCCCTAGGCCCCGGCCGGGTGAACCCAGCCCCCACCCGGTGCCGGGTTCCCGGCCGGGGACACCCACGCCACGGCCGGTGCCGGGTTCCCGGCCGGGGACACCGCCGCCACGGCCGGCCCGGGCGGGAAGAACCCCGCGACGGGCCGACCGCCCACCCAGGTCGAACTCTCCCTGCGGCACACCGCCGCCACGGCCCGCCCGTCCGGGGAACCGGCGAGCAGGCCGCCTCCCGAGGACGGAAGTCCCGCCCGGCACACCGGCCCCGTGGCCGAGCCCTCCGGGAATCCCACGGCAAGCCGACCGCCCACCCAAGGCGCACTCTCCCCCCGGCACACCGCCGCCACGGCCCGCCCGTCCGGGGAAGGACCGGCGAGCAGGCCGCCGCCCGAGGACGGAAGTCCCACCCGGCACACCGGCCCCGTGGCCGAGCCCTCCGGGAATCCCACGGCAAGCCGACCGCCCACCCAAGGCGCACTCTCCCCCCGGCACACCGCCGCC
>NZ_JBVHPJ010000007.1:0-91659 GCF_055567995.1 Streptomyces sp. NPDC026246 | reverse complement strand
CCAGGGCCCGCCCGTCCGGGGAAGGACCGGCGAGCAGGCCGCCTGCGGGAGGCAGGGTCTGCCGGCCGGCCTCCCCCTGCTGAGGACGTCCAGCCGCGGCGCCGGGCGGCCTCAGCCGGCCGGCGGCCCCCTTCCCCGCCGTGCGCCGGGCGACCCGGGTGGGCGCGCCCCGCCGGTCGGCGGCGGCGCCGGGCAGCGCTTGTGCCCCGCCCCCGCTCGGGGCGGCCCGCCCGGCTGCCGGGCGCGGTGACGCGTGCCCGTTAGTCCCGCCCTGCGGCGTCTGCCCGCCCCCGCTGCCGGGGGGCCGCTCCCCCGGGCCCGGCCGGGAGGCCGTGATGTCGGCCGTGCTCTCCACCGGCTCGCCGTCGACCGCCCACACCGTGCCGTCGTCGGCGTGGAGGCGGGCCGTGACGTGGTGCGTGCCGCGGGGGACGAGGTCCGCGGCCAGGCGGTACTCCGGGGCGCGGAGCCGTGCGACCAGGCGGCCGTCGACGTAGAGGTGCGCGAGGCCACGCCCCGCGGCCGCCCGGGGCGTGGTCCCGGCCGGCGAGAAGCGGAAGTTCCGCACGCGCAGCCGTACGTCCCAGGCACCGGCCGCGTCGGGCTGCACCTCGACACCGACGCCCGGTGCCCCCTCCGGCTCCACCTCGCGATACGCCCGCCCCTGCTGGTCCCGGTCGTCCAGGAGCCGGCCCACGGGTGCGGGCGAGTCCTGCCGCTCCCGGGCGTCACCGCCGGAGCCGCAGCCCGCGAGTCCGGCCGGCACGAGGACGCAGACCGCGAGCACGGCGAGAGGTGCACGTGTCCACGACATGCCCGGGAGCGTAGAACACACGTCCGGAGCGGCGGATCGTCCTCAAGTCGGGTTCAGGTCATCCGTGAAGAGGAGGGCCGTGTCCCTCTTGCGCCGGGGAAATCGCAATCCTACGGTGCTCCATAGGAATCGGAACACAAGGGAGCAGCACACATGGGCGATGGGGGCACCACCCGCGCGAGCGCGGTCGGGCGCGGGGAAGCGCGGAAGACCGCCGAAGGGCTGACCTATCTCTCCGGCTTCGGCAACGAGCACAGCTCGGAAGCCGTCCCGGGCGCACTGCCCGAGGGCCGCAACTCACCCCAGCGGGCGCCGCTGGGGCTCTACGCGGAGCAGCTGAGCGGCACGGCCTTCACCGAGCCGCGGGCACACAACCGCCGCTCCTGGCTGTACCGGATCCGGCCCTCGGCCGCGCACCCGGCGTTCACCCGCACCGACAACGGCTCCCTGCGCACCGCGCCCTTCACCCAGACCGTGCCCGATCCCAACCGCCTGCGCTGGAACCCGCTGCCGGACCCGGCGCCCGGGACCGACTTCCTCGCAGGGCTGTGGACCCTCGGCGGCAACGGCGACGCCACCCAGCGCACCGGCATCGCGGTCCACCTGTACGCCGCCGACGTCTCCATGGACCGGGTGTTCAGCGACGCCGACGGCGAGCTGCTGATCGTGCCGGAGCGGGGAGGGCTGCTGCTGCGCACGGAGTTCGGCCTGCTTCATGTGGAGCCGGGCCATGTGGCGCTCATCCCGCGTGGTGTCCGCTTCCGTGTGGAGCTCCTGGACGATTCCGCCCGCGGTTATGTGTGCGAGAACTACGGCGCTCCTTTCCGCCTGCCCGACCTGGGCCCGATCGGCGCCAACGGCCTGGCGAACCCGAGGGACTTCCACGCCCCCGTCGCGGCCTACGAGGACGTCGAGGGCCCGGTGGAGGTGGTGAACAAGTTCTGCGGCAACCTGTGGACGGCCACCTACGACCACTCCCCCCTCGACGTCGTCGCCTGGCACGGCAACCATGTGCCCTACGTCTACGACCTGCGCCGCTTCAACGCGCTCGGCACCATCACCTACGACCACCCCGACCCGTCGATCTTCACCGTCCTGACGTCCCCGTCGGACACCCCGGGCCTGGCGGGGGTCGACTTCGTGGTGTTCGCTCCGCGCTGGCTCGTCGGTGAGGACACCTTCCGGCCGCCGTACTTCCACCGGAACGTGATGAGCGAGTACATGGGCCTGATCGAGGGCGCCTACGACGCCAAGGCGGAGGGCTTCGTACCGGGCGGCGGCTCGCTGCACAACATGATGTCGGCGCACGGACCGGACCGGGAGACCTTCGAGCGGGCGAGCGCCGCCGAGCTGAAGCCGCAGAAGATCGACGACGGACTGGCGTTCATGTTCGAGACGCGCTGGCCGCTGAGCCTCACCCCGCACGCGGCCGGGGCGGAGCACCTCCAGCAGCGCTACGACGACGTGTGGCAGGGCCTGCAGCGGCACTTCCGCCCCTTGCACTGATCATTTCCTGACGGTACGGATGACCCCGTGACCTCCTTCGCCCCGGACTCGATCGTCCTGAACCGCAAGCTGCCGCTCTGGTACCAGGTCTCGCAGTCGCTGCGCGCCTCGATCCTCGGCCGCTCGCCCCAGGACCCGCTGCGCCTGCCCACCGAGGAGCAGCTGGCGGGGCACTACGGCGTGAGCGTGCTGACCATGCGGCAGGCGCTGAAGGAGCTGGAGGACGAGGGGCTGATCTCCCGCCACCGCCGGCGGGGGACGTTCATCGAGCCGGACGCGCGCCGGGGCTCCCCCGTGCGGCTGCTCGGTTCGGTGGACGCGATCGTGGCCCAGCAGTCCGGGATGACGACCGAACTGCTGGAGCACGGCACGGTCCCCGTCCCGGGCGAACTGGCCGAGTTCTTCCCGGACCTGGTGGAGGTGTCGGCGTACCACCGGTTGCGCAGCGACGAGAAGACCGGGGAGCCGACCAATCACGCCCGCAACCACGTGCGCCCCGAACTGGCCGCGCAGATCGACCTGGACGACCTCGTGCGGTGGCCGATGACGAAGGTGCTGCGGGACGTGGTGGGAGCGGACATCAGCCGCATCACGGACACGGTGGAGGCGCGGCTGGCCGACCCGGAGACGGCACGGCTGCTGCGCGTGCCCTTGCTGAGCCCGATCCTGCACTACACGGGCGTGACCTACGACGCGGACGGGCGGGCCCTGGACGTGGCCGTCATCCACTACCGGGGCGACCGGTTCTCCTTCACCGTGACCCTGGACGCGACCTGAGCGCCGCGCATCGGGCAGGGCGTGCGGGGTGGTTCCCCGCGCCCCCTGGTGAGCCGGCACACGTCGTACGATGCGGGGCGTGACGCACGACGACGCTCCGCCGCTGGCGGACCTCATGCCGTGGTCCGTCGCACCGCCGCGGCTCGGCCGGGGGTGGCCGGCGGGCCCCGACGCGGCAGCCGTGAAGGCGCGTTGGGACGCGCTGCTGAAGGCCGAGGGGCCCGACCGGGAGGCATTGTTCGAACCGAGCCGCTCGCGCACCCTGCACACGGCGGTCGGCCGGCTGCCGGGCCGGACGGGCGCCGGCACGGAACGGCTGGCGCGCGCGTCCGGACCCTGCCCGGAGCCGGTGCGGGTCCTGCTGGCGCCCTTCGACGAGCAGTGGCTCATCCCGGACCAGCGGCTGATCGACGCCGCCCGCCCGGAGCTGTGGCGGGTCGCCGACGAGGAGCAGGTGTTCGTCGTGGAGGCCCCGGGGACGCTCGACTCCCCGCTGCTGTTCACCTCGCTGCTCCCCCTGCTGCGCCCCGGCCGGGTGCGTCCGCTGTTCCGCCGCCCCGGCGGCCGGGAGCCGAACCTGGCGCCCGGACTGGTGGACTGGCTGGGCCGTCGCCTCGGTGCCGTACCGTCGCCGCTCGACGTGCTGGCGTGGATCGCGGCCGCCGTCCGGCCGGACCTCACCGTCCCGCTCACCGGGGACCCGGACGCCTGGGCGAGGGGCCTGGAGCACGGGCACCGGCTGCTGTGGCTGATGCGCCGGGACGGCGAGCGGCCCAAGCTGCCCGGCGGCCGCCGCCCCTACGTCCGCGCGCCGCTCCCGTCCCGCCCCGTGGCCCTGCGCTACGACCGCGAGGAGGAGGCCCTGTTCGTGGACGAGGGCCGCATCTCCCCGGTGCCGCCGCAGGCGTGGGACTTCGAGGCGGGCGGGGTCCGGGTGCTGGAGCAGTGGTTCGCGGCGCGGGTCGCCGAGCCCGAGCCCGGGACGCTCGCGGCGATCCGCCCGACCGTGTGGCCGCAGACCTGGACCTCGGAACTGCTGGAGCTGATCACGGTCCTGGCGCTGCTCGCCGACCTGCGGGCGACGGAGGAGGAGCCCGCGGTGCCCGACCCGGTCACCGCGACGGAGCTGACCGGGGCGGGCGTGCTCCCGGCACCGGCCGCGGCCCGCCGCCCCGCCTCCGTCCTGGACGGCACCGAGGAAGGCCCGGAGGGCCAACTCGCCCTGCTCTAGCCCGCCGAGCGGCGCGGAGCCCTCCGAGGGCAGTTCTCGGAGCTCTCCGACGCGACCGGGCCGGGAGGCGTCCCGGTGGCCGACGGGGCGGCCTGGCCGATGGCCCGTCCCGTCGCGGGGTCACTGCTGTGGTGTGCCGTGCTGCTCGCGCTGTCCGGGGCCGCGGCGGAGCGGGATTACGCCCGCGGAGAGCGGTGAGCGGGCGTGCTGCGGCACCGGAGCCGGGTGCGGCCCCCGGTCACTGCCGGGCGGGGAGGGGCGTCGACGGGGGGCGTGCCGCGCTCGGGAACACACCCGGTGCCTGCTGCGTGCCGTGGGGATGACGGACGACGAGTGCGCAGCGGACGCCGGGGGCGGTGTGACCGCCCGAGCGCGGGACCCTACCTGCCGCCGAACAGCGAGCGGCGCAGTCGGCGCAGCGGCGCGAAGAGCGAGACGCGGCGCACGCGCGCGCCCCTGCCACTGCGGTCGTGCGGCCGACGCGCGGTCAGTTCGCGCATCAGCGAGGTGGCCTCGACCGTCTCCCGCTGAGGGACGGCGGGACCGCCCAGCACCGAGAGGTGGCGGTCGAGGCGCGAACTGGTCGCGCTGCTCCCGCAGGTGATCGCAGGGACCCTGGCCCTGCTGCGCACTGTTATCTGTTCCATGTCACTCCCCACCCGTACGAGTCCACCCGGCCCGGGCAGGTTAACCCTATCGTCCCGACCGGGCACACGTGTATCGCGGTCACAGGATTCACCTTCCCCGTAAGGGGGTTGACGATGTGTCGCCGACTACTCTCCGAATCCAACACTTTTCAGGGCGAGTTGGACGAGGGGCTGGCTGGTGGGCTGCGGCGAGCCTCCCGCGGGTTCGACGGTCACGGCCAGTGACGTCGCGGAGGACCCCAAACCCGTCGCGACCAGGGGCGTGTCGCCCTCGAACAGCCCGAGCGAGCGAGGTTGTGCGCCCGGGCGCATGAGCCACAACTGGTGCACGCGGCCACCCGCCGGGGCGCCGTATCCGCCGAGGGTGACGACCGCGCTCCCCTCCGTGGCGGAAGCGATCACTCCGATCGTGCGGCCCCGGGCGTCCCGTCCACTGCTCGCACGGGCGTCCGGAGCAGCGAGAACGTGGGCGATCTCACGTGACCGGTCCCGCTCGGCGGTCAGTTCGTCCTGGGTCCGGTTCGCCTGCACCCCGAACAGGGAGGCCACGACGAGGGCCGCGGCGGCGGTGGCCGTCGCGAAGGGGACGAACAGCGGGATCCGCCGCCGCGTCCGCTGCCGCGGCGGCGGCCGGACGCCCCACACGTGCGGCGGCAACTGCGGGGCGTGCGGACGCGCCGCCTCCCGCTTCCCCTGCGGTGCCGGCTCCTGCGGGGTGACGCGGACGGCCGCCATGACCCGGTCCCGCATCGCCGGCGGGGCCGGGACCGCGGCGGACCGGGCGAGGCGGACGGCGTCCTCGGACAGGGCGCGCACCTCGCCGGCGCACCGGTCGCACCCGGCGAGGTGCTTCTCGAAGCGGACCCGCTCGGCGGGTTCCAGGGCGTCGAGCGCGTAGGGCGCGGCCAGGGAGTGCGGGTCCTCGCGTCGCAACAGGCTCATGCCACCCCTCCCAGGCACTCGCGCATCCGGGTCAGTCCGTCGCGCATCCGCGTCTTGACCGTCCCCAGCGGCAGGGACAGGTGCTCGGCCACCTCACGGTAGGTGTAGCCCTCGTAGTAGGCGAGGGTGACCGACTGGCGTTGCAGCACCGTGAGCCGGTCCAGACAGCGGCGCACCCACTCGCGCTCCAGCCCCGCCTCGACCTCCTCCGTGACGTGGTCGAAGGCGGGCTGGTTCGCCCGCAGCGCCTCGCGCTGCTCGCGCTCCCCGGCCGCGCGGGCGCTGCGCACCCGGTCGACGGCCCGGCGGTGGGCGAGGGTGAGGATCCAGGACATGGCACTGCCCCGGCCCGGGTCGAACCGCGCGGCGGACCGCCACATCTCCAGCAGCACCTCCTGAGCCACCTCCTCCGACTGGGCGGGGTCGCGCACCACACGCCGTACGAGTCCGAACACCGGGCCGGACACCAGCCCGTACAACTCCTCGAAGGCTCCCTGGTCCCCGCCTGCCACGAGCAGCAGCAGCTCGTCCGCCTCCACTCGGTCCCCCTCTCCGAGGCCGCACCGGGCCTGTCCCCTCACACGAGGCATTCGCAACGCACACACCTCCGGACGGTGTTACGGATCCGGGCGGCGAAAACGCGGGTCACGCGGCGATGAAACAAGATCCCGGACCGGCCGTAAGAACGGTTGAGATTCGACCAATCCGCTTCGCCGGCCGCTCCGAATGGCGTGTGTCAGGCAAGTTGGCACGGAGGACGGACGGCATGACACCTATCTCCAGGAACGGTGCGGGACGCAGGAGCATCGCGACCGCGGTGTGTGGCGCGCTGGCCGCCGGCGGGCTCGCGGCCGCCGGCGTGACCGCGCTGGAACCTGAGGCGGCCTCCGCCTCCAGCCACCGCGAGGCCCCGCTGATCTCCGGCACCCCGCAGTACGACAACACCGACGTGTACGCGTTCGTCAGCCCGGACAAGCCGGACACGACCACCATCGTCGCGAACTGGATCCCGTTCGAGGAACCGGCCGGCGGGCCCAACTTCTTCCCGTTCGCGGAGGACGCCCAGTACGACCTGCGCATCGACCGGGACGGGGACGCCCAGGAGGACCTGGTCTTCCGCTACACGTTCAAGACGCACACCAAGAACAAGAAGACGTTCCTCTACAACACCGGCCCTGTCGAGAGCCTCGACGACCCCGACCTCAACGTCACGCAGACCTACGACATCGAACTGATCAAGCTGCGCCACCTGAAGGCCGTGTCGAAGACCAAGGTGGCCGACGACGTGCCCGTGGCCCCCTCCAACGTGGGCAAGGCCTCGATGCCGGACTACGCGACGCTGCGCAAGCAGGCCGTGCACGAACTCGCGGGCGGGGCGCAGACGTTCGCCGGGCAGGCCGACGACCCGTTCTTCCTGGACCTGCGCGTCTTCGACCTGCTGTACGGCGGGAACCTCTCCGAGGTCGGCAATGACACCCTCAAGGGCTACAACGTCAATTCCATAGCCCTGCAGGTGCCCAGCAGCCTCGTCGCCGAGTCCCACGAGCAGCCCGTGATCGGCATCTGGTCGACGACCCAGCGCAAGAACGCCCGCGGCTACTTCACGCAGGTCTCGCGCCTGGGCAATCCGCTGGTCAACGAGGTCGTCAACCCGCTGAAGGACAAGGACCGGTTCAACGCGGCCACGCCCCGCGACGACGCGAAGTTCCTGAAGAACGTCACCAACCCGGAGCTGCCCAAGCTCATCGAGGCGATCTACAAGATCCCGGCGCCCGCCGAACCGCGCAACGACCTGGTCGACGTGTTCCTCAAGGGCGTCAAGGACCTCAACCAGCCGCCCCACGTGACGCCGTCGGAGCAGCTCCGCCTGAACACCTCGATCAAGCCTGCCGCCGAGCCCAAGCGGCTGGGCGTCCTCGACGGTGACAACGCCGGCTTCCCCAACGGCCGCCGCCTCACCGACGACGTGATCGACGCCTCGCTCCAGGTCGTCGAGGGCGAGCTGGTGGGCTCGAAGAACGACCTGGGTGACGCGGTCGACAAGAACGACAAGGAGTTCGAGAAGTCCTTCCCGTACGTCGCCCTGCCGACCGAGGGATCGCGCGGCCCGCTCGCCAAGGGCGTGGACGGCGGCAACGACGTGCGCAGCCAGCTCGGCGACGCGCTCCGGCCCGCCGGTGCGCAGGGCGCGGACGACACACGCCTGATCGCCGCGTCCGCCGGGGCCGGGGCGGGCGGCATCGTCCTGATCGGCGCGGCCCTGATGTGGTGGCGCCGCATGCGGAACCGGGCGTACTGAGCCGTTTCGCCCCGCAGACAGGCGCGGCCCGGTCCCGTCCCCCACGGCGCGGGCCGCGCCGCCGATCTCCGCCCCGCACAGCCGACCGACCGAGGAATTCCATGCCTGCGCACACGACCGACAGCACACCGGAGCCGCCGGACGACACCGGCGCCGGCACGGGAGCCGGCACCGGCACGGGAGCCGACACCGGCACGGCTGACGACGCCGACTCGGTGAACGGCCGTGCCGGGACCGGCGGTTCGGCGGAGGCACGCGCTCACGCCGATCCCTCGACCGCGGCCGGCACCGAGGGCGGGGCCGGGGAGGCCGATGCCGCCCGGCGCGTGGCCGTGCTGCGGCGGGCCGCCGAGGGGGGTCGGCGCTGGCGGGCCCTGCATCAGGCCGGGTGCGCCGCGCTGCTGGCCGTGGCGCTGACCGGCGGGGCCATCGCCCTCGGCAGCGGCCAGGACGGCCCGGCCGGGGCCGCCGCCGTGTCCGCGGCCGGGGCGCTGTCACCCGGTGACCTCGCCCGGGGCGACCTGGGCGCGGCGGTCGGGTCCCTGCAGCGCCATCTGCGGGCCCAGCCGAAGGACTTCGGGAGCTGGGCCACGCTCGGGGTCGCCTACGTGGAGCAGGCCCGCACCGCGGGCGACCCCTCCCGCTACCCGCAGGCGGAGCGCGCGCTGCGGCGGTCCCTCGCGCTCCGGCCGGGCAACGACCAGGCCCTCGCCGGCCGCGCCGCCCTGGCCGCCGCCCGGCACGACTTCACCGGCGCCCTCGCCCACGCCGACCGGGCCCTGAAGCAGAACCCCTACAACGAGCGCGCCCTGTGCACCCGTGTCGACGCGCTCGTCGAACTGGGCCGCTACGACGACGCCGCCGAGGCGGTGCGGACCGCCGACGACCGGCGTCCCGGCGTGCCGGTCTTCACCCGCTACGCGTACGTGCACGAACTGCGCGGCGACGTGCGCACGGCGCGCGAGGTGCTGCACCGCGCGCTGGACTCGGCCCGCTCCCCCTCGGACGTGGCGTACGTGGCCACCGCGCTGGGCCAGCTGGCCTGGAGCCAGGGCGATCACCGGCAGGCCCTGGCCCACTACGCCCGCGCGCTGGCCGCCGACGACGCCTACCTCCCGGCGCTGGAGGGCCGCGCCCGCGCCCAGGCCGCGAGCGGTGACCGCGCGGCGGCCGTGAAAGGGCTGGAGCAGGTCGTGGTCCGCTCGCCGCTGCCCGGACCGCTCGTCGCCCTCGGCGAGCTGTACGAGGCCCGCGGCGCCGACGGCGACCGGGCGAAGGCCCGCGACCAGTACGCGCTCGTCGACGCCTGGACGGCCCTGGCCCGCGCGGGCGGCGTGAACGCCGACCTCGACTCGGCCATGGCGGCCGCCGACCACGGCGACAGGAGGGAGGCCCTGCGCGCGGCCCGCGCCGAGTGGGACCGCCGGCACAGCGTGCACACCGCGGACGCCCTCGCCTGGGCCCTGCACGTCAACGGCCGTGACGCGGAGGCCCTCCCCCTCGCCCGGCGGGCGACCGCCACCGGCTACCGCAACGCCGCCTTCCTCTACCACCGCGGGGTCATCGAGCGCGCCGCCGGAGACCCCCGGGCGGCCCGAACCCACCTGAAGGCGGCCCTGGAGCTGAACCCCGGCTTCTCGCCGCTCGGTGCGCGCGAGGCCCGTACCGCACTCGACGACCTGGAGGAGAACCGGTGATCCTGCGCCGGCTGTCCGCGTCCGGCGCCGCCGTCCTCACGGCCGCCTGCGCGCTCACCCTGCTGCCCGCCGCCACGGCGAGCGCCCACCCGCTGGGCAACTTCACCGTCAACCGCTACGACGGACTCGTCGCCACCCCCGGTGCGTTGCGGGTCCACCACGTCGAGGACCTCGCGGAGATCCCGGCGACCCAGGCGAAGCCCGACGTCGAGCGGCTCGGCCTGCACATGTGGGCGCGGGAGCGGTGCGCCACGGCCGCGGCGGACAGCCGCGTCACCGTCGGCGGCCGGCCCGCCGTCCTCACCGTCGAACGCGGCCACGCGCGCGTGCGGCCCGGTCAGGCGGGACTGGACACCCTCCGTGTGGAGTGCGAGCTGACCGCCCCACTGCCGCCGGGCAAGGAGACCGTGTCCCTGTCCTTCCGGGGCGCGGGGGCCTCCTCCGGCCCCGGCTGGCGGGAAATCACGGCTCGGGGCGACCGGATGACACTCACCGCGTCCGACGTGCCCGGGACGTCTCTGTCGCAGGAACTGACCCGCTATCCGGAGGAGTTGCTCTCCTCCCCCGCCGACACCGCGTCCGCCGCCCTGCGCGTGCGCCCCGGCGGCCCGGCCCTGGCCGGGGAGGAGCGCGACGCCCCGGCGGCCTCGGTGCTGCCGCGCGGTGCCGACCGCTGGACGCGGGCCCTCGACGAACTGGTCGCCCGGCACGACCTCACCGCCGGATTCGCCGCGCTGGCCCTCGGCATCGCCGTGGTCCTGGGCGCGATGCACGCCCTTGCACCGGGCCACGGCAAGACCATCATGGCCGCGACGGCGGCGGCCCGGGGCGGCCGGGCCCGGATGAAGGACGTCCTGCCCATGGCCGCCTCCGTGACGGTCACCCACACCCTGGGCGTGGTCGCCCTCGGCCTGCTGGTGACGGCGGGTTCGGCGGCGGCCCCCTCGGTGATCGCCTGGCTCGGTGTCGCCAGCGGGCTGCTGGTGACACTGGCGGGCGCGAGCCTGGTCCGCCGCGCCCTGCGCGACCGCCCCCGCGCCCATGCGCACGACCACCCGCACGAGCACGGTCACGACCACCCCCACGGGCACAGTCACGGCCACGGGCACGCGCACAGTCACGACCACCCCCACGAGGAGGGCGGCCACCACCACGACCACGGGCACGAGCACGGCCACCCCCACGACCCCGGCCCCGGCCCCTCGCACGACGGTCGGCACCCCGACCGCCACGCTCACGGGGTCGTGCACACCCACGGCGGGTTCACCCACTCCCACCCCGTGGCCCCCACCCTGCGCGGCACCGTCCTCATGGGCTTCGCCGGCGGCCTCGTGCCCAGTCCGTCGGCCGTCGTCGTGCTGGTGGGGGCCGCCGCCCTCGGCCAGGCCTGGTTCGGGCTGCTCCTGGTGGTCGCGTACGGCGTCGGCCTGGCGCTGACCCTGACCGCCGCCGGGTACGCGGTCGTCAAAGCCGGCAGCGGCATGACCCGGCTGCTGGACCGGCGCCCGCGCTGGACGGCGGGTCCGGTGGCCGCCCTGGTCCGGCGTACCGCCCCGCTCGGCTCCGCCTTCGCCGTCGTCGTCCTCGGGGCCGGACTGGTGTTCAAGGGGGCGGCATCCGCACTGGGCTGAGTCACGTGCGTGAGGAAAACCGGCGTGCCGGGGAAGACAGACCTCGTGGAGATTCCGCCCGGCTGCGAATGGGGGCGCCGTGTCCGAAGAACCGGGTCGCGAACGGGTGATCGCGGGTCGCTACCGACTGCTGTCCCCGCTCGGCGAGGGCGGCATGGGGACGGTGTGGCGCGCCCGTGACGAGGTGCTGAACCGTGAGGTCGCCGTCAAGGAGGTGCGGGCCCCCGCCGGGCTCGCCGCCGACGACGTGCAGCGCCTGTACGCCCGGCTGGAGCGGGAGGCGTGGGCGGCCGCCCGGGTGGCCGACCGCAACGTGGTCACGGTGTACGACGTGGCGACGGACGACGACCGGCCCTGGATCGTCATGGAGCTGGTCCGGGGCCTGTCCCTGGCCGAGGTGCTGGACGCCGAGGGCCCGATGGCGCCGCAGCGGGCCGCGCACATCGGCGCCGAGGTGCTGGCCGCGCTGCGCTCCGCCCACGAGGCGGGGGTGCTGCACCGGGACGTGAAGCCGGCCAACGTGCTGATCGCGAACGACGGCCGCGTGGTGCTCACCGACTTCGGCATCGCCACGGTCGAGGGCAGCTCCGCGCTGACCATGACCGGCGAGGTCATCGGCTCGCCCGAGTTCCTCGCCCCGGAGCGCGCGCTCGGCCGCACACCCGGCCCGGAGTCGGACCTGTGGTCGCTGGGTGTGCTGCTGTACGCGGCGGTCGAGGGCCACTCCCCGTTCCGGCACGACACCCCGCTGAGCACCTTGCGCGCCATCGTGGACGAGGAGTTGCCGCCGCCGTACCGGGCCGGTCCGCTCACCCCCGTGATCGAGGGGCTGCTGCGCAAGGACCCCGGGCAGCGGCTGCCGGCCGGGCGGGCGGAGCAGGACCTGCGGATCGTGGCGGCGGGCGGTTCGCCGCGTGCGGACACGACCAGGGCGATGCCCTTCCCGCCGACGGCCGCGGTCCGCCCCGAGCACTCCCCCGGGGCGCCGGTGCCGTTCCCCGGCCGCGGCTCCGGAACGGGACCGGACACCACGTCCGTCACGGGTCCGGATCGCGACCGCAGGGCGGGCCGGGTGCTGGTCGCAGGGGTGATCGCGCTGGCGCTCGCCGTGGGCGGGCTGACGTACGCGCTGCTGCACGACGGCGGCGACGGCGACGGGAGGGACGGCAGGGGCGCCGGGGCGAGTTCGCCCGCAGAGGCCGGGGACACCGGGGAGAAGGACGAAGGGAGCGGGAAGCCCAGTCCGTCCCCGACGCCGAGCGAGCGGGAGAGCGAGAAGAGCAGCCCGCCGCCGCAGTCGGTGCGGGTCGGTCTGGACGGGGCGCGTACGCGCTACTCGGGCACATGCCCGCCGCCGGGCGTCCGGGCGCCGCGCTTCACCGCGACGCTGACGGTGGGGACGCTCCCGGCCGAGGTGCGCTACCGCTGGAGGACCGGGGACGGCCAGGTGCTCGACGAGGGCTGGAAGACGCTGTCGTTCCCGGAGGGCGGCAGCCGTACGAAGCGGGACACGGTGACCGTGACGACGGACGAGGAGTCCGGGACCTTCGAGAACGAGATCAGTGTCGAGGTGCGGGAGCCGGTGCGGACGACGTCCGACGCGGTGCCGTTCTCGATCACCTGTGAGACGGAGACCCCGACGGACGGGGCCTCCCCTTCTCCTTCGGTCACGGACGAGGGCACGGAGCCGGGATCGGGCTCCGGCTGACCGCCCGGGGTGGGCGGCCGGTGGGGGCCGGTCAGTCGTTGGCGTTCAGGACCGGAAGGTAGCCGCCCGACTGGCCGGGGGCCTTCGGGTGGTAGGACTCGCCGATGTTCAGCCAGTTCACGCTGTGCAGCCAGGAGTCGCCGGAGCAGATCTCGTGGCCGGTGAAGGTGGAGCGGACGTCCCCGAAGGCGAAGCCGTGGTCGGCGGCGCGCTTGCCGATGGTGTTGTTGAGGAGGTCGGAGGCGTCGTTGATGGCCTTGCGCTTGGCCTCGGACAGGCCGAGGCAGGTGGTGCCGAGCTTGTAGAAGCGGGGGTAGCCGAGGACGACGACCTTGGCGTTGGGGGCCTTGGAGCGGATCGCCGAGTACACGCCGTCGAGCTTGCCGGGGAGCGTGGATTCGACGTAGGCGCGGGCGGTGTTGATGCGGGAGAGGCAGGCGCTGTCGGACTGGGTCACACAGGTCGTCATGACGTCGGCGAAGCCGGCGTCGTTGCCGCCGATGCTGAGGGACACGAGTGCGGTGGTGCCGCTCAGCGGGCCGAGCTGTCCGGACAGAACATCACCCGTTCGGGCGCCGGAACAAGCCGTGAAGTCGAACGCCGAGGGTGAGTTGGCGGCGGCCCAGAGGTAGGGGTAGGCCTTCGTGCTGCGCTTGCAGTCGCCACTGGAACCGATGTAGCTGCCGGCGCCCACTCCCGAGGAGTAGGAGTCACCGAGCGCTGCGTACGGGCCAGTTGCGGCGAGCGCGGACGCCTGCGCCGTGGCTGCCCCGGTGAGGGCGGTGCCGGCGGCGAGGAGGAGCGAGCTCACGAAGACGACAAGTCGGGAACGTCTCATGGAACCTCCCTTTAGCAGGATCTCTGCCACAACCGTGGTAGCAGCTACGCGTGTTGACAGGAAGTGTCCATGCCAAGTTCTTTTCGTTCTCTTCACGCCGTGCGGCGCGTTCACGGCACGTGGGGGGAGCCTCAGGCGGGCGCTTGTTGCGTGCTCATGACAGGTTTATTGAGAGGTTCTCAACTCCCTTGTCCCGTAGGGATGTCCAGCTGAGGCTGGTCACCGGAACGGGAGCGGAACAGCACGCTCCCGGTCCGTGTGCGCGAGCACGCGCACACCCCCCACAGGACGCACGCCCCGCCCGGGCGCGCGCCGGCCGCAGGAGGACTCCCCCGTCATGGCTCAACCGCGAAGCAAGAGACTCGGAATCGCCGCGCTCACCTCACTGGCGACCGCCGCCCTGGTGGGCGGGCTCACCGCCCTGCCCGCCCAGGCCGCTCCGGCCGAGGGCCGGGTGCTGGCCGCGGACTCACCGACCGCGGTGACGAACAGCTACATCGTCACGCTCCGCAAGAGCGCCGGCCTGAAGGCGTCCTCGGCCGCGGCCAAGAGCCTCGTCAAGGGCTACGGCGGCTCGGTGGAGCGCACGTTCGGTGCCGCGCTGAACGGCTACACCGCCTCCCTCTCGGCCGGCGAGGCCCGGCGGCTGGCCGCCGACCCCGCGGTGGCCTCCGTGGAGCAGAACCAGCGTGTCTCCCTCGCCGCCACCCAGACCTCCGCCCCCTGGGGTCTGGACCGGATCGACCAGCCCTCCCTCCCGCTCTCCGGCACCTACACCTACCCCGACAGCGCGGGCAGCGGCGTCACCGTCTACGTGGTCGACACCGGCGTGCGCATCACCCACCAGCAGATCAGCGGCCGGGCCGCACACGGTTACGACGCCGTCGACGGCGACAACGACGCCTCCGACGGCAACGGCCACGGCACGCACGTGGCCACCACCGTCGCGGGCACCACCTACGGCGTCGCCAAGAAGGCGAGGATCGTGGGCGTGCGGGTGCTGAACAACAGCGGCTCGGGCACCACGGCCGGGGTGATCGCCGGCATCGACTGGGTCACGCGGAACCACTCCGGCCCCTCGGTCGCCAACCTGTCCCTCGGGGGCGGTGCCTCGACCGCCCTGGACACGGCGGTCCGCAACTCCATAGCGAGCGGCGTCACCTACGCCGTCGCCGCGGGCAACAGCAACACCTCCGCCTCCTCGTCCTCCCCGGCCCGGGTCGCCGAGGCGATCACCGTCGGCGCCACCACCAGCACCGACGCCCGGGCGAGCTACTCCAACCACGGCTCGGCCCTGGACCTGTTCGCACCCGGCTCCTCCATCACGGCCGGCTGGCACACGAGCGACACCGCGACCAACACCATCTCCGGCACCTCGATGGCCACCCCGCACGTGGCGGGCGCGGCGGCGGTCTACCTGGCGGGCCACCCCTCCGCCGGTCCCGCCCAGGTCGCCTCGGCCCTGGTGGCGGGCGCCGCCACCGGCAAGGTGACCGGCGCGGGTTCGGGGTCGCCGAACCGCCTGCTGCAGCTCGTCCGGTGACGCCGGCCGTCCGCGGGCTCCCGGGCGCGGACACCTGAGCAGCCGTTCCCCGCAGGCCCTGGCCGCCTCCGGGGAACGGCTCTTGTTACGCCCGAAAACGGTCAACTTGTGTCTCACCGAGCACACCGGGCAACGGCCAAACCAACAAAAACGGGAGTGGCCGTTCCAGGTCTTGCCATACGGGTTCAATCGTCAATACCGTCATACATCTCACCCGCATCGGTCCGTCAGTACGCGGCTCCAGGGGAGGGCTCAGGGACCGCGACGTACCGGCGCGGGGCGCGGTAGGGGGGTGCCGTGCTCGGTGACCGCAGTGGTCTCCGGGCCGTGCCGCGCGATCGGCTGCCGTTGTGACGGCCGGTCAGCTTTGCCAGCTCACCCGGCGTGCCGAAGCTCCATCTCGGCATGCCTCGCCGTCCCGGCGTGCCTCGGGTGAGAACCCCCCTTTCGACCCGGACTGGATCCGGACTGCCCTGGGGGGGCGGTCCACCGGACGAGAGGGCCCAGACTCATGAGTTCAGCTCTGCAGCCGGCCGTGACGGAAGAGCATCCGCCGACCGCAGCCAAGTACCGCCCCGTCTCCTCACACCTGGCCATCGCGCCGCCCGTGAGCGTCGTCATCCCGGCGATGAACGAGGCGGAGAACCTGCCGTACGTCTTCAAGACCCTGCCCGACTGGATCCACGAGGTGGTCCTGGTCGACGGCAACTCCACCGACGACACCGTCCAGGTGGCCCGCGAGCTGTGGCCCGGCGTCAAGGTCGTCGAGCAGCGCGGCAAGGGCAAGGGCGACGCTCTGATCACCGGCTTCCAGGCGTGCACCGGCGACATCATCGTGATGGTCGACGCGGACGGCTCGGCCGACGGCAACGAGATCGTGTCGTACGTCTCCGCGCTGGTCTCCGGCGCGGACTTCGCCAAGGGCTCCCGCTTCGCCAACGGCGGCGGCACCGACGACATGACCTTCATCCGCAAGCTCGGCAACTGGGCCCTGTGCACGGCCGTCAACCGCAAGTTCGGCGCCCGGTACACCGACCTGTGCTACGGCTACAACGCCTTCTGGCGGCACTGCCTGGACAAGATCGACCTGGACTGCACCGGCTTCGAGGTCGAGACCCTGATGAACATCCGGGTGGTGAAGGCCGGGCTGAAGGTGCAGGAGATCCCGAGCCACGAGTACTTGCGCATCCACGGCACGAGCAACCTGCGGGCCGTGCGGGACGGTCTGCGGGTCCTGCGCGTGATCCTCCAGGAGCGCTCCAACCGCCGTGCTCTGCGGCGCCGTTCGTCCCGGCCGTCGTCGGTGCCGGCGGCGGTGCGGGGAGAGGTGTCTTGAGCGGTCCCGACGTCTCCGTCGTGATCTGCGCGTACACCGAGGACCGCTGGGAGGACATCCTCGCGGCGGTCTCCTCGGTGCGGGCGCAGTCCCGGCCCGCGTCGGAGACGCTGCTGGTCGTCGACCACAACGAGACGCTCCGGGACCGGCTCGCGAGGGAGTACAAGGAGGCCGGCGAGGTGCGGGTGCTCGCCAACGCCGGTCCCCGCGGCCTGTCCGCCGGCCGCAACACCGGTATCGCGGCGGCCCGCGGCGAGATCGTGGCCTTCCTCGACGACGACGCCGTGGCCGAGCGGGACTGGCTGCGGCACTTCGCCGAGGCGTACGCCGATCCGCGGGTGATGGCGGTCGGCGGGCGCACGGTGCCTTCCTGGGCGTCGGGGCGGCGGCCGCACTGGTTCCCGGAGGAGTTCGACTGGGTGGTGGGCTGCACCTACCGGGGGCTGCCGCCCGGCCGGGTCCGGGTGCGCAACGTGCTGGGCGGCAACGCCTCGTTCCGCCGCAGCGCCTTCGACGCGGCCGGCGGTTTCGCCACCGGCATCGGCCGGGACGGCGACAAGCGCCCCCTGGGCTGCGAGGAGACGGAACTGTGCATCCGTCTGTCGCGGGCCCTGCCCGAGGCGGTGCTGCTGATCGACGACCGTGCGGTCATCCACCACCGCGTGCCCGCCGTGCGCGAGCGCTTCCGCTACTTCCGCTCCCGCACCTGGGCCGAAGGCCTGTCCAAGGCCCTCGTGGCCCGCAGCGTCGGCACGGACAAGGGCCTGGAGTCCGAACGCCGGTACGCCACCCGGGTCCTGCCGGCCGGGGTGGCCCGGGGCCTGCGCGACGCCCTGCTGGCCCGGCCGGGCGGTGCGGGCCGGGCCGGCGCGATCGTCGCCGGGGTGCTCACGGCGGCGGGCGGCTACCTCGTCGGCTCCCTCCGCGTGCGCCGCGGCGGCGCCACGTTCCGGGTGCCCGAGGTGACGACGGGCGCGGGTACCGCGGACGAGGCGGCGGCACCGGCGGTTCCCGCCCCCGGGCCGCGGGCCGTACGGGAAGGAGCCGGTTCGTGACCGACGCGCGGGTGCCGATCCTCATGTACCACGCGGTCGCCACCGATCCGAACCGGGCGACGCGCGCCCTGTCGGTCACCCCGGAGGCGTTCGCCGAGCAGATGGCGGTGCTCGCCGACCGGGGCCTCACGCCGCTCACCACGGCGGGGCTCGCCGCGTGCTGGCGCTCCGGCCGCCCGCTGCCCGGCCGGCCGGTCCTCGTCACCTTCGACGACGGCTACGAGGGCGTGCACCGGCACGCCCTGCCCGCCCTGGCCAAGCACGGCTTCCCGGCGACCCTGTTCGTCGCGACCGGCTGGCTGCGCGGACCGTACGACACCGGGGGCGGGCTGGACACCATGCTGGACTGGGACCAGGTCCGCGCGCTGGCGTCGGCCGGCGTCGAGATCGGCGGGCACAGCCACAGCCACCCGCAGCTCGACCAGGTCTCGGAGGCCACCCTGCGGTTCGAGCTGATCCACTGCAAGGAGATCGTCTCGGACCAGCTGGGCACCGTCCCGGCCTCGTTCGCCTATCCCTACGGCTACTCCACCCGCCGGGTCCGGCAGGTGGTGCGCGAGACGGGGTACGCACAGGCCCTCGCCGTCGGCAACGGCCTCGCGCGCCGGGCCCAGGGGCCGTACGCCCTGCGGCGGGTGACGGTGCGCCGCGACACGGGCATCGAGGAGTTCGAGCGGATGGTGGAGGGCCGGGCGATCGCCCGGACGTTCGCCCGGGACAGGGCCCTCACCCGGGGGTACGCCGTGGTGCGCCGGGCCCGGCGGGCGGCCCGCGCGGTCGCCCGGTCCGGCGGCTGACACGACCGGGCGGGACCCGCCGCGTGCACCGGAAAACGGGTGCACGCGGCGGTCCCGTGCCGGATCATGGCGGCATGTCTGGAAACCCGCACGAAACGCTGCCGATCCGGCTCAACGTCGACGACTCCGACTCCCCGTCCGACGTCGTCGACGCGCTGTTCCTCGGCCGCTTCGCGACGGGCGAGCAGCCGTACTCCCACGCGGCGAACATCGACCGGGTGCGCTCCGGCGCGACGCTGATGCCGCCCGGCGCGCGGGTCCTGCGCGTCGCCCGGGACGACGACCGCAGCGCCACCCTCGCCGAGGGCGACGGCTGGACGCTGCTCATCTCCCGCTGGAACCGCGGCGCCGACGTCACGGTGACGGCGACCAGCGCCGAGCTGGCGCAGAAGATCCTCGGCCAGGCCACCGACGGAGCGGCGGACGAACCCGAACCGCAGCCCGAGAACGTCGCGATGGGCTTCTGGTACGTCTCCCCGCGCCGCGGTCCGCACCGCACCACCCGGCAGATCGCGGCGGGCACCTGGGACGAGGTCCGGCCCAACTACACGGCGCCCGTCGCCGAGGCCATGGACCGGCTGATGAAGACCACGCCCGAGGACATCGCGGGCCGGCTGCTGCTGCTCCACGGCCCGCCCGGCACCGGCAAGACCTCCGCGCTGCGCACCCTCGCCCGGTCCTGGCGCGACTGGTGCCAGGTGGACTGCGTCCTGGACCCCGAGCGGCTGTTCTCCGACGTCGGCTACCTCATGGACATCGCCATCGGCGAGGACGACGCCGGCGGCAAGGGCCGCTGGCGGCTGCTGCTCCTGGAGGACTGCGACGAACTGATCCGCGGCGAGGCCAAGCACACCGCGGGCCAGGCGCTGTCCCGGCTGCTGAACCTGACCGACGGACTGCTCGGCCAGGGGCGCAACGTCCTGGTGGGAGTCACCACCAACGAGGACCTGGAGCGCCTGCACCCGGCCGTGGTCCGGCCGGGCCGCTGCCTGGCCCGCATCGAGGTGGGCCCGCTGACCCGCGCGGAGGCGGTGGGCTGGCTGGGCCGTGAGGACGGCGTCGGCCGCGAGGGCGCCACGCTGGCGGAGTTGTACGCCCTGCGCCGGGGCACGTCCCCGACGTCCCTGCCCGAGCCGCGCGGTGACGCCGACGCGGGCCTGTATCTGTAGGAGGTCCGTCCGCGCCGGTGTTTTGATGGGGCTATGACCCTGTTCGTGGGCACGTCCGGCTGGCAGTACAAGGACTGGCGGGGCGTGCTGTACCCGGCCGGGCTCCCGGTGCGGCTCTGGCTGGAGGAGTACGCGGCGCGCTTCGCCGCGGTCGAGATCAACAACGCCTTCTACCGGCTGCCGTCGCGGGAGACCTTCGAGGGCTGGCGGGAACGGGTGCCCGGGGACTTCGTGGTGGCCGTGAAGGCGAGCCGCTACCTGACCCACATCAAGCGGCTCAAGGAGCCCGAGGAGCCGGTGCACCGGCTGATGAGCCACGCGGCGGGTCTCGGCGACCGGCTCGGCCCGGTGCTGCTCCAGCTCCCGCCCACCCTGCGGGCCGACCCGGGTCTGCTGGACGCCTGCCTGGCCCGCTTCCCCGCCCCGGCCCGGGTGGCGGTGGAGCCCCGGCACGACTCGTGGTGGACCCCGCAGGTCCGCGCGGTGCTGGAGTCCCGGGGCGCCGCCCTGTGCTGGGCCGACGTCCTGGCCCGCCCGGCGACCCCGCTGTGGCGCACCACCGACTGGGGCTACGTCCGCTTCCACCAGGGACGCGCCCGGCCCTGGCCCCGCTACGGCCGGCGCTCGCTGGCCACCTGGCTCGACCGCATCGCCACCACCTGGCCGGACGGCGAGGACGTCTACGCGTACTTCAACAACGACCCGGGCGGCGCGGCGGTGGAGGACGCGATGGCCTTCGCCCGCATCGGGCGCTCGGCGGGCCTGGACCTCACACGGACGCCCGGGCGCCTGGTCCGCACCTGAGGGGTGCACCCGGCGGACGGGGAGCTCACCTCCCGTGGACCGCCCGCAGGGCGTCGCGGACCGCGGCCAGCGCGGCGTCCTCCCCCAGCCCGAGCCGGCGGGCCCGCTCCGCGTACGCCTGCGCGGCGGACGCCAGTTCCCGGTCGGCCGCCGCACCCGCGGCGGCCACGAACGTGCCGTTGCGCCCGCGCGTCTCGATCACCCCGTCCGCCTCCAGCGCCCGGTAGGCCTTGGCGACGGTGTTCGCCGCGAGGCCCAGCGACTCGGCCAGGCCCCGCACGGTCGGCAGCCGGTAGCCCACCGGCAGCGCACCGGAGCGCGCCTGTTCGGAGATCTGGGCCCGCACCTGCTCGTACGGCGGGGCGCTGTCGTCGATGTCGATGCTCAAGCTCACGGGCCGATTGTCCCGTACCCGGCGGAAAATGAGAGGCACCCGTGAGGAGTGCCCGCGTAACGTCCGCCCCCATGACCGTGATCGTGCGCGACCTGCGACCCGATGTCCGAGCCGACGCCGAGGGGTTCTCCGCGACCCGCCGCCTGGCCCTGCCCTACATGCTGTCCACGCCCGAGTCGGTGCTGCACACCCTGACGCACGCCCACCCCGACGCCCACTTCGGCCAGCTGGTCGCCGAGGAGGACGGCGAGGTCGTCGGCACGGCGCAGATCGGCGTCGCCCACGACAGCCCGGAACCCGGCCAGGGTTCGGCCAACATCTACGTGCGCCCGGGCCGCGAAGGGCGCGGCGCCGGTTCGCTTCTGCTGCGCACCGCCGAGGAGCGGCTGGCGGCGCTCGGGGTCCGCAAGCTGTTCACCTGGGTGCTGGACGAGCCGGGCAACCGGGCGTTCGCCGAGCGGAAGGGCTTCACCGCCAGCCGCTCCGCCTACTTCCTGCGGCTGGACCTGGCCGGGGGCACGCTGCCGCCCCGTCAGGACCCGCCACCCGGTGTCGAGCTGCGCACCGCCGCCGACTTCGCCGGCGATCCGCGCCCGCTGTTCGACCTGGACGCTGCGACCTCGTCGGACGAACCGAGCGACATCGACGTCGAGTTCACGGACTACGAGGCCTGGGTCGAGGAGAACTGGAAGCACCCGCTGCTGGACCTCGATCTGACCACGGTCGCGCTCGTCGACGGCCGGCCCGCCGCCTTCACCGTGGCGTACACCGACGGCGACCGCCGCTACGGCACCGCCATGACCGGCACGGCCCGGGAGTTCCGCGGCCGGGGCCTGGCCAGGCTCGTCAAGAACGACTCCCTGCACCGCGCCCGCGCGGCGGGGTGCACGGAGGCGTTCACCGGCAACGACACGGGCAACGCGCCCATGATCGCCGTCAATCGCCGGTTCGGTTACGAGGTGTGCGCGACGGAGGTCAGGTATGTCCGCGAACTCGGCTGACGGGCCCGTCCCGCTGGACGTCGTCCTCGTCAAGGCGGGCCGTACGAAGATCCGTTACCGGGGTGAGCTGCTGTCGGACGACGGCACGCGGGTCGCGGTCCGCGCTCCGTGGGCCGGCTCCGGCGTGCGCGACTTCGGCTTCGTCCGCTTCGAGTCCGGGGACGTCTTCACGGAGTACTACTGGCGCGACCGCTGGTACGCGATCAAGGAGGTGCGCTCCGCGACGGGCGCACTGAAGGGCTGGTACTGCGACGTGACCCGCCCCGCCCGGCGCTCCGGACCGGAGCTGGTCGTGGAGGATCTCGACCTCGACCTGTGGCGCTCGGCGGACGGCACGGACGTACGGCGTCTGGACGAGGACGAGTTCGCCGAGAGCGGCCTGGCCGAGTCGGACCCGGACGCGGCCCGGGCCGCGTCGGCCGCACTGGACGAACTGGAGTCACTCGCCCGGGGCGGCGACTTCACCGCGCTCCTGGCCTGAGCCACCGCTCACGGCGACGACCGCGTACCGCTCGTCGGTCACCGGGCCGCCCCACAGCAGGGGATCGTCCGAGAGCCGGTGCACCCGCACCCGCCCGGCGACGGGTGCGAGCAGACCGGTGAGCCGCTCGACGGGAATGCCGACCGGGTCGGTGCTCCCCCAGACGCCCTCGACGAGGACGAGCCGTCCGCCGGGGCGCAGCAGCCCCAGCCAGTGCCGCAGGGCGCGGGCGGGGTGGGGCAGGGCCCACAGGACGTGCCGGACGAGCACGGCGTCGAAGCGCCGCTCCCCGACGGGCGGTGACGCGGCGTCCCCGAGGAGGAACACCGCGTCGCGTCCGGCGAGCTTCTGCCGTGCCAGGGTCACCATGGCCGGGGAGCGGTCCACGCCCGTCACCCGGTGCCCCTGCTCGGCCGCGAGCAGTGACAGGCTGCCGGTGCCGCAGCCGAGGTCGAGGACGTCCCCGGGCCGTCCGGGCAGCCAGTCCCGCAGCCGGGCGGCCCAGGCGCGGCGCACCGCGGGATCGCGCAGGCCGTGGTCGGGTTCCTCGTCGAAGGTGGCCGCCCGCGCGTCCCAGTCGACGTCCGTGCAGGTCACAGCTTCATCGTCATGCGTCGTCATGGCACCGAGAGTGACACCTGCCACTGACATCCGAATCGTGACTGCCGCCACTGACAGCACGGCAGCGATGAGTAAACCTCCCCCGAAAGGTCTACCTCCGTGAGAACGCGGAACCCGGTGGACCGGTAAGGAGGCCGCCATGCGCCGTACGACCGTGCAGAAGCCTTTGAAGAAGACGGACGTCCGCCGGGTCCGCGAGGAGGCCGACGAGCGTCCCGCCGGGCGCCCGGAGGTCCGCAAGGACATCGCCCGCACCTGGTGGCCGGACGTGTGAGCGGCCGGTGCCGGCCATGAGACGCACGCGTCCGGGCAGCCGCTTGCCTGTGCCTACCTGATGTCAGGCTGAGCACTCCCTTAAGCGGGCCATAAGGATCTCCTCCACCCCTCCTCAGCAGGCGATTTCGCGGTCCCGTGGGGCTAGCTTCGGATCACCCCACGGGATCCGGCCCGATCGGGCCCGGCCCACGCACCGTTTCGAGGAGTTCCCGCATGTCCGCACGCCGCAAGGCCGCCGCCGTCGCCGCCGTCGGCGGTCTCCCGCTCGCCCTGACCGCGCTGGGCACCGCCCCCGCGGCGGCGCACGGTTCGATGGGCGACCCGGTCAGCCGGGTCGCGCAGTGCTTCGCCGAGGGCCCGGAGAGCCCGAAGTCGGCCGCGTGCAAGGCGGCGGTCGCGGCGGGCGGCACCCAGGCCCTGTACGACTGGAACGGCGTCCGGATCGGCGACGCGGCCGGCCGGCACCAGGAGCTCATACCCGACGGCAAGCTGTGCAGCGCGAACAACGAGCAGTTCAAGGGGCTCGACCTGGCCCGCTCCGACTGGCCGGCCACCGCCGTGCAGAGCGGCGCGTACACCTTCAAGTACCGGGTGACGGCGCCGCACAAGGGCACCTTCAAGGTGTACATCACCAAGCCCGGCTACGACGCGGCCGGCCCGCTCGCCTGGAGCGACCTGGACCTGCGGAACCCGGTGGCGACGTCCACCGACCCGGCGGCCTCGGGCGGCTTCTACACGTTCTCCGGCACGCTGCCCCAGCGCTCGGGCAAGCACCTGCTGTACGCGGTCTGGCAGCGGTCGGACAGCCCGGAGGCGTTCTACTCCTGCTCCGACGTCAGCTTCGGCGGCGCCGCGGCGGGCAGCGGTGACGCCGGTGCGGCCCCGGCGCCGTCCGCCTCGGCCCCGACCAGGGAGCAGATCGAGGACGGCAGCGACAAGTCGACCGTCGAGAACCACGGGCACGGCGACCACGACGCCCGCACCTCGGCCGAGCCCGCCGCGGCCCCCGAGCGCGACGACGAGGGCGGGGCGAAGGAGTCCGAGCCCGCCGCCGGGCGGACGGAGGCGGCCGCGGCCGCGCCCAACCGGCCCGAGCCGGCCGGTGCGACGGAGAACCTGGCCGAGACCGGCGGCGACAGCAGCACCCCGTACGTCGCGGTGGGCGGCGCGGCCGCCCTGGCGCTCGGGGCGTCGGCCCTGTTCCTGACCACCCGGCGCCGGGCGGCGACGGGCGGCCGGCACGGCCGGTGACCCGGCCCACCGCCCCCTGACTCGGGGCCTGTCCGGCGGCTCAGGCCGGACAGGCCCCGAAACGTTTCACTGACACGTGTCAGCTGAACACCGAAGCGCAGGTGGTCGGTGTGGCCCGCGCCGGATCGAGGGCGTTGGCCACCTCGTGGAAGGCGATCCGGTCCAGCAGCCCGATCGCCACGTGCTCCGAGAGGTCGACGGGGCACAGGTCCTGCAGCAGGACGTTGCGCACCCCGGGCCCGGTCAGGTACTGGTTGCGCCAGGGCGTGACCACCTCGTCGTACTTGGTGGCGATGACGGTGTAGCGCACACCGGGCACGGTGTCGCCGCCCGCGTTGAGCCGGCGGAGGACGTCGGAGCCGGTGACCTGGTCGGCGAGGGCGGGGGTGTTCTCCGACAGCAGGTCCGCGGCGCCCGGGAAGTAGGGCAGCAGCGCGGTGAAGCCGTTCAGGTCGGTGCCGTGGTTGCTGGGCGCGATGCCGACCAGGGCGTTCACCTTGTCGGCTCCGCCGAGGAACCGCAGGTACCAGCGGGGCATCATGCCGCCCTGCGAGTGGCCGACGATGTCGGTCTCGCCGGCGCCGGTGGCGGTGAGCACCCGGTCGACGAAGTCCCTGAGCTGGTGGGCCGACTTCTCGACCGGTCCCAGGCCGTGGAAGAAGGGGACGCCCTCCAACTGGCCGTAGTCCAGGGAGAAGACGCAGTAACCGCGGACCTGGAGGTAGGGCGCGAGGCCCAGCCAGTTGTCGACGGAGTTGCCGAGGGTGCCGTGGACGAGGACGACGGGCCGGGGGTGGGCGGCGGAGGGCTTGCAGGAGTAGTCGTTCCAGCCGGAGCTGGGGGCCCCGGCGGCCCGGGCGGTGGAGGCGGGGAGGGTGACGGCCGCGGCGGTCAGCAGCAGGGCGGCCAGGGGTCTGAGCACTCGTTTCCAGGGCAGCATCGGGTGATCTCCTTGCGGCTCAAGGGAGGTGCGACGGCACGACGCCTGTGATCCGGATCACGAGGATGCTGTTCACTCGTCAAGTTACGGGCGGGTAGCGAAACTGGGAAGTTACGCGTCAGTAAAAACTTCCGGTGGTAACCGGCGCAGCCGAACCCGTCCGGCACCCCGTCACCACGCGGGCCGGACGGGCCCCTGCGGAGCGATCCGCAGCAACTGCTCCCGCAGGCCCAGCACTTCCCTCTCCCCCAGCACCGCACTCCACTCCCGCACGGCATCGGCGGCCGCCTGCTCCGCGGCCCGGGTGCACTCCCGGCCGCGCCCGGTCAGCACCACCAGCCGCGCCCGCGCGTCCTCGGGGTGCGGCCGCCGCTCGGCGTAGCCCTTGCGGACCATCTCGTCGACGAGCTGGCTCGCGGCCTGCTTGGTCACTCCGAGATGGACGGCCAGGTCGGTGACCGTCGCCCCGTCCGGAGCGAGCCGGGCGAAAGCGAAGCCGTGCGCGGGCCGCAACCCCTCGAACCCCCGGGCGACCACGCCCTCGTGGATGCGCTGGGTGAGCCCGCCGGCGGCGGCGAGCAGGGCGGCGGACAGGGCCATGGCCTCGGAGTTCTGCACGCATGCATTGAAACACCCTTGACGTATCGGTCAAGTAGCTTGACTATATGGTCAAGCTACTTGACCACTAGGAGGCCGTCATGCCCATCGTCCACTCCTCGGAAGCCGTCACCCATGAGATCCACGGCGCCCGCTTCATCTCGTACGCCACCCCGCGCAGCGGCAGCGAGGAGCTGTGCGCCTGGCGCGGTGAGATTCCCGCCGGTCTCAGAGCGCCGGCGCACACCGTCAGCCGTGAGGAGATCTTCCATCTGCTGGAGGGCGAGCTGCTGATCACGCTGGACGGCCGCACCGAGCGGATCACCGCGGGCGACACGGTGATCGTCGGGGCCGGCGCCACCCTGACCGTGGAGAACCCCACCGACCGGACCGCGCGCTCCTGGGTCACCACCTCGGTGGGCCTGGAGGCGACGCTGGCCGACGGCACCCGCCTGGTGCCGCCGTGGGCCAACTGAGGTCAGGCGGACGGCTCTACGCCGCCGCCCCGCCCAACCCCCCGGGCATCACCGCCCGAGGGCCGAACTTGGCCCGGGCGCGGTCCGCGACCTCCTCGATGCGGCGGACCCTCTCGTCCACGGGGTCGAAGGTCAGCTGGTGGGCGGCCCGGTCGGCGGGGTCGAGCCCTTCGGCGCGCAGGGCGATCGCACGGACCCGGGCGCGCTGCAGCCCGAGCGCCTCGTACATGCCGTACGCGGTTCTGGTCAGCGCCGGGGAGTGCGCGGTCGGTTCGGGCAGGGTGCGGCTGCGGGTGGTGGCGGACCGGTCGGCGTAGCGCACGGTGAGGGTGAGGGTGCGGCAGACCTTCTCCAGGGCGCGCAGCCGGGCCCCGATCTCCTCGGCGGCCGACAGCAGGGCCCGCCGGTGCCGGTCCGGGTTCAGCTCGTCGCGCCCGAAGGGGCGTTCCGCGGCGAGGGACCGGGAGACGGCGTTCGGTACGACCCGGCCCCGGTCGACGCCGTTCGCCTTCTCGCGCAGCTCACGGCCGGCCTTGGCGCCGATCAGCCGCTGGAGCGTGGACAGGGGGGCGGCGGCGACCCGGCCGAGGGTGTCGAGGCCGTAGTCGGTCAGGGTGCGGGAGATCGCGGCGCCCACTCCGGGCAGCACGGCGACGGGCTTGTCCGCGAGGTACTCCACGACGGCGTCCCGTTCGCCGGGCACCACGCGCGTCACCCCGGGCACGGCGTCGTTCATCGCCATGCGTGCCACCATCGGACCGGGCCCGGCGCCGATCACACAGTCGACGCCGTGCAGCGCGAGCGCGCGCACCCTGATCACCGAGGCCAGTTCGACGGCGTCCCGCTTGAAGTACCGCTCGGCACCCCGCAGATCGGCCAGTGCCCCGTCCGGCGGCAGGGCCTGGACGACCGGCGTGAACTCCTCGAGCATCCCGAGCAGGTGGGGCAGGCCGGCCTCGCTCGTCGGAGGCAGCTGGAAACGTACGCAGAGGATGGTCATCCCGCACTCCCCGGACTCTGGTGCCACAACTTCCTTCCCACCGCGGGCCCTTCACCCGCGGGACGCAGATCGGCCCAGGGGTGCATCTCGTACCCCGTGGCCATGCGGATCTTCCGCTGTTCCATCGGATCCCGGGCCGCCGAGCCGGCCGGCGCGGGCGCCCCTTCCGAACCGGCGAGCCTGCGGCGCGCGGCCCCCTCGCCGTCGTCGCCGGAACCGCCGGGTTCGCCGGTGCCCGCCAGCCGGGCGGCGACCCCTTCCAGCCCTTCGTCCCGGCGTACCTCCAGCAGGTCCGCGAGGTTCCAGACGGCTGCGCCCACCACGCTGAAACTGCGCGGGCCGCGCCGCTGCACCACCCCGCGCACCAGCAGCAGCCAGGAGTGGAAGACGGTGTGGGCGCAGGTGTCGTGCGAGTCGTCGAAGAAGGCGAGGTCGACCAGGCCCGTGCCGTCGTCCAGGGTGGTGAAGATGACCCTCCGGCCGGAGCGGATCGGCGGTGTCTGGGTGGCCGCCTTGGCGCCCGCGACCAGCACCGTCTCCCCGTTGCGGACCTCCCGCAGCCGCCGCGCCGACACCACGCCCAGTTCGTCGAGGAACTCCCGGTGGTCGTCCATCAGATGGTGCGTGGCGTCCATGGAGAGCACGCCCAGCTCGGCGCTGAGCCGCTCCGAGGAGGTGAGGTCGGGCAGCCCGGCCGGGGCCGTCTTCCGGCCGCCGGCCAGCGGCAGCTGGCCCCCGCCGCCGCCCCGTGCTCCCCGGTGCAGCTCGGTCAGGTGCAGTTGCAGGTCCCGGCGGTTGGCGCCGAACGCGTCCAGCGCGCCCACCTGGGCGAGCCGTTGCGCCAGCGGACGGCTGGGCCGGCCCCGCTCCCAGAAGTCGACCAGGGAGGCGTACGGCTGCCCCTCGGCGATCCGCGCCGCCTCGGCCTCGCTGATGCCGTGCACGTCCGAAAGGGCCAACCGCAGCCCCCACTTACCGGACACCAGTTCGATACGGTGTGCGACTCCCGACTTGTTCACGTCCAGCGGCAGCACGGGCACCCCGCGCCGCCGTGCGTCCGCCAGCAGCAGCCGCTTGGGGTACATGCCGGGGTCGTGCGTGAGCAACCCCGCGTAGAACGCGGCCGGGTGGTGCGCCTTCAGCCAGGCCGACTGGTAGGTCGGCACGGCGAAGGCGACCGCGTGCGCCTTGCAGAAGCCGTAGCTGCCGAAGGCCTCGACGATCTCCCAGGTGCGCCGGATCGTCTCCGCGTCATAGCCGTTCGCCGCCGCGTGCTGGGCGAACCACACCTTGATCCGCGCCTGCGACTCGGGGTCGGACAGTCCGCGCCGCACCCGGTCGGCCTCGCCGCGCCCGCAACCGGTCATGCGGGCGACGATGTCGATGATCTGCTCGTGGAAGACGACGACCCCGTAGGTCTCCTCCAGCGGCTCCTGCAGGTCCGCGTGCGGGTAGCGGACCGGCGCCCGCCCGTGCCGGGCCTCGATGAACGGCCGCACCATGTCGGCGGCGACCGGCCCGGGCCGGAACAGCGAGATGTCGACGACCAGGTCGTGGAAGCCGGCGGGCTGCAGCCGCCCGACCAGGTCCCGCTGCCCGGGCGACTCGATCTGGAAGCAGCCGAGCGTCTCCGTGGACCGGATCAGCCGGTACGTCGCGGGGTCGTCCGGCGGGAGGGCGTCCAGCTCCACCCGCTCCCCCGACGCCCGCTCCACCTCCCGCACCGCGTGCGCCATCGCCGACTGCATCCGCACCCCGAGCACGTCCAGCTTCAGCAGCCCGAGCTCCTCCACGTCGTCCTTGTCGAACTGCGACATCGGAAAGCCCTCGCCGCTGGTCGGCATGACCGGCGTGCGCAACAGCAGCGAGGCGTCGGACAGCAGCACCCCGCACGGGTGCATGGCCACCCCGCGCGGCAGGGCGTCCAGCGCCTCGACCAGTTCCCACAGCTTCCCGTACGTGTCCTTCTCGCCCGCCAGCGCGCGCAGCTCGGGCAGTTCCTCCAGGGCGGCGCGGGCGTCGCGGGCCCGGATGTGCGGGAAGGCCTTGGCGACCCGGTCGATCTCGGCCGGGTCCATGGACAGGGCGGCCCCCACGTCGCGGATGGCGTGCCGTACGCGGTACGTCTCGGGCATCGCGACCGTCGCCACCCGCTCGGTGCCGAACCGGTCGATGATCGCGCGGTAGACCTCCAGCCGGCGGGCGGACTCGACGTCGATGTCGATGTCGGGCAGCACGACCCGCTCCTTGGACAGGAACCGCTCCATCAGCAGCCGGTGCTCGATCGGGTCGGCGTGCGCGATCCCGAGCAGGTGGTTGACCAGCGATCCGGCCCCGGACCCCCGGGCGGCCACCCGGATCCCCATGGCCCGTACGTCGTCGACCACCTGGGCGACGGTGAGGAAGTAGGAGGCGAACCCGTGGTGGGCGATGATGTCCAGCTCGTGGTGCATCCGCTCCCAGTACGCGCGCCGCCGGTCGTAGCCGCGCAGCACCATCCCGGCCGCGGCCCGTGAGGCCAGGGTCCGCTGGGCGCTGCGGCGCCCGGCGCCGACCAGATGCGGTTCGGGGAAGTGGACGGTGCCGATCCCCAGATCCCCCTCGGGGTCGACCCGGCACTCGGCGGCGGTGACCTCGGTCTGCTCCAGCAGCCGGTGGGCGGTGCCCGGCCGGAACCCCGCGGCCTCCATGATCCGCTCGGCGGCGTGCGCCATGTCCCCCGGGCCCTTGAGCCAGGCCTCACCGGAGTCCAGCTCCCCGGCCGGGTCGATCGGCACCAGCCGCCGGGCGGCGTCCAGCACGTCGGCGACCGGCCCCAGCCCGGGGTCGGCGTAGCGCACGGCGTTGGTGAGCACGGGCCGGATCCGCTGCTCGGCGGCGAACCCGACGGTACGGGCGGCCAGCCGCAGCGAGCCGGGGCCGGTGCCCTGCCGGCCGTGCCAGACGGCCTCCAGCCGCAGGTCGTCGCCGTAGACCTCGCGCCAGGGCACGAGCAACCGTGCCGCCCGGTCGGGACGGCCCGCGGCCAGGGCGCGCCCGACGTCGGAGTCGGGTCCGAGCAGCACGGTCAGCCCTTCGCCGTGGTGGCGCTCCCAGGGCAGCAGGGGGGTGCCCTCGCCCTCGTGGGCGGCCGAGACGAGCCGGCACAGTCCGGCCCAGCCGCGGGCCCCGTCCCGGGCCAGGAAGGTGACGCGGGGAGCCGATTCGTCGACGAAGGCCCCGCCCCGCACCGGGGTCCGGCGCCGCCCCCGCGGGCCGGCCGTCTCGGGCGGCTCCGCCGTCGCGACCGCCAGGTCGGCGCCGAACAGCGGGCGGACCCCCGCCTTGGCGCAGGCCTTCGAGAACCGGACCGCTCCGGCGAGGGTGTCGCGGTCGGTCAGCGCCAGGGCGTCCATGCCCCGCTCCACGGCGCGCTCGGCCAGCCGTTCCGGATGCGAGGCCCCGTGGCGCAGCGAGAATCCGGAGACGGTGTGCAGATGCGTGAACCCCGGCACACGCACCTCCCGCACTCGTGAGCGACCGCTCTCGAACATCTGTTCCCAGCTACCTCACCCCCACCATAAACCAATTTTCGAATAAGTGTGCGACATCCGTTCGGCCCCGCCCCACCTGCGGAAACACCGGGTGTCCCCTGACGGTGGAGGCATGCCGCACCGCTCGTTCCGCACCGAGCTGACAGACGCCGTCACCCCCCGGGCGACCCTGCTCGTCGTGGGCGTGGTCGCGCTCCAGCTGCTGTTCATCGCCTCGTACGTGGGAGCGCTCCACGACCCCAGACCCAAGGACGTGCCCTTCGGCGTGGTGGCACCCGGGGCCGCGGCCGAGCAGGCGAGGGCCCGCCTGGAACGGCTCCCCGGCACTCCGCTGGACCCCCGCGCGCTGCCCGACGCGGCGACGGCCCGGGCGCGGATCGAGAACCGCGACATCGACGCCGCCCTGGTCGTCGACCCCCGCGGCACCACCGACACCCTCCTGGTCGCCTCCGGCGGCGGCAGGATCCTCTCCACCACCCTGACGAGCCTCGTCACCACGCTGGAGAAGTCCGAGCGGCGCACGATCCGCACCGTCGACGTGGTCCCGTCCGCGCGCCACGACCCCAACGGGCTGTCGTCCTTCTACCTGGTGATCGGCTGGTGCGTGGGCGGCTACCTGGGCGCGGCGGCCCTGGCCATCAGTGCCGGGGCGAAGCCCTCGAACGTCTCCCGTGCCGCCATCCGGCTGGCCGTGATGGCCCTGGTCGCGATCGCCGGCGGACTCGGCGGGGCTCTCATCACCGGCCCGGCCCTGGACGCCCTCCCCGGCGGCACGGCCGCCCTGTGGGGGCTGGGCACCCTGGTCATCTTCGCCGTGGGAGCGGCCACCCTGGCCCTGCAGGGCCTGTTCGGCACGGTCGGCATCGGGCTGGTCATCCTGCTGGTGGTGATCCTCGGCAACCCGAGCGCGGGCGGCGCCCTGCCCCCGCCGCTGCTGCCGCCCTTCTGGAAGGCCATCGGGCCGGCGCTGCCCCCGGGGGCCGGCACCTGGTCGGCCCGCTCCATCGCCTACTTCGGCAACAACGCCCTGACCGGCCCGATGCTGGTCCTGGCGGCGTGGGCGGTGGCGGGCACCGCGATCACCCTGGCGGCGGCGGCCCTGCGGCACCGCAGGAACGCCGCCTCCGGGGAGGGGGACGGCACGGCGGCAAGGCCGGCGCAGTGACAGCGTGAGGCCCCGCCCCCCGGAAGGGGCGGGGCCTCACGCATCGGACGCGCTCGCGCGTCAGCCGATCTGCGTCCCGGTCGCGGACAGCGCCTCGGTCACCGGCTGGAAGAACGTCTCCCCGCCCGAGGTGCAGTCACCGCTGCCGCCGGACGTGAGGCCGACGGCCTTGTCACCGGAGAACAGCGAGCCGCCGCTGTCGCCCGGCTCGGCGCACACGTCGGTCTGGATGAGGCCGTTCACGATGTCGCCGTTGCCGTAGTTCACGGTGGCGTCCAGACCCGTGACCTTGCCGTCGTGCACCTGGGTCGTGGACCCGCTGCGCGTGACCTGCATGCCGACGGTGGCGTCCGCGGCACCCGAGATCTTCTGGGTGGACCCGTTGTACAGGTTCACCTCGCTCGGGTGGTCCACCTCGGCGGTGTACTTGACCAGCCCGTAGTCGTTGTCCGGGAAGCTGGAGTCGGCGTTGGTGCCGATCTCCTGGCCGCTGGAGTCGGACCAGGTGGAGATGCCCTCGGTGCAGTGACCGGCGGTCAGGAAGAACGGCTCGCCGCCCTTGACCACGTTGAAGCCGAGCGAGCAGCGGCCGCTGCCACCGGTGATCGCGTCGCCGCCGGCGATGAAGGGCTTGTACTCCCCCTTCGTGCGCTTCAGTTCGGCCTTGGCGCCGAGCCCGTCGACGACCTCGGTGAGCTTCGCCCACTCGGTCCTGGAGACCGTGCGGTCGGCGGTCACGACGACCGTGTTCGTCGTCGGGTCGGTCACCCAGGAGGTGCCGGGGATCGCCGCGTCCTGCTTCAGCGTGCCGCGGGCGCTCTTCAGCTCGGCGAGCGAGTTCTCCACGACTCTCGCCTTGGCGCCCGCCTCCTCGACGGTGCGTGCGGCGGCCTCGTCGAGCACGTTCACCACGAGGCTCTTGGCCTTCGCGTCGTAGTACGTCCCCGCCGCGTCGCCGCCCAGGTCCTGCGCCAGCGTCGAGGCGAGCTTTCCGGCCGCCGTGACCGACAGGGTCCGGGGGGCGGACGGCTGGGGGCTCTCACTGGCGTTCGCGGTCTGGAACGTCACTCCCGCGGCCACCAGCGCGGCGATGCCCGCACCTGCCACGGCTGCACGCCGCCTGGGTATGCGTCGATGCTTCAACTTCGGTCCTCCTGTGGGGGGTCGGCCCGAGGAGGTTGTGGGGACCTCGGCAGGCCGGAAGGCTTCGTTGACGAGCGCCCACTATTCCGAGATCAACACGGAGCACACAAGGTCGAGTTCGAGACGCGCACGGACGGCGGTGCGCACGCCCCCTCATAGTGACCGTGCATGGTCAAAACGGACCCAATCAACTCCCGTTCGCAGAGCAAACATTACGCGCGAGTAATGGGCACGCACGCTATGCGGTCCGGCCATGGCTGAAAATCGCCCTCTCACGCCGCACCAACCGAGCGCCCCAAAAAGTACATTGATGAACCATCGCACCATCTCCACACAGTCCCCACCGAACGAGGCGCCGCACGGCAAAGGGAAAGCCCCCGCACGCGATGCGTGCGGGGGCGGGGAATGCTTGAACTGCTGCCCGGCAGGGCCTAGTAGACGCTGACGCCGTAGGCGCTCAGGGCCTCCGTGACGGGCTGGAAGAACGTGGTGCCACCGGAGGAGCAGTTGCCGCTGCCGCCGGAGGTCAGACCGTAGGCGGTGCCGTTGCTGCCGTAGAGCGGGCCGCCGGAGTCGCCCGGCTCGGCGCAGACGGTGGTCTGGATCAGGCCGGAGACGATGTCGCCGCCGCCGTAGTTGACGGTGGCGTTCAGGGCGGTGACCCGGCCGCTGTGCGTACCGGTGGTGGAGCCGTCACGGATGACGGTGGTGCCCACGGCCGGGGTGGCCGCGCGGGTGATGTCCACGCCGTTGGCGGTACCGGGCCGGCTGACGGAGCCCGAGTAACGGACGATGCCGTAGTCGTTGCCCGGGAAGCTGGAGCCGGTGGTCGAGCCGATCACCGTGGTGCGGCCCGAGTTGGAGTACCAGGTGCCGGCGCCGTCGGTGCAGTGGCCGGCGGTCAGGAAGAACTGCTGACCGCTGCTGTTCTGCACGTTGAAGCCGAGGGAGCAGCGCCAGCTGCTCGCGTAGATGGCGTCGCCGCCCTGGATCAGCTTGTTGAAGGTGCCGGGCGTGCGCTTGATCGTCAGCGCGTCGGCGTTGCCGCCGGCCTGCTGCTTGATCTTCGCGATCTCGGCCTGGGTGACCGTGCTGTCCACGGTGACAAGCACCCGGTTGGTCTTGCTGTCGACCGCCCAGGCGGTGCCCGGGATGTCGGCCTTCAGTATGGAACCGCTGGCGCTCTTGAGCTCCGCGGTACTGAAGGCGGTGGGGGTGTCGGACGCGTTCGCGCTGGGGATCGCGATCGCGGCGGCGGCGACGAGGCCGGTGGAGACGGCGATCAGCCGGGTCCGTCTCGAGATGCCGCTGCTGGGGGTGGTGCGCTTGATCCTCACTTGTCGTTCCTCCACAAAAGGAAGTCGGGGGCCCTCGTGGGGTTTCGGGCCCGTGAGGCGCAGCCGGGGGCGGGCCGTCCGGATTCCGAACACGCCGTGCCCCTGACAAGCGCTGAGGGGGAGTATTCGGCCGAACGGCCGGTCGGCGCAAGGGTGCCTTTCGGTCGTCAACTTTTGAACGATCTTTGCCTACCGTCCCCGGGGGCCCACCCGTCACGCACGTACGCGCTCTCCGGCCGCAATGGGGACGTCCAGGGTGTTGCCCGGCGGCGGGAAGGGGCAGACGAAGTGGTCGGCGAAGGCGCACGGCGGCAGGAGCGCCCGGTTGAAGTCGACCGTCGTACGCCCCTCGGCGTCCGGCGCGCCGGGCTCGAGGAACCGGAAGCGGTAGCTGCCGTTCCCGCTGGTGGCGTCGGCGAACACGGCCCACAGCGAGCCGTCCTGCCGGACGGTCACCTGGAGGGTCAGCTCCCGGCCGTCCAGCTCGAAGGCCAGCTCCCCGCCGAGGCCGAGTCCCCGTTCCCGGCCGTCGGCGTTCGGCACCCGAACGGTACGGCCGCCGGCGTCGTAGGGCGTGAAGCGTCCCGGCACCGCCCAGCGCGGGTCGTACGGGGTCACGCGCAGACCGCCGAAAGCCCGGCGCGCGGGAGACTCGGGGTCGTAGTCCCGCACGCCCCACACCCCCTCGCGCACCAGGACAACCAGCCGGCGCCGCCCGTACGCCACCCTCGCGCGAGCGACCGGCCCCGGGTCGGCCGTGAGCCGCACCTCTCCGGTGAACGGCTGTCCGTCCACCGCGAGTCCGTCCGTTTCGGCGGCGATCAGCACCACCGCGTCACCGTCGGCCCGCCACCGCCCGGGGATGTCCGGAAGTCGACCGTCCGGATAGTCCTCGATCCAGTGCGTGCCGATGAGCGCGAGTGGCCCGTGGGGCGCCGCGACGGTCTCCGCACGCCGCTCGCGCCACCGCTGCCAGTCCTGGATCGCGTCGCTCGTCATACGGGCGACCCTGTCACACGCGGCGGGTCAGCCGTCGCAGGGGCAGCAGCAGTCGCACCCGTCGCAGTCGCAGTCCCGGCAGACGCCCTCACGCTTCTTGCGGGACCACGGCCCCTCGTACTCCTTGGCGCAGCACATCTGGCAGGTGCAGCACAGCAGCCAGAACATCCCGCAGCCCGCCCAGAACCCGCGCCGGCGAGGCGGCTGGGGCACCGGAGCGCCGAAGCCACCGAAGCCGTCGCCCCCGAACCCGCCCCCGCCGCCTCCCCCGCCGTAGGGGTTCCCGCCCCCGCCGGCGTACGGGTGCTGCGGCGAACCGCCATAGGGGCCCTGCTGCCCGTGAGGCCCCGGCTGGCCGTACGGCCCCTGCGGCGGCTGCTGCCCGTACGGTCCGCCGCCCTGGTGCGAGGCGCACACCGGCACCGTGCCGAACGCCCGGTCCACCGAGCGCCGCAGTTCGTGCACCAGGAGCAGGTGCACGAGCCTGCCGTCGGTGAACTCGGCGTCCTCCAGGGCCAGCCGCACCCCGTGCACCGCGTCGTCGGCGAGCCGCCGCGCCTCCGCCAGGGGCGTACCCGTCGCGGCGATCGGGTTCCAGGCACCCACCGCAGCGTCCGTGTGCAGGTCCTCCACGGCGTCCAGCAGGTGGGCGAGGCGCCCGAACAACCGCCCGGCCTCCGCCAGCGGCGCCGCGTTCTCCGGCCGCCCGGCGAGGACCGCCGTGTGCGCGAAGGCCGCTGCCGTGGCGGTCTCGGTCGGCTCGGTGACCGTGAGCAGGGGCGTCCCGGGTCCGGCCAGCGCCTCGACGCCGCCCTGCCGGTCCACCGCGTCGAGCAGGACCGCGGTGTCGAAGCCCACGGCGGTGCCGGTGCGGGCACCGGCCGCGTCCCAGCTCGCCGCGACCCGGCGTGCGGCCCGCGCCACCGGCCGGCGGGCCAGCAGCCCGTCCCCGTCACCGATGTGGTCCCGCACCTTCGCCGAGGCCAGCACCAGCGAGACGGCCGCCGCCAGGCGGGCCCCCTCGCCGTGCGCGACGGAGGCGGTGCGCATGCCGCGCAGCGGGCAGGGACCGGCCGTGCGCCGCGCATTCCCGCCCGGCTCGGCCTGAGCCTCCGTCAACACCGATACGAGAAGGCCGTCGTAGTTCGTCACGATACGGGCGAACTGCCCGTGGTCTCCGCGGAGTGCGAGGCAGAGTCCGCACAAATGCGCCATCCACTGCCCGGCGAGCTTCTCTCCCAGCCGGTGTCTGCACGGCCTGACGATTCCGAACACGACGTTCCCCCGAGGTTCGTTGCGACGTTGAGCTGCGGCATCGTATCGGCCCCCGCATTCACCCGTACGCCCCGGCCGTCACCCGTACGCCGAGAAGAATCATATTTCACTCACAGTCAGCAGCCGTTTGGGAAACGGCCCTTGGGACACACGGACTCTCGACGGATTCGCTGTGCACCAGTACCGTCACAAACCCCCCGCGCGGCGTCTATCCACTTGGCGCGCCATCCGCATCATGGACGACCATAGGGATGCGGAAAGAGAAAGACCGCTGTGAGAGGAGGCGTCCATGGGATCGGTACGCAAGGCAAGTGCCTGGCTTGGCCTCGTCGACGACAACGAAGACGAGCGTTACTACGACGACGACTACTCCGACGGGACCGAGCCCGGGGAGGCCTGGGTCACGGATCCGCGCGTCAAGGTGGCCTCGGACGTCGCCGAGGAGAAGTGCCGGCGCATCGGCACGGTCACCCCGGACAGCTTCCGGGACGCCCGCGCCATCGGCGAGCTGTTCCGCGAGGGCGTGCCGGTCATCATGAACCTCACGGCCATGGAGGCCTCCGACGCCAAGCGCGTGGTCGACTTCGCCGCCGGGCTGATCTTCGGCCTGCGCGGTTCGATCGAGCGGGTGTCGACCCGGGTGTTCCTGCTGACCCCCGCCCACACCGAGATCGTCAACGGCGACCCGGCCGCGCACCGCGCGGACGGGTTCTTCAACCAGAGCTGAGGCAGGGCCGCTCACCGGCCCCGCCCCCGCGCGGGGTGCGACCGGACCCGCCTACCGGAAGGCGTCGAGTCCGGTGAGCGCCTTGCCCAGCACGAGCTGGTGCATCTCGACGGTGCCCTCGTAGGTGAGCACCGATTCGAGGTTGGTCGCGTGCCGCATCACGGGGTATTCGAGCGAGATGCCGTTGGCCCCGAGGATCGTGCGGGCCGTCCGGCAGATCTCGATGGCCTCGCGCACGTTGTTGAGCTTGCCGAAGCTGACCTGCTCGGGACGCAGGCGGCCGGCGTCCATCCGCCGCCCCAGGTGATGGGCGAGCAGAATCCCCTTGTGCAGTTCGACCGCCATGTCGGCGAGTTTGGCCTGGGTGAGCTGGAAGCCACCGATGGGCCGGCCGAACTGCTCCCGTGACTTCGCGTAGTCGACCGCGGCCTCGAAACAGCTGCGGGCCGCCCCCATGGCGCCCCAGACGATTCCGTACCGGGCGTGGGACAGGCAGCCGAGCGGTCCGCGCAGCCCGGTGACCTCGGGCAGGACGGCGTCGGCGGGCAGCCGTACGTCGTCCATGACCAGCTCGCTGGTGACGGAGGCGCGCAGGGACCACTTGTGCCTGATCTCCGGCGCGGAGAAACCGTCGGTCTCGGTGGGCACCGCGAACCCGCGGATGCCGTCCTCGGTCTGCGCCCACACGACGGCCACCCCGGCGACCGAGCCGTTGGTGATCCACATCTTGCGGCCGTTGAGGATCCAGTCCGTGCCGTCGCGCTTGGCGTAGGTGCGCATGGAAGCGGGGTCGGAGCCGTGGTCGGGCTCGGTGAGCCCGAAGCAGCCGATGACCTCGCCGGCGGCCATCCGGGGCAGCCAGTGCTGCTTCTGCTCCTCGCTGCCGAAGCGGTGGATGGCGTACATGGCGAGGGAGCCCTGCACGGAGACGAGCGAGCGGATGCCGGAGTCGGCGGCCTCCAGCTCCAGGCAGGCGAGCCCGTACTGCACGGCGCTCGCGCCGGCGCACCCGTAGCCCTCCAGGGACATCCCGAGGGCCCCGATACCGCCCAGCTCCCGGGCCAGTTCCCGGATCTCGGGCAGCTCCCCCTTCTCGTACCACTCGGCGACGTTCGGCAGCACCCGGTCCGCGGCCCAGGCCCGGACGGTGTCCCGGATGCCGAGGTCCTCCGGCTCCAGCAGGTCGTCCACGCCGAGGGGGTCGGCGGGGTCGAAGGGAGGCAGCTTGGACGAACCGGACATGATCGACACCCTCCGAAGCTCTTTAACTAGCACCGCTAACCGAGACGCTACGGCCTCCCCCGCCCTGCGCACCACCCCGCACTGCCGGCCGCGCGGGACGGGAACCCGTCCGGACCCCTCACCTCCGCGCGGCCGGGTCGCCGAAGGGGCGGTCAGACCGAGACGCGGGACTCCGCCGCGTCCCGCTGCGCGGGCACCTCGACCGGGCCCGCCGGCGCCGCCTCGCACTGCATCGCCCGCGGCAGCCGCAGTGCCATCGCCGCGCCCAGGAGCAGCAGCCCCGCGCTCACCAGCAGCGTGACGTGCAGCCCGTGCACGAACGCGTCCCGGGCCGCGTGCCGCAGGGCGACCCCGGCGGAACCGCCCAGCTGGGCGGCGACCTCGTAGGCCTCCCCGAGCGAATGCCCGGCAGCGGAGGACGCGCCCTCCGGCACCCCGGGCACCCGCGACAGGCCCGGCGCGTACGCCGCGTTCATCACCGTGCCGAGCAGCGCGATGCCGATGCCCGCTCCCAGCTGGTACGACGTCTCCCCGATCGCCGCCGCCCCGCCGGCCTGCTCCTGCGGGGCCTCGCTCAGCATGGACTCGTACGCACCGAACAGCGTCGTCTCCAGGCCGAAGCCCAGCAGCACGAACCCGCCCAGCATCAGCGCGCACTCGTCGGTCCGTCCCAGCCCGGTCAGCAGGACCACCGCGAACGCGGTCAGGCAGAAGCCCGTGCACACCATCCGCCGCGGCCCGAACCGCCGCAGCATGCGCGCCCCGGCCAGTCCGGCCGCCATGGCGGCGAACGTCAGCGGCAGCAGCCGCAGCCCGGTCTCCAGCGGCGACAGCCCGAGCACCAGCTGGAGGTACTGCGCGGCGATCAGCTCCAGGCCCACCAGGGCGAGCATGGCCAGCACGATGCACCCGACGGACGTGCTGAACGCCGGGCGCGCGAACATCCTCAGGTCGACCAGCGGATGCGTCCGCCGCCGCTGCCGCCGTACGAACGCGGTCAGCAGGGCCGCACCGGCCACCAGCGGCAGCACGGTGAGCAGGCTCCCCACGGACTCGCCGCTGCCCAGCCGCTTCACGCCCAGGACGACCCCGAACAGGCCGGCCGCCGCCATCAGCGCCCCGACCACGTCCCACGGGCCCGTGCCGTCGCCCTTCGACTCGGGCAGCAGCAGCCGTCCCACCGGGAGGCTGACCAGCATCAGGGGGATGTTGACCAGGAAGACCGAGCCCCACCAGAAGTGCTCCAGCAGGAAGCCGCCGAGCAGCGGCCCGACCGCGGCACCCACCGCGGCCACGGCGCTCCAGATGCCGATGGCCAGCGCGCGCTCGCGCCGGTCGGGGAAGACCTGCCGCAGGATCGACAGGGTCGCGGGCATGATCATCGCGCCGCCGACGCCGAGCAGCGCCCGCGCCACGATCAGGACCTGGGCGCTGTCGGCCAGGGCCGCGAGACCGGAGGCCACGCCGAACAGGGCGTACCCGAGGAGCAGGACCCGTCTGCGGCCGACACGGTCGCCCAGCGTGCCGAACAGGATCAGCAGCGAGGCGCAGACCAGTGGGTAGACGTCGACGATCCAGAGCAGCTCCATCCCGCCGGGCCTGAGGTCCTCGGTGACGGCGGGAACCGCCACGTGCAGCACGGTGGCGTCGACCGCGACCAGCAGCAGGCTGACGCAGAGGACGACGAGGACCACCCAGCGGTTGGCACCGGCCCCGGCCGCCCGACGGCGCAGCGCAGCGGCGGCCGTGGTCGTCCCGGACATGTACGTACCTCCCAGATGTTCCCTCGCGATCGGCGGGCTCACGGGGTGGGGGACGCCCCCGCGACTCGGCCGGAGAGGAGCGGTGGATCTCCGGCCCGCGCAAACGAAAAGCGAGTGACACGTCAGCGTACGCGAGTCCACGCCGGAGCCCAGTGGCGGACCTCTCACGACTTCGGCGGAAGGATGTGGCGTACGCCACTGCCCTTCGCCGCCGGAAACGCCCCGGCCGGCCCGGCCGGTTCCCGCCGGGGCCGATAATCGGGCCCGTGACCGATCTCCAGACGCGCACGGCCCCGCCGCGCGCCGGGGCGCTGCGCCGGGCGGCCCCGGCACTCCTCGGATACGCGGCCGTCCGCGCCCTGGGCCTGCTCGCGCTGCTGCTGTGGAGCGCGGCGCGGGACAAGAGCGCGTACACGTTGCTCACCGCCCGCTGGGACGCGCTCTGGTACGTCCGGGTCGCCGAACTCGGCTACGGCTACGAGGTGCGACTGCCGAACGGCGACGTCCACTCCAACCTGGCCTTCTTCCCGTTGCTGCCCTGGCTGGAGCGGCTGGTGGCGGTGGTGTCGCCGCTGTCGTACGCGGACGGCGGGTTCGTCGTCAGCCTGCTCGCCTCCCTCGCCGCGGCCTGGGGGATCTTCGCGGTGACGGACCACGTGTACGGCTGCCGGGCCGGGGTGTGCGCGGTACTGCTGTGGGCGGTCCTGCCGGTGGGGATCGTGCAGTCGATGGCGTACAGCGAGTCGTTGTTCACGGCCCTGGCCGCCTGGTCCCTGTACGCGGTGCTGACCGGCCGCTGGGTCACGGCGGGAGTGCTGGCTTCGGCGGCGGGGCTGACCCGGCCGGTGGGGGCGGCGGTGGTCGCGGCGGTCTGGGCGGCGGCGATCGCCTCCTTCGTCGCGGAGCGGCGCACGGACCCTTCGCGGCGGGTGGCGGCTGCGGCCGGGGAGCACGGCGGGCCGGGCCCGGCGGCCTCCCCGGCCCGTCGCCTGGTCGGCATGCTCCTCGCTCCCCTGGGCACCGCCGGATACGTGCTGTGGGTCGGCCACCGCACCGGTGCGGGCCCGCTCGGCTACCTCGACGTCCAGGCCGGCTGGCGCAACGGCTTCGACGGCGGCCACGCCTTCGCCGGGTTCGTCGCCGGCAAGTTCACGTCGTTCCCCTCGGCCCTGGCCGGTGCGGGGCTCGTCCTCGGGGTCGCGTCAGTCGTCTGGCTGTACGGGGTGGGTGTACGTCAGCGCCAGCCGCTCCCCTTGCTGGTCCACAGCGGCCTGGTGACGCTCCTGGCGCTGTGCGCGTCGAGCTACTTCGGTTCGAAACCGCGGCTGCTGATGCCCGCCTTCCCGCTGCTGCTCCCCCTCGCGCTCCTCCTGGCGCGTGCCCGTCCGCGCAGGTCAGCCCTGGTGCTGGGGGGTCTCGCGGTGGTCGGCGCGGTGTACGGGGCGTTCTGGCTGAACGGCTCCGGTCCCCCCTGACCCGCTGTGAGCGCCGGGGGAATTCCAGCCCATGCCCGGGTGAACGAATTCAAAAGCGCGATAAAACCCGGCCCCGGGATGATCAAAGGAATTGAAGGCCGCAGCGGCCGGCGATTACAGAATCGCTGGAAATAAACCCCCTGTTGAGAGGAATCCCACATCACATCGTCATCACAAAGCCGTTGATTCGACCGGGATCTCAGCTCACTCGCTGTAACGTCGATTGGGTGCGTACCGAACCGAAGCTCACCCGTCTGGACCGGGTGTTCGCCCGGCTGGACCGTGAGCCGGAACGACCCGCCCACCTCGATGTGCCGAAGATGAGCAGGCACCGCGTCGTGCTCCTCGCGGCGACGCTCGCCTTCTACGGCGCGATCGTGTGGGCCGTGCTGATCACGTCCTGGCTGGTCCGGCTCGACTGGCAGGTCATGTTCTTCCGGCCCTACCAGCAGTGGTCGCAGATCCACTGGTTCGTCGACTACTACGTGGTCCTCGGCCAGCGCGGCCCGACGGCCGTGATGGTCGCGGCCTGGCTGGGCTGGCGCTCCTGGCGGCAGCACACCCTGCGTCCGCTGCTCGCCCTGGGCGTCTCGCTGCTGCTGCTGAACGTGACGGTCGGCGCCGCCAAGTACGGCATGGGCCGTCTGGGGCCGCACTACGCGACCGTGATCGGCTCGAACGAGATGTGGCGCGGCGGCGATATATTTCCGAGCGGTCACACCGCGAACGCCGTGGTGACCTGGGGAATCCTGGCCTACATGGCCTCCACTCCCGCCACGCGCCGCTGGCTGTCGGCCGTGTCGGCGGTGACCTCCCTGGGTGTCGGGATGGCCACGGTCTACCTCGGTACGCACTGGCTGAGCGATGTGCTCCTCGGCTGGGTCGCCGGCCTGCTGATCCTGCTCGCCCTGCCGTGGTTCGAGCCGCTCATCGCCCGTGCCGAGGCCCGCATCCTCGAACTGCGCGACCGGGTGCGGTCGCGTCGGCGCCGGACCTCGGCCGTTCCGGCCGGCGTACCGCCCCTGGTCGTCACACCGCTGCCGGCCGAGCGGGACGACGTGACGGCCCTGTCGCCGCGGACCCCCGTCTACCTCGCGCCGGGACCGCACACGAGCCGCGCGGAGCGCGCTCCGACCACCCCGGCCGGCAGTCGCCGGCCGCCGCACGCGGAGCGTCACCCCCGCGGTTCCGCCTCCTCGGCCCGCCCGGTGGCGGGCGGCTGACGGCCACGGACCGCCCGGTACGCGGCCGTCTCCCGGCACGGCGAAGGCCCCGGTTCCTCGGTGAACCGGGGCCTTCGGCGCGTCTCAGCCCTTCCAGGCGCGGGCCACGCGGCCGGCCTTCACCTCGAAGTTCAGCCGGCCCACGCGGTACTCCATGGTGATGATCGCCCCCGGCGGCAGCGAGCGCACCGTCGGCCAGCCGCGCTCACGCGCGAGGTGCTCGGCCCGGCCGGCCTCCAGGCCGACGTAGGTGTCCGGGCTGTCGTCGGGTTCCGCGGGAGGTGTCGGAGTCGGTGCCATGCCGCCACGCTATGTCCTGCCCGGCTGCCGCGGAAGCCCGGGCCCGGCTGCCGCGGAGGCCCGGGCCGGGCGCCTCGTCACTGTGCGCGTCAGGTCACGCTTCTGTCACAAGATCACGACAGGTGTTCGGGGCACCACCCGTCACACGCACGAGCGGTTCGCGGCCCCTTGGGCAGGCATTCGGGCGTAATTCCCCGCTCCCCTGTCCGCCACCGGAAAGGCCCGCCGTAAAGCGAATGCGTGAGGTGCTCCAGGCCTTTTCGCATTCCGCCGCCGGAGCGGCCGGGCGGGGCGGCGCACCGGCGGAAATACCGGGCCGGGGAAGCGCCGCGTGCGGTACGCGCCGCCGGGGCCGCGCGGTGACGCGGGAACGAGGTGAGCCGGGACTTCACGACGCCGGGCCGGATCCGCTCGGGGCCGTCGGGGTCCGGTCGGCGCCCTCCGCGGTGCGCGGCGGTGACTGCGCGGCCCGGGCCAGAGCCCCGTCGAGCCGGTCGCGCGTCCTCCTGATCGCGTCCACCAGCCCGGCCGGCTCCAGCACCTCGAAGTCGAAGCCCAGCATGACGACGTGGATGACCATCACGTCGAGGCTGCCGGCACCGCAGCGCAGCAGGCAGGTGTCCGGCCCTTCGGCCTCCAGCACCCCCGCGGAGGGCGAGATGTGCTCCCGGGCCTCGGCCAGGGGCGCGAAGAGCCGCACGACGCCGTGGGTGGCGTAGGCGCGCGTGGACACGCCCTGCGAGACGTAGGCCGCCAGGTCCTCGGCGGGCGGGTCACGGGGGACGAAGCGCGGGCCGTGCGGCGGTGTCGGCGTGATGCGGTCGACGCGGAAGGTGCGCCAGTCCTCCCGGTCGAGGTCCCAGGCGACGAGGTACCAGCGGCGCTCGGTGCACACCAGGCGGTGCGGTTCGGCGCGGCGGCGGGACGGCGTGCCGTCGTGGCCCTCGTAGGCGAAGCGCAGCGTCTCGGCGTCCCGGCACAGGTGGGCCAGTTCGGTGAGCACGGCCGGGTCCACCGAGGAGGGCAGCGAGCCGCGCAGCATCGGCACCGTGAAGGAGTTGAGGGCGCTCACGCGGCGGCGCAGCCGGTTCGGCAGCACCTGCTCCAGTTTGGCGAGGGCGCGTACCGAGGTCTCGCCGATGCCGTCGATGCCCTGCCCGGCGGCGGTGCGCAGCCCGACGGCCACCGCGACCGCCTCGTCGTCGTCCAGGAGCAGCGGGGGCAGTTCGGCGCCCGCGCCCAGCCGGTAGCCGCCGCCGGTGCCCGGGCTGGCGTTGACCGGGTAGCCCAGTTCGCGCAGCCGGTCCACGTCCCTGCGCAGGGTGCGGGCGCTGACGCCGAGCCGGCCGGCCAGTTCGGCGCCGGGCCACTCGCGGTGGGCCTGGAGCAGGGACAGCAGTCGCAGCAGGCGGGCCGAGGTCTCCAGCATGGGGACGAGTCTGCCAGCCCTCGCGGACAACGGCTGTCCTCAAGGGCTGTAGGCCAGTTGGGGGACGTCGAAGCAGGTGCGGTTCATGTCGCCCTGGCTCACCCAGCCCCTGCCGTCCTGCCAGCGGGCCACGGACAGGCAGGTGTGCCGGGTCCTCGGGGGTTCCGCGTCGTGGGCGAACTCGACGGGCAGCAGCAGTCCCCCGGCGGTGTAGCCCCGGCTGCGGTCCATGAAGCGGTCGACGCACGCGCGCGTGACGCCCTCCTTCGTGCAGGACCGGGCGGCGTCGGTGAACCAGCGCGCGGCCGCCCACCCCTCCAGCTGCCACTGGGAGTGCGTCTTCAGGGCGCGGGTGGCCGCACGGAACTCCCGGACGGCCGGGTGGCCCGTGTCCTCGAAGTTGCGGCTGGCGCCGGTCGCCCAGAGGGCGTTGCGGCAGTGCGGGGCGTCCTCGTGGTCGCCGGCGACGGTGGAGGTCCAGTTCTGCACGTTGGTCACCTTCGCGGTGAGCCGGACGCCCTCCTCGTCCAGGGCACGGCACAACCGGGCGTTGCCGTGCCCGTCGAGGGCGTCGAAGACCAGGTCGGCTCCCTGTTCCTTCAGGTCGGCCGCGACGGCGCGGAAGTTGGGCAGGGCGAAGTCGACCTGCTCGGTGACGACCCGGTAGCCCTCGGCGCGCAGGCCGCGTTCGACGAGCCGGGCGTAGGCGGCCGAGGCGGACTGGTTGTAGGAGACGACGGCGGCGGTGCGGGCGCCGTGCTCGCGCCGGAAGTAGCGGTAGACCTCGGTGCCGCCGTACAGCCTGCCGTCCCAGCCGGTGGTGCCCTCGCGGGGGGCGAGGCTGCCGTAGATGCCGTAGAGGTGGGGGTAGGTGTCGTAGGCGGCGCCGATGGGCTGGCCGCCGATGTCGGGCACCCGCGCGGCGGAGACACGGGAGGCGCCCGCGTAGTCCAGGGCGGTGGTCGCGACGAGGGCGACGACCCGGTCCTCGTCGACGAGCCGGTGCACGCACGCGTTGTTGCCGACGCCGCTGCCGCCGTCGTCGCAGGCGCGCACCTCGACGCGCCGTCCGTCGATGCCGCCGCGGGCGTTGAGCCGCTCGAACCAGGCCCGCGCGCCGTCCCGCGGGCCGGTGAAGGCGTTGCCGCCGACCGGGCTGGTGGCGCTGGTGATGATGCCGACCCGCAGGGGCGCCGCCTCCCGGGGCGCCGGGCTGCGCCCCTCGTGCTCGAAGTCGCTCTCCGGGAGCCGGCTGCCGCAGGCCGCGCTCGACGCGAGCAGCAGCACCGCGGCGAGCGTCTCAGCAACCCGGAACCGGCGACGCATTGCCGCTCAGTTGCACCAGCGCGCAGAGGGTCTTGGCCGACACCTTCCAGGTGCCGTCCTGTTCGACGGCGCTCCCGGAGGCGTCCGGAAGGACGGTGGCGCCCTTCAGGGTGAGGGTGTAGGTGACGTCCGCCCCGGTCGCCGAGGTGAACGCGACCTTGTCGACCTGCGCCTGGACCTGCCCGCCGCGCTCGTCACCGCTGAAGGATTCGAGGACCGGGCCCAGCCGGTCGCCGTTCTCCAGGACGGCCTGCTTGTCCTCGGTCGAGGTCCCGGGGTCGAAGAACTTCTGCCAGTTCTGCCTGATCTCCGCCTCGGCCGCGGCGCGGTCGGCGGGGGCGCTGGCCGGAGCGCTCGTGGTGCGCTCGGTGGTCGGCGTGGGCGGGGTGCTCCCGCCGCCGCTGTCGTCGCTGCAGGCCGCCAGCGCCGGCACGAGGGCCAGGACCACGGCGGCGGCCATCGCCGTGCCGCGTCCCGCGGTACGCGGACTCCCCGTCGCGTTCCCCCTCCTGAGGTCGCTGTCGAGCACCATCTGGCTCACCACCGGGTGTCGGTCCGGGCCGTGGGCGCCCGGTGCTTTCAGGGTCGGCTTCCACAGGGCATAGTGCAAGCGATCGGCGGGCGTGGGCAGGCGGCCGGACACGCGCACGGCCAGGGACGACGTGTGGGAGCCGGTGATCCAGGTGATCCAGGTGATGTGGACGAGCCGACTGCGGACCGTGCCTCCCCTGCGGTGGGCCGGCTGGGCGGCGCTCGCCGCCGGTGCCGTGCTGTGCGTGGCCGGCTGGTACGGCGTCTCCGGCGAGCGCTACGCCGAACGGCAGCTCCCCTACCTCGCCTCCTGCACGATCCCCGGTGCCGCGCTGATCGTCGCGGGGGCGGTGCTGCTGGCCCGCGGCAGGGAGGCGGTCGCCGCCGCGCGCGTGGAGGAGCTGTACGGCCTGCTCGTCGAACCCGGTCCCGGCGACGAGGACGCGCCGGGCCAGGGCGTCGCCGCGCCGCTCGCGATCAGCGGCCGGCTGCTCATGGTGCCGGGCGGCACGCTGTACCACCGGGCGGACTGCCCGCTGGTCGCCGGGAAGGCGGAGGCGGTCCCGGTGGACTCCAAGCCGGTGGCGAGCGGTGAGCTGGGGCCCTGCCCGATCTGCGAACCGGCCGGGGAAACCGACTGATGTCCTCGCTGACGTACGACCTCACCCTCGCGGGTCTGTCCGTGGGCGCCGCGGCGGCCCTGACCGGGATCGGCCTGATCGTGACCTACCGCGCGACCGGGGTGCTGAACTTCGCGCACGGGGCGATCGCGATGGTGTGCGCGTACGCGCTGCGGCAGTGCGTGGTCGAGTGGGGCTGGCCGCTGTGGCTCGGGGCGGTGGTGACGCTGCTGGTGCTGGCACCGGGGCTGGGGGTGGTGCTGGAGCGGTTCGTCTTCCGGCCGCTGTCGGTGCTCGGGTCGGACCCGGCGCAGACCCTGGTGGCGTCCCTCGGCGTGTTCGTGCTGCTGGTGGGCGGGGCGGCACTGCTGTGGGGGCAGGGGGCGCGGGACGACGCGCCGGTGCTCGTGCCGGACGAGCCGTGGGGGCAGCTGGCGGTGGTGCTGGTGCTGGCCGCCGGGGTCGCGGTGGTGGTCCGCCGGACGCGGTTCGGGCGGGAGCTGCGGGCCGTGGTCGACGACCGGCGGCTGGCGGTGCTGAGCGGCATCGACGCGGAGCGGGTCGCGGCGGCGGGCTGGGCGTTCGGCGCGTTCACGGCGGGGCTGACGGGCGTGCTGCTGGCGCCGTACGTGCGGCTGGACCCGTACGGGTTGCCGCTGCTGGTGATGGAGGTCGTGGCGGTCGCGGTGGCGGCGCGGATGCGCAGCACGGCCGTCGCCGTGGTGGTGGCCCTGGCCATCGGGGTCGCGCAGAGCCAGCTGACGCGGCTGCACCCGCCCGGCTGGGGCGAGCCGCTGCTGCAGGCGGCCGGCACGAACCTGTTCGTCGTCGCGCTGCTGGTCGCGGCGCTGGTCCTGCCGGGCGTCGGGACGGAGGGCGCGCTGCCGCGTCCGGCCACGGCCCGGGCGCCCGCGGCGCCGGGGGCCTGGATCGTGGCGCTGGTGCTGTTCCTGCTGCCGCTGGGCCTGGCGGGCCGGGACCTGCACACCTCGGTCCAGGTGCCGGCGCTCGCCGTGATCCTGCTGTCCCTGGTGGTGGTCACCGGCCGCGCCGGCCAGATCTCCCTGGGACAGGCGGCGTACGCGGGCCTCGGCGCCCTCTTCACGGCGCTGCTGGCGGCGGGCCGCTTCCCGGGCCTGCCCCGCCTGCCGGAACTGGCGGCCCTCGCCGTGGCGGTCGTGCTGGTGGCCCCGCTCGGCCTGCTGACGGGCGGGCCGGCGATCCGCCGCCGGGGCCTGGCCCTGGCGCTGGCGACGTTCGCCGTCGGCGTCGGCGTGAGCCGCTTCGTCTTCACCCAGCCGTACGCCACGGCGGGCCTCACGCTCGGCCGCCCGGCGGGCTTCGACGGGGACCGGGCCTACTACGCGCTGGAGCTGCTGGTCCTGGCCGGGGCACTGGCGGCGACGCACCTGCTGCGCCGGGGGCGGTCCGGCCGCGCGCTCGCGGCCCTGCGCGACCACGAGGCGGGGGCGCGGGCGGCGGGCGTCCGCGTGCCGTCGCTGAAGCTGCTGGCCTTCGTCGTGGGCGCCGCGCTGGCCGCGCTGGGCGGCGGGATGCTCGGCATGGGGCTGCGGGCCTTCGACGCCGCCGCGTACGACCCGGTGCGCGGTCTGCTCTGGTTCGCCGCGGTGGTGGTGCTGGGCGCCGACAGCACGCTGGGCGCGCTCGCCGCGGCGGCCCTCCTGGTCGGCCTGGACGCGGGGGCGCGCGGTGGTGTCGCGGCGGCGCTGATCGGTGTGCTCGCGATCCTGGTCGGCCGCTTCCCTGGCGGAGCGCCGGAGGTGCTGCGCACGGCCCGGGCCCGCCTCCGCCCGCGGCCGACGGCGGCGCTGACGTCGGCGGGCACCCGGGTGCGCGAGAAGCTGCGCGCCGCGGCGCCCGGCAGGTACGGGACCGGACCGGCGCCCCTGCCGGTGCCGCTGGGCGCGACGCCGACGGGTGCCGGGGGAACCGGAGCCGGCACTCAGAGCCGCACCGGCTCCCCGGCCCGCCCGGGCCGACGCACCCCGGCCACACCTGCCACGCCGGCCGCCACGGGCACCGCGGCCGCACCGTCCCGCCGCCCGCCGGCCGTGCCGGGCACCCCCGGCACGCCGGTCGTACCGCCGACGGCTGCCGCGCCCGCCGGACCGGCAGAACCCGGCACACCCACCCGCCTCGCCGCCCTCACCCGAGCCCTCCGCCCCGGCCGACGCCCCCGGCGCACCCAGGGCGTCACAGCCGCTCCGGCTCCGCGCACGCGGGACGCCCTCGACAGCCCCGCCGTGCCGGCCACGTCGGCGGCTTCGAGTGCCCCGGCCTCTTCCGCCGAGCCCGCCGGTCCCCTCACGTCGGCCACCCCGGTCTTCCACCCTGCGGCCCGTTCCGCCGCTCCCCTCCTCACCGCCCGGCGCCTCCACGCCCGCTACGGCGGGTTCACCGCCCTCGACGGGGTCGACCTGGATCTCTTCCCCGGGCGGATCACCGCGGTGGTGGGGCCGAACGGGGCCGGGAAGAGCACTCTGTTCCACTGTCTGGCCGGGACCGTGCGGCCCGTGCGCGGCACCGTGCGGTTCGACGGGCGCGACATCACCGCGCTGCCCGCCCAGGCCCGCACCCGGCTGGGTGTCGCCCGCACCTTCCAGCAACTGGCCGTCTTCCCCACGCTCACCGTGGCCGAGAACGTCCGGGTCGGTGCCGAACAGGGCCGGCCCGCCGGTCCGGGCGCCGTGGAGCGGCCCCTGCGCCTGCTCGGCCTGGACGGGCCCGTGCGCGCCCGGCCCGCCGCGGGACTGCCCACCGGCACGCTGCGCCGCGTCGAACTGGCCCGGGCCCTGGCCGGCAGCCCGCGCGTGCTGCTGCTCGACGAGCCCGCCGCCGGCCTCGACACCGCCGAAGTGACCGCGCTGGCCGGAGTCCTGAAGGCCCTGGCCGCCGACGGGACGGCCCTGCTGGTCGTCGAGCACGACCTGGACCTGGTCGCGGACCTCGCCGACGTCGTGCACGTGATGAACGCGGGGCGGATCGTCGCCTCGGGTCCGCCCGGGCGGGTCCTGGACGCCCCGGGGACGGGGGCCGGCACATGACCACGATCGCCCTGCGCCACGCGCGCGTGCGCTACGGCCCGCTGGAGGCCCTGCACGGCGTCACCCTCACCGCTCCCGGACCGGGCCTGACCGTGCTGCTGGGCCGCAACGGCTCCGGCCGCAGCACCGTCCTGCGCGCCCTGGCCGGCACCGTCGCCCTGTCGGGGGGCGCGGTCGTCTGGGACGGCGACGACGTCACAGGCGTCCCGGCGCATCAGCGGGCCCGGCGGGGACTCTGCATGGTGCCGGAGCGGCGGGCCGTGTTCGGCTCCCTGACCGTGCGGGAGAACCTCGACCTGACGTCCGCCCGCCACGGCCCGGCCCTGGACGCCTACCCGCAGCTGCGTCCCCTGCTGGAGCGGCGGGCCGGCACCCTCTCCGGCGGTGAGCAGCGGATGCTCGCCCTGTCCCGGGCCCTGCTGGCACGCGCGCGCGTGGTGCTGGTCGACGAGCCCGTCCAGGGCATGTCACCCCCGGTCGCGGCCCGGACGTACGAGCTGCTGAGCGGGCTGGACGCGTGTGTCGTGATCGCCGAGCAGCGGCTGCCGCCCGTCCTGCGCGGACGGCCCGCCGTCGTCTACGAGCTGCGGCGCGGCGCGGTCGTCTTCGCGGGTGAGGCGGGCGAACTCACCCGCTGACGGGCGGGCCGGCAGCCCACCCGGGCAGGCCGTCCGCGCCTACCTCGGGTAACGGCGACTTCCAGCCACCCATTTCATTCGCGGATTTCCTGATTTGTCGACCCAGACAGTAGCGAGTCCACGACCGTCCGTCGACGCCCAACGCCACCTGAGAGGCGTCGAGTTGACGGCAGGCGCATCGAGTGACCCCGAACGGGCTCCCGTGCGCTGGTTGGTTCGATTCCGTTCGCCCCGGGGCGTTACTCCCGCCACGGATCGCCCGTTGTCTTCTTCATGAGCCGGGGCCCACCCGGACCACGGGCCGGGAGCCACCCGGCCTCGCCACGCACCGCATCCCCGAGGGAGCCACCCGTGCCGCGCATGCTCGACGTCAGCGACGAGGTACGCGCCGAGATCGGCGACGAAGAAGCCGACCGCCTGCTCGCCGGAGAGACCGCCCCGGGCAGTTACGACTGCACGTCCTGCCGCACTCCGGGCGACTCCGAGCAGGAGCGCACCAGCACCGTCCTGTTCATCGGGGACGAGACCGCCGTCCTCGCCTTCGCCCACGCCGGCTGTCTGCCCTCCCAGGTCGTCCAGGTCACCGAGGAGCAGCTCCGGGGCGCGGTGAAGTCCATCACCGGCGACACCGTCGACCTGGAGCCCGACAAGATGGTGCCCGAGCAGGCGGTGCTCGGGGTGACCAGCGGGCTGGTCCTGATCGGCGGTGAGCTGCACCCGGCCCTGGTGGTGGAGCCGACCGCGCCCATCGCCCGGCCCGGCACGATCGGCGGCGGGGACGACTTCCTGCCGCTGCTCATCGAGCAGGGCTTCATGCCGCTGACGGAGCTGTCGGCGGTGCCGCCGGTGCTGCACGGCTGGTCCGTGCTGCTCGCGGTGGGCCAGCTGCACGCGGTGCTCCAGCCGGGGACCAACGGAGGCCAGCCCGTGGCCTGGTGGCAGGCGCACCAGCCGCTGCAGGTCACCGACGCCTGGCGTGCGGCCGCCAACAAGCACCAGCAGGTGCTGATGTTCGCCGCGCCCGTCGGCTCGATCGGCCGCCAGCCGCGCGAGGACCTGCTGCGCGACGCCCTGGACAAGGCGGCGGCCAACGGCAAGCTGGTCGCCGCGGCGCTGCCGCTGGCCGGCACCTGAGCGCCCCGTCACCCGCGCGGACCCCACCCCCGCGAAAGCCGTGAGCACGGCCGCATCCCTTGACCCACGAGGTCGTTTGGACATACGTGCACGCATACGACGTTCCCCGCCGCCAGTCCTACTCGCCGATCCCCTCCGCGCGATCGGCGCAGGACGTCCAGGGCGGCCCATCGGCCACGCCGATCTACGACGCGCTCTACGCCGAGTACGTCAAGTCCTTCCGCGCGCTGCCCGGTGACCGCAGCGGCGAGGAGAAGCTGGGCTTCACGGCCTTCGGGAACATCCCGCACAGTACGACCGGCTCGTACGGCAGCGGCTACAGCAGTTCGTACAGCGCGTACAGCGCGGGCGCCCAGAGCGCCCGGCACGCCGCCGGGCAGCAGCCGCAGTGGCAGCGCGTCGGGGCCGTCGGCCCGCACGGCACGCAGATGCACTACGTACCGGCCGCGCTCCCGCCGGGGCGGCGCGGGCACGGCTGAGCGCGCACGCAGCAGTGAGGGGCGGCTCCCATCCGGGGGCCGCCCCTCACTGCTGTACCGGGCTACTTCTTGCGGCCGCGCTTCTCGCGCACCCGCACCGAGATGTGGATCGGCGTGCCCTCGAAGCCGAACTCCTCACGCAGCCGGCGCTCGATGAAGCGGCGGTAGCCCGCCTCGATGAACCCGGAGGCGAACAGCACGAACCGCGGCGGCTTGGTCCCGGCCTGGGTGCCGAACAGGATGCGCGGCTGCTTGCCGCCCCGCACCGGGTGCGGGTGGGCGGCCACCAGCTCGCCCAGGAAGGCGTTCAGCCGGCCCGTCGGAACCCGGGTCTCCCAGCCGGCGAGGGCCGTCTCGATCGCCGGGACGAGCTTCTCCATGTGCCGGCCGGTGCGGGCCGAGACGTTCACCCGCGGCGCCCACGCCACCTGGCCGAGCTCGGTCTCGATCTCCCGCTCCAGGTAGTAGCGGCGCTCCTCGTCGAGGGTGTCCCACTTGTTGAACGCCATGACGACCGCGCGGCCCGCCTCGACGGCCATCGTGACGATCCGCTGGTCCTGCACGGAGATGGACTCGGTGGCGTCGATCAGGATGACCGCGACCTCGGCCTTCTCCACGGCGGCCGCGGTGCGCAGCGAGGCGTAGTAGTCGGCGCCCTGCTGGAGGTGGACCCGCTTGCGGATGCCCGCCGTGTCGACGAACTTCCAGGTCACGCCGCCGAGTTCGATCAGCTCGTCGACGGGGTCGCGGGTCGTGCCGGCCAGCTCGTTGACGACGACGCGCTCCTCGCCGGCCACCTTGTTGAGCAGGGAGGACTTGCCGACGTTGGGGCGGCCGATCAGGGCGATGCGGCGCGGGCCGCCGATGCCGCCGCCGGCGAACGTCTCGCGCGGCGCCTCCGGCAGGACCTCCAGGACCTGGTCGAGCATGTCGCCGGTGCCCCGGCCGTGCAGCGCGGAGACCGGGTACGGCTCCCCCAGGCCCAGCGACCACAGGTAGGACGCGTCGGCCTCGCCGCTCGGGCCGTCGACCTTGTTGGCGCACAGCACGACGGGCTTGCCGGCCTTGCGCAGCAGCCGCACGACGGCCTCGTCGGTGTCCGTGGCGCCGACCTTGGCGTCGACGACGAACACGACCGCGTCGGCGGCCTCGATCGCGTACTCGGCCTGGGCCGCGACGGAGGCGTCGATGCCGAGGACGTCCTGCTCCCAGCCGCCGGTGTCGACGACCTTGAAGCGGCGGCCCGCCCACTCGGCCTCGTAGGTCACGCGGTCGCGGGTGACGCCGGGCTTGTCCTCGACGACGGCCTCGCGACGCCCGATGATGCGGTTCACGAGGGTCGACTTGCCGACATTGGGGCGGCCGACGACGGCGAGCACGGGCAGCGGGCCGTGACCCGCCTCCTCCAGGGCGCCCTCGACGTCCTCGAGGTCGAAGCCCTCCTCCGCGGCGAGCTCCATGAACTCCGCGAACTCGGCGTCGCCGAGCGCCCCGTGCTCGTGCTCGTGCGCGCCCTCGTACGCGTCCGAGCCGTCGGGCTGGCTGTGGTCGTTCATGAAGTCCGTACCTCGTCGTTCATCGTGGTGGTCGGTGGAGCACCCGCGGTCGGTGCGGCTGATCCACTACTCAGTGTCGCCTAGCGCCCGGTCAGGCGCCTGGCGTTTTCCAGGTGGGCGGCCAGCTGCTTCTGGATGCGCCCGGTGGCCTCGTCCAGCGCCTTGCGCGTGCGGCGGCCACTGCCGTCGCCCGCCTCGAAGGGCTCGCCGAAGACGACGTCCACGCGCGAGCGCAGCGGAGGCAGCGCCTTTATCAACCGTCCCGGTCGCCCGGAACTTCCCAGCACGGCCACCGGCACGACCGGGGCCCCGCCGCGCACCGCGAAGTACGCCAGGCCCGCGCGCAGCGAGGCGAAGTCGCCCTCGCCCCGGGTGCCCTCCGGGAAGATGCCGAGCACGCCGCCGTCGTTCAGTACGCCGAGCGCCTGGGTGATGGCCGTGCGGTCGGGGGTGTCGCGGTCGACCTTGACCTGCCCGATGCCGAGCAGGAAGGGGTCGAGCGGGCCGACGAACGCCTCCTTCTTGATCAGGAAGTGCGTCGGCCGGGGTGCCACGCCCATGACCATCGGGCCGTCGATGTTGTGGGAGTGGTTGACCGCCAGGATCACCGGGCCCTGCGTGGGCACCCGCCAGGCGCCGAGCACGCGCGGTCTCCACAGCCCGTACATCAGGCCGACGCCGATGCGCCGCCCGACCTCCGCGCCGCGTGCCGAGGGCAGCTCGGTCACTTCCCGGCCCGCTTCTCCTCGACCAGGGTGACGACGCACTCGATGACCTGGTCGAGCGTGAGCTCGGTGGTGTCCACCTCGACGGCGTCGTCCGCCTTGGCGAGCGGCGAGGTCTTGCGGCTGGAGTCGGCGGCGTCCCGCTTGATCAGGGCCTCGCGGGTGGAGTTCACGTCGGCGCCCTTGAGCTCGCCGCTGCGGCGGGCGGCGCGCGCCTCCGCGGAGGCGGTGAGGAAGATCTTCAGGTCGGCGTCCGGCAGGACGGTGGTGCCGATGTCGCGGCCCTCGACGACGATGCCGCCGCCCTGCGCGGAGGCCGCGATCGAGCGCTGCAGCTCGGTGATCCGGGCCCGCACCTCGGGCACCGCGCTGACCGCGCTGACCTTGGAGGTGACCTCCTGGGTGCGGATCGGGGCGGCCACGTCGACGCCGTCCACCGTGATCGTCGGCCCCTTCGGGTCGGTGCCGGAGACGATCTCGGGCTTGCCGGCGGCGGCCGCGATCGCGCCGGGGTCCTCGACGTCGATGCCGTTGTTCACCATCCACCAGGTGATCGCCCGGTACTGGGCGCCGGTGTCCAGGTAGCTCAGTCCGAGCTGCGCCGCCACGGCCTTGGAGGTGCTCGACTTGCCCGTGCCCGACGGGCCGTCGATGGCGACAATCACTGGCGTGGCGCTTTCCACTGTGGGGACCTTCCTGAACCGGGCCTGAGGGGGTGAGGGCGCGACCGCCCCGCACAAGGTTACTGGGTACGAGTCACTCGTCCGGCCGCGCGTCCCGGGGCCCCGCGGACGCCGGCCGCACACCCCCTACTGCCGCAGGGCCCAGCCCCGCTCCCGCAGTGCGGCACTGAGCACGGGCACCGCCTTCGGCTCCACCATCAGCTGCACGAGACCGGCCTGCTGCCCCGTCGCGTGCTCGATCCGCACGTCCTCGATGTTGACGCCGGCCTGCCCCGCGTCGGCGAAGATCCGGGCCAGCTGTCCCGGCTGGTCGTCGATCAGCACGGCCACGACCTCGTAGGCCCGCGGGGCGGACCCGTGCTTGCCGGGCACGCGGACCTGCCCGGCGTTGCCCCGCCGCAGCACGTCCTCGATCCCGCCGGCGCCCGTTCGCCGTTTGTCCTCGTCGGAGGACTGCAGGGCGCGCAGGGCCCGCACGGTCTCCGCCAGGTCCGCCGCGACGTCCGTGAGCAGGTCGGCGACCGGCGCCGGGTTCGCGGAGAGGATGTCGATCCACATGCCGGGGTCGGAGGCCGCGATCCGCGTCACGTCCCGGATGCCCTGCCCGCACAGCCGCACCGCGGACTCCTCGGCGTGCTCCAGACGCGCGGCGACCAGGCTGGAGACCAGGTGCGGCATGTGGGAGACGAGGGCGACGGCACGGTCGTGGGCGTCGGCGTCCATCACGACCGGCACGGCCCTGCAGTGCGAGACCAGCTCCAGCGCGAGGTTCAGCACCTCGGTGTCGGTGTCCCGGGTCGGGGTCAGCACCCAGGGGCGGCCCTCGAAGAGGTCGCCGGTCGCGGCGAGCGGGCCGGACTTCTCCCGGCCCGACATGGGGTGGGTGCCGATGTACGCCGAGAGGTCGAGGCCGCGTGCCTCCAGCTCGCGGCGCGGCCCGCCCTTGACGCTGGCGACGTCGAGGTAGCCGCGCCCGGCACCCCGGCGCATGGCGTCGGTCAGCACGTCGGCCACGTGCGCGGGGGGCGCGGCGACGATCACCAGGTCGACGGGCCCGTCGGGGGCCTCGTCCGTGCCGGCGCCGAGCGCGGCCGCCGTACGGGCCTGCTCCGGATCGTGGTCGGCGAGGTGCACGGTGACGCCCCGCTGGGTCAGGGCGAGGGCGGCCGACGTGCCGATGAGGCCGGCTCCGATGACGAGTGCGGTCCTCACTGGGCGATGTCCTTGCGCAGGGCGGCCGCGGCGCCGAGGTAGACGTGGGCGATGCCGGAGCGGGGCCGGTCGGACTCGATGTGCGCGAGGACCCGGACGACCCGGGGCATGGCTCCCTCGATGTCCAGCTCCTGGGCGCAGATCAGCGGGACGTCGACGATGCCCAGCTTGCGGGCGGCGGCCGCCGGGAAGTCGCTGTGCAGGTCGGGCGTGGCCGTGAACCAGATGCTGATCAGGTCGTCGGCGCTGAGGTCGTTGCGTTCCAGGATGGCCGTGAGCAGGGCTCCGACCTGCTCGTCCATGTGCCCGGCCTCGTCCCGTTCGAGTTGGACGGCGCCCCGGACCGCTCGTACCGCCACGGCGATGCTCCTTGCTGACGTACGTGTCGCTCTTGTCCGGCCAGCCTAGTCAGCCCGTGCGGCCCGGGTGCGCGGCGCCCGCCCGGTGAGACGCCGGGACGGCCGCCCGTTGGGTATTTTCGTGACAGCAGACCGGAATGACCCTTTTCTCGACTTCCTTCCTTGGCTCCCCTTTCTTCTTGTTCTTCCGATTTTCGGTATACCGACACCCGGAGTGACGACATGACCCACGAGACCACGCGCCGCACGGTTCTACTGGCGACGGGGGCGACGGGCGCGGCGGTGTTCGCCGCGGCCTGCGGCGGGGGCGGGGACGGCTCCTCGTCGGCCGAGTCCCCCGCGGACGAGGGCACGCAGGCCGGCGGGCGGCTCGCCACCACCGGCGAGATCCCGGTCGGCGGGGGCAGGATCTTCAAGGACGAGAAGGTGGTGGTCACCCAGCCCGAGAAGGGCCGGTTCAAGGCCTTCTCGGCGATCTGCACCCACCGGCAGTGCCTGGTGGGCTCCGTCTCCGACGGCACGATCGACTGCCCCTGTCACGGCAGCCGCTTCCGTGTCTCCGACGGGTCCGTCGTCGACGGCCCGGCGACGCGGCCGCTGCCCGCGGAGCAGATCACGGTGGAGGGAAATTCGATCCGCCTCGCCTGATCGGTGCGCGTACGCTCCCGGGCATGCAGCCCGAGAGCCTGGTCCGCGACCACACGATCTACGCCTGCGTGATGGGATCGCGCGCCTTCGGGCTGGCGACGGACGGCAGCGACACCGACCGGCGCGGGGTGTTCGTGGCGCCCACTCCCCTGTTCTGGCGCTTCGCCAAGCCCCCGACCCATGTCGAGGGGCCCGCCGAGGAGCAGTTCAGCTGGGAGCTGGAGCGTTTCTGCGAGCTGGCGCTGCGCGCCAACCCGAACATCCTGGAGTGCCTGCACTCCCCGCTCGTGGAGTACGCCGACAACACCGGCCGCGAACTGCTCGCCCTGCGGGAGGCGTTCCTCTCACGCCAGGTCCACGAGACGTTCGCCCGGTACGCGCACGGCCAGCGCCGCAGGCTGGAGGCCGGTGTCCGCCGCCACGGCACGCCCCGCTGGAAGCACGCCATGCACCTGCTGCGCCTGCTTCTGACCGCCCGCGACCTGCTGCGCACGGGAACCCTCACGATCGACGTCGGCGAGCAGCGCGAGCCGCTGCTCGCCGTCAAGCGCGGTGAGCTGTCCTGGGACGAGGTCGGGGCGTGGATGTCGCGCCTGGAGGAGGAGGCCGCCCGGGAGGCGGAGCGCAGCCCGCTCCCGGCGGAGCCCGACCGGCGGCGCGTGGAGGACTTCCTCCTGCGCGTCCGCCGCGCCTCAGCCCTGCAGCCGGACCCGTACGACGAGGTCGTGCAGGGCGTCGTGGGCGGTGGGGGCCGGCGGCAGGACTGAGTCCTGCTGCGCGGCGTCCAGCACCTCGTGCAGCCGCTCGACGTCCTCCCGCACGCGCGCCCGGTCGACCTCGGCCGGGCCGTGTTCGCGCTCGGCCTTCGCCGCGATGAGGTTCGGCAGGCAGGCGGGCGCGTCGACCTCGCCGAGCAGCGTCGGCAGATGCGCCTGCAGTTCGCCGCTGCGCATCAGGTGGATGCCGGTGAGCAGGACGCGGAACGTGTAGAGCAGCGGCTTGAGTTCGCCGGTCCGGTCGAACAGCCGCCACTGGGTGTTCGCGAAGCCCCGGTAGTGGTGGGCGTGGTGGCTGGTGAGGACGCCGGGGGCGAGCGCCGCCAGTTCGCGGTGCGTTTCGGTGGTGTGCACGACGAGCGGGGAGAGCAGCTGCTCCAGCACGTAGCCGTTGCGGCGCAGCATCAGGCGGACGAACTTGCGCAGGTCGTGCGTGACGAGGTCCATCTCGATCCCGTCGCGGTCCCACATCCGCGAGCGGGTCTCCTCGGGCTCGCGCAGGCCGACCAGGTCGGCGGCGGGCAGCAGGTGCACGCCGCGCAGATCCACGTCCGAGTCGCGGGACGGGAAGCCGTAGAGGTGGGCTCCGGAGACGGTGGCGAACAGCACCGGGTCGGGCTGCTCGGCCACGACGGGGCCCAGGTCGACGTCCATGACGTCCAGGGTGCCGGTCATGGCTCACGCGTCCCAGAGGGCGCCGAGCGCGACGAGGTCGCCGCGGTACTCGATGCGGTCGGCCCACTCGGCCGGCCAGACCTCCGCGCCCAGGTACGCGCCGGCGAAGGCGCCGGCCAGGCAGGCGAGGGAGTCCGAGTCGCCGGCGGTGCAGGCGGCGCGGCGCAGGGCCGTCAGCGGCTCGTCGACGAAGAGCAGGAAGCACAGCAGCCCGGTCGCCAGGGCCTCCTCCGCGATCCAGCCCTCGCCGGTGGCCAGGCACGGGTCGGTCTCCGGCGAGACGGTGCGCACGGCGTGCTGGAGCCGGTCGAGGATCGCCAGGCACTCGTCCCAGCCCCGCGCGATGTACTGCTCCGGACCCGGGTCCCCGGCCCGCCGCCACAGGTCGCCGAGCCAGCGCTCGTGGTAGCGGCTGCGGTTCTCCAGGGCGTACGAGCGCAGGCGCCCGACCAGGCCGGTCGGTTCGGCGCCCCGGGCGAGCAGGTGGACCGCGTGCGCGGTGAGGTCGGAGGCGGCCAGGGCGGTGGGGTGCCCGTGGGTGAGGGCGGCCTGCAACTGCGCCGCCCCCGCGCGCTGTTCGTCGCTCAGGCCGGGGATCAGCCCCAGGGGCGCGACGCGCATGTTGGCGCCGCAGCCCTTGGAGTGGATCTGGCTGGCGTCCTGCCAGGGGAGGTCGGTGCGTTCGAGCAGGGCACAGGCCCGCAGGCAGGTGTTGCCGGGGGCGCGGTTGTTCTCCGGGGAGCGGTTCCAGGCGATGAACTCGCGGCGTACGGCCTCGGTCATGCTCCCGGGTTCGAGCACGCCCCGGTCCATGGCGGCCCGCAGGCCCCGCCCCAGCGCCAGCGTCATCTGCGTGTCGTCGGTGACGATCGCCGGCGTCGGCAGCTCCATCCGCCGCCAGGGGCCGCACTTGGCGAGGATCGCCGGTACGTCGTCGAACTCGGTCGGGAAGCCGAGCGCGTCCCCGAGGGCGAGCCCCGTCAGTGCGCCGGTGGCGGCTTGTTTGTGGACGAGGGTGGTCATGCGGGGCGTCCTTCCCGGGTCGGCCGCAGGAGAGGCGGGTGGAGTGCGGTGGCGGTGCCGGCGCGGTAGAGCGCGGCGGGCTTGCCCCGGCCGCCGGTGAGCCGGGCGGCACCGGGGACGGGTTCGACGAAGCCGGGGGTGGCGAGCACCTTGCGCCGGAAGTTGGGCCGGTCGAGTCCGGTGGCCCAGACGGCCTCGTAGACCTGCTGGAGCTCGCCGAGGGTGAACTCGGGCGGGCAGAAGGCGGTCGCGAGACAGGTGTACTCGAGCTTGGCGCCCACCCGCTCGTGCGCGTCGGCCAGGATGCGGTCGTGGTCGAAGGCGAGCGGCCCGGCCGTGCCGTACGGCACCCAGCGGGCCTGGGCGGCGTCGCTGCCGCCGTGCGCCTCGGGGGCGTCGGGCAGCAGCGCGGCGAACGCGACCGACACGACCCGCATGCGCGGGTCGCGGCCGGGTTCGCTATAGGTGCGCACCTGCTCCAGATGCAGCCCGGAGACGTCGGACAGGCCGGTCTCCTCGGCGAGTTCGCGCCGTGCGGCCGTCTCCGCGGACTCGTCCGGCTGCACGAACCCGCCGGGCAGCGCCCACCGCCCCGCGTACGGCTCCTGCCCGCGTTCGACGAGGAGTGCGTGGAGGACGCCGTCGCGCAGGGTGAACACGGCGAGATCGGCGGTGACGGCGAACGGTTCGTGGGCGTACTTGTCGTAGCCGTCCACGCTCCCACCCCCTTTTATAGTCAGGACGACTATAAAAGGGGGTGGGGGTGGCTCACAAGGCCTAGAGGTCGACTTCCTGCATCAGCATGCCGACCTCGGTGTTGGACAGCCGCCGCAGCCAGCCCGACTTCTGGTCGCCCAGGGTGATCGGCCCGAAGGCGACCCGCACCAGCTTGTCGACCGGGAAGCCGGCCTCCGCCAGCATCCGGCGCACGATGTGCTTGCGGCCCTCGTGCAGCGTCACCTCGACCAGGTAGTTCTTGCCGGTCTGCTCCACCACCCGGAAGTGGTCCGCGCGCGCGTAGCCGTCCTCCAGCTGGATGCCGTCCTTGAGCTTCTTGCCCAGGTCGCGCGGGATGGGGCCGACGATGTGCGCGAGGTAGGTCTTCTTCACGCCGTACTTCGGGTGGGTCAGCCGGTGCGCCAGCTCGCCGTGGTTGGTGAGCAGGATGACGCCCTCGGTCTCGGTGTCGAGCCGGCCCACGTGGAAGAGCCGGGTCTCGCGGTTGGTGACGTAGTCACCGAGGCACTGCCGGCCCTCGGGGTCCTCCATGGTGGACACGACCCCGGCGGGCTTGTTCAGCGAGAAGAACTGGTAGCGCTGCGTGGCGACGGTCAGGCCGTCGACCTTGATCTCGTCCTTCTCCGGGTCGACCCGCTTGCCCTGCTCCAGGACGATCTCGCCGTTGACCTCGACGCGGGCCTGCTCGATCAGCTCCTCGCAGGCACGCCGGGAGCCGAAGCCGGCCCGGGCGAGGACCTTCTGCAGCCGCTCGCCCTCCTGCTCGGCGCCGGGGAAGGTCTTGGGCAGCTTGACCTCCGGCTTGCCGGCGTAGCGGTCGCGGTTGCGCTCCTCCGTCCGCGCCTCGTACTCACGCGAGCGCGAGGGAGCCGTCCGGCCGCCGGAGCGCTGGCCCTGCTTGGGGCCGCCCTTGGCGCCGCCGCGGGCGGAGGGGCCGCGTCCCCACTTCGGGCCGTCCTGCGTCGCGCCGGGGCCCACGTCGTAGCGCCGCTCCTCCGGGCGCGGCTTCTTCGGACGGCCGCTGCCCTGCTTGTCGTCGCGGTTGTTGCCGGCGCCGCGGTGGTTGCCGCGGCCACCGCCACTCCCGCCGCGGCCGCCGCTGTTGCCACCACGGCTCCCGCCGTTGTTTCCGCTGCTGTTCCTGCCGCTGCTGCTTCGCATCAAAGTTCCGTCTGGTCGTCTTCGTCGTCGGTCCCCGGGCTCACCGGGCGGCCCGGCGCGTCGTCGTCGGGCGCGTCCGGGTCGAACGACGGTACGCCCTCCTGGGTCTCGGCCTCGATCGCCTCCGCCTCCGGGAGGAAGGGCGCGAGCTCCGGGAGCTCGTCCAGACCGCGCAGGCCCATCCGCTCCAGGAAGTAGTTCGTCGTCCTGTACAGGATCGCACCTGTTTCGGGTTCCGTGCCCGCCTCCTCTATCAGACCGCGCTGCAGCAGGGTGCGCATGACACCGTCGCAGTTCACTCCGCGCACGGCGGAGACCCGGCTGCGGCTGACCGGCTGGCGGTAGGCGACGACGGCGAGGGTCTCCAGTGCGGCCTGGGTCAGCCGGGCCTGCTGGCCGTCCAGCCCGAAGCGCTCGACGGCCGGGGCGTAGGCGGCCCGCGTGTAGAAGCGCCAGCCGCCCGCGACGTACCGCAGCTCGAAGCCGCGTCCCTGTGCACGGTACTCGTCGGCCAGCTCGCGCAGCGCGTCCGCGATCCGGCGCCTGGGCCGCTCCAGGATCTTCGCCAGGTGCTCCTCGGTCGCGGGTTCGTCGACGACCATGAGGACCGCCTCCAGGGCGGGCTTGAGGTCGAGGTCCGCGACGCCGCGGGTGCCGGCCGGCAGGCCGTTGGTCGGCTGGCTCACGTCTTCTCCTCCTCCTTCGGCGGCTCAGGCGGCCGGTCGAACTCGTCGGTGACGGCCGGCGCCTCGTCCCCGTCGCCGCCGGTCCACCGCACGAGCAGTTCGCCCAGCGCGGCCTCCTGCTCCAGGGCGACGGCCTTCTCGCGGTACAGCTCCAGCAGGGCCAGGAAGCGGGCCACGACCGTCAGCGTGTCGTCCGTGTCCTCGACGAGCACCCGGAAGCTGGCCTCGCCGAGGTCCCGCAGCCGCGCCACGACGACCTGCGCCTGCTCCTGCACGCTGACCAGGGGGGCGTGGATGTGGTCGACGTACACCTGCGGCTCGGGCCGCGGCTGCATCGCCTTGACGGCCAGCCTGGCGAACCCCTCCGCCCCGATGCTGATGACCACCTCGGGCAGCAGCTCGGCGTGCTGGGGCTCCAGCCCGACGGTGCGCGGGTAGCGCCGGGCCTCCTCGTCCAGCCGGCCGTTGAAGATGTCGGCGATCTGCTTGTACGCGCGGTACTGCAGCAGCCGCGCGAAGAGCAGGTCCCGGGCCTCCAGCAGGGCCAGGTCACCCTCGTCCTCCACCTCGGCGGCGGGCAGCAGCCGGGCCGCCTTCAGGTCGAGCAGCGTGGCCGCGACCACCAGGAACTCGGTCGTCTCGTCCAGGTCCCAGTCCGGCCCCAGCGCCCGGATGTGCGCCATGAACTCGTCGGTCACCTTGGACAGCGCGACCTCGGTGACGTCCAGCTTGTGCTTGGAGATCAGCTGGAGCAGCAGGTCGAAGGGCCCCTCGAAGTTCGCGAGCCGGACCTTGAAGACCTTGCCGTCGTCGTCGGCGGCGTCGCCCGGCTCGTTCTCGGGGTCGGGGGCCGCGGCGGGGGTGCCGGTCCCGGCGGTGAGCGCCGCGGTCCCCACCGGACCTTCGGGCGCGACGACGGCCCGGGCCGTCACGGCGGACGCCTCGGCGACGGAGCCCCCGGGTCCGGCCCCCGGACGGGAGACCTGCTCCGGCGCCGGTGGGCCGCCCCCGCGGCCCGCTCCGGCGAAGGGCACATGCCCGGCACCCCCGGAAGCGGCAGGCCCGGGTACAACGGCTTCGGAAGCCGCAGGCCCGGAAGCCGCAGGCCCGGAAGCGGCAGACCCGGGTGCGACGGTTTCGGGAGCGGCACCCTCGGAAGCGGCAGGCCCGGTTACAACGGCGTCGGAAGCCGCAGTCCCGGATGCCGCAGTCCCGAGTGCGACGGTTTCGGGAGCGGCAGGCGCGGAAGCCACCGTCCGGGGCGCGGCAGCCCCGGGCGCACGGCCCGGACCGGTCGCCGTGGCCGCCGCCTCAGGTCCGGCCGGGACTCGCGGCCCCGGAGAAGCGGGCGGCTCCCCGCCGTTCGTGTCCCGGGCGCCCGCATCCGCCTCGGCGGACGGGCCACCCGCGTCGGCGGCACGGGCCGGCTCCTGTGCCGTGTCCGGCTCGGCAGGGTCCGCGGGCGACGCCTCGGAGCAGGCCCCGTCCGGCGGCTCGGGCCGGGGAGCCCCCGGACCCCTCCCCAGCGCACGCCGTCGGCCGGCCGGGCCGCCGGGGGGTGGTGGGGAAGCGTTCGAGGTCATGACCTCCGCAGGCTACCGCTACCGCCCGCGCAGCCGTCGTACGAGGATGCTGGCGTCTCCCCGGGTCTCCAGGTCGGCGAGGACCACCGCGACCGCCTCGCGGACGATGCGCCCGCGGTCGACGGCCAGGCCGTGCTCGCCGCGGAGCACCAGGCGGGCGTGCTCCAGGTCCATGAGCTCCTCGGCCGACACGTACACGGTGATCTTCTCGTCGTGCCGCTCACGGCCGCTGGGCCGGCGAGCGGCGGCCCGTCCGCGCTTGCGCGGGGCCGCTGCGTCGGCGGCAGAACCTTCCTGCGCCGCCGGCCGGCGGCCGGAGCCGGACCGGCTGCGGGACTCCCCGGCCTCGGACCGGTCCGTGTCCGCCGCGGCGTGCTCCGCGCCCTCGCCGTCGCCGCCCTGCGCGGGCACCGACTGCGGGGCGTCCTCCGCGGCCGCGCCGCCCTCCCCCGCCGGAGCGGGCACCCGGGCGTCGCCGTTGGCCGGACGCCTGGGCGAGGACGGCTGCAGCCCCATCCCCCCTGTCGTACGGAAGAGTTCGTCGGCCCCCGGCAGACTCACTCGGCGTGACACCGGGCGAGCACCTCCCTGGCGAGCTGGCGATAGGCGGCGGCACCGACGGAGTTGGAGGCGTACGTGGTGATCGGCTCACCGGCGACCGTGGTCTCCGGGAACCGGACCGTGCGCCCGATGACCGTGTGGTAGACGTGGTCGTCGAACGCCTCGACGACCCGCGCGAGCACCTCACGGCTGTGCACCGTGCGCGAGTCGTACATCGTGGCGAGGATCCCGTCGAGCTCCAGGTCGGGGTTGAGCCGCTCCTGGACCTTCTCGATGGTCTCCGTCAGCAGGGCCACACCGCGCAGCGCGAAGAACTCGCACTCCAGCGGCACGATCACCTTGTGCGCGGCCGTCAGGGCGTTGACCGTGAGCAGGCCGAGCGAGGGCTGGCAGTCGATGACGATGAAGTCGTAGTCGTCCAGCAGCGGCTTCAGGGCGCGCTGCAGCGTCGACTCGCGGGCGACCTCGGAGACGAGCTGGACCTCGGCCGCCGACAGGTCGATGTTGCTGGGCAGCAGGTCCATGTTGGGGACCGCCGTCTTCAGCAGCACCTCGTCGGCCGCCATCCCCCGCTCCATGAGCAGGTTGTAGACGGTGAGGTCGAGCTCCATCGGATTGACGCCGAGTCCGACCGACAGCGCGCCCTGCGGGTCGAAGTCCACGAGCAGGACACGGCGTCCGTACTCCGCGAGCGCGGCACCCAGGTTGATGGTCGACGTGGTCTTGCCGACGCCGCCCTTCTGGTTGCACATCGCGATGATCTTCGCGGGTCCGTGGTCGGTCAGCGGGCCCGGGATCGGGAAGTACGGCAGCGGGCGTCCGGTCGGGCCGATGCGCTCCCGGCGCTGTCTGGCCGCGTCGGGCGCGAGAGTGGCCGCGTACTCGGGATCGGGCTCGTACTCCGCGTCGGGGTCGTAGAAGTGCCCCTCGGGCAGTTCGTCGTAGTCGGCGAAGTGGTTGTGGGGCGCGCCACTTCCGTCGCCGGCCATGGCGTTCACGTGATGGCCATCCATCTTCTGGTGTGCTGTGTGAGTCGCCTGCTGACTCTGGTGGGCTGCGAAGGTGCGCACAGCGACGGAGCCGACAGCCGCGAAGCCCGCGGGCTCCTGGTCCCGTGCAGGCATTCCTGGTTGACCACCCCCGGGAGTAAATGTCGACTCATTCACAAGTCGTCTTACCTCCTTGGTGACCAGGAAACTTCTAGACAGGTCAGCGTGGCACCATGCCGACGGTTGGCGACTCTATGGCGTGTCGGGCGTCCGCAGCAACACAATCCGCCGGACCCGGCCCGATGTGTCGGCAATGAAACATCCCGCTGTCAAGGGCGTACGGCCGTCGCACGGCAGGTTTCACCGGTGTGCGAATCGGTTGAAGGGTTACGTTCGAGGCGAGTTGCCCGAGAACCGCGAAGTGACCATACACACATCCGGCCGGACCTTGCGGGCAAGGTCCGGCCGGGTGCGCGGCGTTGACGACCTGTGTTGACGTATCGCCTTTGCCGTGGGGTGACTTAGCCGACTTGGCGGCTGCCGGGGTGTCGGTGCGCGGCTCAGCCGAGCAGCGAGGACAGCTCGACGTGCTCCACGCCGTGCGCCTCCGCGACCTCGCGGTAAACGACCTTGCCGTCATGCGTGTTGAGACCCTTGGCCAGCGCCGGGTCCCGGCGCAGCGCGTCCACCCAGCCGTGGTTGGCCAGTTCGACGATGTAGGGCAGCGTGGCGTTGGTCAGCGCGTAGGTGGAGGTGTTGGGCACCGCGCCGGGCATGTTGGCGACGCAGTAGAAGACCGACTCGTGGACCTTGAAGGCCGGTTCGGCGTGCGTGGTCGGACGGGAGTCCTCGAAGCAGCCGCCCTGGTCGATCGCGATGTCGACAAGAACACTTCCGGGCTTCATGCGCGAGACCAGCTCGTTGGTGACCAGCTTCGGGGCCTTGGCGCCGGGGATCAGCACCGCGCCGATGACGAGGTCGGCCTCTAGGCAGGCCTTCTCCAGCTCGAAGGCGTTGGAGACGACAGTCTGGATCTTCGTGCCGAAGATCTTGTCGGCCTCGCGGAGCTTGTTGACGTCCTTGTCGAGCAGGGTCACGTGGAAGCCCATGCCGATGGCGATCTGCGCGGCGTTCCAGCCGGAGACGCCACCGCCGATGACGACGGCACGGCCGGCCAGCACGCCGGGGACGCCGCCGGGCAGCACACCGCGGCCACCGTTGGCGCGCATCAGGTGGTAGGCGCCGACCTGCGGGGCCAGCCGGCCCGCGACCTCCGACATCGGCGCGAGCAGGGGCAGCGCGCGGTTCGGCAGCTCGACGGTCTCGTAGGCGATGGCCGTGGTGCCGGACTCCAGCAGGGCGTCGGTGCACTCCTTGGAGGCGGCCAGGTGCAGGTAGGTGAAGAGCGTCTGGTCCTTGCGGAGGCGGTGGTACTCCTCGGCGATGGGCTCCTTGACCTTCAGCAGCAGGTCGGCGGTGGCCCAGACCTCGTCGGCGGTGTCCAGGATCCGGCCACCGGCGGCGACGTACTCCTCGTTCGTGATCGAGGAGCCGACACCGGCGTCGCGCTCGATGACGACCTGGTGGCCGTGGCGCACCAGCTCGTGCACGCCGGCGGGGGTGATGGCCACCCGGAACTCGTTGTTCTTGACCTCGCGGGGGATGCCGACCTTCACGTCGATCACGGTCCTTGGCTCAGAGGGTATGGGGGGTATTTCTTAGACATACCCGGGCACGCACGGGCACACCGGGAGAGACCGCAGGGAACGTGCGGCAGAGCCAGTCTAATGAAGGCGTTCCACCTGTCTAGCCTTTCATTGCATCAATCTTCAGCTGATGCGGTACGGATTTCGCAGGCGTCAGGGTCATTTTGAAGGTTTGAGTCATCGAGAATCTGCTCTGCGGCGCTCCGGTGCAGCCCGGCCGAGGCCGGATCACCGAGGCGTTCGAGGGTGTCGGCGGCCCGCAGGTGCAGGGCCGCCTGAAGGGGCGGGTCCTCCGCCCGCCGCGCCCACTCCACGGCCTCCCGGCACGTGCGCAGCGCCTCCTCGGACCGGCCGGCGTACTCCTGGACCCGTGCCAGCTCGCTCAGCGCCCGCGCCTGGGCGCCCACATCGCCGCTCCTGCGGTGTCCGGCGACCGCGGCGCGCCAGTTGCGCAGGGCCTCGTCGTAACGGCCCGCGACGGCGTGGGCGGCGGCGATGCGCCCGTACAGCCGGGCGGCGTCGGCGTGCTCGCCCCGGGCGAGCCGCTCGACCAGGGCCCGGCCGAACCAGTCGGCGGCCCGGTCGACGTCCCCGAGCTCCAGGTGCGCAGCCCCTACGGATTCCATCGCGCGGCCGGTCGCGTACGGGTCGTTCACCTCGCGTCCGGCGTCCAGCGCCTCCCGGTAGCGCGTCAGGGCGTCCTCGGTACGGCCGCTCCGCGCGTCCAGGTCGCCGAGGTTCAGCAGGGCGGCGGCGCGCTCGCGCGGCAGGTTCCGCCGCTCGGCCACGTCGAGGACCAGGCTGTGGATCTCGTACAGGTCGGGCGCCGCGGCCCGGGTGCCGACGTGGGCCGCCGTGGCCCGCACCAGCTGGGACATCAGCCGCCGGGCCAGGGTGTCCAGGTCCCCGTCGGCCACCGCGAGCCGGGCCGCGGCCAGCAGGGCGGGGCGGGTCAGCCGCAGCCACTCCGCGGCCGCCCGGGGCGTGGGGAAGCGCAGGGTGCGCGGCATCTCCAGGAGCTTCTGGCGGGCCCGCGGGCTGTCGGTCTCGGTGATCGCCCGGCAGGCCTGGAGCAGCCGCACGGTCCGCTCCAGCATGCGGGCGCGGGCGAGCTGGAGCTCGGCGGGGCGTTCGTGGCGTGCGACGAGGACCCGCAGCTCGGGGTGGAGGCACGCGGGCACCTCGTACTGCGGCAGCGGACAGTCGACGGCGTGCAGGAAGCCCAGGGCGACGAAGTCGTCGAGGGCGCTGCGGGCGCTGTCGACCGAGCAGCCGGCCAGCGCGGAGGCGGTCTGCGGGTCGACCAGCCCGGCCGGGGCGAGGGCGAGCAGGCGCAGCATCCGGGCGGCGCTCGCGGGCAGCGCGGCGTGGGCGAGCCGGAACACCCTCGTCAGGGCGGTGCCCTCGCTGTCCTCGGCGCGCAGCTGCTTGGCCAGGTCGGAGACGGCCGCGTTGGGCCGGGCCGCCAGCCAGCCGCCCGCCAGCACCAGCGCCGCCGGCTGGCCCTGGCACTCCTCGGCGAGCCCCTCGGCGGCCCGGGGGTCGACGGTGACGCGGACCGAGCCGGTGTGCCGGGCCAGCAGTTCCACCCCCGACTTGGCGTCCAGACCGCCCAGGGTGCAGGGGCGGACGTCGGAGATGCCGGTCAGCGGGCCCGCGGAGACCGCGACGACCAGGCAGTCGGGGGTGTCGGGGAGCAGCGCGTCGACCTGTCCGGCGTCGGCCGCGTCGTCGAGCAGGAGAACCGCGCGGCGGTCGGCCAGGGCGGTGCGCAGGGCGTCGGTGAGGTCGTCCTCGCAGGCTCCGGCCGGGGCCGACTCGTCCAGGGCGGCGAGCAGGTCCCGGGCGGCGCGCTCCACGGGTACGGGGGTGCCGTCGGGGTCGGTCAGGCGGGCGCGCAGCACCCCGTCGGGGTAACGGTCCGCGACCTGCCGGACGAGTTCCGCGGCCAGCGCGGTGCGGCCGGAGCCGGGCCGGCCGGCGATGAGCAGCACCCGCGCGCGGGGCGCCTTGCGGCCGGCCAGGGTGTCCAGTCCGGCGCGCTCGATGTCGGCGCGCAGTTCCTTCAACTCCCGTGTGCGGCCCAGGAACTCGCGCTGCACGGCAGTGCTCCCGGCCGGACGCGCGTCGTCCGTCTTCACGACCTGATCCGTCACGGGCCACACTCCCGTCCCACCGCACACGCGAGCCCGCCGGGACTCCGGCTCGGGCGTGTTCCAGAGCCTAGTTCACGCTCTGCAACGCCCCCGGAGCAGCACGACGGGCACGACGGACACGTCCCCCGATCGGATCAGCAGATGGTACGACCGACCCCCGTCACTCGGGGGCGCGGGGAACTGCGCAACCACCCACGACAGCGCCGCACACACCGAACGAGCGCACCCACTCAGGGGCGCGGGGAACTGCGCGACAAGCCCCGGCGCCGCCGCACCCGACCACGACCGCCCCCGACCACGACCGTGCCCGGCCGCGCCCCACCGTCACCCCCGCCCGACGGAGCGCTACGCCTCGAACGGCCGCGCCGGCCACGGCGCCTGAGCCGGCCGCAGCGCGTCGAGGCCGTCGCCGGCCCGCGCGGCGACCAGGGACAGCACACCCACGACCAGGCAGTTGTTGTGCAGCTCGCCCGCGAGCACACCCCGCACGAGGTCCTCGACCGGCACCCGGTCGAGTTCCATGTCGGCCTCCTCCTCCGCGACCGCGAACCGCTCACCCACGGCCTCGGACAGATCACGGGCGAGGAAGATCCGCACGGCCTCGTCGCAGCCGCCCGGCGTGGTGTAGACGTCGGTCAGCACCCGCCAGTCCTCGGCCTTGACGTGCGCCTCCTCGTACAGCTCGCGCTGGGCCGCGTGCAGCGGGTTCTCACCGGGGACGTCGAGCAGACCGGCCGGGATCTCCCACAGCTTGTGGCGCACGGGGTGGCGGTACTGGCGCAGGACCAGGACGCGGTCGGCCTCGTCGAGGGCGAGGACGGCCACGGAGCCGGGGTGGACCTGGTAGTCACGGCCGACCACGGTGCCGTCGGGCATGACCACGTCGTCGGTGCGCACGGAGGTCTTGTTTCCCACGAACGGGGTGTTCGTCGCCCGGACTTCCCACTCCTCGGGAGTGTCCTTGATCGTCATGCCTGTCCTTCCACGTGCCACGTGCCCTGCACGGCCTGCCGAAAACGAAACCGGGGTGCACACCCGTTGAAGGAATGCACCCCGGCCACCGTACAACCGGTGTGTTACTTCGAGATCTTCCGCTCGACCGCCGCCTTGACGAGCCCGGCGAACAGCGGGTGCGGACGCGTCGGACGCGAGCGCAGCTCCGGGTGCGCCTGCGTGGCGACCAGGTAGGGGTGGACGTCACGCGGGTACTCGACGTACTCGACGAGCTTGCCGTCCGGCGAGGTGCCGGAGAACAGGATGCCCGCCTGCTTCTCCAGCTCGGCCCGGTAGGCGTTGTTCACCTCGTAGCGGTGCCGGTGACGCTCCTCGACGTACTCCTTGCCGTCGTACACCTCGCGCACGATCGAGCCCTCGGCCAGCTTCGCCGGGTACATGCCGAGCCGCATCGTGCCGCCCATGTCGCCCTCACCGGCGACGATGTCCATCTGCTCCGCCATGGTGGAGATGACCGGGTGCCCGGTGGCGGGGTCGAACTCGGTGGAGTTGGCGTCGGCGATGTCGGCCAGGTTGCGCGCGGCCTCGATCACGATGCACTGCAGGCCGAGGCAGAGGCCGAGCAGCGGCACCTTGTTCTCGCGGGCGTAGCGGATGGCGCCGACCTTGCCGTTGACGCCGCGCTCGCCGAAGCCGCCGGGGATGCAGATGCCGTCGACGTCGCCGAGCTGGGCCGCGGCGCCGGCGGGGGTCTTGCAGTCGTCGGAGGTGACCCACTTGATCTTGACGCGGGCCCGGTTGGCGAAGCCGCCGGCCCGCAGCGCCTCGGTGACCGACAGGTACGCGTCGGGCAGGTCGATGTACTTGCCGACCAGGGCGAGGGTGATCTCGTGGTCGGGGTTGTGGACGCGGTCGAGCAGGTCGTCCCAGGTCGTCCAGTCGACGTCACGGAACGGCAGGTCCAGCTTGCGCACCACGTACGCGTCCAGACCCTCGCCGTGCACGGTCTTGGGGATGTCGTAGATCGAGCGGGCGTCGGGGCAGGCGACCACGGCGGCCTCGTCGACGTCGCACATCAGCGAGATCTTCCGCTTGATCGCGGTGGGGACCTCGCGGTCGCAGCGCAGCACGATGGCGTCCGGCTGGATACCGATGTTGCGCAGTGCCGCAACCGAGTGCTGGGTCGGCTTCGTCTTCAGCTCACCCGAGGGGCCGATGTACGGCAGGAGCGAGATGTGGACGACGAACACGTTGTCGCGACCGACCTCGTGACGGACCTGGCGGACGGTCTCCAGGAACGGCAGCGACTCGATGTCGCCGACCGTGCCGCCGACCTCCGTGATCACGACGTCGACCTCGTCCGTCGCCATGCGCCGGATGCGGTGCTTGATCTCGTTGGTGATGTGCGGGATGACCTGCACGGTGTCGCCCAGGTACTCGCCGCGCCGCTCCTTGGCGATCACGGTGTTGTACACCTGGCCGGTGGTGACGTTCGCCGAGCCGTCGAGGTCGCGGTCGAGGAAACGCTCGTAGTGGCCGATGTCCAGGTCGGTCTCGGCGCCGTCGTTGGTGACGAACACCTCACCGTGCTGGAAGGGGTTCATCGTGCCGGGGTCGACGTTCAGGTACGGGTCGAGCTTCTGCATCACGACGCGCAGGCCGCGGGCCTTGAGCAGCATGCCGAGGCTGGAGGCCGTCAGGCCCTTGCCGAGCGAGGAGGCGACACCCCCGGTGACGAAGATGTGCTTGGTCGTCGTGGAATTGGGCATGGCCAAGAGGGGGCTCCCGTGGTCGCGATCTGGAGGTGCGGTTCGGGGGTCAGACGCCCACCGGTCCACGGGCTACCAGCGTATCAGCGCCGCGGGGTGATGGCTTCCGGCCACGCTCCGCGCACATCCCGACACGGCGCGGTCACCGTCACCGGTCCCTCACCCCCTGCTCACTCGTTCGGCGTACCCGCCTTGCCGCGACGGGCACCCGGAACATCCGTGTGCGTCGTATCCTGCTCGGACACTCGCTGCCGAGCCCGCCCGGCCCAACGGCACCACCCCCCGCCCGTACGTACCGGAACCACGCGAGCTCGTCAGTTCGTTGAGCAACAATCGGCGCTTTGCTTCACGGCCGAGTGACCTGTTTTGCTTCATCGCTCAACGACGGATTGCAAGATCTGCTGAACCCCCTTGACCGCACCAAGCGACAGCCCCCTTGCGGGGTGACGTGGCCGTTCGACTGGAGTTGCACGTGGCCGGGCGCATCGAAGACTACGCACTCATCGGAGACATGCAGACCGCTGCCCTGGTCTGCCGGGACGGAACGGTCGACTGGCTGTGCCTGCCCCGCTTCGACTCCCACGCCATCTTCGCCGGCCTGCTGGGCACCGAGGAGCACGGCTTCTGGCGGCTCGGCCCCGCGTACGCCCCCGGCCAGGAGCCGCCCACCGCGGCCCGGCGCCACTACCGCGGTGACTCGCTGATCCTGGAGTCCGAGTGGGACACCCAGCGGGGCACGGTCCGGGTGACGGACTTCATGCCGCCGCGTGACGGCGCCCCCCAGCTGATCCGCATCGTGGAGGGTGTCTCGGGCCGCGTGCCGATGCGGTCGGAGCTCAGGATGCGCTTCTCCTACGGCCGGGTGGTGCCCTGGGTGCACAAGCACGAGGGGCGCACGGTCGCCGTCGCGGGACCCGACTCCGTGTGGTTCGACACCTCCGCGGAGACCTACGGCAAGTCACTGACGACGTACGCGGACTTCACCGTCGCACCGGGCGAGCGGATCGCGTTCACGATCTCCTGGGAGCCCTCGCACAAGCAGCCGCCGCCGCTGCCCGAGCCGGAGCAGTCGCTGGAGGCGACGGAGAACTTCTGGCGCGAGTGGGTGGACCACTGTACGTACCACGGCCCGTACCGCGAGGCCGTGGTCCGCTCGCTGATCACGCTGAAGGCACTGACGTACGCCCCCACCGGCGGCATCGTGGCCGCGCCGACCACGTCCCTGCCGGAGGACATCGGCGGCGTCCGCAACTGGGACTACCGCTACACCTGGCTGCGCGACGCGGCCATCACCCTGTCGTCGCTGCTGCGCACCGGCTACCGCGAGGAGGCCCGCGCCTGGCGCGAGTGGCTGCTGCGGGCGGTCGCCGGCGACCCGGAGAACCTGCAGATCATGTACGGCATCGCCGGCGAACGCGAGCTCGGCGAGGCGGAGCTGGACTGGCTGCCGGGCTACGAGAACTCCGGCCCGGTCCGGGTCGGCAACGGCGCGGCCCACCAGCTCCAGCTGGACGTGTACGGCGAGGTCACCGAGGCCCTGCACCTGGCCCACATGACGGGCCTCGCCCGCAACGACTACGCCTCGCTGCTCCAGCTCAAGCTCATCCGCTACCTGGAGGGGCACTGGCAGGAGCCGGACGAGGGCATCTGGGAGGTGCGCGGCCCGCGCCGCCACTTCGTGCACTCCAAGGTGATGGCCTGGGTCGCCGTCGACCGCACGATCAAGCTGATCGAGTCCGGCGACGCCGACGGCCCGCTGGAGCGCTGGAAGGAACTGCGCGAGGAGATCCACCGGGACGTCTGCGAGAAGGGCTACGACAAGGAACGCAACACCTTCACGCAGTCCTACGGCTCGAAGGAGCTGGACGCCTCTCTGCTGCTGATCCCGCAGGTGGGCTTCCTGCCCCCGGACGACAAGCGCGTCATCGGCACGATCGAGGCGATCCAGCGGGAGCTGTCCACGCCGGACGGCTTCATCCTGCGCTACCCGACCGAGGGCGACGACGAGGGCGTCGACGGTCTGCCCGGCGACGAGGGCGCGTTCCTCGCCTGCTCGTTCTGGATGGCCGACGACCTGGCGATGATCGGCCGGGTGGACGAGGCCCGCCGGCTGTTCGAGAAGCTGCTCTCGCTGCGCAACGACCTGGGGCTGCTCGCGGAGGAGTGGGACCCGCGCCTGCAGCGCCAGGTGGGCAACTTCCCGCAGGCTTTCAGCCACGTGCCGCTCATCGACACGGCGCTGCGTCTGACGGCCTCGGGCGCCTACGGCGGCTGACCCGCACGCCCCACCCAGGCGCTCACCCGGCCCGCACCACGGCGCTCACCCGGCCCGCACCACGGCGTTCACCACGGCGCTCACCCCGGGGCGAGCGCCGTGAGCGTGCGCTCCCCCGCCGGGTCGCCCGCGGTGGCGGGGACGAGGGCGATCTCGTCCAGCCCGGCCTCGGCGTAGGCGTCGATCCGGGCGCGGACGGCGGCCGCGTCGCCGACGAGGGCGACCGTGGCCGCGGCCTCGGGCGGCAGGGCCTGGACGAGGGTGTCCCGGTCGGCACCCTTGACGGCCAGTTCGACGACCTCGGCGAAACCGGCGTCTATGAACATGTCGCTGTAGCCCGGCACGGCCAGGTAGCCGGCGACGCTGTGCAGGATCTGTGTGACCGTCTCCGGTTCGGGGTCCACGGCGGCGGGCAGCCAGGCGGCCAGCCGCGGCGGGGTGCGTCCGGCCGCGTCGGCCGCCGTGAGCATCCGGTCGCGCAGCATGCGCACCTGCCCGGGCGAGACGATGTCGAGCAGCATCCGGTCGGCGTGCGCCACCGCCGCGGCGACCGCCCGCTCCCCGAAGGCGGCGACGGTGAGGAGGCCGCCGGGCGGCGGCAGCCGGCGCGGGAAGCCGCTGCCGGGCACCACCGGCTCGCCGGGCAGGCTGTCCATCAGCGCCCGTACGGCCGCCGCCGACTCCGCGAGGGTGGTCGCGGGGCGGGTGCGCGGCCGGCCGTGCACGCCCTCCACGACCCGCTTGCTGGAGGTGCCGAGGGCGACGCCCACGCTCCGGCCGGTGACGGCCGCGGCGGACGCGGCGCCCCGGACGACCGTGAGGGGGTCGCGCACGTTCACCGGCACGGGCCCGGCGGTCAACGCCACCCGCTCGGTCGCCGCGCCGATCGCCGTCGCCAGCACGAACGAGTCCCAGGTCGGCCCCTCCCCTGCCCAGACCTCCCGGTACCCGAGCCGGTCGGCGAGCACCGCGACCCGCAACGGCTCCTCGACCGGACTGTCGTCCTCCCGCCCCACCGCCACCACGCTCATGTCCATGACCGCGCCGGTACCCGGCCGGCCACGCGGTAATCCGGCGCCGTCCGCGGCGCGTGGGCGCGGCGGTGATCGTTCCGCTGCCGCCCTGGGATGTCCGCGGGGCACCGGCCCGGGTACCGTCCGGCACATGGACAGCGGGACGGACAGCGCGTACGGCACCCAGGGCGCCGGGATCACCGTGCAGCGGGCCCTGGAGCTGCCCGCGTTGCGCAGCGGGCTGCCCGAGGTGCTCGCGGGCGCCGAGCGGCTCGGACGCACGGTGCGCTGGGTGCACGCCGGCGAGGTGCCGCACATCGCCTCGCTGCTCAAGGGCGGCGAACTCCTGCTGACCACCGGCTACGGTCTCGGCACCCGCCCCGCCGAACAGCGGGCGTTCGTGCGCACCCTGGCCGAGCGCGGCATCGCCGCCCTGGTGGTGGAGCTCGGCCCGCGCTTCACCCGGCTGCCCGCGGCCCTCGTCGACACCGCCCGCAGCGCCGGGCTGCCCCTGGTCCAGCTGCACCGCGAGGTGGCGTTCGTCACCGTCACCGAAGAGGTCCACACCGAGATCGTCAACGGCCACTACGCCCTGCTCCAGCGGGCCGAGGAGGTGCACCGGCGGTGCACGCGGGCCGTCCTGGGCGGCGGCGGGGTGCCGCACGTGCTCGGCATCCTCGCGGACTTCGCCCACAACCCGGTCTTCCTGGAGACGGCGGAGGGGCAGTTGCTGTACGCCGCCGGGCCCGGTCCCGAGGGCGCCGACCCGCTGCAGGTGTGGGAGGGGCTGCGCGGCCAGCACAAGGGCGAGCCCCCGCTGGCCGGTTCGGTCCTGGTCGACGTGCCGGGGGGCGGGCCGGGCAGCGGGGGCGTCCGCGCGCGGCTGGTGCTGCTGCCCGTCCGCGCCGCCCTGGCGCCCGTGCACCGGATGGCCGCCGAGCGCGCCGCGGGGATCCTCGCGGTGGTGCTGATGCAGGCCCGGCAGGAGGAGGAGCTGGCGGCGCGCGGGCGCGGCGACTTCCTCACCGACCTGGCCGAGGGCCGGGTCACGGCGGACGACGCCCCGGCGCAGGCGCGGGTGCTGGGGTTCCGGCCGGGTGAGGGCCCGCTGCTGCCGGTGGTGATGCGGCTCGGTGACGCCCTGCCGTCCGGCGGTGGCTGGGCGGTGCTGGCGAGGGCGGTGTCGGAGGAGCTGGCCGGGGTGGGCGCGCCGGTGCTGCTCGGGGTGCGGCCGGTGGAGGGGCGGCTGCTGGTGCTGCTGGGGCTGCGCTCGGAGTCGGAGCGGGATGCGGTCGCGGACCGGGTCGCGGCGGCCCTGCGGGCCGGGGTGGACCGGGCCGGGACACTGCGGCCGGGCGGGCAGCCGCCCGTGGTGGTCGTGGGGCTGGGCGGCGGCTGGGCGGCGGTGGCCTCGGGCCTGCGGCACGCCGCCGAGACGGCGACCGCGGCCCGGGGCCTGCCGGACCGGCCCTGGTACGACGCCCGCCGCCTCGACATCGACCTGCTGCTGTGGCGGCTGCGCGACCAGCCGGACCTGGCGGCGTTCGTCGACCGGGCCCTGGGGCCGGTCCTGGAGCACGACCGGCGCTCCAAGCCGCCGCTGCTGCCCACCCTGGCCACGTACCTCGCGCACGCCGGCCGCAAGGCGGAGACCGCCCGGGAGCTGCACCTCAACCGGCAGACCCTCTACAACCGCCTGGCGCGGATCGGGGAGTTGCTGGGCACGGACCTGGACGACCCGCAGACGGTCCTGGCGTTGAGCCTGGCCCTGCGCGCCCGCCGGCACGTGCCGTAGGGCGGCTCAGGCGAGGGGCTGGGGCCGGGTCAGTTCGTCGTAGACGCTGAGCACTTGGGCGACCGTCTCGTCCTCGCTCGGCCAGGTCGCCGCCTGCCGGGCCCCCTTGACGCGCAGCGCCTCCCGGCGGGCGGGATCGCCGAGCAGCCGTACGACGGAGTCGGCGAGGGCTCCGGCGTCGCCGCCGGGGACGAGTTCGGCGGCGTCGCCGACGAGTTCGGGGATGCCGCCCACGGCCGTCGCGACGAGCGGCACGCGCGCGTGCAGCGCCTCCTGGGCGAGAACGGAGCGCGCCTCCCACCGGCTGGGCAGCACGGCGAGGTCGGCCGCGGCGAGCAGGTCGGCGATGTCCTCGCGCCGCCCGAGGAGCCGGACCGGCAGGCCCTCCCGCTCGATCCGGGCCTGGAGCTCTGCGCGCAGCGGCCCCTCCCCGGCGACCGCGACCAGGGGCACCGGGTCCAGCCGGCGCCACGCGCGGGCGGCGTCCAGCAGCACGTCGTAGCCGCGGTGGCGTTCCAGGGAGCCGACGGCCATCAGCAACGGCCTGCCGATGGAGCCCAGTTCGGCTCGCACCTTGGGGCGCAACCGGTCGGGGTCGTCGGGGTCGAGGGGCCCGCGGGGGCCCGGCAGCGCGACGGCGGCGAGCCGGGCGTCCCGCGCGCCGGTGCGCCGGGCCCGGTCCACGAGCGCCGACGAGGTGCCCAGCACCACGGTGGCGGCCTTCACGACCCGGCGCTCCAGCACCCGCAGCAACTGGGCGCGCGCACCCTCGGCGTGCGCCCGGTCGTGCCACGTCACGACCAGCGGAGTGCGCACACGCCGGCCACTGAGGGCGAGCACGGCGCGGAAGGAGGCGTGCAGGCCGTGCGCGTGCACCAGGTCGGCGTCGGCGCAGGCGGCCCGCAGTGCGGCCACCGCCACCGGGTCGCTGCTGCGCGGCACATGGACGTGGGCGGCCCCGGCGCCGCTGAAGTCGTAGGAGCGGTCGGCCTCGTGGGGGGCGCAGACCGTGACCCGCACTCCCCGGGCGACGAGCCCCGCGGTCAGCGAGCGCACGTGCGCACTGCTCGCGGCGTTGCCCCCGCCGAGCACCTGCACGGTGCGCAGCGGCGACCGGCCGTGCGGTGAGTGGCTGCTCGCGGGGGTCACGTGGCCGGAGGCTCCTGGTTCGGGTCGGGCGTCACGACGCGGCTTCGGCGCGTACTCCGCCAAGCATGCCAGGACGCACGGGGGTTCCGGGAACGCCCGGAGCCCCGGAGCCACGGGCCCGGGGCGCCCTTACGGGGGAACCGACAGGGCCGAGGTCACCCACACGAGTGAACTTGGGTGACCGGCCCGGGAACCGGCCTCTCGACCACCCGGGGCGCCGGGGGTCAGCCGTCCGCCCGGGCCGTCTCCAGCAGTTCCTCGGCATGGGCCCGGGCCGTCTCCGAGTTCTCCTGCCCGGCCAGCATCCGGGACAGCTCCCGGACCCGGTCCTCACCCTCCAGGACCTTCACCCCGGAGCGGGTGACGGACCCGTCGTCGGTCTTCTCGACCAGCAACTGCCGGTCGGCGAAGGCCGCCACCTGCGGCAGGTGCGTCACGACGACGACCTGCGCGGTCTTCGCCAGCCGCGCGAGCCGCCGCCCGATCTCGACGGCCGCCTTGCCGCCGACACCCGCGTCGACCTCGTCGAAGAGGTACGTGGGCACCGGATCCGTCCCCGCGAAGACGACCTCCACGGCCAGCATCACGCGGGACAGCTCACCACCGGAGGCGCCCTTGGCGATCGGCCGGGGCGGCGCGCCGGGGTGCGGGGCCAGCAGCAGCTCGACCTCGTCGGCACCGGCCGGGCCGTACGCGACCGGACGCCCGCCGACCTCGACGCCCTCGGGGTCCTCGGTCTGCCTGATGTCGAACGACACGCGCGCGTGCGGCATGGCGAGCGAGGCCAGCTCCGCGGTCACGGCGGCGGCGAACCGTTCGGCCGCCTCCGTCCGGGCGTCCGTCAGCGCCTGCGCCAGCCCGCCCAGCTCCGCGCGCAGCGCGTCCCGTTCGGCGGTCAGCTCCCCGATCCGCTCGTCGTCCCCGTCGAGTTCGGTCAGCCGGGTGGCGCTGCTCTCCGCCCAGGCCAGCACGGCGGCGATGTCCTCGCCGTACTTGCGCGTCAGCCCGGTCAGCGCGGCCCGCCGCTCCTCGACGGCCGACAGCCGCAGCGGGTCTGCGTCCAGGTCGTCGGCGTACCCCGCGAGGTCCCCGGCCGCGTCGCGCAGCACGATCCCGATCTCCCCGATCCGGTCGGCCAGGGCCGCCAGCGCCGGGTCGTGCGACCGTACGGCGTCCAGGGCCCGCTGGGCGCCCGCGACGAGCGTGCCGGCGTCCACGCCCTCGGGGTCCTCCGGGTTGCCCGCGAGGGCGGCGTGCGCGGCCGCGGCGGCGGAGGCCAGCGCCTCGGCGTGCCCGAGCCGCTCGGCCTCCTCGGCCAGCTCCACGTCCTCCCCCGGCCGGGGCTCGACGGCGGCGATCTCGTCGAGCCCGAAACGCAGCAGGTCGGCCTCCTGGGCCCGCTCCCGCGCGCGGGTGGTGATCTCGTCGAGCTCGGCCGAGACGGCTCGCAGCCGCTTGTACGCCTCGGAGTACTTGGCCAGCGGGACGGCGACCGCGTCGCCGGCGTACCGGTCGAGCGCCTGCCGCTGCCGGGACAGCTTCAGCAGCCCCTGCTGGTCGGTCTGCCCGTGCACGGCCACCAGCTCGTCGGCCAGCTCGGCCAGCACGCCCACGGGCACGCTGCGCCCGCCCAGGTGTGCCCGCGAGCGCCCCTCGGCGGAAACGGTCCGGCTGATCAGCAGCGCCCCGTCGTCGAGCTCGGCCCCGGCCTCCTCGGCGCGCACGGCGGCCCCGGCGCCCGGGGGAACGGTGATCCGCCCCTCCACGACCGCCTTCCCCGCCCCGATGCGCACGAGCGCCGGGTCGGCCCGCCCGCCCAGGAGCAGTCCCAGGCTGGTGACGACCATGGTCTTGCCCGCGCCCGTCTCACCGGTGACCGCGGTGAATCCCGGCGACAGCTCGACCACCGCGTCGTCGATCACACCGAGCGACCGTATCCGCATCTCCTCCAACACGGACACGACCTTACGAGGTCCGAGCCGGGGATTGCGACCGGCCCACCCTTGTCACCCACGCGAGTGGACCGGCCCCGGGGCGTGGGGACCCGCGCGAACAACCACGATCCACCCGCACGCGCCGACCGGTCACGGCCCCCTGCGGGCCGCTAGTGAGGCGCCCCCCGCCACCCGGAGACGGGCAGCGCGAACTTGGCCACCAGCCGGTCCGTGAAGGACGCGTGATGCAACCGGGCCAGCCGCACCGGCACGGCCCCACGCCGCACCTCCACCCGCGCACCCGCGGGCAGCTCCACGGTCCGCCGCCCGTCGCACCACAGCACACCCGGCGGGATGTGCGGCAGCACCTCCACGGCCAGCACGGAGTCGGGCGAGGTCACCAACGGCTTGGCGAACAGCGCGTGCGCGGAGATCGGCACCATCAGCAGCGCCTCGACCTCCGGCCACACCACCGGCCCGCCCGCCGAGAAGGCGTACGCCGTCGACCCCGTGGGCGTGGCGCACACGATGCCGTCGCAGCCGAACCCCGTCACCGGCCGCCCGTCGATCTCCAGGACGACCTCCAGCATCCGCTCGGCGGACACCTTCTGCACGGCCGCCTCGTTCAGCGCCCAGTCCGTGTGCACGATGTCGCCGTTCTGGTGCACGACGACATCGACGGTCATCCGCTCCTCGACCTCGTACGCCCTGCTCACCACCCGGTCGACGACCTTGTCGAGGTCGTCCCGCTCGGCCTCCGCGAGGAACCCGACCCGCCCGAGGTTGACGCCGAGCATCGGCACCCCGGACGCGCGGGCGAACTCGGCGCCGCGCAGCAGCGTGCCGTCGCCGCCGAGCACGATGAGCAGCTCACACCCGTCGAGGCACTGCGGGGTCGCCTCCTTGACCAGCACCACCTCGTCCGGCAGCGGCAGGTCCCGCGCCTCGTCCTCCAGGACGCGCACGCCCAGACCCGAGCGGAGCAACCCCTTCACGACGAGCTCGGCGCTGCGCACGGCCGCTGGCCGGCCCGTGTGGGCGAGCAGGAAAACAGTACGAGCTCGGTTCTCGGTCAACGCGGCCCCTCCGCCACTGCTCGATCGACGTCGGCCGGGTCGAGTTCCGCTGCCCCGGCCCGCAGCCACAAGAAGTATTCGACATTCCCCGACGGCCCGGGCAGCGGACTGGCCGTCACGCCCCGCACCCCCAGGCCCAGCCCCCACGCCTTCTCCGCCACACCGCGGACCGCCTCGGCCCGCAACTGGGGGCTGCGGACGACTCCCCCGCTACCGAGGCGCTCCTTGCCCACCTCGAACTGCGGCTTGACCATCATCACCAGATCGGCGTCCGGCTTCACGCACCGCACCAGAGCGGGCAGGACCAGCCCGAGCGGGATGAAGGACAGATCCCCCACGACAAGATCCACAGGCTCCCCATCGATCGCCTCAAGCGTCAACTCGCGTACGTTCGTACGGTCCTTGACGGTGACGCGTTCATCGTTGCGCAGGGACCACGCGAGTTGGCCGTATCCGACGTCCACGGCGACGACGTGGGCGGCGCCCGCCCGCAGCAGGACGTCGGTGAAACCGCCGGTGGACGCGCCGGCGTCGAGCGCCCTGCGCCCCTCGACGGCCAGACCCTGCGGCACGAACGCCTCGAGCGCGCCGGCGAGCTTGTGGCCGCCGCGGGAGACGTAGTCGGGGTCGGCGTCGTCCTGGGCCACCACGATGGCGGCCGCCGTCTCCACCTGGGTGGCGGACTTGGTCGCGACGGTCTTGCCGACGGAGACGCGCCCGGCGGCGATCAGCTGGCCGGCGTGCTCGCGCGAGCGGGCGAGCTTCCGGCGGACCAGCTCCGCGTCGAGACGACGGCGTGCGACTCCTGCCACGTTCGGTTCAGCTCCTAGGTCCAGGCGGCGACGGGGACGAGAGGGGTGCCGGGGGTCCCGGGCGTGCGTCGAGCGCGGTGAGCGCGTCGCGCAGTCCCCGGTGTACATCCTCGTACACCTCGACGTGTCCGTCCGTGGCGAGGTGGTCGGCGTCGCCGAGCCGCTCCAGGGCCGCGTCCACACCGGGGTCGCCGGTGGGGGTGCGGGGCACGTTCAGGGGGGCCGGGGCGGCCGGGTCGGCGGCGGGCTCTTCCACCGCGGCCGGGGGCGTCCCGGGAACTGCGTCGTCCATGCCCCGACGCTACCGCGAACCGCTGCGGTACCGTCGATCGCGATGGCCACGATCGAGGAGTGCCGCAGCGCACTCGACAAGCTCTCGGACACCATGCAGCACGCCGAAGGGGACGTCCGCGCGGCCGCGGCCCTGGACCGTTCGGTGAGCTGCCACATCACCGACCTGGACGTCACCTTCACGGGCCGGATGCGCGGCGGGCGGATCGAGGTGCACGACACCGTGACCGGCCCGCCGCCCGGCAAGGCCGAGATCAGACTCGCCATGACCGGCGACGACCTGGTGGCGCTGGTCGGGGGCGAGCTGAACTTCGCCAAGGCCTGGGGCTCGGGCCGGGTCAAGCTGCACGCGGGCGTGCGGGACCTGCTTCAGCTCAGAAAGCTTCTTTAGCGGCGGCCCCGTCCGTCGCCGCCCCGTCGCTCCGCCGGGCCGTCGCACCGGCGCGTGCCCGGCGGGCCGCGGGCACCACCAGCGGCGTGCCGGTCTCCGGGTCGTCGATGACCTGGCAGCGCAGTCCGAAGACCTCCTCGACCAGCTCCGCCGTCACGACGTCCCTCGGCGCGCCCTCGGCGACGACCCGGCCCTCGCGCAGGGCGATGAGGTGGGTCGCGTAGCGGGCGGCGTGGTTGAGGTCGTGCAGCACGGCGACGAGCGTGCGGCCCTGCTCCTCGTGCAGCTGCGCGCACAGGTCCAGGACGTCGATCTGGTGCTGGATGTCCAGGAACGTCGTCGGCTCGTCGAGCAGCAGCAGCGGGGTCTGCTGGGCGAGCGCCATGGCGATCCACACGCGCTGGCGCTGGCCGCCCGACAGCTCGTCGACGTAGCGGTCGCCGAGCTCGGCCACACCCGTCTGCCGCATGGACTCCTGCACGACCCGCTCGTCCTCGGCGGACCACTGACGCAGGATGCCCTGGTGCGGGTACCGGCCGCGTCCGACGAGGTCCGCGACGGTGATGCCGTCGGGCGCGATGGACGACTGGGGCAGCAGGCCCAGGGTGCGCGCGACCTTCTTCGCCGGCATCGACTGGATGACCTGCCCGTCGAGCAGGACCCGGCCCCGGTGCGGCTTGAGCATCCGCGACAGCGCCCGCAGCAGCGTGGACTTGCCGCACGCGTTGGGGCCGACGATCACGGTGAAGGAGTGGTCGGGTATCTCCACCGACAACTGCTCGGCGATCACCCGCTGGTCGTAGGCCAGGGTGACGCTCTCGGCGGACAGGCGGTTCACGGGGCTCCTTCGGTTGTTCGGTCCGCTGCCGGTGACGCTCCCTGCGTCGTGGCCGGCGCTCATATCCGGCCCGCCTTGCGCTCGGTGACCAGCAGCCACAGCAGGTAGACACCGCCGAGCACACCGGTGACCACGCCGACGGGCAGCTGCTCGGCGCCGAACGCCCGCTGCGACACCCAGTCGGCTACGACCAGCAGGGCGGCGCCCATGCACAGGGAGGGCACCAGGTTCGGCCCGGGCGAGCGGGTCAGGCGCCGGGCCAGTTGCGGAGCGGTGAGCGCCACGAAGGCGACCGGTCCCGCCGCGGCCGTCGCGGAGGCCGTCAGCAGCACGGCCGCCACCATCAGCAGCAGCCGCACGCGCTCCACCCGCACACCGAGGGCGTAGGAGACGTCGTCGCCCATCTCCATCATGCGCAGCCCGCGGGCGTTGACCAGGACGAGCGGCACCAGCACGGCCGTCAGCGCCAGCAGCGGCCCCACCTGGTCCCAGTCGCGGCCGTCGAGGGAGCCGGTCATCCACACCACCGCACGGGCCGCGTCGACGATGTCGGACTTGGTGAGCAGGTAGCCGTTGACCGCCGTGACGATCGCCGAGACACCGATGCCGACCAGGACCAGCCGGTAGCCGTGCACGCCGCGCTTCCAGGCCAGCACGTAGATCGCGGAGCCGGTCACCAGACCGCCCACGAGCGCCCCCAGCGCGACCTGGGCGGCGCTGCCGGAGAACAGCACGATCACCGTGAGCGCCCCGGCGGTCGCCCCCTGGCCGAGGCCGAGCACGTCCGGACTGCCCAGCGGATTGCGGGAGATGGACTGGAACAACGCGCCGCCCAGTCCCAGCGAGGCGCCGACGAGCAGCCCGACCAGGACGCGCGGCAGCCGCAGTTCGTTGACGATGAACTCCTGGCCCGCATCGCCCTGGCCGGCCAGGGTGCGCAGCACGTCGGCGGGCGGGATCGGGAAGTCGCCGGTGCCGATGAGCACGACGCCCGCCACGAGCGCCGCCACCACCAGCGAGAGCCCGACGGTCAGGGCCCGCACGTCCAGGCGTATCGAGAGCCCGCCCGGGGTCCGCACGGCACGGTTGGTGGTCTTCACAGCTGGGCCGTCCTCCGCCGTCGTACGAGAAAGATGAACACCGGGCCGCCGATGACGGCGGTGACGATGCCCACCTGGAGCTCCGCGGGCCGGGCCACCATCCGGCCGACGACATCGGCGCCGAGCAGCAGCACGGGCGACAGGACCGCCGCGTAGGGCAGGATCCAGCGCAGGTCCGGCCCGGTGAACGAGCGGACCACGTGCGGCACCATCAGGCCGACGAACACGATCGGCCCGCAGGCGGCGGTCGCGGCCCCGCACAGCACGGTCGCGGCCAGCATGGACAGCGCCCGGGTGCGGTTCAGGTTCGCCCCCAGGGCCCGGGCGGTGTCGTCGCCCATGGACATGGCGTTGAGCGGCCGCGCCAGGGCGAGGGCCAGGACGAACCCGGCCAGCAGGAACGGCAGGACCTGCTCGATGGTCGCGTCGGTCGCCGACGACAGCGAACCCACCGTCCAGAACCGCATCTTGCCGAGCGCCGCCTCGTCCATGATCATCACGGCCTGGAGGTAGCCGTACAGCGCGGCGCTGATCGCCGTCCCCGCGAGGGCCAGCCGCACCGGTGTCGCACCCCGGCTGCCACCGAGGAACCACACCAGCGCCCCGACCGCGGCCGCGCCGACGAAGGCGAACCAGACGTAGCCGGTGAGCGAGGTGACCCCGAAGTACGTGATGGCCGTGACGACCGCCGCGGACGCGCCCGCGTTGATCCCCAGCAGCCCTGGGTCCGCCAGCGGATTGCGCGTGAGCGCCTGCAGGACCGCCCCGGCCAGACCGAGGGCGGCGCCGGCGAGCAGCCCGAGCACGGTCCGCGACAGCCGCTCGGCGACGACGACGTCCCCGTAGGACCCCGTGTCGGCGAACAGGCCGTGCCAGACCTGCGCGAGGGACAGCTCCTTCGCGCCGATCGCGATACTCGCCAGCGCGACGAGCACCAGGATCGCCGCGGACAGCACCAGCCCGACGGCTCGCACCGCCCGTCGTCTCGGGGGCGCGGGGGCGGTCTCCGCGCGCTGTTCGGGGGGACTCTCGACCAACACGCAGTTAGGTTAACCTAACCTCGCTACCGGGCAAGATCCGGTGCCCGCCCCCTCCCGGCACCCGGCGGCAGGCACCCCGCACTCCCGCCCGTGGCCGCCCGGAGCCCCACCGTGTGGCACTCCCTCAAAGTCCCAGCCGCGCCAGCGCCTTCGCCCCGTCCAGCTCGCACCCCTCCTCGCCCGAGGCCGTCCACGCGGCGGCGCACAAGGCGCGCAGTCCGTCGAGCGCCTCGCCGTCCCCCTCCAGCTCCAGCCGGCCGGCCCGGGCGGCCGCCGTCCAGCCGCCGCACCGGAACGCGCCGTCGCCCGCTTCCGCGACCTCCGGCTGACCGCCCAGCATGCCCCGCAGATCGGCGTCCACGTAGGTCGGCCGGTGCTGCGGGGGCGCGGCCAGCAGCTGCGCCCCGTCCGTGACCCCCGTGAGGACCAGCAGCGAGTCGACCTCCCCGTTGAACGCGCCCTCGATGTCCGTGTCCAGCCGGTCCCCCACCACCAGCGGCCGCTTCGCCCCGGTGCGCAGGATCGTCTCCCGGTGCATCGGCGGCAGCGGCTTGCCCGCGACCTGCGGCTCGGCTCCCGTGGCGATCCGCACGACCTCCACCGCCGCGCCGTTGCCCGGCGCGATGCCCCGGCCGCTCGGGATCGTCAGGTCGGTGTTCGACGCGAACCACGGCACGCCCCGGGCCACCGCGTAGGAAGCCTCGGCGAACCGGCCCCACGGCAGATCGGGACCGCCGTACCCCTGCACGACCGCCACCGGCTCGTCGTCCGCGGACTCGACGGGCTCCAGCCCCCGCTCGCGCAGCGCGACCCGCAGTCCCTCACCGCCGATCACCAGCACCCGGGCGCCGCGCGGCACCTGCTCGCTGATCAGCCGCGCGACCGCCTGCGCCGAGGTGATGACGTCCTCCGCGCCCGTCGGTATCCCGAGCTCCGTCAGGTGCCCGGCCACCGCGTCCGGCGTCCGCAGCGCGTTGTTCGTCACGTACGCCAGGCGCATCCCGCCCTCCCGGGCCGTGGCCAGCGACTCGACGGCGTGCGCGATCGCGCTCCCGCCCGCGTACACGACACCGTCCAGGTCGAGCAACGCCGTGTCGTACGCCTCGCTCAGGGCCTGCCCACTGCCCTCGGGCCTCGTCCTGACGCTCCGGCTCATCGCGTATCGCTCCTCGTTCGGCGGCTTTTCCCCCGATCATCCCCCATGGCACCGACACCCGTACGATGCCGGGATGAACACAGCAGGTCACTCGGAGGCAACGGCGCACCGCGGCCTGGAACTCACCCCGTTCCGAGGCCTTCGTTACGACCCCGACCGGGTCGGCAGCCTTGCCGCCGTCACATCCCCGCCGTACGACGTCGTGGTGCGCCCCGACGGCCTGCACCACCTCGAGTCCTCCGACCCGTACAACATCGTCCGCCTGATCCTTCCCCAGGCCGCCACCGCCGGTGCCCGCAACGAGCAGGCCGCCGAGACCCTGCGCCGCTGGGTGGCCGAGGGCGTCCTGACCACCGACCCGGATCCGTGCCTGTACGTCTACGAACAGCGCGACGGCGAGGGCATGCTGCAACGCGGGCTCATCGGGACCCTGCGCGTGTCCGACCCGGACGAGCAGGTCGTGCTGCCGCACGAGGACGTGATGCCGCACGTCGTCGCCGACCGCGCGGACCTGATGCGGGCCACCTCGGCCAACCTCGAACCGCTGCTGCTCACCTACCGCGGCAACGGCACCACCGCCACCGCGGACCTGATCGAGCGCACCGCGGACCTGCCGCCCCTGCTGGAGACCACCACCGAGGACGGCTTCCGGCACCGCCTGTGGTCGCTGACCGACCCCGCCGACCTGGACGCGGTCCGGTCGGACCTGGCCCGCCAGCAGGCGCTCATCGCCGACGGCCACCACCGCTGGGCGACCTACCGCCGCCTGCGCGCGGAGCACCCCTCGCCCGGCCCGTGGGACCACGGCCTGGTCCTCCTGGTCGACACCGCCCGCTACCCCTTGCGGGTACGCGCCATCCACCGCCTGCTGCTCGACCTCCCGGTCGGTACCGCCGTGGCCGCCCTGGAGGGACACTTCCGCGTCCGCCGCCTCGAAGCACCACTGTCCGAAGCCCTGGAGACCCTGGCCGACGCGGCCTGCGCGGGCAACGCGTTCCTGCTCGCCGGCGACGGCGCCTTCCACCTCGTCGACCGCCCGGACCCGGCGCTGCTGGACCGCACGATCCCCGCCGACCGCCCCGCCGCCTGGCGCACCCTGGACGCGACGGTCCTGCACGCCACGCTGCTCAAGCACGTCTGGCACATCCCGGAGGACTCCCCGGACCGCATCGCCTACATCCACGACACGGCCGCCACGGTCGAGAAGGCGGAACGCGACGGCGGTACGGCGGTGCTGCTGCACCCGGTCCGCGAGGAGGTCGTCCGCGACCTGGCCCGGCAAGGCGTGACGATGCCCCGCAAGTCGACGTCGTTCGGCCCGAAACCGGCCACGGGGCTGGTCCTGCGCGCGCTGGACCTCTGACGCCGGACATGCGAAGGGGGCGGGACCCGGCCGGGTCCCGCCCCCTTCGCGTGTGCGCTGCTCTCCGTCAGTCCTTCTGCTCGGACTCGTCGGCCGAGGAGGCGTCGGAGGAACCGCCCTCGTCCTCGGCCTCGACCTCGACATCGACATCGACCTCGGCCTCGTCCTCGGCCATGACGTCGACGAACTCCACGCCGTCCAGCTCGGCGAGCCGGTCGGAGGCGTCCGTGCTGCCGTCCCGGTCGGCCTCGACGGCCTTGGCGAACCAGTCCCGGGCCTCGCCCTCACGCCCGGCGGCGAGCAGCGCGTCGGCGTAGGCGTAGCGCAGACGCGCGGTCCACGGCTGCACGGAGTTGGCCGCCAGTTCGGGGCTCTGCAGGGTCACGATGGCCGCGTCCAGCTGCCCCATGTCACGCCGGGCGCCGGCCGCGACGAGCCGCATCTCGACCTGCCCGGCCTTGTCGAGCTTGTGCACCTCGGGCGCGCCGGCCATGTCGAGCGCCTTCTCCGGCCGTCCGAGCCCGCGCTCGCAGTCGGCCATGACGGGCCACAGGTCGATGTTCCCGGTCATCCGCTTGGCGGCCCGGAACTCGGCCAGCGCCTCGCCGTACTTCTGGCTGGCGTACGCGGCGAACCCGGCGGCCTCCCGCACGGCGGCGACACGCGACGCCAGCCGCAGCGCGACCCGGGAGTACCCGTAGGCGCCCTCGGGGTCCTCGTCCAGCAGCCGCGCCACCATCACCAGGTTCCGGGCGACGTCGTCGGCGAGCGTCTTGGGCAGGCTCTGGAGCTCCTGCCGTACGTCCTTGTCGATCTCCTCACCCGTGACGTCCTCGGGGATCGGCAGCCGCTTGATGGGCTCCCGGTCCCGGTCGCGCTCCTCACGGAACCGGCCACCACCGCGCCGGTCGTCGCCACGCCGGTCGTCGCGCCGGTCGTCACGGCGGTCGTCCCGCCCACGGAACCCGCCGGGGCGCCCACCACGGTCGTCGCGACGGGGGCCACGACCGCCACGGTCGTCACGCCCGCGGAAGCCTCCGCGCTCGCCGCGGTCACCGCGGTTGTCGTCGCGCCGGAAGTCACCGCCACGGTCGGTGCGGGGGCCGTCGTCGCGGCGGAACGCGGGACGCGCGCCCCTGCCGGCGTCATCGCGCCGGAACCCACCACGGTCGCCACGGTCGTCCCCACGCCGCTCGTCGCGTCCCCGGAACCCACCACGGTCGTCGCGCCGGAACCCACGGTCGCGCTCATCGCCCCGGAACCCACGGTCCCGGTTGTCGCCGCCACGGTAACCCCGGTCATCACGCCGGTCGTCGCGCCGGTCATCGCGGCGGTCGTCGCGGCGGGGGTAGCCACCACGGTCGGCGTCGCGCCGGTCATCGCGCCTGTCGTCGCGGCGGTCATCACGCCGGAAACCACCGCGAGGCCCGCGATCGTCACCCCGGCGGTCATCACGCCGGCCGTACCCACCGCCGCGGTTGTCGTCACGCCGATTGTCGTCACGCCGGCTGTCGTCCCGACGGAACCCGCCGCGCTCGCCCCGGTCGTCCCGACGCTCCCCACGGTCGTCGCGACGGAACGTGGGACGGTCGCCACCACGATCGTCGCGACGGAACGCAGGACGGTCGCCACCACGGTCGTCACGACGGAACGCAGGACGGTCCCCGCCGCGGTCGTCACGACGGAACGCAGGACGGTCGCCACCACGATCGTCACGACGGAACGCAGGACGGTCGCCCCCACGGTCGTCACGGCGGAACGTGGGCCGGTCACCCCGGTCGTCCCGGCGAGGTCCGCGGTCGCGGTCGCGGTCGTCGCGTCGACCGTAACCGCCACCCCGCTGGTCACCACCGCGGCTGTCGTCACGCCGGCTGTCGTCCCGACGGAACCCGCCGCGCTCGCCGCGGTCGTTGCGGTCACCGCGCGGAGCACCGCGGTAGCCGCGGTCGCCCCGGTCGCCCTCCCGTCGCCGCTGGTCGCGCTCCGGTCGGTCGTCGGGAGAGTTGGTGGACATGGTGACTCCTGTCTTCGTACCGCAAAGTCATTCTCGCGCAGCCGGGTGCCCAGCGCGCACTGCAAAAACAAAAAAGGACCCTTGGTCCCAGCTGAACGCTGGGACCAAGGGTCCTTCCAAAGATTGTTCGGCGGCGTCCTACTCTCCCACAGGGTCCCCCCTGCAGTACCATCGGCGCTGTAAGGCTTAGCTTCCGGGTTCGGAATGTAACCGGGCG